>DASXFE010000068.1:0-19849 GCA_036489765.1 Allostellaceae bacterium | reverse complement strand
GAATGACTTGGTTGGGGAGAGAGGGGCGCTGCCGTCCTCGACCTCGCCATGCTGACGGGCGTAAAATCAGCGAGGTGTCGCGAGTAGGACAGCAGCCATGAAATTCGGTCTTTTCGGCGGGGCGCGGGCGCGGGGTGGGCCGGCTGACGACAGCTCGGGGTATCACGACTTCATCAATTATATCGTCGAGGCCGAACGCCTGGGGTTCTCGAGCGTCTTCCTTGTCGAGCACCATTTCACCGGCTTCGGGCAGGTTTCGGCTTCGCTCAACCTGTTGAGCTACCTCGCCGCGCGGACCTCGCGGATCCGGCTCGGCACGGCGGTCGTCGTCTTGCCGTGGCACAACCCGATCCTCATTGCCGAGCAGGCGGCGACGCTGGATCTCCTGTCGAACGGGCGGCTCGATTTCGGGGTCGGCAAGGGGTATCGGCCGTACGAGTTCTCCGGGTTCTGCGTGCCGCAGGACGAGGCGGGCGAGCGCTTCGAAGAGGCGATGACGGTCATCAAGAAGGCGTGGGCGGCGCCGGGCCGGTTCTCGTATGACGGCAAGTGGTGGCGCTACGACAATGTCGTCGTCGAGCCTGCGCCGATCCAGCAGCCGCACCCGCCGTTCTGGCAGGGCGCCGGCAGCCCGGAATCGATCCGCCGCGCCGCCCGCGACGGCTACAACCTTCTCCTCGACCAGATCGCCCCGACCGACCTGATCATCCAGCGCGTCAAGGTGTTCCGCGAAGAATGCCAGTACATCGGCCGGCCCTATGACCCGGCGATGGTCGGCGTGACGCGCGGGCTGCAGATCGTCCACAACGAGCAGGAACGCACGAAGGCGATCGCGACGCGGCGCGAGGTGCTGAAGAACATCGGCGACCTCGCGCGCGGGCCGGGTGCCGAGCGCTACGTCAACATCAAGGACGACACGTTCGAGCTCGACGACGCGCCGCTCCTCGGCACGCCCGAGGAGATCATCGGGCAACTGAAGCGGCTCGAGGCGGGTGGAGTCGAGAACGTGCTGTTCGCCGCGCCCGGCGCCTCGGTCGCGCACTTGCGCACTTTCGCCGAAGAGATCATGCCCGCCTTCGACGTCCAAAGCTCGATGGGCCTCGCGCAGGTGTAATAAGGCTTTTCACCGCCAAGACACGAAAGGCGGGAAGACACGCGTCGGCGCAGAATTTTTCACAATGAGGCGGTGAGGCGGTGAGATTCTGGAGCGGAACTCCTCACCGCCTCACAGTCTCATTGTGATTCTTGGCGCTTCGCGCCCTTAATCCTCGTGTCTTTCGCGTCTTCGTGGTCGAAAGGATTTCTCGATGGCCGATCAGATTGCGTTGGTGACGGGCGGGCTCAGGGGGCTCGGCAAGGCGATGAGCCTCGGGCTGGCGCGGGCTGGGTATCCGGTCATGGCGGTCGGGCATATCGAGAGCGACGCGGCCGAGATGGAGGCCGAGGCGGCGGCGCTGCAATTGCGCGATCGGCTGCGTCCGCTCGTCGCCGATCTGCGCCAGGCGGAGGAATGCGACCGGGTGGTGGCCGAGACGCGGTCGCGGTTCGGGGCGCTCGATCTGCTCGTCAACAACGCCGGGCTCACCTTCACCTATATCGATCCGCCGCGCTTCAGCCGGGGTACGGTGCTGCCGTTCTATACGGTCGGGGACGAGATCATCGACAATGTGATCACCACCAACTACCTCGCCGCCGACCGGCTGTCGCGGCGGGTCGCGGCGGCGATGGTCGAGAAGGGCTGGGGCCGGATCATCAACGTGACGACCAAGCTCGACACGATGAACCGCACCGGCACGCACCCCTACGGCGCGTCGAAGGCGGCCTTGGAGATGGCGACCGAGGTCTGGGCCAAGGATGTCGAGGGGACGGGCCTCACGATCAACATCGTCAACCCCGGCGCCGGCGCCAACACGCCGGGCATGGCCGAGGAGGCGAAGGAAATGGCGGCGGCCGGCCGCTTCCCGCGCCTCGTCGAGCCGGACGAGATGGTGCCGCCGCTGATGTATGTCGTGTCGCGCGAGGCGGATGCGGTCAACGGCTACCGCTTCGATGCCAATGCCTGGGACGCGTCGCTGCCGCCGGGCGAGGCGGCGAAGATCGCCGGGCGGCCCGCGGGGTTCGTGCTGCACCCTCAGGAGTAATCAGGACCGCGGGCCTCTCGCCGCTCTTCGAGAAAAAATGCAGGCGGGACGCCCGCGGACCATCACTTTTGGCAGATACCGAGCTCTTGGAGACGGGTGCGCGCCTGGGCGGACCAGGCCTCGAAGGCGTGGCGGACGTCGCGCCAGTTGTCGAGGGTATCGGCGACGAGCGCCGTCGTGCCGCCGCGCTTGTCTACGACTTCCCACAACAGGGTGCCGTTGGTCGGGTCGATCGCATAGGCTGCGACAGTCGCGGTGCCGGCGAAGTAGCCGACGCCCTTGTTGAACACGAGGGATGAAAGCGCGTAGGCCGTGCTGGCATAGGGCGCGTAACTGGCGACCGTGTTGAGCACCGGGTTCGGCTCTTCCGTGTCGACCAGCGCGATGTTCAACTGAATCGTGTCGGGCGCCGCGTCCTTGACGAGCTGACACTTGCCTTTCAGCGCGTCGTAGAGGTCCGCATAGAAGATATTGGCAAGCTCCGCCTGCTGCTTGGGCGGCACGTCGCGCAGTCCCGAATTCGGACCGGCCCAGATCGATACCGGCGACAGCAAGACCTTGCGGTATGGCATCGGGCCGGCTTGCGGCTTCAGATACACAAGGGCAGGTTGACCGGGACCGCCGGGCTGCAGCAGCTCCGGATGCGGCAGGAACCCCTTGGTCGGCTCGACCCCTTCCGTGATCTCCTTGGTTCCTCCGCCGACGATCTGCCCGGCTTGCAAGCCTGGGATCGGAGTCTGCTGGGTCGGGTCTGCGGTCTTGTCCGGTGCGCAAGCGCCGAGGGCGGCCGCGACGAGCGCGGCAAGAAAAAGAAAGCCGTACCGGATAGCTGCCGATGTCTTCGTCATATCAATCTCGAGTTCAATGTTCGGATCACGCTCGTAAAACTGGCACGACAAATCGCGCATTCCCATAGAGATGTGGAGTTGTGCCGATGATTGGCCGCGCGGGCTCCGGCGAGGGTCGCCCGCATTTGTAGAGCGGGCAGGACCCCCGCGGTCCGGCTATTCCGTGGCTTCGGCGGTTGCGGCTTCTGCGATCGGTTCCAGGGTGGCGATGGGCTCGGCCACCGCGACGATGTCTTCCTCGTAGCAGCCGAGGCGATTGATGCCGTCGAAGGGGACAAGTGGCGATCTGCGACGGCGCGGCGGGTTGCTGAGAGTGGCGGAGAATGCCACGCTCCCAGCAAGACAAAAGGGGGGAGGCGGCGATGGTGTCGAGGCGGCTGACGCGGCGGCGGGTTCTGGCGGGGGCCGGGGCTGCGGGGCTGGCGCTCGGTGGACTGACGCGGCGGGTGCGTGCGGCCGGGGCGGCGCCGATCACGATCGTCATCAACCAGTCGCCCTGGTTCGACAGCTTTCGCAAGACCGTCGATCTCTACCAGAAGGAGAGCGGCAACAAGGTCAATCTTGACGTCAATCCGTTCGCCGGGTCGCTCGAAAAGCAGCGCAGCTCGGTGCGGGCGAACGAGGGGCAGTTCGACCTGCTGATCATGAATTCGGGGTGGTTCGCCGAGATGTATTTCGGCGGGTTCGTGACCCCGATCAATGAGATCGACGCCGGGTTCAAGCTCGACCCCGATGTCTACACGCTCGACGGCTCCGTCTATTTCGACGCCGAGAAGAAGGTGATGGCACCGAGCGGCAAGCTGATGTCGGTACCGATCGCGCCGCTCATCCCGCTGCTCTACTACCGGGGCGACCTCTACAAGGGAGCGGGGTTGAAGCCGGCCGACACCTTCGCCGCGCTCGAGGACAATGCGAAGAAGCTGAACCACCCACCGGGGATCTACGGCATCGTCCAGCGCGGGGCGCGAGGGACGAGCTCGGTATCCTACGATTTCTACCCGTATCTGTTCGGGTTTGGCGGTGACGTGTTCAAGGACCGCAAGTCGGGCGATTACACGATCCGGCTCAACGACGATGCCGGGCACATCGCGCTCGACTATTACCTCCGGCTCGCGAAAGAGGCGGGGCATCCGAAGACGGCCTCGCTCGACCAGGCCGAGGTGATCCAGAACATGGTCACCGGCAAGGCGGCGCATGTGATGATGGTCGTGTCGGCCTGGTCGCAGATGGACGACCCCAATAAATCCGCCGTCGTCGACAAGGTCGAGTTTGCGCCGACGCCGCATGCGCCTGGGTTGCCGCCGGGGCCGGGGCTCGGCCACTGGCTTGCCGGCGTCGCCCACAACGTGCCCGACGACCGCAAGCATGCCGCGGTCGATTTCCTCAAATGGTACCAGACCAAGGACGCCCAACTCGCCAATGCGAAGAACGGCGGCATCCCGATCAGCGCCGCGGTCTACAAGGACCCGATCTCGCAGGAGCGGCGGTTTCGCTGGATGCCGGCGATGGTCGAGTCGCTGCCGCACGCGGTCAACATCTTCCAGTTCCCGCAATCGGCCGAGGTGATCGCGATCCTCGACGTCGGCCTCAACCGCGCGGTTGCCGGCGAGATCACCGCGGTCGATGCGCTCAACGGCATGGCCGGGCAGATCCACGATGTCATGGCCAAGTACGGCTACAAGACCGGGTCGCTGCCCCTGAAATGACCGCGATCAATTCCATCGACGGGGAGGCCGTTGAGCCGCGCGAATGAGCGCTCGATTGGGTGACGACAGGGTGTGGCGCTGGGTGACGTTGTCGCCGGCGCTTTTGGCGATGCTGGCGCTTAGCGTATTGCCGCTCGCCAACCTGTTCGCGACCAGTTTCCTGCACGTAACCTGGGCGCAGGGGCACGCGGTACGGAGCCTTGTCGGCGTCGCAAATTACGCGGCGCTGCCGGCCGACCCGCTCTTCCGAGCCGGGCTCGTCAACACGGTCGTCTTCGCCGTCGCGGCGGTCGGGGCGGAGATGGTGCTGGGGTTCTTTCTCGCCGTGCTGTGCGGGCGGGTCGGACGCGGGCGCATCGCCTATCGCACCATCTTCATCCTGCCGATCCTCGTCCCGGGCATCGTCATCGGGGCGATCTGGAAGCTCATGTACAACTACGATTTCGGGCTGATAAACCAGATCGTTGGGCTCGCCGGGGTCATGCCGCAGGATTGGCTCGGTTCGCCGGAGACGGCGCTGTTGTCGGTGATCGTCGTCGATATTTGGCACTGGACGCCGTTCTGCTTCCTTCTCTGTCTCGCCGGGCTTGAAAGCCTGCCGCAGGATGTCTACGAAGCCGCGCGGATCGACGGCGCCTCGTTCCGGCAGGAGTTGCGCTATGTGACCCTGCCGCTGATGTGGCCGACGCTGACGGTGACGCTGGCGTTCCGGCTGATGGTCGCGTTCAAGGTGTTCGACGAGGTCTACCTGCTGACCGGCGGCGGCCCGGGCACGTCGACCGAGGTGCTGAGCTTTACGATCTTTCGCCGCTTCTTCATCGAGGACCGGGCCGGATACGGCGCGGCGATGTCGGTCGCGGTGATCTTTCTCGTGTGCGGATTGCTGGTCGTGGCGCTGGCGAACCGCCGGCGTGTGGTGACGACGGTATGAACGGGTGCCGCATCGGCATGGTGCGTTTTTCGAGACGCGCCTCCGGCGCTCCCCAGGATGCTCGGCGCTGATCCCATGAGGCGGACCGGGCTTTCCCACATCCTGCTCATCCTTGCGGCCGCGATTGTCTGCGTCCCCGTGATCTGGATCGTCGCGGCCGGGTTCCGCACGCAGATCTCGCTGATGATGGGGCAGGTGTGGTTTTCGCCGGTACTGGGCAATTTCGCCGAAGTATTGTTCTCGTCGACCTCGGATTTCCTTGAAAACTACCGGAATTCGCTCGTCGTCGGGGTGGCGAGCACGGCGCTGTGCCTCGTCGTCGCGACCTTGGCGGCGTGGTCGCTTTATCGGATGCGCTGGCCGCGCTGGGTCGTGCATGGGTTTTTGGGGTGGGCCCTGGTCTTTCACATGATCCCGCCGATTGCCCTCGCCGGCGCGTGGTACACGCTGGCGCGGAGCGTCGGGCTTGGGAACACGCTGTTGAGCCTCGTGCTCGCCCATGCGGTGTTGAACCTGCCGATGTCGATCTGGCTGATGGGGGTGTTCGTGCGCGACGTGCCGTTGGAGCTGGAGGAGGCGGCGCGGCTCGACGGGGCGTCGACGCCGGTGCTGCTCCGCCGGATCGTGTTGCCGCTGGTCGCGCCGGGGCTCGCGGCGGCGGCGGTGCTGAGCTTCGTCTTCTCCTGGAACGAATTCGCCGTGGCGCTCAACCTGACCGTCAAGGCGACCGCGACGGTGCCGGTGGCGATCGCCAAATTCGCCCAGGATTACGAGATCCGCTACACCGAGATGGCCGCGAGCGCGGCCTTGTCGATCCTGCCGGCGCTGGTGCTGCTGCTGATCGCACAGCGCTTTATCGTGCGCGGGCTGACCCAGGGGGCGATCAAGTGAAGGCGCAGGACTTGCGGCCGCGCGTCGGCGACCTCCGGCAATGGGCGAGCGTGCGGCGGATCGCGCTTGACGACGGGGCGGAGCGCGGGGTCAGGGCGCTCGCGTTTTCTACGGGCGGCGGGCTCGATTTGTGGGTGCTGGCGGACCGGACACTCGATATCGGGCCGCTGTGGTGGAAGGGGATGCCGGTCGCGTGGCAAAGCCCGGCCGGGTTTCGCAGCCCCGCACTGCACGACGCCGAGGGCGACGGCGGCCGCGGCTTTGGCCGCCTCTTCTCCGGGTTTCTCGTGACCGGCGGGCTCGACCATATCCGGCAGCCGGCGCACGGCCAGCCGCTGCACGGCCGCCTGCCATTTTCGCCGGCGCGGGTCACCGGGTATGGCGAGGATTGGCAGCGCGGCATGCTGTTCTGCGAAGGCGAGGTCACGCAGGCTCGGCATGGCGGCGAGGCGCTGCGCCTCAAACGCCGGATCGAGGCGCCGATCGGCGGCACGAGCCTCACGATCCTCGACACGGTCGAAAACCTCGGACCCCGGCCCTGGCCGCAAGCGAGCCTCTACCACTTTAACCTGGGTTATCCGGCGCTCGCCGACGGCACGGTCGTCGAGACCGGCGGCGAGACGTTGCTCGGCCCGCTCAAAGCGCCCGACGCGGCGATGGCGTCGGAAAGCACCTGTCGGCCGAGCGACGGAGGCTGCATCGTGACGACGCCGGGAAACCTCGCGGTGTGTTTCGCGTGGAGCGCGGAGACGCTGCCCTACCTGCAGCTCTGGCACGATCTGGCGCCGGGCGTCTGTGTGCTGAGCATCGAGCCGTGCACCAGCGACAAACGCGAGGGCGGGTTCAGCGGCGGGGAAGCGGTGCTGGAGCCGGGTGAGACGCGAGAATACCGGATCGAGATTTCGATCGAGGGGTTGGAATAGGAATTTCTCCTGCGTCCCGCTTACGCCGGGAAGACGGGGAAGGAACGGAAACGGAAAGCAATTTCAGCCGAATGGGGTGATGGTCAGCGGCAGGTGAGGAGCGATCGCGGCGAGTTCGGCGATCGTCGCGTCGCGGAGGATGAGAACCAGGAAGGACTGGTCGCCGAGCCCGGTGAACGGGCGGGGCGCCGTGAAGAGGGCGCCGACGGCGGCCCGACCGGGTGACGCGGGCGGGGCTTGTCCGCACGTTCCAGATCGCGCGCGGGTTCCCGCAACTCACCGTCCTCGAAAACATGCTGCGTTTCGTGATCCCGTTCCTGCCCCACCTGAGCCGGCGTCTCGCCCGCCTTCACACTGTAAATTAGGGGCGGGACGCCCGCGCTCCTTTGCTTTCTTAAGCCGCCTGTGCGGGCGCGGCGAGCTCGCGGCGGAGCCAGTCGTACCAGCCGGCCAGCCCTTTCCCCGAGCGGGCCGAGAGCCACATCACCTGGATGTCGGGGTTGACCTGGCGGGCATGGGCGACGGCGCGGTCGACGTTGAAATCGACATGCGCCAACAGGTCGATCTTGTTGAGGATCATCAGCCGCGACGCGGCAAACATGTGCGGGTATTTGAGCGGCTTGTCGTCGCCCTCGGTGACCGAAAGGAGCGTCACCTTGGCGCGCTCGCCGAGATCGAACAGGGCAGGGCAGACGAGGTTGCCGACATTCTCGATCAGCAGCAGCGAGCGGGCCGCCGGCTGCAATTCGGCGAGGCCGCGGGCGACCATGTCAGCTTCAAGGTGGCAGCCGGTGCCGGTGTTGATCTGCAGCGCCGGGGCACCGGCGGCACGGATGCGGTCGCGGTCGAGCGCGGTGGCCTGATCGCCCTCCAGCACCGAGATCGGGATCTCGCCGGCGAGATCCCGGATCGTGCGCTCGAGGAGTGTCGTCTTGCCGGCGCCGGGCGCGCTCAACAGGTTGATCGCGAGGATGTCGCGCGCGGCGAACCAGTCGCGGTTGCGCTGGGCGAGCGCGTCGTTCTTGGCGAGGACGCGCTGTTCCAAGCTGACCACCTGGTGGCGGTGATGGGCGTCGCCATGCGCGTGGCTATGGCGGGTGTCGTCGGCGTGGGCATGCTCGTGATCATCGGGGTGGTGATGCCCATGCTCATGGTGATGCCCATGCTCGTGGTGATGCCCATGCTCGTGGTGATGTTCGTGCTCGTCGTGGTCCGAGCAGCCGCAGGTGGCGCACATCAGCCTGTCTCCTCGAGTTCCATGGTCTTGACCAACAACTCCTCGCCCGCGAGCCGGATCGTCCGACGCGAGCCGCAGGGACATGGGGTGAACAACGTATCGGTGAAAAACTCCGCAGCGCAGTCGCTGCATCTTGCGCGCCCATCGATTAAATTTATGTCGAGGGCGGCACCGGAAAGCGCGGTGCCCTCGGCCACGATCGGGAAACAGAAACGGATTGCGTCATCCATTATTCCCGACAGCCGGCCAATATCGAGCGTCACCCGGCTCCCTCGCCGCCCAGCCGCGGCTTCGCCAACGATTGCAACGATGTTGCGCGTGATGCTGAGCTCGTGCATCAGCAAATCCGCGGTAACTGGTCGCCCAATCGCTAAGGCGAGCGCAGAAAACGGCCGGCCCACTGACACCCTTACAAGTATCCTGGCAGTGAAAAAGGCCGTTAGTCTTGATTAGCGCAGCCGGGGTAACAGCAAGGGACTGTGCGCCTATTCGGCAATGACGGGCCGCGTCTGGGCGGCGCGGGCGGTGGTTGAAACGCCGAATCGCCCGGGCGGGAAACGCACCGTGACCGTGGTGCCCCGGCCCACGGCGCTGTCGATTTGAAGCGTGCCGCCATGCAAATCGACGAGCCGCTTGGTCAGCGGCAGGCCCAGCCCGGCGCCGTCGTATTTGCGCGACAGCGTCGAATCGATCTGGCCGAAGGGCATCATCGCGACCGCCATCTTGTCAGGGGCAATGCCGATCCCGGTGTCGGCGACACGGAAGACGAGCCCGCGCGAGGCATCGCGTCCGGCGGTCAGATCGACCCTGCCGCCGGCCGGCGTGAACTTGATGGCGTTCGAGAGAAGATTGATCAGGACCTGCTGCAGCTTTTTCCCGTCACCGTGAAAGCACGGCAGGCCGGGCTCGACCATCGTCGAGCAGGCGATATCGGCCTTGAGCGCCATCTCGGTGACGATGCCGGTGCTGAACGAGACGATCTGCGCGACATCGGCGTCATCTTCGGTCAGCTTGAGACCCTGCACCTCGGATTTGGCGAGCTCGAGGATGTCGTTGATGATCGTCAACAGGTGGGCGCCGCTGTCGCTGATGAACTTGGCGTAGTCGGCGTATTGCTCGCCGATCGGCCCGAACATCTCGTCGCGCATGATCCCGGAAAACCCGATGATCGCATTGAGCGGGGTTTTGAGCTCGTGGCTCATATTGGCGAGAAAGGCCGATTTGGCACGGTCCGCGGCCTCGGCCCGCTCCTTTTCGACGAGCAGGTCGGTGAACGCGTTGGCGGCGCGCAGCATGTAGCGGATGCGGTAGCCGAGGACGAGCCAGTTGATCGGCTTTGAGACGAAGTCGGTGGCGCCGGCCTCGTAGGCGGTGGCGATCGATTGATGGTCCTCGAGCCCGGTAGCCACGAGGATCGGCACGTGTTGGGTCTCCGGTCGCTGCCGCAGCGTGCGGCAGAGCTCGAACCCGTCCATGCGCGGCATCAGGACGTCGGCGATGATGAGGCTGGGCGTCGATTTCTCGCAGATCTCGCAGGCCCCGATCCCGTCTTCGGCCTCGACGACGTCGTAGCCTTCGTCCTCGAGCGTGTCGCGGGTCAGCGAGCGGACGACGGGGTCGTCCTCGACGACGAGGATGGTCAGCCGTTGGCGCGCCGGGGCGATCGCGGCGGGCTCGGCGACCGGGGCGAGGGCCGCGACCGAATCGTCGTCCACCATCATCCGCTCGCCGGCTTGGCCGCGCAGGCTGGCAAAGTGGGAGGCGCGGCGGAGCATATAGCGGATGCGCTGGGGCAGGGTTTCCCATTCGACCGGCTTGACGATGAAATCGGTGGCGCCCGCCTCGTAGGCGGTGTCGACCGCCTCGTGGTCGTCGAGGCCCGTCGCCACGAGGATCGGGGTGTTTTCCGTCGCCCGCCGGCTGCGCAACTCGCGGCACAGCGCGAATCCGTCCATGTTGGGCATCATCATGTCGGCGATCAGCAACGACGGCGGCGTGTCGGCGCAGACCTGACAGGCCTCGACTCCGTCCGCGGCCTCGATCACCGCAAGCCCGGCGCCTTCCAAGGCGTCGCGGGTCAGCGAGCGGAAGATCGGATCGTCGTCGACGACGAGGATCGTCGGGGTGGCCTCACTCGGCAGCATGGGCCTCTCCCAACGTCGATTGCAGGCCGTTGATCGCCCGCGTCAGATCATGCTCGAGCGAGGCGACGAGCGCCCGCGTCCCTTCGACCCCGGTGTTGCGAGCCACCGTCTCGATTTCCGCGCAATGCCGCGACAGCTCTTTGGCGCCGAGCGCGCCGGCGCTCGATTTGAGGCTGTGCGCCGCCTTCCACAGGGCTTCGGGGTCGTCGTCTTCGCAATTCCGGCGGATCGTCGAAACGAGCGGCGGGGCGATCTCGACAAAGCGGGACACGGCGCGGGCGAGGCGCGAGGCCCTGCCGTTTGCGCTGCCGTTGCGGTCGAGCGCGCGCAGCCCGTTGATGACGGTGGGGTCGATCACGGTGTCGATCAGCCGCTCGTCGGGCCCCGGCGCACCGGTGGCAACCTCGGCGACGCGCGGCGGAACCATACCGCGCGGCACCAGCCAGCGCATCAGGGTCGCCGCCATCTGGCGCTCTTCGAACGGCTTCGCGAGGAAATCGTCCATCCCCGCCTCGAGGCAACGGTCGCGCACCTCGCTCAGCGCGTGCGCGGTCAAGGCGACGATCGGGGCGCGCCGGCCTGGCTCGCCGCCATCGGGCAGCGACTGCATCATCGCCTCCATCTGGCGGATGCGGCGGGTCGCCTCGATCCCGTCCATGACGGGCATCTCGCAATCCATCAGGATCAGATCGAACTTCTCCTGTGCGAACAGTTTGACGGCGGCGCGGCCGTGCGGCGCGGTGACGACGCGGCAGCCCATCGATTCGAGGATGCCGGTCGCAACCTCCTGATTGACCGCGTTGTCCTCGGCCACGAGGATCCGGGCGGCGAAATCAGGGCGCTCGCTCGACGGCGCATGGCGATCGCGGAGCCGCGGTGCCAGGACGCGCGCCGCCGGGTCGGTCGCCGCGGCGGTCAGCGCGTCGAACAGCTCGGTCGGATGCACCGGTTTGGGCAGGATCGACAGCGCACCGACCGTTTCGAGCCCGCGATCGACCATGTAGCGATCGAGCCCGACCAGAAGGATCACCTCGGTTTCGGGGGCGCGGGCGCGGACGGCTTTCGCCAGATCGAGCGCCTCGGGCCCGAGCCCGTGGGCGTCGAGGATGACGACGTTGACCGGCCGACCCGCCCCCTCGGCCTGGCGCAGGACGGCATCGGTCTCGTCGAGGGTCGAAGCGATCGCCGTGTCGACGCGCCACTCGGCGAGGTATTGCGAGATGATGTGGGCGCTGACCGCGTTGGCGTCGGCGAGTAGCGCGGCGAGCGGACGCGGCATGCGGCGCGCGAACGGCGTCGGCTCGGCGATCCCCGGCGGGTATTTGAAGGCGACCGTGAAGGAGAACCGCGAGCCGCGGCCGAATTCACTCTCGACCGAGAGCTTGCCGCCCATCAACTCGACGAGCTGCCGGGTGATCGCAAGGCCGAGGCCCGATCCGCCGCGCGCGCGGGTCATCGAGCCGTCGACCTGATGGAACGATTCGAAGATGCGGCCCTTCTGGTCGGGCGGGATGCCGATCCCGGTATCCTCGACGGCGATGTTGAGGATGAGCCCCTCGGCGGTGCGGCGGGCGAGCGTCAGCTCGACGAGGATCTCGCCGCGGTCGGTGAACTTGATCGAGTTGCCGACGAGGTTGACCAGCACCTGACGCAGCCGGGCCGGGTCGCCGACGAGCTGCGGTGGGATCGCCTCGTCGACGAAATAGATGAACTCGATGCCCTTCTTGGTCGAACGCTCGGCCAACAGCTCGGTCAGCTCGGCGATCGTCTTGCGCGCGTCGAACGGGACCTCGGACAATTCGAACTTGCCGGCCTCGATCTTCGCAAAATCGAGGATGTCGTTGATGAGCGCGAGCAGCGCCTCGCCCGACCGCGTGACGTTGTCGAGAAGCCGGCGCTGGCGCTGGTCGAGCGCGGTCGACTGCAGCAGGTTGGCCATGCCGAGGACGCCGTTCATCGGCGTGCGGATCTCATGGCTCATCGTCGCGAGGAACTGCGACTTCGCCACGTTGGCGGCCTCGGCCTCCTCGCGGGCCCGCACCAGCTCCGCCTCGCCGCGCTTGCGCTCGGTGATGTCGCGGAAGATCGCGGTAAAGAACACGTCGTCGCCGTCGCGCGCCTCGGTCACGATCAGTTCGGCGGAAAACTCTGTGCCGTCCTTGCGCGTCGCCGACAGCTCATGGGTGATCCCGATCTCGCCGAAGCGGTCGGCGACGCTGCCGGGACCATGGGAGCGGTGCGACGGCGGCATGACGAGGCTGAGATCGGTGCCGTACACCTCATCGGCGGCGTAGTTGAAGATGCGCTCGGCGCCGGAGCTCCAGCGCAGGATGCGGCCCTCGCGATCGATCGCGACGATACCGTCGAACGCCGCGTCGAAGATCGCCTGGAGCTGGGCGCGGCCGATCTCGGCGTCGCGCTCGGCCGCCTCGGCATGCTCGCGGGCGCGGACCAGCTCGGCCTCGGCCTCTTTGCGCTCGGTGATGTCGCGCAGGATGCCGGTGAAGAACACCTCGCCGTCGTTGAGGACCTCGCTGACATTGAGCTCGATCGGGAATTCCGAGCCGTCCTTGCGGATCGCGGTAGCTTCCCGGCCGGTGCCGATGATCTTGGGCACGCGGGTCGTCAAAAACGCGTGGAGATAGGTGTGGTGGCGCGAGTGGTGCGGCTCGGGCATCAGGATCGTCACGTTCCGGCCGACGACGTCTTCCGGCGCATAGCCGAAGATGCGCTGCGCGCCCGAGCTCCATTGCCGGATGTGGCCGTCGCGGTCAATCGTGATGATCGCGTCGGCGACCGCGTCGAAGATCGCCTGAAGCCGGGCGCGGCCGCCTTCGGCCTCCTGCTCGAGGGCACGGCGGCGCGCGACTTCGGCCTTAAGGCCGGCGGCCAGTTCGGCCTGACGGCCGGCGAAAGAGGCGACGAGCGTGATCCCGGCGATCAGGATCGAGATCAGGGCGATCGGGACGGCCAGCATCAGCGCGGGCTGGGCCGCGACCGCGTCCGGCTGGTTCGGGACCGGGAAGAACTCCGAAGCCTGCATCGCGGTGTAGTGCATGCCCGAGACCGCGATACCCATGATCGTCGCCGCGATCGCAGTGGCGAGCGTCTCCGACAATCCGTAGCGATGGAGCTGATAGCGCACCTTGAGCGAGGTCCAGGCGAGGGCGACGGCGACGACGACCGACACGAGGACGAGCGTCGGCTGATAGCGGACGAGCGCGTCGGCCTCGACGGCCGACATGCCGGAATAGTGCATCGCGCCGATGCCCGCGCCCATCAGCACGCCCCCGGCAAAGAGCCGGCGCGGGCCGGGTTCCTCGGTTTGGCTGATGATGGCCAGCGCCACGCCGCTCGCGAGGATCCCGGGGATCATCGACAGCAGCGTTCCGATCGGGTTGTAGGTGATCCCGCAGGGCAGGCTCAGCGCCAGCATGCCGATGAAATGCATCGACCAGATGCCGCCGCCCATGCTGAAGGCGCCGGCCGCGGCCCAACCCCAGCGAACCCGCGAATTCGCCGATGCGGCCATTCGCGAGGAGATCGACAGGGCCCCGAAGGCCGCGAGGATCATGATGCAGACGGAAACGAGGACGAGCCGCGGGTCGTAAACCCCGTCATAGGGCGACACCGACCCGATCGGTCGGAAGATGTCGAGGAGTCCCGAGGGCAAAGGTGCGTTTCCCGCAAAGAGGGGTTCTAGGTGCCCGCTATAGATGACCTTTTCTGGTGAATGATTGCTTAAGCCTGCGCCACCTTCGCGCGAAGGCGCGCAGAAAAACCGGCCCCGCGCGCGCCCGACGGAAAGAGGCGTTGACCCGGCTTTCGTCCCGGCTCCATGTTACAGCCTTGAGAGGCGAGAGGTTTTTCCAGAAAAATGATGTGGCGTGAACGCTGGCGGGACTACTGGTCGCCGCGAGAGACGATCGATCCGTCGCCGCGCGTCTCCGACGAGGTCAAATACACCACCTGCTACATGTGCGCCTGCCGCTGCGGCATCAAAGTCCACCTGAAGGACGGCGGCGTCCGCTACATCGAGGGCAACCCCAGGCACCCGGTCAACAAGGGCGTCATCTGCGGCAAGGGCGCCGCCGGGATCATGCAGCAGGCCTCGCCCGCCAAGCTGAAAAAGCCGCTGATGCGGGTCGGCGAGCGCGGGTCGGGCGAGTTCCGCGAGATCGAATGGGACGAGGCGATGGCGACCGCGATCGGCTGGCTCAAGCCGATCCGCGAGACCGACCCGAAAAAGCTCGCCTTCTTCACCGGGCGCGACCAGAGCCAGTCGCTGACCGGGTTCTGGGCGACGCAGTTCGGCACTCCCAATTTCGCCGCACATGGCGGGTTCTGCTCGGTCAACATGGCGGCGGCCGGGATGTACACGCTCGGCGGCAGCTTCTGGGAATTCGGCGAGCCGGATTGGGAACGCACCAAGCTGTTCCTGATGTTCGGGGTGGCCGAGGACCACGATTCGAACCCGATCAAGACGGCCCTGTCGGCGATGCGGGCGCGAGGGGCGAAGTTCGTCACGGTAAACCCGGTGCGTACCGGTTATTCGGCGATCGCCGACGAATGGGTCGGGATCCGGCCGGGGACCGACGGGCTTTTCGTGCTGTCGCTGATCCATGAGCTGTTGAGGGCCGACAAGATCGATCTCGAGTATCTCGTCCGCTACACGAACGCCGCATGGCTGGTGATCCAGGCGCCCGGCGAGGCGCGCGACGGGCTCTTCGCGCGGAACGCCGACGGACATCCGCTGGTGCTGTCGGGGGCGGGCGGCGTGGCGGACGCGATGGGGGCCGGGGTCCAGGCCAAGGTGGTCGGCGAGACGACGCTGCCCGACGGGCGCCGCGCGGTGCCGGTGTTCCAGCTCATCGCCGAGCGCTACCTCGACCCGGCATACGATCCGGACACGGTCGCGGCGACCTGCGGGATTACGGCCGAGACGATCCGCCGGCTCGCGGCTGAGATCGCCGACGTCGCGTTCTCGCAGGAGATCGAGATCGCGCAGCCCTGGACCGACTGGGCTGGGCGGCGGCACGAGACGATGCGCGGGCGGCCCGTCTCGATCCACGCGATGCGCGGGATCTCGGCGCACTCGAACGGGTTCCACACCTGCCGCGCACTGCACCTCCTGCAGATCCTCATCGGTACGATCGATGTACCGGGCGGCTGGCGATACAAGTCGCCGCATCCGAAGCCGTGCCCGCCGGGGCCAAAGCCGGCCGGGCGGCCGAGCCAGATTTCCCCCGGCAAGCCGGCCGGCGGCCCGCCGCTCGGCTATCCGATGGGGCCGGAGGATCTGATCCTCGACGAGGCCGGCGGACCGGCGCGGATCGACAAGGCATTCTCGTGGGACGCGCCGCTCGCCAACCACGGCCTGATGCAGATGCTGATCCGCAACTGCTGGGCGCACGACCCGTACCCGATCGACACCCTCTTCATGTACATGGCCAACATGGCCTGGAACTCGTCGATGAACACGACGGAGACGATCCGTATGCTCACCGACAAGGACCCGGCGACCGGCGAGTACAAGATCCCCCGCATCATCTATTCCGATGCCTACTACTCGGAGATGGTCGGATATGCCGACCTGATCCTGCCCGACACGACCTATCTCGAACGCTGGGACTGCATCTCGCTGCTCGACCGCCCGATCGGCGGGGTCGACGGTCCGGGGGATTCGATTCGCCAGCCGATCCTCGTGCCAGACCGCGACGTGCGGCCGTTCCAGGACGTGCTCATCGAGCTCGGGGTGCAGCTTGGGCTGCCGGCGTTTCTCAACGCCGAGGGCGGGCCGCGCTTCCCGGCCGGGTACAAGGACTACATCGCCCTCCACGAGCGGGCGCCGGGCGTCGGGCCGCTTGCCGGCTGGCGCGGCGAGACCGAAACCGACGCCGGTCGCGGCGCGCCGAACCCGAACCAGCTCGACCGCTATGTCGCGAACGGCTGCTTCTGGAAATATGAGCTGCCGCCCGAGCAGCTCTATTTCAAGCACGCCAACAAGGACTATCTCGAAACCGCGCAGAAGATGGGGTTCATCGGCAACTCGGATCCGATCATCCTGCAGCTTTACCTGGAGCCGCTGCAGCGGTTCCGGCTGGCGGCGCAAGGCCACGGTGACGTGGTGCCCCCGCCCGAGGCGTCGAAACGCATCGAGACCTATTTCGACCCGCTGCCGATCTGGTACGAGCCGTTCGAATGGGCGCGGGTCGACCAGTCGCAATTCCCGCTCCACGCAATCACCCAGCGGCCGATGCAGATGTACCATTCGTGGCACTCGCAGAACGCATGGCTCCGGCAGATCCTCGGCAGCAACCGCCTGTTCATGGCGCGCTCGACCGGACGGGCGCTGGGGCTCGCCGATGACGATTGGGTCTCGATATCGAGCCATGCCGGCTCGATCCGCGGCCAGATCAAGCTGATGGACGGGGTCAACCCGAACACGGTGTGGACCTGGAACGGGATCGGCAAGCGCAGCGGGGCGTGGAACCTCAGTGAGGACGCGCCCGAATTCACGAAAGGGTTTCTCCTCAACCACCTGATCACCGATCTGCTGCCGGGCGGCGACCTCGCCAATGGCGACCCGGTGACGGGGCAGGCGGCGTGGTACGACCTGCGCGTCCGGGTCGAGAAGGTCGCGGCGGCGGAGGCGGGCACGACCGCGCCCACCTTCGCGACGATGCGTCATCCGCCGCGAAGCGAGCGGCTGCCCGAGGTCCTGCGCTATGGAGCGCGGCGATGACCGACCTTCCGGCGCCCGTCCCGGGGCAGAAAAAGCTCGGCCTCGTCATCGACCTCGACATCTGCGTCGGCTGCCATGCCTGCGCCAGCGCCTGCAAGGAATGGAACAGCGGCGGACACATGGCGCCGCTGACCGATTTCGAGCCCTATGGCGGCGAGCCCTCGGGCGTGTGGTTCAACCGCATCCACTCGTTCGAGGAGGGCGATGGCGACGGCGCGCGCACGGTGCATTTCCCGCGCTCGTGTCTCCATTGCGACGAGCCCGCCTGCGTCACGGTGTGTCCGACCGGCGCGTCGTACAAGCGCGCCGAGGACGGGATCGTCCTCGTCAACCAGGACATCTGTATCGGGTGCAAATTGTGCTCGTGGGCCTGTCCCTACGGCGCCCGCGAGTTCGACGAGGATGTCGGGGTGATGAAGAAGTGCACCCTGTGCATCGACCGCATCTACAACGAGACCCTCGCCGAGGAAGAACGGCTGCCCGCCTGCGTCATGGTGTGCCCGACCAAAGCGCGGCACTTCGGCGACCTCGGCGACCCCAATTCCGCCGTCTCGGAGATGGTCGCCCGGCGCGGTGGCAAGGACCTGATGCCGGAGCTGGGCTATCGTCCGGTCAATAAATACCTGCCGCCCCGCCGCGACCGCATGGCGCCCCTGGCGCCGGTCGCGCTTCCCCAAGAGGCGGAGGGCGGCAACCGGCTCCTGCGCTGGATCGACAAGGTGCTGTCGCGGTGAGCGGCTCAACAAATTTCCTCTCGCCCTCATTGCGGGGGAGGGTGGCGAGCGTAGCGAGACGGGTGAGGGCCGAGCGGAGCGAGGTGGCTGGGAGCGAACGGCGCTGCGCGCCACCTTCACCGTCCTATCGCCGAGGCGAGGGGTAAACTCATGAACCCCGCCCTCTCGATCGTCTTTTTCACGACCTCCTCCGGTGCGGGCTTCGCGCTGATGATGCTCGTCGGGCTCGGGGTGCCGCTCGGGCTCTTGCCGGCGAACCCGTGGTTCGGGGTGACGGCGATGGTGATCGCCGGGGTGCTGGCGGTGAGCGGGCTTGTGTCGTCGACGGTGCATCTCGGCCATCCCGAGAGGGCGTGGCGGGCGTTTTCGCAGTGGCGCTCGTCGTGGCTGTCGCGCGAGGGGGTGCTGGCCGTGCTGAGCTTTGTGCCGGCGGCCATCTTTGCGTTCTCGTGGCTGATTTTCGGCAAGATCTGGGGGTTCGCGGGGCTGTGCGGGATCGTCGCCGCGGCGGGGTCGGTCGCGACGATCTACTGCACCGGGATGATCTACGCCTCGCTGAAGCCGATCCGCCAGTGGCACAATTTCTGGGTCGTGCCGAACTACCTGGCGCTCGGGCTGATGAGCGGGTTCCTGCTCCTCGATCTTGTCGAGCGGTTCTGGGTTCCGTGGCCCACCGTGACGGCGATCCTGACCGCAATCGCGATTGTCGTGGCGTGGTGGTTCAAGGAGGAATACTGGGGCTTTAT
The DNA here is from genome assembly GCA_036489765.1 of Allostellaceae bacterium. Taxonomy (GTDB): domain Bacteria; phylum Pseudomonadota; class Alphaproteobacteria; order ATCC43930; family CGMCC-115725; genus DATARH01. Next base: position 803 of record DASXFE010000068.1, on the reverse strand, counting down.
CGACACGAGCGCGGCGCCGTCGACGATCGCCAGCGCCACCGCCCTCGGGCGCCGCGGCGCCGTGCGGATCCTGGAGCGCCCGCATACGGAAGACAATTACCTCCTGAAGGAGATGGGGTTCAGCATCGCCCGCAAGCACGCGACGCGGCTGCGGCTGATCGCGCGGCTGGCGGCATTTGCGGCGCCGGTTGTCCTGACGCTGATCGCGCTCGTCTGGGCCGGGAATGCCGGCGTCGTCGCGGCGTTTATCGCCGTGATCAGCGCCGGGCTTGGGCTCGTCGTCGAGCGCTGGTTGTTTTTCGCGGAGGCCCGGCACAGCGTCACCCTTTACTACGGCGCGGACGCCGTCTGAGAAGGTGGCCGAGGCGACAGGCCCGAAAACCCCGCCGCAGTGCTGGTTTGCGCGCCTTTGCGGTTGACCCGCCGGAGCCCCTCGATTATATCCGGGCACTCTTTCGGGCTGGCGGTAGCAGACCACCTAAACGCAGCCCCGGTTTTGGGCATTGTGGTCCGGCGCCCTGCGAGGGGCGGGCTTATGGGTTTCGTAGGACGTCTCGTGCGGCGTTTTGAATACGCCGGGCGGACGATTGTGCTTTGATACGGGATTGAGGTCGCGAGCATGCCGACGATCAACCAGCTCATCCGTCATCCGCGCCTGCCGGTAAAGGCGCGGAACAAGGTGCCGGCGATGGAGGAGTGCCCGCAGAAGCGGGGGGTGTGCACGCGCGTCTATACGATCACCCCGAAAAAGCCGAACTCGGCGCTGCGCAAGGTCGCGCGCGTGCGGCTCACCAACGGGTTCG
>DASXFE010000041.1:0-11077 GCA_036489765.1 Allostellaceae bacterium | reverse complement strand
CGAACCGCCCCCGACCCCGGCAAAGCCCGAAGCCGAGCCGCAAGAGCCGGAGCTGGTGGAGTAGGGACTGACCCAAGCCGCCCCAAAAGAAGCTCCCTCTCCGCCCATTGGGGGGAGAGGGTTGGGGTGAGGTGGGAATGTTCAGCGTCTCAGCGCGCCCACCTCACCCTCCCATCGCCGAGGCGATGGGCCCCTCCCTCTCCCCCCACGGGGCGGAGAGGTGTTGTGCGCTGATGGCTGGCACCGACCATAGCCGCGAGGGGATGACGGGCGGGCCGGCGGTCATTCTCGTCAACCCGCAGCTCGGCGAGAACATCGGGACTGCGGCGCGGGCGATGGCGAATTGCGGGCTCGACGATCTGCGGCTTGTCGCGCCGCGCGACGGGTGGCCCAACGACAGGGCGGTCGCGGCCGCGAGCGGTGCCGATGCGGTGCTCGACAAGGCGCGGCTCTATCCGAACGTACGGGCGGCGATCGGCGACCTCGCGCATGTCTACGCCTCGACCGCGCGCGACCGGTACATGGTCAACCGCATCGTCACCGCGCACCAGGCGGCCGGTGAGATGCGCGCGCGGATCGCGGCCGGCGAGAGCTGCGGAATCCTCTTCGGGCCGGAGCGCACCGGGCTCGTCAACGACGACATCGCGCTCGCCGACACGGTGCTGACGGTGCCGCTCAATCCGGCATTCTCGTCGCTGAACCTGGCGCAGGCGGTGCTCGTCGTCGGCTACGAATGGTTTTCCGCGGCTGACGGCACCACGCCCGAGACACTGCACATCGGCGGCAGCCGGCCGGCGAACAAGGCTGAGCTGCAGCGCTTTTTCGACCATTTCGAGGAAGAGCTCGAAAACAGCGGGTTTATCCGCCACCCCGACAAGCGGCCGAGCATGGTGCGCAACCTGCGCAACTTTTTTCAGCGCGCCAACCCGACCGAGCAGGAACTGCGCACGCTGCACGGGGTCATCACCGCCTTCATGGGCCCCAGGGACAGGGACAAGCCCGACCGCGACAAGGGCTGACGCGCCGGTGCGCCGGACCGCCGCAGGTTTCGCCGCGCTGCTGGTGCTCGCATGCGTGCCGCTGTTCTCGACGGTGCTGCCGCCGCTCGTCGACCTGCCGAACCACCTGGCGCGAATGCACCTCCTCGCCGAGGGCGGCAACCAGTATTACGCCGTGCATTGGGCGCCGCTGCCGAACCTCGCCGCCGATGCGGTGATCCCGCTGCTCGCGCGGGTCATGCCGCTGATGCTCGCCGGCAAGATTTTCCTGATCCTGATCTTCGCGCTCATCGCCGGCGGGGTCGTGTGGCTCAACCGGATCGTCGCCGGGCGCTGGCGGCTGTGGCCGCTGCTGGCGTTTCTGTTCCTCTACAACCGCATCTTCCTATGGGGGTTCGTCAACGACTTGTTCGGGCTCGGGATGGCGCTGTGCGGGCTCGCGTTGTGGCTGGAGCTGGAATTGCGGCCGACCGCGCTCCGGATCGCCGCATCGTGCCTGGTCGCCCTCGCCTGCTTCTTCAGCCACCTCGTTGGCTTCGGGGTCTACGCGCTGGCGATCGCCGGGGTCGAGCTGGTGCCGGGGTGGATCGAGCTGCGGCGGCGGCAGTGGGCGTTGCTCGCGGGACGGGTCGGCGTCGCAGCGCTCCAATTCGTGATCCCGGCCGTGGTGTTCCTCGCCTGGTGGGAGCCCGGCGCCGGCCAGACGGTCTCCTACGCCGGGTTCTGGCGGAAATTCGACCTGTTGTTCAGCGTCTTCGACAATTACAGCCGGCCGTTCGACGTCGCTTGCTTCGTCCTGATGGCGCTCGCCCCGATCATGCTCGCCGTGACCCGGCGGCTGAACCTCGCTCCCCGGATGGCAGGGGCGCTCGGGCTGGTCTTCCTCGCCTATCTGCTCTTGCCCAGCGACCTTCTTTCCGGCACCGGCGCCGACCATCGGCTGCCGCCGGCGCTGTTCCTGTTGTTGATCGCCGGGTCGGCGCCGCAACTCGGCCGGCGCGAGGCGGTGCTGGCGGCAGGCGCGGCAGCAGTGCTATTTGCGGTCCGGCTCGGGGTCGTCGAGAGCGCCTGGCTGCGCGCCGACAAGGCCTATACGGCCGACCTCGCCGTGCTCGATCATCTGCCGAGGGGCGCCAAGCTCGCGGTCGCCTACCCGGCCGGCGAGGAGAACGTGGTGGCGATCCCGCTCCTCCATCTGCCGACGCTGGCCGCAGCGCGGCGCGAGGCGTTTGTCCCGACCGTCTTCGCCGAGCCGGCGCAGCAGCCGATCGTGCTGACCCCCGAGGCCGCGGCGCTAGCGCCGCTGTCGATCGCGCCGGCGTGGTGGCTGACCTTTGTCGACCACGACCCGGTCACGCGCAACCTGCTCGGCCCGGCCCTGGCGCAATACGGGTATATCGTCTTCCTCGACCGGAAGCCCTTCGATCTGCCGCCCTTCGCCTGCCTCGAAAAAATCGCCGCCGAGCCGCGCTTCCAACTCGTCGCGATCCGGCCAGGGTGTCGTTAGCGGCAGAGCGGCTGCCAGGCGAGGATGCTCTGCCAGCGCTGGTGATATGCCTCGGGCGGATACGGGAACGACGCGACCTTGTGCCAGCCCGCGTCGTCATGCGCCATCAGCGCGGCGGCGTGGTCGCCGGTGCAAGAGATGAGCGCCTTGGCGTAACCGAGCCTTGCCGCCTCGTCGAGCGTCTCCGGGGCGGCGCTGCGGCGGACGAGCAGGTCGAGATGGGGCAGGCGCGGGCTGACGTCGCGCAACACCCCCTCCAGCATCGCCCGCACGCTGTCGTTGTCGCCGGGGAGCAAAAGGGCGAGGCGGTCGCCGTCCTTGAGATGCGGCTTGAGCGCAGCGGCGAGGTTCCAGACCAGCGGCTGCGGCTGCACCAGGTCGAAGCGCAGCCGCTTCGCAAACCCGATCGGGCCGAGCAGGACGAGGGCCAAGACCGCCATCGTCGCCAGCCGCGCCCGGCGCAGCGCGAAGGCCGCGAGGCCGAGATCGCGCGCCGCCAGCGCCAGCGCCGCGACGAGCACGAGCGACAGATGCGTGCTGTAGCGGAAATAGGAATGCGCCTCGGCGCTCATGCCGGCCGAGAACTGGCCCAGATAGGCGAGGATCAGGAAGATGTTGTAGAGGACGAAAGCCGAGGCATGGAAGGCGAGGAGCCGGGTCGTTCGGGTCCAGCCCCGGCGCCGCTGCAGAACCGGCCAGCAGACGAAAGCCACGAGGACGAGGCCGAAATACACCGGCTTTTCAGCGATCTCGTGGAGCTCGCTGGCGAGGATCTGCGGGATGAGGCCCCAATGCCATTGCGCGAGCGGCAGGATGGTCAGCTCGTCCACCCCGGCGCCGGCGACGAAATACCGCCAGACCGCATAGAGCACCGCGCAGGGGATGCTCGCCAGGGTGATGAGGCGGATCCAGTGGAGGCGGTAGCCCTCCTCGAGAAAAAACACGATCTTCGCCGCCCCGACGGCCGCAACCGCAAGGCCGATGCCCGATTGCTTGGTGTTGATCATCGCCGCGAGGATCAGGCCGACCGCGAGCGGGGCCGCCGGGCGTCGCGTGAAAAGCAGCGCGGCGAGCAGCGCCGTCACCATCAACCCGGGCTCGCCATAACCGGCAAAATCGATGCGCGGGACGAAACCGGGATTAAGGAGGATCGCGAGGAGAAGGCCGAGCCCCACGAGGCTCCACGGCAAGGATAACTCCCTCTCCGCCCATTGAGGGGAGAGGGAGTTCGGCTCGCCGAGCGCCCGGGCGATCGCGAGGCCGGCGACGAGGAACAGCATCACATTGACGAGCGACATCCCCGCCGCCGGATAGCCGGGCTGGATCAGACCACCGAGGAAGGCGAGGAATTGCGTGTCGTAGGGCGCGGCCGGGAGAAAGGAAAAGCTCGGCGGCAACGCGGCGGTCGGGAAGCGGCCGTATTCGACGAGGTAGGCCGCGTTGGGGAGGAGGTTCAGGAACGTGTCGGGCTGCGACGGGCGGATCGGCGCCATGAGCAGCCAAAGCGGCAGGCTCAGGGCCAGGACCCGCAGCACTGTGCGCCCTTCCCCCGCCGGCAGGCGCCCGCGCCGGATCAGCAGCGCCGCGAGCGCGACGACGATAAAAGCCACCGCCGCCACCCGCGGGCTTGCCGGGACGAATACGCCCCACAGCGTCAGCACCAGGCAGAGCCCGCCCCAGCCCGCGCCGATGCGGAATTCGGGCTCGCGTCCGCCGCCGAGCATGCCGCCGGCAAGCAGCAGGACGCCGCCGATTCCCCAGGTGATCGCGACCGCGGCCAGCGCGGCGAGGTTCGGCAGGTAGGCGTGCATCAGCGCTCGGCCTCGCCGCTTGACAGGCAGAATGAAGGCCGGCTCTGTCGCGGCATGAGCGAGCCGCCGGGGCCTGAGCTGTGCGTCGTCGTGCCGACCTTCAACGAGGCCGGGAACGTCGCGGTCCTGGTCGAGCGACTCGACGCCGTGCTGGCCGGGTTCGATTGGGAGATCGTCTTTGTCGACGACGATTCACCCGACGGCACCGCCGACCGCGTGCGCGAGATCGGGCGCACCGACCGCCGCGTGCGCTGCCTGCGCCGGATGGGCCGCCGCGGGCTGAGCTCGGCGACGATCGAGGGGATGCTGTCGACCTCCGCGGATTTCGTCGCGGTCATGGATGGCGATCTCCAGCACGACGAGGGGCTGCTGCCGCGCATGGTCGAATTCCTGCGCGGCGGCACGGTGGAACTCGTCTCCGCCAGCCGGTATGTCGGGGCCGGCGACGCCGGGGGGCTGTCGAGCGGTAGCCGGCGGCGCCTGAGCCGCGCCGGCACCAACCTTGCGCGCCTCGTCGTCAAGTCCGACGTCACCGACCCGGTCAGCGGGTTCTTCATGCTGCGGCGGACGGTGTTCGAGGCCGTCGCTCCGCGCCTCACCGGCATCGGGTTCAAGATCCTCATCGACATCCTCGCCTCGGCGCCAATGCCGCTGCGCACCGCCGAGTTGCCGTACACGTTCCGCGCGCGCCACTCGGGGGAAAGCAAGCTCGATCCGTTCACCGCGCTCGAATACCTCCTGCTCCTCATCGAGAAGCGCAGCGGCAGCATCCTGCCGAGCCGGCTCCTTCTGTTCGGGCTTGTCGGGGCGACCGGGGTGGTCGTCAACCTCGCCGGACTGCGCGTGCTGCTGGCGCTCGGCGTCGGGTTCACCGAGGGGGACATCATCGCGACCGTGGCGGCAATGGTCTCGAATTTTTTTCTCAACAACATCCTGACCTATCGCGACCAGCGGCTCACCGGCTGGCGGGTTTGGACCGGGCTCATCTCATTCATGGCGGTATGCGCGATCGGCGCGCTCGTCAATGTCGCGGTCGCGCGCGACCTCTACGACGTGACCGGCATATGGTGGCTGGCGGGAATCGCCGGTGCGATCGTCGGCGCACTGCTCAATTACGGGCTGACCTCATTTTTCACCTGGGGACGCCGCCGCTAGATATTGCTTTGCTGCGCACACCCCGCTGCGATCGGAATTGTTCAGGCATGGCCGAGACCCTTACAATCGGTTTCATGCGGGTGCTCTATCACCTCACCCTGTCGCCGTTCGCGCGCAAGGTCCGTATCGTGCTGGCCGAGAAGAATCTCGACTTCACGATGAAGACCGAAAAGACGTGGGAACGGCGACCCGAATTCCTCGCCCTCAACCCTGCGGGCGAGGTGCCGGTGCTGATCGAGCCGGACGGGACCGTGCTGGCCGGAACGGACGCGATCGTCGAGTATCTGGACGAGGCCTATCGTGAGAAGATCCTCATCGGCATCAACCCGGTCGACCGCGCCGAGGTGCGTCGGCTCAACGCCTGGTTCGATACCAAGATGAACGAGGAGGTGACCGAGAACCTGCTCGGCGAAAAGATCATGAAGCGGCTCACCGGCACCGGGCAACCGAACTCGCAGGCGATCCGTGCCGGGCACGGCAACCTGCCCTACCACCTCGACTATATCGGCTATCTCGTCGAGCGGCGGCGCTGGCTCGCGGGCGACCATTTCTCGCTCGCCGACATCACCGCGGCGGCGCAGCTTTCGAGCCTCGACTATCTCGGCGACGTGCCCTGGGACAACCACGAGCCGGCCAAGGAATGGTACGCCCGGATCAAATCCCGCCCCAGCTTTCGCTCGATTTTGGCCGACCACATCCCGGGGATCGCGCCGCCAAAGCATTACACCGATCTGGATTTCTAGCGCTCGCACTGCCCTGCGCCGAATTCGTCAGAACTTTCGACAAGAGATTTCCTGCGCGATGAAGCAATGGCGGCAAAGTCTGATAGATACGGCGAAATTCATCATAAAATTCGTTGCGATCGCCCACGGCGACCGATAAGCGGGAGGCGAGCCTGAGGGTAGAGATGCCTATTTGCCTTGGCCGTGAGGCAAGCCGATGAAAACTGTCGGCTTGTGCATGATCGTGAAAAACGAGGCAGCAATCATCGAACGCTGCCTCGACAGCGTCCGGCCGCTGGTCGACTTCGTGCTCATCGAAGACACCGGATCGACCGACGGCACACAGCAGGTCATCAAGGATTGGATGCATCGTCACGATTTGCCGGGGCAGGTCTTTGACGAGCCGTGGCGCGACTTTTCCTACAACCGAACTCGCGCCCTCGAAGAGTTGCGAAAAAACGGCGCGATCGACTATGCGCTGATTATGGATGCCGACGATTTTATTGTTTATGCCGACGGCTTCGACGCGGCGAAATTCAAGAGCGATCTTTCGCACGATCAATACGCGGTCGAGCTGCGCGAACCCAGCATCCGCTATGACCGCCCGCAGCTCTGCCGCAACGCCCTGCCCTTCCGTTATCGCGGCGTGCTGCACGAGTTTCTCGAAACCCCGCCCGGCGCGAACTGGGGGCGGGCGAGCGGGTTTCATATCGCATCGCGCCGCGAGGGCGCCCGCAGCCGCGACCCCGACAAATACCGCAACGACGCCGCGGTGCTGGAGAGCGCGCTCCGCGACGAAAAAGAGCCGCATCTGCGGGCGCGCTACATGTTCTATCTCGGCCAGAGCTACCGCGATTGCGGCGAAAAGGAAAAGGCCGCCAAGGCCTTTCTCGCGCGCGCCGAACAGGGCCTTTGGAACCAGGAGGTCTATCTCAGCCTTTATTACACCGCGCAGTTGAGGGAGGCGCTGAAACATCCGTTCGACGAGGTTTTCACGACCTATCAGCGCGCGATCGCGGTCCTCCCGGAGCGCGCCGAGGCGCGGCACGGCGCCTGCCGGCTGTGCCGCAACGCCGGCCGCAGTCGGGAAGGCTACGAGATCGGCAAGCCCGGCCTGTCGCTGACGCCGCCAAACGGATTGTTCATCGAGACCTGGATCTACGATTTCGGATTGTTGGACGAATTCTCGATCAACGCGTTCTGGGCCGGGCATTACCGCGAAGCGCTCGACGCCGGCCTGCGCCTCTTGGGCGAGAACAGGTTTCCGGCGCATGAGCGGGGCCGCATCGTGGGCAACGCCCGCTTCGCGGTCGGCAAGCTGCAAAGCGGCGACGCCGGCGCGCTCGACCTGATGATCGCCCGAACCGGGCACGCTCCGCCGCCGCCGCCGCAATTGGCCCTGCCGACCGGTACCGCGCATGCCGCGAAGAAGCCGCCGGTCAGCATCATCACCCCGACCGGCGGCCGCGCCCCCTTCCTCGCGCAGGCGCTCCGGCATTTCCGCAATCAGGATTATCCCGATCTCGAATGGCTGATCCTCGACGACAGCCCCGAACCCAACAAAGCCTTCACCGAGCTGCGGGATCCCAAGATCCACTACCGTCATCACACCGGCTCGCGCCTGACCATCGGCGCCAAGCGCAACCGCCTCGCCGCGCAGGCGAGGGGCGAGATCATCGTGCAGTTCGACGACGATGATTTCTACGCGCCGCATTACGTCACCCGGATGGTCGAGGCGCTGCTGGCCAACGACGCCGACCTCATCAACCTGCGCGGCTGGCATCTGTACGACCAGCGATCCGACTTTTACGGATACTGGGATCTGATGCAGAAGGAGGGACTGCATTACCGCTGCGGGTGGCGCGGCTTGTCGGTCATCATGTTGAATTCAGGCAACAACCAGGAACTTACCGACAATCATTTGGGCTTCGGATTTTCTTACGCCTTCAAGAAAATTGCCTGGCAGCAGTCCAACTTCTCCGACACCGACTTCAACGAGGACGGCCTGTTCGCGCTCGCGATCGCGGCAAAGGGCAAGGTCGTCGGCTGTCACGACACCGAGGGCATGTGCCTGCATGTGCTGCACCCCAACAGCACCTCGCGCTGCTTTCCGCAGTACCGGCTGCCGAATTTCCAGCTCGCCGCCAAATTTCCGGGCTTCGACCCGATGATCCGGATTGAGGCCAAGGCCGAGCCCGCGGCCAAACCCGAGCCTCGGGCAAGGGAAACGCCGCCGGCCCGGCCTGGACCGATCCCGAAATCCCGACGGCCCGCGGTGGCCGCGCCGCCGGTATTCATCCATTCGAGCTGGCGTTCGTCGAGCACGTGGTTCTGGAGCAAGTTTCGCGAGCTGCCGGAGACGACCGCCTATTTCGAACCGTTCTGCGAGCTCAACGCATTCCTAACGCCGGCCAACGTCGTGCCGTTCGGTCCCGACGCCTGGGAATCTCGGCATCCGAAGACCGATTCCTATCTGCTCGAGTACACGCCGCTGCTGCGCCGTTCGGTCGGCATCCGCCTGTACCAGCCCCCGATGGCCTTCGAGTGGTTTATTCCGCCGGGTGGCCTGGAAGGCGGGCTTCGGCGCGAAGAGTTGCGCTACATCGCGCTCCTCGTCCGCCATGCGATGAACCGCGGCCGGGTCCCGGTCCTCGGCTTTGTCCGCTCGCTCGGCCGGGTCGCTGCGATCAGAAAGCACTTCGACGGTGTCCACATTCTGCAGACACGCAATCTGTGGCTCCAGTGGCAGTCGTTCGTTTCCTACAAGCGGCGCCGGAACATGACGTTCTACGACACGGTGCCGCAACTCTTCACTCACGTGGGCGCCGACCCGTTTCTCACCTCGGTCAGGGACCGCTATCTCAACCCTTCCGACCCGGCGCCCGCCGCGCGCAATGCCGCCGCGACGACCAGCCTGCTGAAGGCCTTGCCGGAGCCCGACATGTTCGCGCTGTTCATGGCGCTGCATGTATACCTGTTTCTCCATGCCGAGCGTTGCGTCGATGTCGTGGTCGACGTCACGCGGATGGCGCACGAGCCCGATTACTGGGCCGCCACCGCGCAAAAGCTCCGCTCCCATTGCAGGCTGCCGGTCTCGTTGGGCGACGTCAGCGACGAGCGCCAGCCGGACGATCGCGAGTTCGATCTCGAGGCCGTGGATTGGCAGGCGATCCGCAAGCATGGCCGCGAGGCCGCAACCATATTGTCGGGGAGCGACGATGCGAAGCCGTTGGCTCGACGAGCCGACGACCTGATCGACGCCGCCTTTGCCGAAGCGAAGGTAGCGCGCGATCAGCGGCGACGGGAAAGCGGCCCCAAAAAGAAAACGACGGCACCGGCCCCGCTCGCCACGGCGGCGCGGCGTTGAGTTGAAGAGCCCGGCCTGATCAAAGGATCGGCGGCCCCTTTACTTCGACGGTGCCGGCGGGGAGGCCGGCGGCGTGACGCGATGCGCGAGATTGGCCTTTGCGGCGAGCGCGGCGGCGCTACCCGGCGCCAGCTCCATCGCCATGCGCCAATCCTGTTGCGCGCCCTCGGCATCGCCCTTGAGCCCGCGGATGTTGCCGCGCTCGAGCACCGCCTGGGCCGAGTTCGGCGCGAGATGCACCGCCGCGTCGGCATCGGCGAGCGCCGGGCCGAGTTTGCCGAGGGCGCGGTAGGCGGTCGCCCGGTAGATCAGCGCGTCGACCCGGCGCGGATCGGCCTTCAGCACGATGTCGAGATCGGCGACGGCCTTGTCGAACCACCCCGCCTCGCCGGCGGCTTCGGCGCGGTCGATCAGAATATCGGGGTTTCCCGGCGCGAGCGCGACCGCCGCGCCGGCATCGTTGTAGGCGCGCTGGGCATCGCCGGCGAGAAGCCAGGCCTGCCCCGCCTGGTCGAGCACTTCGGCGCGCAGCGAATCGGGCGCGACGGTCAGCATCGCCTCGGCCAATTTGTCGAGCCGCTGGGCGCCGGGCTTGTATTGCTTGAGGCCGATCAGGGCGACGGCATAGCAGTGATCCGCGGGATGGGCCCCGCCCTGCGCCGCCCATTTCGCCGCCATGTCCCGCGCCGCGCCGGGATCGGTCTTGGCGAGCTCCATGCAGTGCTCATAGGCCGCCTCCTGCGCCTCGACCGTCGTCTGCGGCGGCTGTGCCGGCTGCGCGGCGAACGCGGCTGTCGGCACGAGAAGGAGGGCGGCACAGACGCTTAGCGTCCTTCGAGGCGACCGCGGCGCGGCCTCCTCCGGTTGAGGAAGATCCGGGTAGGGCATGTTCAGTCCATCCTCATCCTGAGGAGCGGTCGGCACCCCCGTCTCGAAGGACGCATGGCCTTGGGCCAGCCCGGTTGCAGCCGAATTCGGCGGCGGGCTACGATGCGGGTCTATCGGCTTTTCCGGATCGGGGTTCGCGTTCATTGGCTTTCGAGCGCCTGCACCGTTCGGCTGGCGGGATCAACAACATCTCCCGCGCCTTCTCGCATCGCAACTACCGCATTTATACGAGCGGGAACGGGGTGTCGTTGATCGGCATCTGGCTGCAGCGCGTCGCGGTCGGCTGGCTGACCTGGACCCTGACGCATTCGGGCGCCTGGCTCGGCCTGATGTCGCTCGCCGACTTCCTGCCGGTGCTGTTCCTGTCGCCGCTCGCCGGGGTGCTGGCCGACCGGCACGACCGCGTGACGACGATCCGCGTGACCCAGCTTTTCGGCTGCGCCCAGGCGACCGTGCTGGCGATTCTCGTCGGCAGCAACTGGATCAGCGTGCAGGTGCTGTTCTCGCTGGTGCTGGCCTTGGGCGTCGCCAATGCAATCGCGCAGCCGTCGCGCCTCGCCCTCATCCCGACCCTCGTCGACCGCAGGGCGCTGGCGTCCGCCGTCGCGATCAATTCGATCGTGTTCAAC
>DASXFE010000035.1:0-2745 GCA_036489765.1 Allostellaceae bacterium | reverse complement strand
GCCGATCACATCGTCGCCGACCTTGATCGGCAGCGCGCCTTGCGCGGCGATGACGCCATTGAGGTGGGCGAGGCCAGAGGTCGGGTTGTCTTTCATGCGGTTGGCGAACTCGCCGGACGGGATGCGGAAGGTGCGTGAGGTATAGGCCTTGCGCTGGCTGTTCTCGATCGTATGCGGCGAGGAGCCGTCGCCGCGCATCTGCACGATGACCTGCCCCTCGCGGCCGAGCACGGTCACCGACACCTTGTTGCCGTTGGCCTTGCAGGTGTCGAGCGCGGTCGTCGCGATCGTGAGCGCGGTCGACAGCGACAGCGCCTTTTCGGTGATGAGCTGTGCGTGGGCCGGTGCGGCGATGGCGGCGAGCAGCCCGAGGCCCGCTATGGTCGGCTTGTGCATGCGCCCCTCCCTCGATGGCCGTTCGCCGCACTATGCGCGGGTGGGGAGGGGTCGGTTAAATCACTTTTGCTCGATGCCGGCGAAATAGAGGCTGGGGTCGGCGGCGCGGATATGCGCTTCGGGGAGGCCCAGCTCGCGCCGCACGATATTGGTGCCGGCGACGAGGCTGACGCATTTGTAGTACGCGATCCGGCGCGACAGCCCTTCGCGGCCGAACCCGCAATCGGTCGTGATCACGAGTTGCTCGGGCGGGAGGAACTCGAGCGCCTTGCGGATGAGCGCGGCGACCGCCTCGGGCGGCTCGACGACCGTATTGCAGTGGCTGACGACGCCGATCCCGATCTTCTTGTCGGTCTTGTACTGGCCGAAGAGGTGCAGATCCTTGCCCCCCGACGACGCGCATTCGAAGGTGATCACGTCGGCGTCGAGCTGCAGGAGGTGGGGCAGGGCGCGCTCATAGCTCGGCACCTCCCAATAGACGCGCTGCTGGTTCGGGTTGCCCCAGCAGGTATGCGCCCAGATCTCGGCGTCGACGCCGCCAAGCTGGCGGTTGAATGCCTCGGTCTGGAATTCGAGGTCCTTGTCGGTGCAGTCGGCGCGCGTCGTCAGGCCGTGGTGGCGCGGCTCCTCGACCTGGATGACGCCGCATCCGGCCGCGGCCAGTTCCTTGAACTCGGCGTTCATGATGTCGCAAAGGTCGAGCACCAGCGCCTTCGAGTCGTGGTAGTGCTCGTCCCACAGCATGCTGGCGATGCCGGGGGCGCAGATCGCGCCGAACTTGACCGGCTTGTCGGAAAGCCGCTGCGCCACCTGCCACAGCGCCGCGTATTCGAGCGGCCCACGCGTCAGCCGGTCGCGCACGATGCTGGGCTGATACGCCTCCTGCACCTCCCAGAGGATGTGGCCGGGCTGCAGACCGTGTCGGCCCATCCAGCCCTGGCTCGTCGAGCGGTGCCCCTCGATCCCGTTGAGCCGCTCGATCGGATAGAAGAACCAGCTCTTGCCGCCGACCGCGAGGTCGAACCGCGAGTCGCCATCGGTGACGATGTCGAGCCCCGCCGCCTCCTGCGCGTTGATGACCGCCGCGACCGCGTCGAGATACTGCTCGCGGAACAGGGAATCGCCCATCGCCGATTTGAACGAACGCCCGTTGAGGCTGACGTCATACCAAAGCGGCCGCGGATACGACCCGGTGATCGCCGTCGGCATGACCATGTCGCGGGTGGTTTTCAGCATGGCGCGTTCCTTTTTTTGGCGCGGCAACGGTAGCAAATGCCTCGACGCCCATAAAGGTTGGTCGATTGACACGATCTAACGGTAGGGCCACATATCGTGCATCGTGTCGCAAGCGCGGAGACTTGACATGCAAAGCAAGACTAAGATGAACGCGCAAGGGCGCATCGTCATTCCCGCGGAATGTCGGGCCGCTGCGGGCCTCAAGCCTGGAGACGATTTGCTGATCGAGGCGACCGGAGAAGGGGAATTGCGTGTGCGTACCCGCCTGCAAGCCCTCAAGAGGGCACAGGAGATCGTCGCGAAGTATTCCTCCGGCCGCGATTTGGTGGCGGAGCTGATCGCCGAGCGCCGGGAAGAGGCGCGCCGTGAATCGGAGTGATTGGGTTGCCGATGCTTCGGCCATCCTTGCTTTGCTGAAGAACGAAGCGATTACGACCATCGATCCTCAATTTCTCGTCGGCGCGGTGATCAGTTCCGTCAATCTCTCCGAGGTCGTCCAGAAACTCTACGCGGACGGTCTCGGCGACGATCATGTCGAGGAGGCGATCGCCTCAATGGACCTCCGGGTCGTCCCTTTTGATCAACGCCAGGCCGTTGCCGCGGCCCGGTTATGGATGCAGACGCGAGGCGCGGGGCTTTCGCTTGCTGACCGCGCCTGCCTCGGGCTTGGGGCAGGGATGAGTTTGCCCGTCGTCACCGCCGACCGCGCTTGGGCCACGCTCGATCTCGGCGTGGAGGTGATTCTGATCCGTTGAGGTGCCGACCTACTGCCGCGGAAGCCGGATCGTAAACTCCGTGTAGGCGTCTTCCTCGCTGGCGACGGCGATCGTGCCGCCGTGCTGCTGGGTGACGATGTCGTAGCTGATCGACAGGCCGAGCCCGGTGCCTTCGCCGGTGGGTTTGGTCGTGAAGAAGGGCTGGAACAGCTTGTCGCGGATACCCGCCGGGATGCCGGTGCCGTTGTCGCGCACCTTGATCTCGACCGCGTCGCCGGCCTCGCGGGTGGCGATTTGGAGGGTCGGGCGATAGGCGCCATCGCCCCCGGTTTTCGCCGGGGCAAGCTGCTGCGCCCGTTTGTGGGCGGCGTAGAAGCCGTTGCCGAAGAGGTTCAAG
>DASXFE010000034.1:0-38693 GCA_036489765.1 Allostellaceae bacterium | reverse complement strand
GGCCTACCTCACAATGGCAAGATGTATGGTTTCCACGACCCGCTCAACCCGGATCCGGATTCATATACACCGCCCTTCAACAAGAATTTCCTGAGCTTCGTCACCAAGCAGCGTCTTGAGATGCGTCACGCCCCTGTTGATGCCTTCAAAAAATACCGCAAGACCTGCGATCCGAATGGTCTGTTTTACACCCAGTACCTTAAAGACCTACTAGAGGGTTAGACCGTATAATTTCGGAACGCACGGGCAGGAAGATTGATCACAACGTCACGATGATTTGCAATTTTCCGAGATAAGAGCGGTTTTGCCAGGTCCGACCAAGGCCATGGATCAAGTGGCGCGGCGCGATCAGGCACATTGCTCAATCCTCGCTCGATGATGTTGCCGGTGGCGATCTTTACTGTCCGCTGCGCCCTGAGGAACCTGAGCGCAGCGTCGGCGCTATCGAAGACGCGCGGCGGCCTCGAATCCGACACGTCATCGCGTTGCAAGCCGATATCGCGCGCGGGCATCTACATCTTCTGTCGCAGGGCACAGGTCAAAACCCAACGTGGAGGGCCGCTTCGAGGCATAAGCGGACTTGTGCCAGGATGGTGGCCCGGGATTATGCCAGCAGCCGCGCCGCCCAGTCGGCGACGGGGTCGCGGCTGCCCATGTCGGGGTGGACCATGCCGTCGATCATGAAGGTCGGCGAGACGTGGATGCCGTTCTGGCGGGCGTATCTCGTGTGCCACTTGACCTCGCGGTCGAGGTCGGGGATGGCGAAGGCCTCGGCGAGTTGGACGCCGCTGTAGCGCTCGATCCGGGCGATGATGTCGTTGGGCGTCGCATTCATGTTCGGGCCGCCCGCGTGGTGGTCGAACTCGAACTCCTCGCGATGCGCGGCGACCGCTTCCATGACCGACTTCGCTGCTTCCTTCCCGGCTTGCAGGGTCGAGGCGGCGACGATGCAGCGTGTGATCACGCCCGAATACATGTGCCAGGGCTGCGACTGGAGGCGGAGCTTGACCGTAATCCGGTCCTCGCCGGCGTGGGCGAGCAGGTCATCGATCTTGCCGAACGCCCGGCATGAATGCGGGCAGGTCGGCTCGAGAAATACCTCGAAGACTCGAGGCCCCTGGCCCCAGACGAGCGGATCGGCGTGCCAGGTGGTCGTCATGCGATCTTTCTTTCCTAAAAGCTGAGCCGCGTGCGGAAGACGAGCTGGGAATAAAAGTACAGCTCGGCGTCGAGCGCGCGCTTGACGTTTTCGCCGCGGCGAAAACCGTGGCCTTCGCCGGCGAAGAGCAGGTAGCCGGTCGGGATGCCGCGGCGGCGGAGGGCGTCGACCATCATCTCGGTCTGGTTCGGCGGCACGATCTTGTCGTCGGCGCCCTGGAAGAAGATGACCGGGCGGGTGATGTTGTCGGCATGCGTGAGGGGGGAGCGCTGGCGGTAGAGCTCTTCCTCCTGCGGGTAGGGGCCGATCAGCCAGTCGAGGTAGCGGCTCTCGAATTTGTGGGTGTCGCGGGCGAGGGCGGCGACGTCGCTGACGCCGTAATGGCTGGCGCCGCCGCGGAAGACGTCGCTGCCGTTCGAGAGCGCGGCGAGAACGGTGTAGCCGCCGGCGCTGCCGCCGGTGATGACCGCGCGCTCAAGGTCGGCGAGTCCTGTCGCGGCGGCGTGGCGGGCGGCGGCGACGCAATCCTCGACATCGGCGACGCCCCATGCGCCTTCGAGCCGGTCGCGATAGCCGCGGCCATAGCCGGTGCTGCCGCGGTAATCGACATCGGCGACGGCGATGCCGCGGCTCGTCCAGTACTGGATGCCGAGGCCCAGGGTCGACGAGGCGGAGGAGGTCGGGCCGCCATGGCATTTGACGACGAGCGGCGGCGCCTCGCCGGCCGGGGCGGCGAAATCGGGGTTTGTCGGCGGGTAGTAATTGGCGTGCGCGACCTCGCCGTCGCCGGTCGGGAACTCGATGTGCTGCGCCACCGAGAAGCTGCGTTGCAGGTCTGGGTCGGCGGCGACGGTCGAGGATTGCTTCAGGGTTTCGCAGGCGCCGGTTTCGGGGTCGACGGTGATGATCTCGCCCGGGCCTTTCGGGCTGCCGGCCGCGCAGACGATGCGGCCCGCGGCGATGTGGATCGAGCCGAAGTCGCTGTAGGGGAGGTTGAGCGGGGCGAGCTTACCGGTCGCGATGTCGAGCCGGGCGAGGGCGGAGCCGGTGTCCTCGCCATAGGCGCAGACGATCTGGGTGGTGCTGAGGAAGGCGTAGCTTGCTTGGCCGAATACCCATTGCGCACCCGAGAACTCGGTGTTGCGCGGGCAGAGCGGGCGGATCGCGCCCCCGGCCTCGCACCGGTAGAGGTTCCACCAGCCGCTACGGTCGGATATGAAGTGGAGGATCCCGTCGGGCGACCACCGGGGTTGCGCGACCGACTCGCGCTCGCCGCCGGCGACGACGCGCGGAGAGGCGAAGCTGCCGTCTTCCGCGACCTCGGCTACCAAGAGCTCGGTGCCGACCCATGGCATGTTCGGGTGGTTCCATTGCAGGAAGGCGAGGGTCTTGCCGTCGGGCGACAGGCGCGGGGCCGCATAGAAATCGCAGCCTTGCGCGAGGACACGACCGGGGTTGGGGCTCGCGAGATCGACGGCGACGACCGTGTTGGTAACGCTGCCGGCGGCGTCGTGCTGCTCGCGCACGCCGATCCAGCGGTTGCGGGCGCGGTCGATGACACCGTCGGCATAGCGCAGGCTCGTGCCGGGCTCGGTCTCCGGGGTCAGCGGCTCGGGCGTGCCGCCGGCGGCCAGGCGGTAGAGGCGCTGGTCGGCGAAATGGCTGAAATAAAGGATGCCGCGATCGACCGTCGCACCGGCGCCGCCGTATTCGTGGACGCGGGTGCGGGCGTTCCACGGCGGCGGGTTCACGTCATGATTGGCCCCGTCCGCGCCGCGCCGGACGACGACGCTGCGCCCGCCCTCGGTCGGCCGCCCTTCGGTCCAGTAGATGTCCGCGCCGTCGACCATCACGGCGCCAAGCCCGATCGACCCGGCGACGATCAGGTCCGACGTGATCGGCGACCGCCAGGCGCCATAGGGGAGGGTTTCGGTCATGCCGGGTTCTCCCTCGGTGCGGGCGTGGTGCGTCCTTCGAGACGCCCGTGGTGCGGGCTGCTCAGGATGGGGAACGATGTTTCTGCCATCTTCTGCCGTGGTGCCATGCTCCAACCTTCCTCACCTGAGGGGCGCCCGCGAGGGCGCGTCTCCAAGGACGCACTACACCTCCCGCGTGCCGAACCCGCCTTGCACGGCTTCGGAGATCGCGATGAAGCTGTTGGTGACGTTGACCATCTGCGCCGGCGCGATCGGGTAGGGTGCAATCCCGGAGACGGCGTCGGCGAAAGCTTCGAGGTTGATCGTCACCGAATCCGGTCCGGGGAGCTTGCGGCGCTCCGGTTCCATCCCGCTTTTGCGCACGATCAGCTCGTTGCGGCTGATCACCTCGGCGGAGCCGTTGCGGCCGAAGGCGTGGATGCGGAGGAAGGTCGGGGTCGAGCGGACGGCGGCGAGGGTGCCGCCGATGCCGCTCGCGAATTCGAGGAGGACGGCGACCGTGTCGTGCGGGTCGGGGCCGGGCTTTTGCGCGAGGAGTTGGGCGTGGACGCGGCGGACCGGGCCGGCGATGCGGATCAGCGCGTCGAGGATGTGGATGCCCGTACCGGTCATCCCGCCGGCCGGGGTCTCGGTCCGGTCCTCGCGCCAGGCAGCGAACCCGGCCGCGACCTCGTTCGAGAAATTGCCTTCGACGTGGAGGAGCGCCCCCAATTCGCCGCTGTCGACGAGGCGGATCGCCTCGGCGATTGCCGGGAAATAGCGCTTGTCGGTGCCGATGCCGAGGACGACGCCGGCTTTTTCGCAGGCGATGACGGCGCGGGCGGTGCCGTCGCGGGTAAGGGCGAGGGGCTTTTCGCAGAACACGTGTTTGCCGGCGCCCGCCGCGGCGACGACCTCGTCGACGTGGTGTGTGTGCGGGGTCGCGAGGACGACGGCGTCGATCGATTTGTCGGCGAGCACCGCGGCGTACTCCGAGACCGGTTCGAGGTGCCGGTCGCGCAGGTAATCGGCGTGGCGAGTGGGGTCGCGGGTCACGGCGCGGGTAAAGCGGATCTTGCCGCTCTTGCCCTGGACCGAGTCGACGAGGGTCCGGCCCCAGCGGCCGAGACCGATGATGGCGGCGTCGATCATTTGCCCTCGCTCTCGGCCCAGCGCGCCATCAGCGTGTTCGACGGCCGGGTCTCGTCGACGAGCTTCTTCGCGGTCTCGATTCCTCCGACGGGCAGGAGCTTGGGGTCGAGAAGGCCGATCTGCGCCAGCACCGAGGCCTGATCCCAGTAGATGTGCTCGTGGTAGAGCTTGGGCCCGCGGAAATTAATGATCGCGACGAGCGGCACCTCGACGTATTTCCCCGTCGGCTTGACCCCGGGCAGCATCCAGTCGATCTCGACGTCGTGGGTGAAGCAGAACAGCATCTCGTCAACGAGCCGGTCGGCGCCGATCGTGCGCGAGACGGCCACGAGCCGCGTGTCCTGCGGGTTCGCGTTGACGAAATGGTTGCGGTAGAAGCGCGCGAGCTGGGCTTGGCCGACGCCGCCGGTCATTGTCGGCACGTGGTTGACGTAGGGTTCGGCGACCATCGTCGCCATCGTCCCCGGCACGTCGCGCATCCCGAATTCGTAATAGCAGTGCTCTTCCCACAACGCCGCGAGGTCGTAATTGGGGTCGATCGTGCGGCGCAGCGCGGCGATCGAGCGCGTATGCGCCATGGATGCCGCGGGCTTGTGGTACTCCGGCGATCCCTTCCGCCAGAAGCCGGGCTTGACCCCGGGATAGACGAAGATCTCCTTGCCGCCGCTCGACAATTTGGTCTCGCCGGCGATGTGGAGGGTCATCGGCGACCCGGTGCCGGCGAGCGAGACGATGCCGACGGGGTCATACCCAACCGCGACCGCGACAGCCTCCTGCTGGGCTTGGCGATAGGCCACGGAGGCGCCGCCGCCGATCCCGAGCGCGCCGATTCCGCCGACGGTCTCGGGCCGGGCGCAGAGCCGGCCGAGCGCGGCGTCGATGTCGGCATGGGGCGGGACGTTGAGGGTGACGTACCCCTCCTCGGCGTAGAACTCAGCCATTTCCTTGTCGGCGCCGATCATCAGGAGGCCGGGGCCGCTGCCCGCCTCCGGGATCGAAAAGTCCATCTCTCCCCTCCGCTCTTGCCCGGCCGATGATAGCACGCCACGTTTAACCAATGTGCGGCCGGGTGCGCCTTTCCACCGATGTCAGCGAGATCAAGATCGCGTTCCGGGTTCCGCCGGAGCGGCCGACACCCAATTTCCCGCCGACCTGGAATGCGCCGCCGACGACCGATCTGCCGGTCATTCGCCGCGACCCGCGCAATGGGCAGCGCAGTCTCGACCTGTTGCGCTGGGGCCTCGTGCCGTTCTGGGCCAAAGACCCGAAAATCGGGTTCACCACCTTCAACGCGAAATCCGAGGGAATCGAGACCAAGCCGGCCTTTCGCGAGGCCTACCAGAAACGCCGTTGCCTGGTGCCGATCGACAATTTCTACGAGTGGCAAAAGATCGGGAAAGACCGTCAACCCTACGCCGTCGCCCGGGCCGACGGGCAGCTGATGGCGCTCGCCGGGTTGTGGGAAGGCTGGCGCTCGCCGGAAGGCACGTGGCTGCGCAGCTTTACGATCGTGACGACCAGTGCCAACCCGATGCTGGCGCCGTTGCACGAACGGATGCCGGTGATCCTGGATGCCGATGCCTGGCCCGCATGGCTCGGTGAGGAAGAGGCGGACGCCGAGCGGCTCATATCGCTGATGGTGCCGTATCCGGAGGAACGCCTGGCTCTGTGGCCGGTCGATAAGCGCGTCGGGAACGTGAAGAACAACGACGCGGGGCTGATCGAGCGGGTCGAGCTTGATCTTCTGGAAACGACGTAAATCCCCTCTCCCGCGGTGCGGGCCAGGGGGAATACTTACGCCGCCAGAAAGCTTTCCACCGCCGCCAGAAACGCTTCCGGTTGCTCGGCGTGGACCCAATGACCGCCGCTCGCGATGCGGACGAATTCCGCGGCCGGAAACAGCCGGCGGATGCCTGGCTCGTGCCTCGGCCGCAGGTATCCGGAGTCGGCGCCGGCGATGAACAGGGTGGGACCGAGGTACACCGCATGCGGCGGCAGGTCGGGGAATCCGAGGATATCCGGCATCGACCGCCCGATCGCGGCAAGGTTGAGGCGCCAATGCGGGTTGCCGTCGCCAAACACGAGGTTCTGCAGGAGGAACGCGCGCTCGGCCGGATCGGCGATGGCGGCGGTCATCAGCCGGTCCGCTTCGGAGCGGCGGGTGATCTCCCCGAGGTTGAGGCTGCGCATCGCGACGAGCTGGGCGGTCGGCGCGGGATAATCGACCGGGGCGATGTCGACGACGATGAGCCGTTCTACCCAGTCTCCGGTCAGCGCCGCGACCATCGCCGCCTTGCCGCCCATCGAATGCCCGATCAACGTGACATTCTTGCCGAGCGTGTCGCGGGCGTCTTCGGCCATCTCGGTATAGGTCATCGTGTCGGCCCACGGCGAGTTGCCGTGGTTCCGCAGATCGAGCGCGATCACGCGATACCGTGCGGCGAGGCGCTGGGCGATGGTCGCCCAGTTGCGCCCCCAGCCGAAAAGCCCGTGCAGGATCGCAACCGGCTTCCCGGCGCCGTATTCGGTCGCGGCGAGCCGGAGGCTCATTGGCGTCCTCGGCGGAAACCGATAGAACCGGGTCGCCGCCTACTTGGTGCAATCCCCCATCGTGCCCTCTTCGCACTTGGGCAGGGGTGCCGAGCCGGGCGGGCGCGGCGGAAGCTGGACCGGACCATTGGCCCCGTTGCCGTAGGTCGTCGGGGCGGCTGCCCGGGGCGGCGGAGCCGAGGGCGCGGCGTTGCAGCCGGCGACCGCGAGGAGCGCGGCGGCGGCGAAGGTCAGAGCCGGGATGGAGTTGAATTTTTTGGGGCTCATCCAGCCAAATCCATTGCAGTTTAGCGGGCCGGGAGGCTACCTCGCCCGTCGGAGCGGGAACAAGTCGCATCGGGATGAGGCGATTTTGCGGCGTTGAAAGAGGTGGTCGTGGGACCGATCGTCGTCATTAATCCAAACTCGACAGAGGCTGTAACCAAGGCGATCGACGTCGCGATCGAGCCTTTGCGCATGAAAGGCGGACCCGACCTTGTCTGCCAGACGCTCGCCGAGGGGCCTGCGGGGATCGAAAGCCAGAGTGATGCCGATTCGGTCATCGCCCCGCTGCGCCGGTCGATCGCCGGGCAGGGGAATGAGGCCAGCGCCTTCGTCATCGCCTGCTTCAGCGACCCCGGCCTTCATGCCGCGCGCGAGGCGACCTCGCGGCCGGTTTTGGGGATCGCCGAATGCGGCATCCTGACCGCGCTGACGCTCGGACAGCGGTTCGGCGTCATTTCGATCCTCAAAAAGTCGATCCCGCGGCATCTGCGCTATTACGGGGCGATGGGGGTCGGACAGCGCCTCGCCGGCGACCTCCCGATCGGCCTCGGCGTCACCGAGCTCGGCGATGCCGGCACCACCTTGGACCGGATGAAGGCGGTCGGCGCCGAACTGCGCGACGATCATGGCGCCGACGTACTGGTGCTCGGCTGCGCCGGAATGGCCCGCTACCGCGACCTGCTCCAACAGGCGCTCGGTATCGCGGTCGTCGAGCCGACCCAGGCGGCAGTGACGATGGCGATCGGGCGGGTGAGGCTCGGGTGGTAGCTAAGGTTCTTCATCCCCGGCCCGCTCGTCTTCGTCGTCGTCTGTCGCCGGGATGCGGTAGTCGCCGTTGAGCCAGGCACCGAGGTCGAGGTTGGCGCAGCGGGCGGAGCAGAAGGGACGGTGGCGATAGACCGACGGCTTGCCGCAGCGCGGGCATGGGTGCGTCGGCGGGAGGGGCGGGTCCTGGTCCATGCCTCGGATATCGTTATCGCGAGGCGATCGTGAAAGGGTCGGCGGCGGCATCTTCGACGATTGAAATGGCGCTGCCGACGCGGGTTTCGAGCGCGGCGAGCGCGACGGCGGCCGAGCCGCGCAAGGCCGTCGCGACCCGTGGCGACACCGTGAGGCGCCACCGAGCCGCGGGCTGGGCGCGGGCGATGGCGCGGAGTGCGGCGAAGGCCTGGGTCAATGCCGGGTCGCCGAGCTGGGCGCAGAGCGAGGGGGCACGGTACGGGCGGACGATTTCGATATGGCCGAGGCGGGTCCAGCCGAGGCATTGCGGCTTGGCAGGGTCGGGGGCGAGCGCGTCGGCCAGGGCTTGGCGGACCTGCTCGCGCGGGACTTTCCCTTCGAGCCCGACAAAATCGACGACGATCCCGCCGCCGAGGTTGCGCAGGCGGACGTGGCGGGCGATCGCCTGTGCCGCCTCGAGATTGCCGGCGAGCGCATTGCGGGCGGCCGAGCCGGTCTCGGGCGTGCCGGTATCGACATCGATCATCGTCGCGGCACGGGTCTCGGCGATGTGAACCAAGCCGCCGGCGGGCAGTTCGAGGCTCGGCGCGAGCGCCGCGGCGAATTCGGCGGCGAGGTCCAGCAGGGTCTCACGGGCAATCTCGGTGTCGGGGAAGGCGGTACGCAATTCGGGGACGATCGACGCGTCGTCGGCGACGACGCGGTCGGGTGGGCCGGGCAAGGCAAGGGCCAGCGCGGCGGCGAAGCCGGGCGCCGGATAGAGCTGGGCGGGTGGGTCGAGGCCGGGGTCGGCGATGGGGCGGGTGAGGCGGGTGGTGAGGCGGGGGCCCTTGTCGGGGAGAGCCTCGCGGCGGATTTCGACAAGCACCCGGGCGCCTTCGTCGAGCCCAGGGGCGTCGAGCCCAGGGGCGTCGAGCCCAGGGGCATCGAGACCGCGGCTCTCGCGACGGGGGGCGAGGCCGGGGCGATCGTCGCCGATCTCGACAAAAGCGGAGTCGAGGCCTTTGGCGACGCGGACGACGCGGCCCGCGTGGATGCTGCCGGCGCGCCTGCGGTCGCCCCGTTCGACGTAAAGCTCGACGGCGCTGCCGTCATCGACGAGCGCAGCGCGCCACTCGCCCGGACCGGCGGCGATGATCAGCTCGCGGCGCAATAGCCGTGGCCGTTAAGAAGCTGGGCCGTCTCGTAGAGCGGAAGGCCGACAACGTTGGAATACGAGCCTGCCATCCAGGCGACGAAGGCGGCCGCCTTGCCCTGGATCGCGTAGCCGCCAGCCTTGCCCTGCCACTCGCCGCTAGCCAAGTAGGCGGCGATCTCAGGCTTCTCAAATCGCTTGAAGAGAACCTGGCTAACCACCTCTCGCGACGAGATGTTTCCGCTCAGGTTGATCACGACGATCGCGCCGATGACGCGGTGGCGGCGGCCGGAAAGAAGGGTCAGGAAGCGGCGGGCGGCGGCTTCGTTCTCGGGTTTGCCGAGGATGCGGCGGCCGCAGGCCACGACCGTGTCGGCGGCGAGGATCAGCGCGTCGGGATGCCGCGAACGGACGGTCTCGGCCTTGGCGCGGGCGAGGCGGGCGGCGTGCTGGCGCGGAAGCTCGGCCGGCAGCGGGGTCTCGTCGATATCGGCGGGGTCGATGATGTCGGGCTCGATGCCGATCTGGCGGAGCAGGTCGAGCCGGCGGGGTGAGGCGGAGGCGAGAACCAGCCGCGCAGTCACGACCGCGGATGCTCCCCGAGCCCGTGCGACGAGGCCTTCAGGTGGAGGACGCAGATCAGCGTGAAGAGGCGGCGCGAGGTGTCGCGGTCGATCGTGACCCGGTCGGCGAGGCTCTCGCGCAGCAGCTCGGCACCCTCGTTGTGGAGACCGCGCCGACCCATGTCGATCGCCTCGACCTGGCCGAGATTGCTGTCGCGGATCGCCTTCATGTAGCTCTCGCAGACGAGGAAGTAGTCCTTGACGACGCGGCGGAACGCGGCGAGCGGTACGGTGATCGTCTCGGTTTCCGCGTCCGCCGCGCTCGTCACGTCGATCTGCAGCCGGGTTTCCTCGACCGCAAGGCGCAGCTTGAACGGGCCGGTGCGGCCGGAGGCGAGGGCGAAGCGGTTGTCGTGGAGCAGGTCCTGGATCGCGGTGGCGCGCTCGTGCTCGATTTCGGCGTTGCGGCGGACGACCGAGCGCTCGTCGAGAGTGATGTCCGCGATGTCAGCCACGATGCCCTCGGGGGCGGTTGGCCCGGATCGACAATGACAGGGCGTGGGCGTCGAGCCCCTCGGCCTCGGCGAGGCGGATCGCCGAGGGGGCGAGCGCAGCCAGGCTCTCGGCGTCACAGCCGACGAGCGTCGTGCGCTTCATGAAGTCGATCACACCGAGCCCCGAGGCGAAACGGGCGCTGCGGGCGGTCGGGAGCACGTGGTTCGGCCCGGCGACGTAATCGCCGACCGCCTCCGGCGCGTAGCGGCCGAGGAAGATCGCGCCGGCGTGGCGGATCCTGGCGGCGAGCGCATCCGGGTCGGCGACGGCCAGTTCGCAATGCTCGGGGGCGAGGCGGTCGACGATATCCGCGGCCTCGCGCCAGTCGCGGACGAGGATCGTCGCGCCGTTCGCGTCCCAGCTTTGGCGGGCGATCCGGGCACGCGGGAGGGTCGCGAGATGGGCGTCGACGGCCGCCTCGACGGCTTTGGCGAAGTCGGCCGAGTCGGTGATGAGGATCGCCTGCGCGGCGGTGTCGTGCTCGGCTTGCGAGAGGAGGTCGGCGGCGATCCAGGCCGGGTCGTTGTCGCGGTCGGCGACGACGAGGATTTCCGACGGCCCGGCGACCATGTCGATGCCGACCTTGCCGAAGACGCGGCGCTTGGCGGCGGCGACATAGGCGTTGCCGGGGCCGACGATCTTGTCGACCGGTGCGATCGTCGCCGTGCCGTAAGCGAGCGCGGCGACGGCCTGGGCGCCGCCGATGCGGTAGATCTCGTCGATTCCGGCCAGCCGCGCGGCGGCAAGGACGAGCGGGTTGAGCTTGCCGTCCGGCGCCGGGACGACCATGACCAGGCGCCGCACGCCGGCGACCTTGGCGGGGATGGCGTTCATCAGCACCGACGACGGGTAGGAAGCGGTGCCGCCGGGCACGTAAAGCCCGACCGCGTCGATCGCGCCCCAGCGCATCCCGAGCCTGACCCCGGCCGCGTCGGTGTACTCGATCGCGGCGGGGAGCTGCTTTTTGTGAAACGCCTCAATCCGAGCAGCGGCGAATTCGAGCGCGGCGACCGCTTCTTCGGGCGCCCTCGCGGCGCGATCGTCGGGCGAGAGGCGCAGCGTTTGGGGCGTCAACGCGACGCGGTCGAAGCGGTTCGTGTACTCGATCAGCGCCGCGTCGCCGCGCTTTGCGACGTCGTCGATGATCGCGGCGACGGCGTCGTCGACATCGGCGGCAGTCTCGCGCTTTTGCGTGGCGAGGGCGGCGAAGGCGGCCGGGAAGCCCGAATCGCGAGTGGAGAGGGTTACTGCCATTTCCCTCTCACTCTAGCCCGAAATCACCTTGGCCGGGCTTGGCCCGGCCGTTCATGATCCCGACGCGCGTCGCGGGTGCCCGGGCCGGGCCCGGGCCAGGCGACGGTTGGATTTGCGTAGATCCCACTCCTATGCCTTCTTTTCCGCGGCGGCGCGAAAGCGCTCGATCCAGCCGCCGACCTCGTCGGGGCGGGTCTTGAGGGCTGGGCGGTTGACGATGAGGCGCGAGCTGACATCGGCGATGTGCTCGATCTCGACGAGCCCGTTGGCTTTGAGTGTCGCTCCGGTCTGCACGAGGTCGACGATGTGGCGGCAAAGGCCGAGGCTCGGCCCCAGTTCGATCGCCCCGTTCAGCTTGATGCACTCGGCCTGCACCCCGCGCGCCGCGAAATGGCGGCGGGTGACCTCCGGGTATTTGGTGGCGACGCGGATGTGGCTCCAGGTTCGCGGGTCGCCGTCATCGACCTCGTCGGCGCGGGCGGCCACCATCATCCGGCAATGGCCGATATCGAGGTCGAGCGGCGCGTAGATGTCGGAGTAGTCGAATTCCATCAAGACGTCGTTGCCGGCGACGCCGATCTGCGCTGCGCCGAACGCGACAAAGGTCGCAACGTCGAAGGCGCGCACGCGGATGATCGAGAGGTTCGGGTCCGAGGTCTCGAACCTCAGCGCTCGCGATCTCGGGTCGGTGAAGGCCGGCTCGGGCTCGATGCCCATCTGCGCCAGCATCGGCATCACCTCGCCGAGAATGCGGCCGTTGGGCAGCGCCATCATCAAAGGTTCGTCGGTCATGGCTGGTCGTGGTCCGGTTGCCAGGCGGTCGGCCATGGCTCGCCGAGGTCGCGGGCGTGGCAGGCGATCGCTGAAATGGAGAGCCGAATCGACGCGCCGGCGGAAAATTCGAGATCGATCGTACCGCCCCCCTCGGGCGTACTGACGGTCAGCAACGACAGGATGCGGTCTTCGTCGCTGCGGCGGAAACCACGATAGGAGACCCCATCGACCTCGCCGAAACCGATCCCGCAGAGCGTCCGCTCGAAGCCCGGCTCCGTGGCATCACGGTGGCGTTCCCAGCGGAAGCGATTGGCGACGAGGACGAAGCGGCGCGCATCGCGGTCGAAGGCGAGGTCGCGCACCGAGACGAGCGCGTCCTGCAGACAGGCCGAAATCACGGCGAGGTCGCCGGCGTCCTGGGCGCGAAGCCGTATTCCGGCGTCGTCAGGTGCCACCGCCGATCCTTTCGATGCGGGCGCCGCACGCCGCGAGCTTCTCCTCAAGCCGCTCGTAGCCGCGGTCGAGGTGGTAGACGCGGTTGACGACCGTCTCGCCGTCGGCGACGAGCCCGGCGATGATCAGCGACACCGAGGCGCGCAGATCGGTCGCCATCACTGGTGCGCCTTTCAAAGCCTTGACCCCGCGCACCAGCGCCGAGGCGCCGTGGATCGTGATGTTGGCGCCCATCCGCGCCAGTTCGGGAACATGCATGAAGCGGTTCTCAAATATCGTCTCGGTAATCATCGAGGCGCCGTCGGCGGTTGTCATCAACGTCATGATCTGCGCCTGCAGATCGGTCGGAAAGCCGGGAAACGGTTCGGTCATCACATCGACCCCGGCGATGCGGCCGTTGCGCCGCCGCACCTTGAGCCCGCCGGAGCATTCGCTGACGTCGATCTCGGCCGGCGCGAGGATGCGCGCGACCGCGGCAAGATGGTCGAGCTGCGCGCCCTCGAGGAAGACATCGCCGCCTGTCGCCGCCGCTGCCATCATGTAGGTGCCGGTTTCGATCCGGTCGGGGATGACGCTGTGGTGCGAGGCGTGGAGGCTCCCGACGCCGGTCACGGTCAGCCGGTCGGTGCCGATGCCGGCAATCTTCGCGCCCATTGCGGTGAGGCAATCGGCGAGGTCGGTAATCTCGGGCTCGCGCGCGGCGTTGACGAGCACGGTCTCGCCCTCGGCCAGGGTCGCGGCCATCAGCAGGTTTTCGGTGGCGCCGACAGAGACGCACGGAAAGACGATCTCGGCACCCCTGAGGCCCTTTGGCGCGCGCGCCTCGATATAGCCTTCGTTGAGCTCGATCTCGGCGCCGAGGCGTTCGAGCCCTCTCAGGTGGAAATCGACCGGCCGCGCGCCGATCGAGCAGCCGCCGGGCAACGACACGCGGGCGATCCCGCAGCGCGCGACGAGGGGGCCGAGCACCAGCACCGATGCCCGCATCTTGCGCACGAGGTCATAAGGCGCCGTCGTCGAGACGATCTCGCGGGCGGCGAATTCGACCGTGCGATTCGTGTTGTCGGCCGGGGTGATCCTGACCCCGTGCTGCGCCAAAAGCTCGGTCATCGAGTGGATGTCGGCGAGGTGCGGCAGGTTGTCGAGGGTGAGCGGCGCGGGCGTCAGCAGGCTCGCCGCCATCAACGGCAACGCGGCGTTCTTGGCCCCGCTGATGGAGACGGTGCCGCACAGCGGCCTGCCCCCGCGGATCAAGATCTTGTCCATGTCTGCAACCCCTGGCACATGCAGCGAACGTACGCCGAAAAATAAAAATCCGTACCCTGCCGTGCTGGTTGCTTTTAGAGAAGTGCCACGCCCCGCTCAAGCCGGCGGTTTTGCGGGGCCGGCAGCCTCATCCGGCGTCTCGCGCGCGCGGACCTGCTCTTTGCGCCTGGCGAGATTCGCCCGCAGCGCCTTGGCCAGCCGCACCTCCCGCGCGGCCTGCTCGCGGCGCTTCCCCTCGGTGATCGTCGGCCCGTCCGCCATCCCCGAATGGAACGTGACGGCGCCCTTGCTGTCAATCGCCGCGGGGCCCGATCGGCCGCCCGCCTTGCCAATCGCGAGGCCCTCGTGTATTCCCGCTGACCCGCACCGGCGCTGCCGTAGCTCAGTGGTAGAGCACTCCCTTGGTAAGGGAGAGGTCGAAAGTTCAATCCTTTCCGGCAGCACCATCTATCTTATCGCGTCGCGGGCGACCGCATTAGAACCGATTGCAGACATTCAGCGCGGCGCCTGCGACCGCCCGTGGTCGCCCATTGCGGGCCTGTAGCATGGGCTTCACCAAAGTGGCAGCAGAAGCCCCCATGGAAATACGGCGATCGCTCCGAGCAGAAGGGGTTTCCCGATCCCTAAGCCGGCTGCGGCGCGGCGCGCTCCGGCTCCTGTTGTTGCGTCTCGATCGGGCGGCGCGTCATGGTCAGGGTCGCCGTGGCGCCGATCAGCGCCAGCACGCCCGTGACCAGGAAGGTGCCGTTAAAGCTGCCGCTCAATTGCACCACGTAGCCGGTGACAATCGGCCCTAATAGGCCGAAGGAATTGCCGCCGAGGACGGTGATGCTGGTCACCTTGCCGATGTCGGCCGGGTTCCGAACAAGGTCGGTGCCGAGGGCGAAGTTCAGCGCGCTTCCTGCCGCGCCCGTCGAACGGGCAATGGCGAGCACGGCGACGATGGCCCACAAATTGTCGAGGAACGGCACCGCCAGGATGATCGAGGTGGCGATCATCAGCACTGCGAGCATGATGCGGCGGCGGCCGGAATGGACGCTTTCGCGGCTGAGGACACGGTCGCTGAGCTTGCCCAGCAGGACGGCCATCACCATGGCGATCCCGAACGGCACCGCGCTGACCATTCCGGCGTTGAGGAGGCTGAGGCCTTTTGCCTGCTGCAGATAACTCGGCAGCCAGGTCAGCAGCATGTAGCCGCCGTAGACCTCGCAGCCTTGCGTCAGAAACAAGCCCCATACGGTCCGCAACCGCAGCAGCCGGCCGAGAGAGGAGGCCGCCTGCGCACCCGTCGCGGCCGGCCGGTCTCCGTCACGCTCCGCCAGGATCTTCGCCCGCTCGGTCGGGCCTAGCCACGCGACGCGCTCGGGCTTGCCGAAAAGGAAGAGCCACAGCAGGAACCACAAAAAGCCGATGCTGCCTGCCATGAAAAAAGCCGTGCGCCAGCCGAGCGTGCTCACCACCGCGGCGAGGAACACCGTGCCCAAGGCGGGACCCGCCGCGCCTCCCGCGCCGAAGATCGCGTTGGCGACACCGCGCTCGGCGGCCGGAAACCACTCGCGAATGACGCGGTTCGAGGCAGGCCAGCTCGTCGACTCTCCCATCCCCATGACCATGCGAGTCCCGGCCATGAACCAGAAGCTAGGCGACAGCCCCGTGCAGACCGTCGCCACCGACCACAGCGCGATGCCCGCGGCATTCACCGCCTTGCCCCCGAAACGGTCGACCAGAAGACCAACCGGCAAGAGGCACAGCACGTAAGTCCACAGGAAGGACGAGAGCAGGTAGCCCAATTCGACCGGAGACAAACCGAACTCGGTGCTGATCGGTTTGGCGGCGACGGACAGCGCCACGCGGTCGGTGTAGTTGATGAAGGTGAGCGAAAAGAGAAAAATGCAAACCCAAACCCGGCGCATGGTCGTGCCCCCACGCTATTCGGCAGCGAGCTGTTGCTCGATCGTCGGCACGCCGTCCGTCAGGGTGGTGCGACGCAAATCGCGCGGATACTTTTCGTCCTCGTATCGCCGCGCCCGGTGCATGACGGTGCGGTTGTCCCACACCACCAGATCGCCGACACGCCATTTGTGCGAGTAGACGAATTCGCGCTGGGTCGCGTGCTCGGTCAGCTCGCGCAGCAGCAGCACCGCTTCCGGCACCTCCCACCCGCGGATCCGGCCGGCATGCGAGGAGAGGTAGAGCGACTTGCGGCCCGTCTTGGGATGGACGCGGACGAGCCGCTGCTTGACGGGAGCGAAGGCGTTCAACTCCTCGTCGGTAAAGGCGAAACCGAGCGTGCCCTTCGAGAATATCCGGCTGTGTTCGCAGACAAGATCGTCGACGAGGGCCTTTGTCTTGGGCGGCAGCATGTCGTAGG
This sequence comes from Allostellaceae bacterium, assembly GCA_036489765.1. Classification (GTDB taxonomy): domain Bacteria; phylum Pseudomonadota; class Alphaproteobacteria; order ATCC43930; family CGMCC-115725; genus DATARH01. Next base: position 22,321 of record DASXFE010000034.1, on the reverse strand, counting down.
CGGCCCGCATGTCGGCGAACTCGGTGTTGCCGTCCTCGGGCGGGATCACATGCGCGCACAGCAGCGAATAGCGCGCCGGGATGACCTTGTAGCTGCTGTCGCTGTGCCATAGCTGGTTGCCCAGGCTGAACAGGCGTCGCCGGTCGGCGTGGTCGAGCAGTTGCCCGTTCGAGCCGAGGTTCGATACATCGGACAGGTTCTGGCTGCCCAGCCGCGAACCGCTCTCGCGGCTGCGCACCTGGGTGTACGGCGGCTCGAGCTCGCCGAAATTCTTCGTGAATGCGATCTGCTGCTCGGTGGAAAGGGGGGTGTCGCGATGGAAGACGAGGACCGCATACTTGTCCATGCCGGCATCGATGGCCTCGGCGTCGTCACGGCCCAGCGGTTGGCCGATGTCGATCCCCGAGCACTCTGCGGCAAATACCGGGGTCAGCGGGGTGAAGGTGATCGCCATGGTCCGCTCCAATGCCATATGTCCAGCGTCAATGAGGATGGACGATGCCCCAATTCCTCTGCAAGCTTCCAGCGTTCGTGCCCGGTAACTCGACCCGGCCGTATTGCGGAGAACCGCCGAATGAACGACATCGCCGCTCCCCTGGCCCCGTCCTCCGTCCGGGCGCTCAGCGCGGTCAACCGCTGGCTGGAACGGTTCGAGGCAGCGCTGCGGTCGCAGGACGCGGCGGCGCTCGCCGCCCTATTCGCGCCGGAATGCCATCATCGCGATCTGCTGGCGTTTTCGTGGACCATCCGTCCGGCGCAGGGCGCCAACGCGATCGCCGCCTTTTTCGCCGGTGCGCAGCCCACGATCTTGGCGCGGGATTTTGCCGTGGCCGACGATCGCACGCCACCGCGGGTCGCGCGCCGGCTGGGGATCGAAGTGATCGAAGGCATCTTCCGTTTCGATACTGCCGTCGGCCGCGGCCTGGGTGTGGTCCGGCTGCTGGCGGACAACCCCGCGCAAGCCTGGGTGCTGATGACGTCGCTCGACGCAATCGAGGGCCACGAGGAAAAAATCGGCGCTAAACGGCCGAGCGGCGAGGCCTATTCACGCAATTTCGGCGGCGAAAACTGGCTAGACCAGCGGGAGAAAGCGCGCGCCTACATCGACCGCGACCCCACGGTGCTGGTCATCGGTGCCGGCCAGAACGGTTTGGCCGTCGCCGCCCGGCTGGTTCAGCTCGATGTCGATACGCTGGTCGTCGACAGGCTTTCACGGGTCGGCGACAACTGGCGCGTTCGCTACCATTCGCTGGCGCTGCACAACCAGATCCATGTCAATCATCTGCCCTACATGCCGTTTCCGCCGAATTGGCCGAAATACATCCCCAAGGACATGCTGGGGAACTGGCTCGAGTTGTACGCGGAGGCCATGAGCATCAACTGCTGGCCCGGCACCGAATTCGTCAGCGGCAGCTACGACGAGGCGGCGGCGCGCTGGACGGCGACCTTGCGCCGGGCCGACGGCAGCGAGCGGGTGATGCAGCCGCGTCACATCATCTTCGCCAACGGCACGAGCGGTATCGCCCGCGTGCCCGACCTGCCCGGGTTGAAGGACTTTGCCGGCGAGGTCACGCACTCGCACGGGTTCAAGAGCGGGGCCGGCTGGTCCGGCAAGAAGGCGCTGGTGCTGGGCACCGGAAACAGCGGCCATGATGTAGCGCAGGACCTTTACAGCCACGGCGTCGACACGACGATCATTCAACGCGGCTCGACGACCGTGGTCAGCGTGGATCCCAGCGCCAAGCTGAACTACGCGCTCTACGAGGAGGGCCCGCCGCTCGAGGATTGCGACCTGGTGGCGACTGCGACGACCTACCCGCTCTTGATCCGCGGCTATCAGGCGGCGGTGGCGCGGATGGCCGAGTACGACAAGGAAATCATCGCGGGGCTGAAAGCCCGCGGCTTCAAGCACGATCTCGGCGACGACGGCACCGGCCACCAGATGAAATATCGACGTCGCGGCGGTGGCTATTACCTCGACGTCGGCTGTTCCCAGCTGATCATCGACGGCAAGATCGGGCTGCAGCAGTTCGACGATATCGAGCGGTTTGTGCCCGAGGGCGCGCTGCTGAAGGACGGCACGGTCAAGCCGGCGAATCTGCTGGTGCTCGCCACCGGCTATTATCCGCAAGAGGAACTTGTGCGGCGCCTGCTGGGCCAGGAAATCGCCGATCGCGTCGGCCAAGTTTGGGGCATCGGCGCAGACGGCGAGCTGGCGAACATGTGGAAGCGCACACCGCAGGACGGCCTGTGGTTCATGGGCGGCGGCCTGGCCCAATCGCGCATCTATTCGAAGACCATAGCCTTGCAGATCAAGGCAATCGAGATCGGCTTGATCTGACCATCCAATCAACACCGCCTTCTTCGGGTAGGGGGCGGAGCGTCGTGCGGGATCGCTTTACCCGGCGTTAAGGGTGCGGCGCTCACAGTCCGCCGATGCGCGGAGAGGGTTCGTTCGAGGCATCCGAGGCAAGCGGCAAGGCGGTGACCTGGGCGCTGCGGCAGGCGGGCGCCTGGAGCGTGATCGCGGCGGTCGTGTATATCCTGGTCGCGCAATGGGGCTCTCTGGCTCCGGTGCGCCCCACCGCGGCGCCGGCGCCCGCCGATGCCGAGGCCGGCACGGCCGCGAGCAGCGCACCGATCACCAATACCCTGCGCTATCCGGCCGACGCGACCGGCCATGTGCGGCTCGAGGCTGACGTCGACGGGGCGATGGTGCATTTCGTCGTCGATACCGGCGCGACCCTGGTTACGCTCACGCCCGCCGATGCCGAGGCCGCGGGGATCAACCCGGCCGGGTTGGTCTTCTCGGTGACGATGAACACGGCGAACGGCCAGACGCGCGCGGCGCCGGTGCTGCTGCGCGCGGTGCGGCTCGGTCAGCTGACGATCGAGGACGTGCAGGCGGTCGTCGTGCCCAACGTGCCCGTCTCGCTGCTCGGCATGAGCCTCCTGTCGCGCATCGACCGCTGGGAGATGCGGGGCGGGGTTCTGACGATTTCGTACTAGGTTTCAGACTCGTACAGAGGATCAGTGCGCGGACGGCATCGGCCCGTCCGGCAGCTTCAGCCCGCTCGCCTCCAGCTCGGCCGCCAGTTCGGCCTTGACCCGGGCGAAGCCTGCTTCGGTTGTGGCTTCGGCACGGGCGACGATCAGGGCGCCGGTGTTCGAGGCGCGCACCAGCCACCAGCCGTCATCGGTCTTGACGCGCACGCCGTCGATGTCGGTGATCGCGGCGCCGCGCTTCACCATGCGCTCGTGGATCTCCTTGACGATCGCGAATTTGCGCGTCTCCGAGCAGGGGAGGCGGAGCTCGGGCGTGTTGATTACGTGCGGCATCGCGTCGAGCATGTCGGCGAGGGTCTGCTGGGAGCGGCCGAGGATGCCGAGGAGCCGGACCGCGACATAGATCGCGTCGTCGTAGCCGTAATAGCGGTCGGCGTAGAAGATGTGGCCGCTCATCTCGCCGGCGAGCGGGGCGCCGTTCTCGGCCATCAGCGACTTGATCCGCGAATGCCCGGTCGGCGCCATGATCGGCTCGCCGCCCAGCCTGGAGACCTCGTCGAAAAGGACCTGGCTCGCCTTGACGTCGGCGAGGATCTTTGCGCCCGGAAGATGGTTGAGGAGGTCGCGCGCCAGGATCATCACGAGCTGGTCGCCCCACAGGATGCGGCCCTGCGCATCGACGACGCCGATGCGGTCGCCATCGCCGTCGAAGGCGATGCCGAGGTCGCAGCCCTCCTTGGCCACGATCTCCTGCAACTGCACCAGGTTTTCGGCGACGGTCGGGTCGGGGTGGTGGGCCGGGAAATTGCCGTCGATCTTCTGGTTGATCAGCACGTGGTCGCCGGGCAGCACCTTGGCGAGGGCGGTGATCGCGTCGCCGGTCGCGCCGTTACCCGGGTCCCACGCGACCTTCAGCAGCTTGGCGCCGTCGTAATCGTGCTGGACGCGGTCGAGATAGTCGGAAAAGACGACGCGCTCGGTCACCTGGCCGCGGGTGTTCGACGGCGGCCCCAGCGTTGCCACGGTTTGCGCCAGGCGTTGGATTGCCTCGCCGAAAAACGGCTTGCCCAGCAGCACCATCTTGAAGCCGTTGTGGTCGGGCGGGTTGTGCGAGCCCGTGACCATGATCCCGCCATCGACGCCGAGCGTCGCGGCGGCGAAATAGAGCATCGGCGTCGGACCGAGGCCCACGCGCAATACGTCGATGCCGCCTTCGGCGAGGCCGTCGACGAGGGCCGCCTCGAGCTCCTTCGACGTGAGTCGCCCGTCGTAACCGACCGCGATCCGGCGCCCGCCGGCCTGCGCCAGGGTCACCGCAAACGAGCGGCCGAGCGCGTGGGCGTCGGCGGGATGCAGCGTATCGCCGACAATGCCGCGGATGTCGTATTCGCGGAGGATCGTGGGATCGAACCGGTGGGGCATGGGTACGGATTCCTCGCTCGTCGAGCGTTTATGTGCCTTCGTCATTCCGGCGAAAGCCGGATTCCAGGGCGGGCGGCGGAGCGTTTGCCCCTGGACCCCCGCCCTGCGCGGAGGTGACGAGTTGAAATGACGGCGTCCTTTCGGGACATGCCTACCTACAGATAATTCTTCATCACGCGGCGCAAGCCCTGGCCCAATTCGGGGTGGGCGAGGCCGAGGGCGAGGTTGGCTTCGAGATAGCCGAGCTTGTCGCCGCAATCATAGCGCCGGCCGGTGGTCCTGAGCCCGTGGAAGGGCTGGCCTTCCTCGATCAGCGCGGCGAGGCCGTCGGTCAACTGGATCTCGTTGCCGGCGCCGGGCTTGGTCTTGGCGAGATGGGTGAAGATCTCGGGCTGGATGATGTAGCGGCCGATGATCGTCAGGGTCGACGGCGCGACCTCGGGCTCAGGCTTTTCGACGACGCCCTTGGCGCGGGCGAGGCGGCCGTCGTCGGAGACGATGTCGAGGACGCCGTAGCGCTTGGTGTCGGCGCGTGGGACCTCGATCACGGCGACGACGTTGCCGCCGGTCGTCTCATAGGCGTCGACGAGCTGCTGGAGGCAAGGCGGGTCGCACGCCATTAGATCGTCGACGAGGATCACCGCAAAGGGCTCGTCGCCGATGAGGTTGCGCGCGCACCAGACCGCATGGCCGAGCCCCAGCGGGCGCTGCTGGCGGGTGAAGGCGACCTGTCCGGCCTCGGGCAGCCAGGAGCGCATCTCGTCGAGCGCTTCGGTCTTGCCGCGCTCGCGCAAGGTCGTTTCCAACTCGAACGAGACGTCGAAATGGTCTTCGAGCGCGCTCTTGGCGCGGCCGGTGACGAAATAGAACTCCTCGATCCCCGCGGCCCGCGCCTCTTCGAGCGCGTATTGGATCAGCGGCCGGTCGACGACCGTCAGCATCTCTTTCGGCATTGCCTTCGTCGCCGGAAGGATGCGGGTGCCGAGCCCCGCCACCGGGAAAACCGCTTTGCGGACGCGCTTGTGCATCGATTGTCTCAACCTGAGGTGACGGCGGCGGCCGCCGCCGGTTAGGTACCATAATCGCCGGAAGGCTCCTAGAATCGGTTAACGGCCGCCGCCCCGGCCCGTTCAATACGCCCTCGAAAGGATGCGGCGGGTCTGGGCGGCGAGGCGGATCGGGGGGTTGGGCGCGCCGAACCCGCGATAGGCGAGGCGCTCGACGATCCCGAAGAAGAAGCCGCCGTCGAAATTGAACCCCGCCTTCGCGATGGCCTCCCGCTTTTCGTTGGGGGTGCCGCTGAGGCATACGGTGGCGATCGCGGTCTGCATCCCGGCCTCACATGCTGGCGAAATGGCGGATCATGCGGTCCGCGTCGGGCTCTATCCCGGTAAACAGGCGAAACGCGCCGACCGCCTGAAAGACGGCCATCATTCCGCCATCCATCGTGCGGCAGCCGACCGCGCGGGCGGTGCGCAAAAGCTCGGTTTCGAGCGGGAAATAGACGACATCGGCGACCCAGAGGCCTGGCCGCAGCCAGTCGCGCGGCACGGGCATACCGGGATGCCCGACCATGCCGATAGGCGTCGTGTTGACGAGCCCGTCCGCCGCCGCCACGGCGCCCGCCGCGTCGTCGGTCGCCTGCGCGCGGCCCTGACCGAAGCGGCGGCCGAGATCGGCGGCGAGCCCTTCGGCCCGGTCGCGCTCGGTATCGAAGATCCGGAGGCGCTCGACTCCCGCGGTCAGCAGCGCATGCGCCACCGCCGCCCCGGCGCCGCCGGCGCCCAGCTGCGCGACCCGGGCGCGCGGCGCGTCGGAAAGCTCGCGGCCGAAGCTCTCGTAAAAGCCGGACCAATCGGTGTTGTGGCCGGCCATCCGCCCGTCGGGGCCGAAGACGACCGTGTTGACCGCGCCGATTGCCCGCGCGTCGGCGGACAAGTCGTCGAGGAGCGGGATCACCGCCTGCTTGCAGGGGTGGGTGATGTTGCACCCGGCGCAGCCGAACCGCCGCGCCGCCGTCAGCAATTCGGGGAGGGCGGCGGCGGTGAGGTCGAGGGTTTCGAGGTCGATCAGGCGGTACTGGTAGGAGAGGCCCTGGGCGCGCCCTTCAACCTCGTGCAGGGCCGGGGAGCGGGAGGCCTGGATCCCGGAGCCGATCAAGCCGATCAGGATGTTTCGCGGACGATCCGTCATTGGCCCCCTTTTACCGTTGTCCGAGCAAAACGTCGCGGGCGCGGTTGATCTTGCCGGCGAGATAGTCGCTGCCGCCGTGGTCGGGGTGGAGCTGCTTCATCAGCCGGTGATGCGCCTCGCGTATGGCCTCCCTGGTCGCGCCGGGCCCGAGGCCGAGGATCGCGTAGGCTTCGTCGATCGAGACGTCGGGGCCGCCGGTGCTGCGCGGTCCGGAATCGGCGGCGAAATCATCGCGCCAGTCGGGGTGAGTGCGATCGAGATAAGCCTCGACGAGACGCGCGCCCTCCTCGTCGCCGGTGCGGCATTCGCGGAGGAGCGTGATCAGGTCGGCGCGGATCATCTCCTCGAGCCGCATCCCGGCAAAGCGGCCGCTCAACACCGTGCCCGTCATCGTGCCGGTGTCGTGGTCGAGGCTCATGCGCAGATAGGGCGTCTCGACATCCGAGCTGCGCCCCGTCGTCGGCTTTCCGAACCCGCCGAACATGCTGAAGAGCCGGCGATAGCGGCGCCAGGCCGGCAATCCGATGGCGAGCGGCAGCCACAGCAGCCGGAACTGGTCGGAGATGAGCAGGAACAGCGCTACTGCCACGGCGAGCCCGACCAGCGTCCATTTGGCGCCCTTGGCGAGCCTGGCCGGGTCGGCGTTGACGAAGAGGTAGAGCAGCAGCAGGAGGCCGCCGAGGATCGCCAACCCGCCGATCAGGTAAAGCATCCCGGCTACCCGTCGAGTTGCGCCGTCAACAGGCGGATGTCGCCGCCTTTCCTGTCGCCATACGCGGTCAGCGCGCGGTATCCGCCGGCGGCGTAGACCGCGACAGCGGCCAGGAGGTCCTTGAGGCGCGCGACATTTTCGAGCGTGAAGGCGAGATAGGCCCCGCGCGACAGTTTGGCGACCTGGCGGAAGGTGCGCGCGGCGGTGGGATCGTCGCCCTCGTGAAAGATGAAGACGGGCACGCCGAGGAGGCCCAGTTCGCCGGCGAGGTGGCAGAGCCGGTCGGCATTCTCCTCCATCGCGTCGCCGACAAAAACGAGCGCGCCGATCTTCTGGTGCCGCGTCTCGGCGATCGCATGTTCGAGGATGCGCTCGATCTGCGTCTCGCCGCCGAGGCACGACACGGCCCGCATCGCTCTGTGAAGATCGTCCGCGCTCGCCAGCCAGCGGCTCGCCTTGCACTCATTGAACCCGCGATAGAACATCAGCTTGACGTCGAGCCCGCCGAGCGCGGCGGTCGCCTCGAACATCTCGCCCTGGATGCGGCAGGCCCGGTCCCAGCTCGGCTCGCGGCTCGCGGTCGCGTCGAGCGCGAAAATGAGCCGCCCGCGCCCCCCGGCCGGCCGAGCCGTCGGCGCCTTGCCCAGATCGCGCAGAAACGCATCGACCTCGGCCGAAGAGGATTTGGTCGGTAGTTTGCTGTTTTCGCTCACCGCCCCACGACTTCTTCCTCGTCATTCCCGCGAAAGCGGGGGTGACGAAACAGGTGGGTACTCACGCCGGTTCCAACCACACCGAGGTGTCGTGAAACACCCCGCCGCCGCGCGGCAGGCCCGGCTCGGCGCTGGTCAACAGGTTGATGCCGATGCCTTCCTCAAAGGCATGGTTCGGCCAGATCCCCTCGACGACGATCACCCGGCGATGCAACCCGTCGAAGGCGCGGGCATGGACGACGACGCTGCCCTTGTCGTTACCGATTCGGATGCGGTCGCCATCGGCGAGGCCGAGAAGGGCAAGCGCGACAGGATGAACCATCGCCGTCGGCCGCCCCTCGCGGGCGACACCGGAGGGGGCGTTGTTGAAGCTCGTGTTGAGGAACGAGCGCGACGGCGCCGGCACCATTCGAAACGGCCGCGCCGGGTCGCCATCGTCGATAACCGGGACATGGTCGGGGAAATCGGGCATCCCGGCGTGGTTCGGCCCCATCGCCTTCCAGTTTGGGCGGAAATGGAATTTGCGGTCCCGGTGGCCGAAGCCGTTGAGGAAATGCCCTGTCTCGAAACCTGGCCAGAAATCGTGCCAGGTGCCCTCGTCGTACCGGTCGCGACCCGGGAGGTCGCTGACCCGGAACACCTCGTCGATGATCTCGAGCGCGGTCATGTCGAAGCCGCGATGATCGGCGCCGAGCCGATGGGCGAGGGCGCAGAGGAAATCGTGGTTCGACCGGCACTCGGCGTGCGGCGGCACGACGGCGCGGCCGACCTGCAGGTAGGTATGCGCGCCTGCGGTGTAGAGGTCGTCATGTTCGAGAAACGTCGTTGCCGGCAGGACGATGTCGGCCATCGCCGCCGTCTCGGTCAGAAACTGCTCGTGGACGCAGACGAAGAGGTCGTCGCGGTGGAACCCTTCGTGGACGAGCCGGCTCTCGGGGCAGACGACCATCGGGTTGGTGTTCTGGATCAGGAGCGCCGTCAGCGGCGGGCCGTCGCCGAGGTCGCGCTTGTCGCCGCAGAGGGCGGGGCCGATGCGGCACTGGTCGATCAGCCGGACCGACGGGTCGAGCCGGTCGAGCCCCTCGATCAAGGTGCGGTCGAGCGGGACGAGCCCGTGGTTCGAGTAATGCGCGCCGCCGCCCTCGTATTGCCACGCGCCGGTCACCGCCGGCAGGCAGAGCGCCGCATGCATCTGCGCCGCGCCGTTGCGCTGGCGCGAGAACCCGTAGCCGAAGCGGAAGAAACTGCGCTGGGTTCGGCCGAGGAGGTGGGCGAAATCGGTGATCTGGTTGCGGTCGAGGCCGGTGATCGACGCCGCCCAATCGGGGCCGCGCGATTGAAGATGCGCTTCGAGGCCGGCGGGGTCGTCGGTGTAGCGGGCCATGTAGGCGCGGTCGGCGTAGCCCTCGGCGAACAGCACGTGCATGACACCGCAGGCGAGCGCGCCGTCGGTGCCGGGCAGCACGGCTAGGTGCATGTCGGCGATCTCGGCGGTACCGGTGCGGTAGGGGTCGACGACAACCAGCTTTGCCCCGCGTTCCTTCCGCGCCCGGGCGATGTGGGTCATCACGTTGACCTGGGTCGAGACCGGGTTGCCGCCCCAGACGACGATCAGGTCCGACTTCGCCATCTCGCGCCCGTCGACGCCGCGCTTGGTGCCGATCGCGGCGAGCCAGCCGGCGTCGGTCAGCATGTTGCAGATCGTCAGATCTTCGCGCGAATAACGCATCACATGGCGCAAGCGGTTGAGTCCGTCGCGCTGGATCAGCCCCATCGTGCCCGAATAGTAGTAGGGCCAGACGGTCTCGCTGCCGTAGCGCTGGACGGCGCGGGTGAAGCGCTCGGCAACCTCGTCGAGCGCATCGTCCCACGAGATCGGCGCGAACGCGGCGCGCCCCACGCCCTTCTCGCCGACCCGCCTGAGCGGCACCGACAGCCGCTCGGGATGGTATTGCCGCTCGTGATACCGCGCCACCTTGGCGCAGACGACCCCGTCGGTATAAGTCTGCCCCCGCGCCCCGCGCACCCGCCCGATCCGGTCGCCCGGCAGCCGCTCGACCTCCAGCGCGCAGGCGCTTGGGCAATCGTGCGGGCAGACGGTAAACGCAGTCTCGACGGGCGCGGTATCGAGCGGCAACTTGGTGCTCCGGGAACAAAGCCGTTCTCCGACAATACCAGTGTTGGCCGACTGTGGTAAAACGCCCTATGCCCATCGCCGTCCTCGACGACCCGATCCTGAAACGCTTTCGCGCAGGGTTGGCGATGAGCTGGTTGTGTGACCGATGCGGAGGCCGATGAGATGATGGATATGGCTGGCCGGCCGATCGACTGTATTAACGACCTCCTTGCCGCGGAACGTTGAGTAGGACCCTCCGATGACCTTTGCCCTGACCCCCGAGCAACTCGAGATCCGCGATGCGGTGGCGCGGCTGTGCACGCGGTTTGACGATGCCTATTGGCTGAAGAAGGACACCGAGGGCGGGTTTCCGTTCGAGTTCCACCAGGCGATGGCCGAGGGCGGGTGGCTCGGCGTCGCGATGCCCGAGGAATTCGGCGGCAGCGGGCTCGGGATTACCGAGGCGGCGGTGGTCATGCAGGCGGTGGCGCAGTCGGGGGCCGGGTTCTCGGGCGCGTCGGCGGTGCACATGAACATCTTCGGGCTGCACCCGGTCGTCGTTTTCGGCAACAAGGAGCAGCAGCAGCGCTGGCTGCCGCCGCTGATCGAGGGCAGGGAGAAGGCGTGTTTTGCCGTGACCGAGCCCGATGTCGGGCTCGACACGACCCACATCAAGACGCGCGCGGTCAAGGAGGGGAACGGCTACACGATCACCGGCCGCAAGATCTGGACCTCGACCGCACAGGTCACCGAAAAGATGCTGATCCTGACGCGGACGACCCCGTTCGAGGAGTCGGGGCGGCCGTCGCAAGGGATGACCCTGTTCTACACCGACCTCGACAGGAGCGCGGTCGAGGTGCGGGAAATCCCGAAGATGGGCCGGCACGCGGTCGACTCGAACATGCTGTTCATCGACGGGCTCAAGGTGCCGCTCGAAGACCGCATCGGCGAGGAAGGGAAGGGGTTCCAGTACATCCTGCACGGGATGAACCCGGAGCGCATCCTGATCGCGGCCGAGGCCGTCGGACTGGGAAGGGCCGCGCTCGCCCGCGCCGCGCGCTATGCGACCGAGCGCGTTGTCTTCGGCCGGCCGATCGGGCAGAACCAGGGCATCCAGCACCCGCTGGCCGAACGCTGGGTCGAGCTGGAGGCGGCCGAGCTCCTGGTGTTGCGGGCCGCCGCGGCCTACGACGCGCACGATAAGCCGGAGATGGTTGGCGCCTACGCTAACGCCGCGAAATATTATGCCGGCGAGGTCGGGGCGAAGGCCTGCGAAACCGCGATGCTGACCCATGGCGGGATGGGCTACGCCAAGGAATTCCACGTCGAGCGCTTCTTCCGCGAAAGCCAGATCGCCCGCATCGCCCCGGTGATGTCCCAGCTCATCCTGTCGAACATCGCCGAACGCGTGTTGGGGCAACCGAAATCGTATTGATGTAAAGGGAGCGCGGGCGTCCCCGCCCGCATCCGACGCAAAAAGCGGGCGAGGCGCCCGCGGTCCAGGTTGCCTACGCGACCCGATCCAGCGCCGCGGCGATGAAGGCGTTGACGCTTTTGCGTTCACGGGCGGCCGCAGCGGCGATGCAGGTCGGGCGGCAAACGCAATGTGAAATGGCCGGAATAAGGGCGTTCGGGCTGCTTCCGCGCTCCCGGCACCATTCGACGTAATCGTCGATCGTGTCGGCGAAGGCGGTCTTCAGCTCGTCGAGCGCTCGGCCCTGGAAGGTCAACACGTCGCGCGTGTTGATCACCTCGCCATGGAAAAGCCCGGCTTCCTCGTCAAGCTCGACCAGCGCGACATAGCCGTCATGGCTCATCCTAATCATGGGGACACCCCTGCCTCCCGCAAAAACCGGCGCACGGCTGGCAAGACACAGGCGATAGGCCCATCATCGGTACGAACAGCGAGGCGACCGACGTGGAACAGCAGCGGGTAGCGATAGCGGGGTTTGGCGCGATCGGGACGGTGGTGGCGCGGCATCTCGACCGGGGGATCGACGGGATGGCGCTGGCGGCGGTGTCGGCGCGCGATGCGACGAAGGCCGAGCGGGCGATGGAAGCGTTTGAGCGGAAGGTACCGGTGGTGCCGCTCGATCGGCTGTGGGAAGAGGCGGAGATCGTCGTCGAGTGCGCGCCGGCGGCGGTGTTGCGCCAGCTCGCCGAACCGGCGCTGGAGCACGGGCGCACGGTCATTTCGCTGAGCTGCGGGGCGCTTCTCGACAATTTCGACCTGGTCGAGCTGGCGCGGGCGCATGGCGGGCGGATCATTGTGCCGACCGGGGCTCTCTTGGCGCTCGACGCGGTGCAGGCGGCGGCGGTCGGGGAGATCTCGCGGGTGCACATGACCACGCGGAAGCCGCCTAACGGGCTCGACGGCGCGCCTTATCTTGTCGCCAACAAGATCGACGTGAACGGCCTCAACGCGCCGAAGAAGGTCTTTACCGGCAGCGCGCGTGAGGCGGCGCGCGGGTTTCCGGCAAATGTAAATGTCGCCGCGGCGCTGGCGATGGCCGGGATCGGGCCCGATCGCACGACGATCGAAATCTGGGCCGACCCTGCGGCCACCCGCAACATGCACCGCATCGAGGTCGAGGCGGATTCGGCGCGGTTCGCTTTCGAGATCGAGAACATCCCGAGCCTCGAAAACCCGCGCACCGGCAAGCTGACCGCGCTGTCGGTCGTCGCCCTGTTGCGGAAGATGGGCAGCCCGCTCGCGATCGGGACCTGATCGCGCCTAGCGGTGGCCGCCGTGTCCCCCGCCGTGGCCGCCGCCGCCCCCATGGAAGCCGCCGTGGAAGCCGCCACGGAAGCCCCCGTGGAAGCCGCCGTGGCCGAAATGGTGGAACCCGAACCCGCCGAAGAACGCGCCGCCGACGGGGTAGTACCCGTAGCCGCCGTACGGATTGCCGTATCCGCAATAGGGGCTCCAGTAGCTGTAGGGATCGGCGCAATAGCCGTAAGCGTACGGATTGTAGGCGGGCGCCGGGTAGTAAGCCGGGGCGGGCGCCGGATAAGCCTGTCCCTGGGCGGGATAGGCCTGTCCTTGGGCTGGGTAGGCTTGGCCCTGGGCTGGGTAGGCTTGGCCCTGGGCCGGATAGGCGGTGGCCGCCGCCGGCGCGGGGTAGTAAGCCGCGGCGGGCGCCGCATAGGTTTGGCCCTGTGCTGGGTAGGCGGGTGCCGGTGCAGCCGGCGCAGCGGTCGTCATCTGCGACAGCTCCTGCTGGTTTAGCTGCTCCGAGGTCTGTGCCCAGGCTGGCACGGCCAGAGCCAGAACCAACGCACCGGATATCAGGAAACGCGTCATGGCGGCCTCCGCTTACACTCCGCTTACATGGGGTCTACGCGGGCGGCGGCAAGCCGATCCCCGAGGGGATGAGGCCGTAACGCATTTGTGAGAGCTGGTAGCGGGGGGCGGATTTGAACCGCCGACCTTTGGCTTATGAGTCCACTGCTCTGACCAACTGAGCTACCCCGCCAAGCCAGCAGGCCGCCGATATAGGCAATGCCTTGGCGGGGGTCAAGGCGTGCGGCGGATCCAGCCGCCGCCGAGCACGCGATCGCCGTCATAAAGCACCGCCGCCTGGCCCGGCGCGACTGCGCCGGCAGGCTCGCCAAGGACGAGTTCGGCCGTGTCGGGATGGAATCTCGCGGGGACCGGGTTTTGCGCCGAGCGCAGCTTCGCGGCGACCGCGACGGCGACCGTCGCGGGCGTGCCGAGCCAGTTGACGTCGCCGAGCGAAAGGCGGGTTTCCGCGAGCGCCGACTTGGGTCCGACGACGACACGGCGGCGTTCGGGCTCGATGCGGATCACGTAAAGCGGCTCGGCGGCGGCGATGCCGATTCCCTTGCGCTGGCCGACCGTGAAGCGGGCGATGCCGTCATGGCGGCCTAGAACCTTGCCCGCCGCGTCGACGATGTCGCCGGGCTCGCCGGCTTCGGGGCGCAGGCGCGCGACGATGTCGGCATAGGACCCCTGCGGGACAAAGCAGATGTCCTGGCTGTCCGGCTTTTCCGCCACGGGCAAGCCGAATTCGTGGGCAAGCGCGCGGGTCTCGTGCTTTTCGAGGCCGCCCAGCGGGAAGCGCAGGAAATCGAGCTCGGCGCGGGTGGTGCGGTAGAGGAAATAGCTCTGGTCGCGGGCGGGGTCGTGGGCGCGGTGCAGCTCGGGGCCGGCGGGGCCGGGGACGCGGCGGACGTAGTGTCCGGTCGCCAGCGCGCTGGCGCCGAGGTCGCGGGCAGTGTCGAGCAGGTCGCGGAACTTGATCCGTTCGTTGCAGCGGATGCACGGGATCGGCGTCTCGCCTCGGCCGTAGCTTGCGGCGAAATCCTCGATTACGGCCTCGCGGAACCGCGTCTCGTAGTCGAGCACGTAATGCGGGATGCCGAGCCCGGCCGCGACGGCGGCGGCGTCGCGCACGTCCTGCCCGGCGCAGCACGCGCCCTTCTTCCGGGTCGCGGCGCCGTGGTCGTAAAGCTGGAGGGTCACGCCGACGACGTCGAACCCGGCCTTGGCGACGAGCGCGGCGACAACCGACGAATCGACCCCGCCCGACATCGCCACGACGACGCGGTGATCGGCCGGATTGCCGGGGAGGTCCAGGTCGAGCATCGGTGCCAGTGTCATTGCGAGGAGCCGGATGCGACTCGGCGATCTCGGGCCGAGTTCGCTTCTCCGATCGAGATTGCCGCGTCGCTGCGCTCCTCGCAATGACGGCGGTGGAGATTATCCGTTCAGCAGGTTTCGCGTCGCCGAGGGAAGGCGGACGGTGAGGCCGTCGAGCTCTTCGGTGATGATGATCTGGCAGCCCAGGCGGGACGTGGCCGTGAGCCCGAACGCCAGGTCGAGCATGTCTTCCTCGTCCTCGGTCGCGTCCTTGAGGAGCTCGTACCACTCCGGGTCGACGATCACATGGCAGGTCGAGCAGGCGAGCGAGCCTTCGCAAGCGCCCTCGATGTCGACGTCGTTGCGGTGGGCGATCTCCAACACCGAGAGGCCGAGCGGTGCGTCGACCTCGCGATGTGTCCCATCGCGCTCGATAAAGGTAATGCGGGGCATCACTGGCCTTCCGGTCGCGGCGCCAGGTCTTCGGCGAGGATCGCGGCGGCCAGGACCGGCGCTTCGCCGCTCGACGGCATCTCGACGCGCAACAATTCGATGCCGGCTGCGGCGGCGGCCTCGGTCAGCGTGTCCGTGAGGGCCGGGGGCGGGGATTGGTCGATGGCGACGACGGCGTGCGTGACGGGTCGGCCGAGCATGCGCTCGGCGCGTAGCCGCGCGCCCTCGAAGAGGGTCTGCCATTGTGCCGTCGAGGCATCCATCGGCGGCACCGCGAGATCGATCGCGAAGCCCTCGCGGTCGGTCAGGACGGTGGCATTGCCTCCGACCGCGACCGCGACGTCTGCGAGCGGGCCGGCGATGTCGATGCCGATCGCCGCACCCGGCGCCTCGGTATCCACCGGCAAGCCGTCCGGCTCTTCGATTTGAAAGAGTTTCAAGACTTTATCACCTGAACTTAATTCCGAATGCCATTGCGAGCAGCGAAGCAATCTCGTTCCGCAGGAGGCTAGCCCGATCGAGATTGTCGCGTCGCTGCGGTTCTCGCAATGACAGTCGGGCTGTCAAACGTGGAACGATTCTCCGCAGCCGCAGCGGCCTTTTTCGTTGGGATTGCGGAAGACGAAGCCCGATTCGAGCTTTTCCTCGACGTAGTCCATTTCGGTGCCGAGGATGAACATGACCGCCTTCGGATCAACCAGCACGGTGACCCCCTTGGCCTCGACGACCTCGTCGAACTTGCCCTTTTCGTCGGCGTATTCGAGCGTGTAGCTGAGGCCCGAGCAGCCACGGGAGCGCACGCCGACGCGTACGCCGGCAGAGGGCTTGCCGCGCCTGGCGAGCAGCGCGTGGATCCGCTCGGCGGCGGAATCGGTAACGGTCAGGGCAGCTTTCAGCGGCATCTCTCGCTCTCTTCCAAACCCTTACTTCATATTGCCGTGCGCGGACCCGGCGTCAACCTTGCCCTGCGCCTTGCAGCCTTGCGACCGCTGTCGCCAGCGTATCGGCGGCGAAGTCGATGTCGGCGGCGGTATTGAAGCGCCCGATGCCGACGCGGATCGAGGCGTTGGCGCGGTCGTCCGACATGCCGAGCGCGCGCAGCACGTAGGACGGCTCGACCGTGGCCGAGGTACAGGCCGAGCCGGTCGAGATCGCGATCGGCTTGCAGGCCTCGATCAACTCGGGCGCGGTCACGCCGGGGAAGGACAGGTTGATATTGCCGGGGAGGCGGTGCGCCTCGTCGCCGTTGACCTGCGAGTCGGGCACGCGGCGGAGGATGCTGGCCCGGAGCCGGTCGCGGAGGCCGCGGACGCGCTCGGCCTCGCCGGCCATCTCGTCGCGGGCGATCGCGCAGGCCCGGCCGAACCCGACGCAAAGCGGCGTCGGCAGGGTGCCGGAGCGCACGCCGCGCTCCTGCCCGCCGCCGTCGATCAGCGGTTCGAGGCGCACGCGCGGCCGCCGGCGGATGTAGATCGCGCCGATGCCCTTGGGCCCGTAGATCTTGTGGCCGGAGATCGACATCAGGTCGATCTTCATCGCCTCGACATCAAGCGGGATTTTCCCCACCGCCTGCGCCGCGTCGGTGTGGAAGAGGATGCCGCGCGACCGGCAGAGCGCGCCGATCTCGGCGAGCGGCTGGATCACCCCGATCTCGTTGTGGGCGGCGAGGATCGAAACGAGGAGGGTGCGGTCGGTCAGCGCCGCCTCGAACTTGTCGAGCGCGACGAGACCGCTCGGCTCGACATCGAGATAGGTGACCCGAAGCCCCTCGCGTTCGAGCGCGGCGCAGCTTTCGAGCACGCATTTGTGCTCGGTCGTCAGCGTGACGATGTGGTCGCGCTCGCCGCTTGCCGGCGGGTGGGCGCGGGCGAAATGGGCGGCGCCCTTGATCGCGAGGTTGTTGGCCTCTGTCGCGCCCGAGGTGAAGATGATCTCGCGCGGGTCGGCGCCGATCAGCTTGGCGACATCGGCGCGGGCGGCGTCGATCGCGCCCATCGCGTTGCTGCCGTAGACGTGGCTTTCGCTGTGCGGGTTGCCGAAATGCTCGGTGAAATACGGCAGCATCGCCTCGAGAACGCGCGGGTCGACCGGGGTCGAGGCCTGGTTGTCGAGGTAGATCGGGAGCTTGTTGGCGCGCTCCGCCGCCAGGGACACAACGCTCATGCCGCTCTCCGCCGGTCGCGCCGCGTGCGCAGCGCGGCCCAGGTGTCGATGAAATGGTCGATGTCTGCCTCCGTCGTGGTCCAGCCGAGGCTGACGCGGATCGTCGAATCGGCGATCCCGGGGTCGAGCCCCATCGCGGCGAGAACATGGCTCGGGCCCACCTTGCCCGACGAGCAGGCGGCGCCGGCGCTGACCATCACGCCGGCGAGGTCGAAGGCGATCACCTGCGTCTCTGCCGGCATTCCGGGCATCCCGACCGCGGAAGTGTTCGGCAGGCGCGGGGCCTCGGCGCCGACGATGACGGCGCCGGGGAGCGCGGCTTCGAGCCGATCGCGAAGGCTGCGGACACGGTCGACCTCTCCCTTACCAAGGGAGTGCTCGACGCTAAGCGCCGCTTCGACCGCCGCGGCGAACCCGGCGATACCGACGAGGTTTTCGGTGCCGGCGCGGCGGCCGCGTTCCTGTCCCCCGCCGCGGATCAGCGGGGCGAGTTCGACGCGGGACACTACCGCGCCGATCCCTTGCGGGCCGCCGATCTTGTGGGCCGACAAGGTCAGAACGTCGGCGCCGACATCGAGCGCGATCCTGCCGGCGGCCTGGACCGCATCGGTGTGGACGAGGGCGCCCCGGGCGTGGGCTATGGCGACGATCTGGGCGAGCGGCTGGATCACGCCGGTTTCGTTGTTGGCGAGCATCACCGAGACGAGGGCAGGCGGGCCGTCGGCAAGGAGCCTATCAAGCGCGGCGAGATCCACGATGCCGTTGCCGTCGACGGGGATCCGTTCGGCCTCGAGCACCGCTTGCAGCACGGAACCGTGCTCGATCGCGGACACCAGCACGCGCTTGCGGCCGGTGCCGAAGAGGGCGAGGTGGTTTGCCTCGGTGCCGCCGCTGGTGAAGGTCACATCGCCGGGGCAGAGGGCGGCGATCTGATCGCGCGCGGCCTCGACGGCCCGGCGCGCGGCGCGGCCGCGGCGATGCACCGACGACGGATTGCCCCAGTGCTCCATTGCGTCGCGCATCGCCGCCGCGGCTTCGGGGCGGAGCGGGGCGGTGGCGTTCCAGTCGAGATAGGTTTCGCGGAGGATCACTGGGCTACTTCACCAATTCGCGGGCGCGGTAGGTCTCGCGCTGGGTGAGACCGCTGGTGCCGAGCACCCGCTTTTCGCAAACATCGCCGAGCGATACCGAGCTCAAATAAAGGTGGATCTGGTTGGTCAATTCTTCCCAGAGATCGTGCGTCAGGCATCGGGTGCGGTCGCCCTGGCAACCGATCGCGAGGCCGGGGGTACATCGGGTCGCGCGGATCGGCTCGTCGACGGCGAGGATGATGTCGGCGATCCGGGTATCGTTGCGGTCGTGCGTCAAGAGATAGCCGCCGCCGGGGCCGCGTACGCTCTTGACAAGGCCGCCGCGGCGCAGCTTGGCGAAAAGCTGTTCGAGATAGGAGAGCGAGATGTCCTGGCGCTCGGCGATCTCGGCGAGCGCGACGGGGTCGCCATTGCTGTGGCGGGCGAGGTCGACCATCGCCATCACCGCGTACCGCCCTTTGGTCGAGAGCTTCATGCCGGCGCCCTCACGACAACCGCTCGCGCTTGGGCGGCTCCGGCGCATCGGCGACGTCGCGCGACTTGGCGCGGTCGTCGGAGGCAGCGAGCGCGCGTTCGGCTTCTTCGAGCCGGGCGCGCAGGCTCGTGACCTCGCCGAGAAGGCCGTTGAGGGCGCGGGCGACGGGGTCAGGCATCTCTTCGTTGACGCCATAGGGGACGAATTGCGGCACTGCCTCGGCGGCGTCGCGGCGGCGCCCGGCCTGGCGGGCGGGGTTGCCGACCATCGTCGCGCCCTCGGGCACCTCGCCCAGCACGACGGCGGCGGCACCGATCCGCGCTCCGCTCCCGACCTTGAACGGGCCCAGGATCTGCGCTCCCGAGCCGACGATGACGTTGTTGCCGAGTGTCGGGTGGCGTTTCTGCCCGGCCTGGTCGCCGGCCGGGCGCGTGCCGCCGAGCGTGACGCCCTGGTAGAGCGTGCAGTCATCGCCGATCTCGGCGGTTTCGCCGACGACGACTCCGACCCCATGGTCGATAAAGAGCCGCCGGCCGATCTTTGCACCGGGGTGGATGTCGATCCCCGTCAGGATCCGCCCGATATGCGAGACGAGGCGGCCGAGCAGGTAAAACTTGTGGGTCCACAGCCAATGCCCGACCCGGTGGTACAGCAAAGCCTGAAACCCCGGGTAGCAGAGCACCACCTCGGTACGCGAACGGGCTGCTGGATCGCGCGCGAGCGTCGCGTCAATTTCGTCGCGCAGGTTCTTGAAAGGCATCGGCATTCCTATGTTACTGTCGACACCGCGCAGCGCCATCCCCCATCTGCGGCGCATCGCCTACGGGAATGAAACATATAATTGCCCCACTAACCCAATCAAGTAAGTGCCCCCTGCGGCTCGTAAAGCCCGGCCGCGCTACTTGGAATTTCCCGACAAGAATAGTCGGGTATGAACGGATCCGCCATGCCTGACGTGATTTTCAACGGCCCGGAGGGACGCCTCGAGGGGCGCTACCACCATGCCCGCAAGCCATCGGCGCCGATGGCGCTGGTGCTGCACCCGCACCCGCTGCATGGCGGGACCATGAACAACAAGATCGTGTATTCGCTGTACCAGACCTTTGTGAAGCGCGGGTTTTCGACCTTGCGGTTCAATTTCCGCGGGGTCGGGCGCAGCCAGGGCAGCTTTGACCGGGGCGAGGGCGAATTGGCCGATGCCGCCGCCGCGCTCGATTGGCTGCAGACCTACAACGCCAACGCCGAGACCTGCTGGGTCGCCGGATATTCCTTTGGCGCGTGGATCGGGATGCAGTTGTTGATGCGCCGGCCCGAGATCGAGGCCTTTGTGGCGATCTCGCCGCCGGCGAACCAGTACGACTTCACGTTCCTTGCGCCGTGCCCGTCGTCGGGGCTCATCCTGCAGGGTGATTCCGACACGCTGGTCCCGGCCGACTCGGTGCAGAAGCTCGTGCAAAAGCTGTCGCACCAGCGCGACATCAAGATCGACTTCCGCAAGATCGCCGGTGCGGACCATTTCTTCGGCGAGAAGGTCGAATTGCTGACCAAGCATGTCGACGGCTACATCAACGACCACGGCCCGGGCGCCGTCGAGCAACCCGCCCCGGCGCCCAGGGCGCGCAGCCGCTAATCCTTCTTCCGTGCCCGCCAGGCGGCCCAGGCGATGCCGGCGAGGCCGAACAGGGTCAGCCCGACGATGACGAGCACCGCCGTCGTGCCCGCCCCTATAAGCCGGTCGCCGACCTGGCCAATCGCGTCGCCGACAAAGAGCAGCATCGGGGCCCAGACGAGGGCCGAGGTCACGTTGGCGAACCAGAACCAGCCGCTCGGCATCTGCAGAACGCCGGCGGCGAGTGGGACGACGGCGCGGAGCGGGCCGAAAAAGCGGCCGATAAAGACGCTCTTGCCGCCGTGCCGCTCGAAAAAATGGATGCCGCGCGTCAGCATCTCCGGATCGCGGTTGAACGGCCAGATGCGCCCCAGTGCGCTGCCGTAGCGCCGGCCGATCCAGTACGACACCGTGTCGCCGAGCACGGCGCCCGCGACCGCACCGACGATCACCCCCCAATAGGGCAGTGTTCCGTCCGCCATCAGCGCCCCGGCGGCGATCAGCAACGTCGTGCCGGGAAAGAGGAGGCCCAGAAACACAAAGCTCTCACCGAACGAGGTGACGAACATGATCGCGATCGCCCAATGCGGATGCGCAGCGACAAGGGCCAGCATCGGGTGAACCAGATCGTCCATCGTTCCGTCCAAGGTTCGAACATACGGGGAATGTCATGCCTCGTGAAACGACGCAAGAGAACGACGCGCGATGTTGAGGAAGGCCGGGTCTCAGGAAGGCCGGTCGTCGGTCCGCTCGCCCGCGGGGATGGCTCGCACGTTCCGGCGGCCGTGCAACACGCGGGCGACCGCGAGCGGGCGGGCCGCCGGGTCATGGACGACCAGATACGAAACACCGGCCGGAACTTAACGGGCAACGGCATCAGGTCGTGGAGTAAATGCCCGGCCTTGGGGGTAGGACGCCAGCAAACGGAACGCCACGGAAAATTCGCCCGGGACATGGCGGGCCAAAGCGCTTCCTCGACCGTCGCGGTGGATTCATGATTTCACCGTAGCACCGCTCGCAGGGTTTGCGCAAAGTACGGCGGTGCCCGTCGAGACAGGGAAGGAAGCAGCAATGCCCCGACTGACGCCGCAGCAAAAGGGCGAACGGATTGCCGCGCTGTTCCGCGAACGGCGGCACGTCGACGCGTTGCCGCCAGAGCTGACCCCGGCGGATGTCGACGAGGGCTATGCGATGCGCGCGGCCTATGAGGCTGCCGACATCGCTGCGGGGCGGGGGGCGGTCGCCGGGTTCAAGATCGCGATCACGACCAAGGTCATGCAGGAGCTGTGCGGGCTCGACGAGCCGTGTTACGGCGCGATCTTCGCCCCCGAGGTATATCCCGGGGTGGCGCGGCTCAAGGCGAGCGACTATTGCCGCATCGCGATCGAAACCGAGATCTGCGTGCGGCTCGGCGAGGACCTGCCCGCAGGCGGCGACCCCGACCGGGTCGGCGGCGCGGTCGAAAGCTGCATGGCCGCGATCGAGCTGATCGAGGACTTGCGCTACGACTACAAGCGGCTTTCGGGCGCGGCGCTTGTCGCCGGCAACGCCTGGAACGCCGGGATCGTGATCGGGCCGCCGGTGGCCGATTGGCGCCGGCAGGATCTCGGCACGCTGGTCGGCCGGCTCGAGATGAACGGCAAGGAGATCGGGCGGGGCGTCGGCGCCGACGCGCTCGGCCATCCCCTCAACGCGCTGTCCTGGCTCGCCAACCGCCGCGCCGCCGAGGGGAACCCGCTGCGGCGCGGACAGGTCGTGATGACCG
>DASXFE010000156.1:0-11784 GCA_036489765.1 Allostellaceae bacterium | reverse complement strand
CGCTGCGGTCAAGAACGACACGTTCGTCGACTACGGGGCGACGATGGCGGCGCTGTGGGGTTTGTCGATCCCCAATTTCTGGCTCGGCATCCTGTTGATTCTCCTGTTCTCGGTCAAGCTCGACTGGCTCCCCGCCTCGGGCTTTGTCAGCCCCGAGCAGAGCCTCAAGCAGAACCTGCTGACGCTGATCATGCCGGCTTTCGTGCTCGGCAATGCGATTGCCGCGGTGATGATGCGGCACACGCGCAGCGCGATGCTGCAGGTGCTCGGCGCCGATTACGTCCGCACCGCCCGCGCCAAGGGGCTCAGCGAAAAGCGGGTGGTCTTGCGCCACGCGCTGCGCAACGCGCTGGTGCCGGTCGTGACGCTCGGCGCGCTCGAATTCGGGGCGCTGTTGTCGGGGGCGGTTCTGACCGAGCAGATCTTCTCGATCCCCGGCTTCGGCAAGCTGATCGTGGACGCCGTTTTCAACCGCGACTATGCGGTCGTGCAGGGTGTCGTCCTGTGCACGGCGACGGCCTATATCCTGCTGAACCTGCTGGCCGACGTCGCCTATGTGCTGATCAACCCGCGGCTACGGTCATGACCGCCGAGACGATCGACAGGGTTGCCGCCGAACCCGACGAGGGCGACCGCCCGTGGCGCCGCGCGCTCCGGCGGCTGGTGCGGCGGCGGGTGGCGCTGATCGGGCTCGGGATCGTCGTCTTCTTCATCCTGCTTGCGATCCTCGCCCCGCTGGTGTCGCCCTACGACCCGCTCAAGACCAATTTCCTGCTCGTGCGCAAGCCGCCCTCGGCGCCGCACTGGTTCGGCACCGACGAGATCGGCCGCGACGTACTGGCCCGGGTGATCTGGGGAACGCGCGCGTCGCTCTTGGCGGGGCTCGTCTCGGTGTCGCTGGCGCTCGCAGTCGGGGTGCCGCTGGGGCTCGTATCCGGCTATGTCGGCGGCTTCCTCGACGGCACGCTGATGCGGTTGATCGACGCGATGCTGGCGATCCCGTTCCTGATCCTGGCGATCGCGCTGGCGGCGTTTCTGGGCCCAAGCCTCTCGAACGCGATGATCGCGATCGGCGTGTCGCAGACTCCGATCTTCGCCCGCCTGACGCGCGGGCAGGTGCTGTCGGTCAAGCACGAGGACTACATCGAGGCGGCGCGCGCGCTCGGCAACCCGCACCGGCGGATCATGCTGCGCCACATCCTGCCCAACATCGTCCCGCCGATTCTGGTACAGGCGACGCTCGCCAGCGCGACGGCGATCATCGCCGAGGCCACGCTCTCTTTTCTCGGGCTCGGCCAGCAGCCGCCCGACCCGAGCTGGGGCAGCATGCTCAACGTCGCCAGCCACTTCCTGTCGCAAGCGCCGTGGATGGCGGTATGGCCGGGGTTAGCGATTTTTTTGCTGGTGCTGTCCCTGAATCTGTTTGGCGACGGTCTGCGCGACGCCCTCGACCCGCGGCGAGGCTGACTCATGAAACGCGAACGCGTGGCTATCGCCGTTGGGGTTGCGGCATTGTCATCGTCGATGTCGCCGGATTCCATCCGCTCGCAGGCGTGGGCTTTGGCGGCTCATGGCATTGCACTTAGCCGGGCAGGGGTGGTCCGATCTGCTTCGGATGACGCCGGGCCATTCTGTTGCGCGGGCCGCGGGAAACCGCGAGAATAAGAAAGGCTTGGCGGGACGCGCCGAGATTTGACGACAGCCGATCGAGACTTCGGGCGTGGGTCGGAACACGGAGGTGCCTGCATCGCCGTAGTGATGGGCGTGTCCGGCTCGGGCAAGACGACGATTGGCCAGGCGCTTGCATCGCGGCTCGGGTGGAGGTTCGCCGATGCCGACGCGTTTCACCCTCCCGCCAACATCGCGAAGATGAGCGCCGGGCAACCGCTCGACGACGATGACCGCGCGCCCTGGCTCACGGCGATCGCGACGCGGATCGACGAGTGGCGGGACAGGGGCGAGGGCGGGGTCATCACGTGCTCGGCGCTCAAGCGGCGCTATCGCGACGTGATCGTCGGCGACCGGCCGGGGGTACGGCTCGTCCATCTCGACGGCGGCCGCGACCTGATCGCCGAACGGCTCGCCGGGCGGCAGGGGCACTTTATGCCGGGTGCGCTGCTCGACAGCCAGTTCGCCGCGCTCGAACCGCCGGGGCCCGAGGAGCATGCCATCATCGTCTCTATCGATCGCCCGGTCGGAGCGATCCTCGACGCACTTGTCACGGCGCTGTCGCGGCCGGCCGCGACGATACCGCCGCACTAAGGAGCGCAGATGGGCGCACCGCGTTATACTGAGGTGGACAAGACGCTAATCTCCGGCGCCTCGGCGCCGCGCAAGGAGCAGAAGGCATGGCCAATCCGCTCAAAGAGCTGAACGAGCACGGACAATCGGTGTGGCTCGACTTTGTCGACCGCGACCTTCTTCAGAACGGCGGTCTCAAGAAACTGATCGCCGAGGACGGTGTGCGCGGCGTGACGTCGAACCCGTCGATCTTTGAAAAGGCGATCGGCCACGGCGACGATTACGACGAGATGATTCGGGCCGCCGAGGCGAACGGCGACAAGGACCCGGCCGCTCTCTTCGAGACGCTGGCGATCCATGAGATCCGCGAAGGCGCCGACCAGCTCGAAGGCGTCTACCAGCAGACCCAGGGCCGCGACGGGTATATCAGCCTCGAGGTCTCGCCCTATCTGGCGCTCGACACCGGCGCCACGATCGAGGAGGCGCGGCATCTTTGGAAGCGGGTCGACCGGCATAACCTCATGGTCAAGGTGCCCGCGACCAAAGCCGGCATCCCCGCGATCCGCACCCTCATCGGCGAAGGCATCAACATCAACGTGACGCTGCTGTTCTCTCAGCAGGTCTATGGCGACGTCGCGCGAGCCTACATCGACGGCATCGAGGAGTTCGTGTCGAAGGGCGGTGACCCGAACCACGTCGCCAGCGTCGCCAGCTTTTTCGTCAGCCGCATCGACACGCTCGCCGACGAAGCGCTCGACGCCAAGATCGCGGCCGCCTCGGGCGCCGAAAAGGCGACGCTGGAGGCGCTCAAGGGCAAGGTCGCGATCGCCAACGCCAAGCTCGCCTACCGGCTCTATCACGAGCTCTACGCCGACGACCGCTGGCAGCGCCTGGCGCAGCACGGGGCCCAGGCGCAGCGGCTCCTCTGGGCCAGCACCGGCACCAAGAACAAGGCCTATAGCGACGTCCTCTATGTCGACGAGTTGATCGGCCCGAATACGGTCAACACGATGCCGCCGGCGACGATGGATGCGTTCCGCAACCATGGCCGCGTGCGCGACAGCCTCGACGAGGATGTCGCCGGCGCCGAGGCGGCGATGAAAGGGCTCGCCGCATCCGGCGTCTCGATCGACGCGATCACCGAAAAGCTCGTCGTCGACGGCGTCCGACAGTTCGCCGACGCGGCTGACGGGCTTTACGGCGCGGTCCAGAAAAAGCGCCGCATGGTGCTTGGTCACAAGCTCAACCCCATGACCTCCACGCTGCCCGAGCCGATCGACAAGGCGGTCAAGGAAGCGATCGAAGACTGGCGCAAGAACGGCAAAATCCGCCGGCTCTGGCAGCACGACGCGTCGTTGTGGACCAGGACCGACGAGGCCGACTGGCTCGGCTGGCTCAACGTCGTCGCCGAGCAGCAGAACGATACGACGGCGCTCGAAGCGCTCGCCCGCGACGTGCGCTCGGGCGCCTTCACCGACGTGCTGCTGTGCGGCATGGGTGGGTCGAGCCTCGGCCCCGAGGTGCTCGCCGAGACCTTCGGCTCCAAGCCCGGCTACCCGAAACTGCACGTCCTCGATTCGACCGATCCGGCGCAGATCAAATCGTTCGAGAACGCGATCGACCTGAAGAAGACGCTGTTCATCGTATCGAGCAAGTCAGGCACGACGCTCGAGCCGAATATCTTTCAGCAGTACTTCTACGAGCGGGCGAAGGAAGCGGTTGGCGCGAATGAGGCGGCAAAGCGCTTCATCGCGATCACCGACCCCGGCTCGAAGCTCGAAAAGCTGGCGAAGGACGAGGGGTTCCGCGCGATCTTCCACGGCGTTTCGAGCATCGGCGGGCGCTATTCGGTGCTGTCGAATTTCGGCATGGTGCCGGCCGCCGCGATCGGGATCGACCCGCGCGCCTTCCTCGAAAGCACGGCCGAGATGGTCCGCTCGTGCGCGGCGAGCGCGCCGGCGGCGGAAAACCCCGGCGTGATCCTCGGCGCGATCCTCGGCACGTGCCAGCAGCAGGGCCGCGACAAGGTTACGGTCATCGCCTCCGAGGGCATTGCCGATTTCGGTGCCTGGCTCGAGCAGCTTCTCGCCGAATCGACGGGCAAGCGCGGCACCGGCCTCGTGCCCGTCGACGCCGGCTCGCTCGGGCCGCCCCAGGTCTATGGCGACGACCGCGTATTCGCCTATCTGCGGCTAGCCAGCAACCGGGACGACGAGCAGGACAAGGCGATCGCGGCGCTCGAGAAAGCGGGGCAGCCGGTGGTGCGGATCACCGTCGGCGACCCGATGCAGCTCGGGCAGGAATTCTTCCGTTGGGAGATGGCGACAGCGGTCGCCGGCTCGATCATCGGCATCAATCCGTTCGACCAGCCCGATGTCGAGGCCAGCAAGGTCGAGACCCGCAAGCTGACCGAGGCCTACGAGAAGACCGGCAAGCTACCGCCCGAGACGCCGTTCTTCTCCGGCGACGGGGTCGAGCTCTTCGCCGACGACCGCGACGCCGGCGAGTTGAAGCCCAAGGCGACGAGCCTGACGGCCGCACTCAAGGCGCACCTTGGCCGCGCCCATGCCGGCGACTATGTCGCGCTCCTCGCCTACATACAGCGCGACGCCAAGCACATCGAAGCGCTGCAGCAGATGCGCCGCCACATCCGCGACAGGACGCGGCTTGCCACTGTTCTCGGCTTTGGCCCGCGCTTCCTGCACTCGACCGGCCAGACCTACAAGGGCGGGCCGAACAGCGGCGTCTTCCTGCAGATCACCGCGGCCGACGCCAAGGACCTGCCGGTGCCGGGGCAGAAATACACCTTCGGCGTCGTCAAGGCGGCGCAGGCGCGGGGCGATTTCGACGTGCTGGCCGAGCGCGGCCGGCGGGCGCTGCGCGTGCACATCACCGGCGATGTCGACGCCGGGCTCAAGACCCTCGGTCGGGCTCTCGACGAAGCCCTCAAATAACGAACGAAGAGGAGAGTTCGATGCAGTTGGGCATGATCGGCTTGGGCCGGATGGGCGGCAACATCGTGCGCCGCCTGATGCGCGACGGGCACACCTGCGTCGTCTATGACCGCAGCGAGGACGCCGTCAAAGGCCTCGCCGGCGAAGGGGCGACGCCGAGCAAAGACCTCGCCGATTTCGTCAAGAAGCTGGACCACCCGAAAAACGTCTGGGTGATGCTGCCCGCCGGCAAGATCACCAGCGATACGATCGAGGAGCTGAGCCAGCTCCTCAAAAAGGGCGACACGGTCATCGACGGCGGCAACACCAACTACCACGACGACATCACCCACTCGGACTTGCTGAAAAAGAAGGGCGTCACCTTTCTCGATGTCGGCACCAGCGGCGGCGTCTGGGGGTTGGAGCGCGGGTATTGCATGATGATCGGCGGCGACAAGGAGGCGGTCGATCGACTCGACCCGATCTTCAAGACGCTGGCGCCGGGTCCCGGCTCGATCGACAAGACCCCGGGTCGCGACGGCCGCGATCCCCGGGTCGAGAACGGCTATATCCATGCCGGACCGGCCGGCGCCGGACACTTCGTCAAGATGGTCCATAACGGGATCGAGTACGGCGTGATGCAGGCCTATGCCGAAGGCTTCGACATCATGAAGAGCGTCAACCAGAAGGCGATCCCGGAAAACCGGCGCTACGACCTCAACCTCGCCGACATTGCCGAGGTGTGGCGGCGTGGCAGCGTCGTCGCCTCGTGGCTCCTCGACCTGACGTCGATCGCGCTCGCCAAGGACCAAACCCTCAGCGACTTCACCGGCAACGTCGAGGATTCGGGCGAGGGCCGCTGGACGATCCAGGCCGCGATCGAGCAGGCGACGCCGGCCGATGTGCTGACGGCGGCGCTCTACGTCCGCTTCCGCTCGCGCCAGGACCACACCTACGCCGAAAAGATCCTCTCGGCGATGCGCCGCGAATTCGGCGGCCACCAGGAACCGGGGAAGCACTGACCGATGGCGGCCGGCAACAAGGCGGCCGTGCAGCGCGGAGGCATGGCGCCGCCCTGCACGATGGTGATCTTCGGGTCGAGCGGCGACCTGACGAAGCGCCTGTTGATGCCTGCGGTCTACAATCTGGCCAAGGCCGGGCGGCTCTCCGAGCATTTCGCACTGATCGGCGTCGACCGTGCCGACCAGTCGACCGATGCGTTTCGCGATTATCTCGCCGACGGGGTCCGCAGCTTCGTCTCCGATACGGCGATGGGCGGCAAGAGCGAGCCGTTCGACAAGAAGGCGTGGGATTTCCTCGCCAAGCGGATGCACCATTTCGCCGGAGACATCACCGACGCCAAGACCTATCGGGACCTCAAAAAGCTGCTCGACCAGCTCGACAAGGACGAAGAAACGGGCGGCAACGTCCTCTTCTACCTCGCGGTCGGCAGTCGGCTTTTCGGCCCCATCGTCGACCAGATCGGCGCCGCCGGGCTTGCGGCGCAAAAGAACGGGGCGTGGCGCCGCGTCATCATCGAGAAACCATTCGGCCACGACCTCAAATCGGCGCAAGAGCTCAACGCGCAGGTGCTGAAGACGTTCGAGGAGGAACAGATCTATCGGATGGATCATTTCCTCGGGAAGGAAACGGTCCAGAACATCATGGCGTTGCGCTTCGCCAACGGCATCTTTGAGCCGTTGTGGAACCGCGACCATATCGACCATGTCCAGATCACCGTCGCCGAGACGGTCGGCGTCGAGCACCGGGCCTCGTTCTATGAGGTGACCGGCGCGCTGCGGGACATGGTGCCCAATCACGTCTTCCAGCTCCTGAGCCTCACGGCAATGGAGCCGCCCAACTCGTTCGCCGCCGACGCCGTCCGCACCGAAAAGCAGAAGGTGCTCGACGCGGTGATGCCGTTCGACGAGGACGACGTGCACCGCAACGTCGTCCGCGGCCAATACGGCGCCGGCGTCGTCCGCGACACCGAGCGCAAGGCCTATGTCCAGGAAGACGGCGTCGACTCGAAAAGCGCGACCGAGACCTTTGTGGCGATGCGGCTGAGCATCGACAACTGGCGCTGGGCCGGGGTGCCGTTCTACCTGCGCACCGGCAAGTCGATGACCCGGCGTACGACCGAGATCGCGATCCAGTTCAAGAACGTGCCGTTTGCGCTGTTCCGCGAGACCGAGGTCGACACGTTGTCTCCCAATGTGCTGGCGCTGCAGATCCAGCCCGACGAGGGCGCGTCGCTGCAGTTCAGCGCCAAGCAGCCGGGCCCGGAGATCCAGCTCGATACGGTGCGGATGAATTTCCGCTACAGCGACTATTTTCGCTCGGCCCCGGCTACCGGTTACGAGACGCTCGTCTACGACTGCATGATCGGAGACGCGATGCTGTTCAATCGCGCCGACAACGTCGAGGCCGGGTGGGCGATCGTGCAGCCGATCCTCGACCTGTGGGAGAGCAAGCGCGACGGGCCGCTCGCGCTCTATGCCGCGGGGTCCGCCGGCCCCGACGCCGCGGCCGAGCTGTTGTGGCGGTCGGGCCGGCAGTGGCGGCCGATCGACTGATGGCCGGCGTCATTGTCGCGCCGTCGATCCTGTCGGCGGATTTCGGCCGGCTCGCCGACGAAGTCCGCGCGGCCGACGAGGCTGGAGGCGACTGGATCCACGTCGATGTGATGGATGGCCGCTTCGTCCCGAACCTGACGATCGGGCCGGTCGTCGTCGCGGCGGTGCGCAAGGCGACGAAAAAGCCGCTCGACGTGCACCTGATGGTCGTCGAGCCCGAACGTCTCGTCGAGGCCTTCGCCGAGGCCGGGGCCGACCACCTCCTCGTTCATGCCGAACCGAGCGCGACGATCCATCTGCACCGGACGCTTGGCCAGATTCGCGACCTCGGCAAGATGGCCGGCGTGGTGCTCAACCCCGCGACGCCGATTTCGCAGATCGAACATGTCGTCGATCTGTGCGATATCGTGCTGATCATGACGGTCAATCCCGGGTTTGGCGGGCAGAGCTTCATCCCGACGATGGTCGAGAAGATCGCCGACCTCCGCGGCTTTTGCGACACGCATGGGCTCGACCCGGTCATCGAGGTCGACGGCGGAATGAGCGGCAAGACGGCGTGGCAGGCGATCGACGTCGGCGCAACCGCGATCGTCGCCGGCTCGGCGGTGTTCGGCGCCACTGACTACGCCGCCGCGATCAAGGCGATCCGCGACTCCCGATCGCCTGGCGAATGAGCAAACACCCCTTACCTCGTCATTCCCGCGCTGGCGGGGATCCAGGGGCGAACGCTCCGTCGGCTGCTCTGGGTTCCCGCCTTCGCGGGAATGACTGGTAAAGAGAAAAACGATGACCAAGCCGCGCATCGAAGTGTTCCCCGACGCCGCTGCGCTCGCCGCACGCGCCGCCCGATGGATTGCCGACCTCGCTTGCCACTCGTCGGGCCGCTTTTCGATCTGCCTCTCCGGCGGCTCGACGCCGAAACGGCTCTATCAGCTCCTCGCCGCCGCGCCTTATCGCGACGTGATGCCGTGGGAGCGCACCCACTGGTTCTGGGGCGACGAGCGTTTTGTGCCGTGGGACAGCCCCGACAGCAATTACGGCATGGCCCGCGACGCTTTGCTCGCGCACGTGCCGGTGCCGCCCGAAAACATCCACGGCATCGAGTACGAGGGCTCGCTCGCCGAAGGGGCGATGGCCTACGAAGAGGCGCTGAAAACCTACGCCGGCCACGGTACGCTCGACCCGGCGTACCCCGTTTTCGACATCATGCTGGTGGGGTTGGGGCCGGACGGCCACACCGCCTCCCTGTTCCCCGGAAAGCCGGCGCTCGGCGTACGCGACCGCTGGGTCGTCGATGTGCCTGAGCCGGGCCTGGACCCGAGGGTCCCCCGCGTGACGCTGACTTATCCGGCGCTCGAAAGCTGCCGCAGCGCGGCGTTTCTCGTCGCCGGCGCCGACAAGACCGCCGCGCTCGCAGGAGCGCTCGCCGGGCAGCAGGACCTGCCGTCGGCGCGCTTCGCCCCGGTCGGCGAGCTGATCTGGTTTGTCGACCAGGCGGCCAAGGGCGCCGCATGACCTCCGACCGCGACCGGCTCAAGCAAGCTGCGGCAGAGCGGGCGATCGCATTTGTCGAGGATGGAATGGTCGTCGGGCTGGGCACCGGCTCGACTGCCGCCTTCGTGGTTAAGGGCCTCGGCGCGCGCGTCGCCGCGGGTCTCAAGATGGTTGGCATCCCGACATCGGAGCGCACCGCGACCCTCGCGCGCAGCCTCGACATCCCGCTCGCGAGCTTCGCCGAACATCAGCGCCTCGACCTGACCATCGATGGCGCCGACGAGGTCGAGCGCCGCACGCTCAACCTGGTCAAGGGGCTCGGCGGCGCGCTCTTGCGGGAGAAGATCGTCGCCGCGGCCAGCCGGCGCCTCGTCATCGTCGTCGACGACGAAAAGCTGGTGAAGCGTCTCGGCACCATCGCACCGGTGCCGGTCGAGGTGTCCCAGTTCGGCTGGCAATCGACCGCGGCCGCGCTCGCCAAGCTCGGCACCGATCCGGTGCTGCGGCTGGCGGGCGAGGATCACCCGCTCATCACCGACGGTGGCAACTACATCCTGGACTGCCGCTTCGATCGCATCGAGGATCCCGCGGCGACCGAACAGTCGATCAACCGCATCGTCGGCGTCGTCGAATGCGGCCTGTTCGTCGGGCGCAGCTCGGCCGTCGTCGTCGCGTCCGAGGGCGGTGTCGAATTGCTGATGCGGAGCGCCTCATGAGCCGGTTCAAGCTGGTCATCACCGATGTCGACGGCACGCTCGTCACGACGGAAAAGGCGCTGCGGCCCTCCGCCATCGCGGCGGTGCGGCGGCTGCACAAGGCCGGGATCGGCTTTACGATCTGCAGCAGCCGCCCGCCCTTTGGCCTGACGACGATGCGCGACGCGCTCGACATCACCTTGCCGTTCGGCGGCTATAACGGCGGGTCGATCGTCGAGCCCGACCTCACCGTCATCGAAGAGGTCTGCATTCCGCCGTCGACCGCCCGGCGCGCGGTCGACATCTTTCACCGAAACGGCGTCGGCACGTGGGTTTTCGTCGGCAACGAGTGGGTAATCCTCGACCGCAACGGCGACCACGTCGACCACGAGATCCACACGATCGACACACCGCCGACCGTGGTCTCGGCCTATGAGGACAAGCATTTCGCCGCGGTCGGCAAGATCGTCGGGGCCAGCAACGACCACGACCTCATCGCCAAGGTCGAGGCGATCATGCAGGAATCGCTCGGTCACGACGCCCACGCCGCCCGCTCGCAGCCCTATTACTGCGACGTCATCGCGCCCGGCATCAACAAGGGCCGCATCGTCAGCCTGCTGCGCGAGCGGCTCAAGCTTGCGCATGACGAGATCTGCGTCCTCGGCGACATGACCAACGACCTCGACATGTTCGCCGAGGCCGACTTCCCGATCGCGATGGGCAATGCCCCCGACCACGTCAAGGCGAAGGCGAAGGGCACCACCGGGACCAACGACGAAGACGGCTGGGCCGAAGCGATAGACAGCTACGTGTTGGGCGGGTAGGACCCCCAAAAAAGAAAGGCCGCCATCGCTCGCGGCCTTTCTCGTCAGGCGGAAAGATTATTCGTTGGCGCCGGCCGAATTACGAAGCCGGTGCGGCGGGGTCGACGAGCCGTACATATGCGACTCGGCGCCCCGGTCAAAGCTCGCCATGCACTGTGAATGCATCTGCGGATCGGTGATCGGGCCGCATTCCTTGCGCTCGCGATAACTGCGGAAGCCCGGGCTCGTCGCGACCAGACGGTCGTACTGCTGGCTCTCGCGCACGTTCCGCGCTGCCGACAGGTTGCGCCCGTGGTCGCCCGGTGTCGTCTGCGGACCATTGGTGATGACATCGGTTTGGGGAGCACCCGTCGTCATCGCCTCGTTCGTCGGCGCCGGATTTGCCGGCATCGACTGGTCCATCGGGGCCGGGGTCGCCATCGACTGATCCACCGGCGCCGGGGTGGGCGGCGGCGGCAAGTCCATCGAGGCCGCGAATGCCGCCGGAGCGGCCATCAGCGACGCGACAAAGGCCAACCTCACCACACTCTTGCTCAACATGACCGCTTACTCCCTTTCGAGAAGGTCATGTTGACAACAGTGGGTTGATCCGTTCGGTTCCGGACACCGGGAGCGGGCTAAAGCTCGGGGTCGGGCAGCCCGCGCCGGCGATGCGCGGCGATGACGGCGTTGCGCAGGAGGCAGGCGATGGTCATCGGACCAACCCCGCCCGGCACCGGCGTCACCGCGCCGGCGACCCGCATCGCCGCCTCCGTATCGACATCGCCGACCAGGCGGGAGGTGCCGTTCTCGTCCGAAACGCGATTGATCCCGACATCGATGACGATTGCGCCCGGCTTGATCCAGTCGCCGTTGACGAGGTACGCCTTTCCCACCGCCGCGACGAGGACGTCGGCGCGCCGGCATATCTCGGGCAGATATTGCGAGTACGAGTGGGCGAGGGTGATCGTGCAGTCCTGGCCCAGCAGCAGCGCCGCCAGCGGCCGCCCGACGATCGACGACCGCCCGACGACGACCGCCT
>DASXFE010000138.1:0-6587 GCA_036489765.1 Allostellaceae bacterium | reverse complement strand
GATGTCGTCGATCGCGGCGGCGACCTCGGGGTGTTCGTATTGGCGCGGGTAGCCCATGTCCTGCGACAGGTCGCCTTCGCCGACCAGCACGACGCCGATCCCCTTCACCTCGTCCAGCATCTTGGGGAGGTTGCGGATCGCGCGCTTCTCCTCGCACATGATGACGACGAGCACCTCGCCTTCGGGGTTGAGCGGCCAGGTGTCGGCGCGCTTGTAATAGGTCGGCTGGTCGATGCCCCAATAGCGGGCGGCGGTGCGCGGGGCGTCGCCGCGCTGGCCGGCGGGCTCGTAATGGGCGGCCTCGCGCGGACGCGGGTAGCGGCAGGCCTGGACGGCGTTCCGCGCCTCCTCGACGGTGGAGACATGCGGCCAGACGATGCCGTAGACGCCGATGTCGAGCACCTGCTTGGCGATGAACTGGTTCATCTCGTTGCCGTTGGGCGGGATGCGCACCATCGGCGCGACGGCGGGCGCGAGCGTGCCGGACTTCAGGATCTGGGCGCGGTCGAGCATGTATTGCATGCAGTCGCGGAGCTGGCGGATGTCGTAGGGGTTGTGCTCCATCTCGAAGACGACGCCGTCATATCCGGCCGCGCCGATCGACTGCGCCGCGCCGATCTCGCCGGGCGAGAAGGTGACAAAGGTCGGCTTGCCGCTTTCGAGCGCGCGGATCGCGGGGTTGAGGCGGGGCAGGTCGGGCATCTCGGGACTCCTGGTCAGGCTGGAATGGGCATGTTGTCGATGAGTCGGGTGCGGCCGATCGTAGCGGCGCCGAACAGCCGGGCCGGCGCGGGACCGAGCACGCGAATTGGGCTCAGGGTTTCGGCATCCGCGAGCTCGATGTAATCGACGTTGTCGAACCCGGCCCGCAACACGGCGCGCCAGGCCGCCGCCAGTGTAGCCTCGACATCGCCGCCTTGCACGAGCCGCTCGACCGCCGCAAAAAGCGCCGCCGGAAACGCCGCCGCGATGCGCCGCTGGTCGGCCGACAGGTTGAGATTGCGCGACGAGAGCGCGAGCCCATCGGCGTCGCGGACGGTCGGTACCGCCTCGACCCGGAGCGGGATGTCGAGGTCGCGCGCCATCCGCGTGACGATCTGGAGCTGCTGGTAGTCCTTCGCGCCGAAGAAGGCGACATCGGGGAGGGCCTGGAGGAACAGCTTGCCGACGACCGTCGTGACGCCGTCGAAATGGCCGGGGCGGTGGACGGCGTCGAGGGTCTGGGTGAGGGGGCCGGCGACCGAGACGGTGGTCACTGAGCCCGGCGGATACATTTCCTCGACTGCCGGGATGAAGGCGAGGTGCGCGCCGGCCTGGGCGAGCTTGGCGCAATCCTCGGCCTCGCGTCGTGGGTACTGCGCGAGGTCGTCGGCCGAGCCGAACTGGCGCGGGTTGACGAAGATCGACACGACGACGCGGTCGCATACGGCGAGCGCCCGGCGCACCAGCGCGATATGCCCCTCGTGGAGCCCGCCCATCGTCGGCACGAGCCCGATCGTGTGCCCGGCGGCGCGCCATCGGCGCTCGGTCGCGCGCAAATCGGCGATCGTGCGGGCGGTGTCTAACCCTTTGGAATTCCCACTCATTCGCGGCCCGGCCTTCACGCATTGCGGGGTGGGTGCCGGTCAAGGCAAGGATTTGTAAACCCTATCCAGCAAACTGGCACCAGCGAATACCGACGGGTGGCTTCCCCCATGCTGCTCTTCCGCCGAGCCGAAATCCCGATCCGCTGCGCGTTTCGCGGCACTACCATGGCCGTTCCGAAGCTCGCGCGCCTCCTCGACATAAGCCCGGCGGGACAGCGTACCCGCCTGCAAAAGCGGTTGGCGAAGATCGCCCCTGAGGACCAGCTCTGGTCGGTCCAGTGGCGCAAGGACAAGGGCGACGACATCCGCCCGCAGGATGTCGTCGCCGCGCTGGCCCTCGGCGGCGTCACCGTCGAGCTCGTGACCCTCGGCTACGGCATTTTCGTCGAGCCCCAGGTGGACGAGGGTGCTCTCGTCGCCTTCGGGGCCGCGCTCGCAAAGATCGGCAAGCCGGTCAAGGCGATGTCGCGCAGCCAGAAACTGGGCGAGCTCCTGGCGCAATACACCTCCCGCCACGTCCGCGACCTCGACGAGATCAAGGGGCTGCAGAGCCAACTCGCGGAAAACCGCAAGCTGGTCGGCCAGTTGCGCGGAGAGATCCTGTCGCTGCGTGGCCGGCAAAACGCCGAGTATCTGAGCGCGCGGCTGGGAAAGGCGGCCAGCGACCCCAAATTCCGCCGCGTCAAGCAGGAATTCAGCAAGCACTACCACCCCGATGGGCGGGTCGCGGACGCCGACGAGCGGCGGCGTCGCGAGCTGGTCTTTCAGGAATTCTGGCCGATCGTCGAGCAGATCGACCGGTCGTGAAGGTCAGGCCTTTTCGGGGCTGACCGCTAATAACCAATTCTCATGGCAGCGGCCGATCAACCGACATTATGGGTCCCTTATCCGATCCGCCCGTTATTGTAACAATTCGTCGGTAAAAAAAGAATTTCGTCGCCCGCCGAGGCCCTAGAACTCCCGCAGCAGCCTTCCGTGACCGTGAATCTTCGCGTCGACACCGGCGAGGCGCAGCGCGTGCCACAGCACCGCTTGCGTCGAGGTGACGACCGGCTTTCCGGTGCGGGCTTCGATCTCGTCGATGACGAGGTGCGAGCGGAAATTGAGGCAGGCGCAAATGAGCCCGTCGCTGTCGGGATCCCAGGCGCCCATGGCGAGTTCGAGGATTTCCTCGGCGCCTGGCCTGGCGAGGCCGAGCCCGTCGGTAATGCCGAGATTGGCGCCGGCCACGGTCTCGACCCCGCCGGCGGCGAAGAATTCGTGTTCGGCCGCGTCGATCTCGTCGCTGTAGGGCGAGATCGCGGTCACCCGCTTCATGCCGAGCACGTTGCACGCGGTGAAGATGCTGTGGGTCGCGGTCGTCGCTGCGGCGCTGCTTACGCGGGCGATTTCGTCACGGAGATGGGCGTCGAACTCATGGCCCTGGACGATGCTCGATGCGGTGCAGCCGTAGGCGATCGCGCGCGGCTTGACCGTCGCGAGCTGGGCGATCGCGCGGGCGCCGTCCTGCCGGTCCATCTCGACGATCCGCTCGGGCGAGGGGCCGGGCGGCATCAGCATCCGCGCGAAGTGGAGACTGACGCCAGCCGGCGCGACTACGGGGTACCAGGCCTCCACGACCACATTGACGCTCGGCACGATCACACCGATGCGGGTCTGCTCGGTTTCCTCGGCCATCGACAAACTCCACCCGATGCCTCTAGCCTCTGGATCATGATTTCGCTGCGCGAGGAAGTCACGCTGCCGTCGCCGCCCGACGCCGTGTGGCCGCTGTTGTCGGATCCGGCGATCGTCGCCTCGTGCATCCCCGGTGCCGAGCTGACCAAATCCGGCGACGACGGCAAGTACCAGGGCACGATGCGGGTCAAGTTCGGCCCCACGGTCGCGACCTTCCGCGGCGAGGCGAGGCTCGCCTACGACCACGCCGCCCGCCGCTGCACGATCGACGGCCGCGGCATCGACGGCCGCGGCGCCTCGCGCGCCAATGCGCAGGGCGTCGTTGTCGCCGAGGGCGATGCGACGACCGTCCTCAAGGTCGAAGGCAATTTCACCGTGACCGGGCCGCTCGAGACCTTCGCCAACGCCGGCGGGGTGCATCTGGCGCGGGCGATCCTCGCGGAGTTCGCGGAGAACATGGGAAAGCTGGTGGCGGCGCGGCCGGCCGCCGCGGCAGCAAGCCCGCAGCCCGATCCTTCCCCCGATCAGGCCGGGCAGGGGGCCGGGCAGGGGGAAAGTCCGGACGCCGACTTCGAGCCCTCGATCCAGGCTCCGCCGCCGCCTGCCGCGGCTCTCTCCGGCACAAAAATC
This sequence comes from Allostellaceae bacterium, assembly GCA_036489765.1. Taxonomy (GTDB): domain Bacteria; phylum Pseudomonadota; class Alphaproteobacteria; order ATCC43930; family CGMCC-115725; genus DATARH01. Next base: position 2,694 of record DASXFE010000138.1, on the reverse strand, counting down.
CTCTGGCGCGCCTTTGTCTCCTGGCTGCGCCAGCTCTTTGGCAAGGGACACACACGATGAGCGAAAACCAGGTTTCCGACATCCTCGCCAAGGCCTTTGCCGCGGAGGGCGTTGACACGCTGTTCACGCTGATGGGCGACGCCAACATGTACTGGTCGGCGGCGATGTCCGACAACGAGAAGGTGCGGCTCATTCATGCCCGGCACGAGCATTGCTGCGTCGCGATGGCCGACGGGTATGCCCGCGCCACCGGCAAGGTGGGGGTCGCTTCGGTGACGTGCGGGCCGGGCTATACCCAGATCATGACGGCGCTGGTGATGGCGGCGCGCGGCAACGCACCGGTGGTGGTGTTTGCCGGTGATGCGCCGATCAACGCCTCGTGGTACATCCAGTCGATCGACCAGGCGCCGCTGGCGCTGGCGACGGGCGCGCATTTCGTGCCGATCCGCACGATCGACCGGGCGCTCGATTGCGTGCGCGAGGCATTTTATGTCGCGCGCGCCGAGCGCAAGCCGGTGGTGCTCAGCGTGCCGCTCGACCTGCAGAAGGAGGAATTTCCGTTCCTCCCCGATTATCAGCCCTCCACCGAGCTGATGCCGCGCCAGCAGGCGCTGCGCCCTGACCCGGCGCTCGTCGACGAGATCGCCAGCATGGTCGCCGAGGCCGAGCGGCCGATCGTCATTGGCGGGCGCGGCGCGACCTGGTCGGGTGCGAAAGGGGCGCTCGAAGGGCTCGCCGAAGAGTCGGGGGCGCTGCTTGCGACGACCCTCCTCGGCAAGGGGCTCTTCGACGGCAATCCGTTCGCGCTCGACATCGCCGGCACCTTCGCGACCGATCTCGGCCGCGAGCTCTTCGCCGAAAGCGACCTGGTGATCGCCGCGGGCGCCGGGCTCGGGCATTACACGACCGAGGGCGGATATCTGTTCCCGAACGCCAAGGTCGTGCGCATCGACACCCAGCCCAAGGGGCTATGGCAGGGGCTGCGCACGGCCGACCTCCATGTCCAGGCCGATGCCAGGGCGGCGGCCGAGGCGATCGTCGGACGGCTCAAGGAAAAGGGCATCCACAAGCAGGGCTGGCGCAGCAACGAGATCGCGAGCCGCATCGCCAGCTATGTCGAGACCCCGGACCCGAAACCATACACCCCGACAGCCGGCACGCTCGACCCGCGCCCGGTGGTCAAGGAGTTGAACAAGGCCGTGCCCAAGGACTGGGACATCGTCGTCGCCGGTGGCCATTGCTTCAGCTTCTCGATGACGCACCTCAACGGGCGGATGGCTGGCAAGTATCACATCCCGATCGATTTCGGCGCCATCGGCTCAGGCATCTCCTACGCGATCGGCGTTGCCGCAGCCCGCAACAACGGGCGGGTGGTGCTGGTCGACGGCGACGGGAGCCTCTACCAGCACATCCAGGAATTGGAGACGATCAAGCGGCATGGGCTGAAGATTCTCATCTGCATCATCAACGACGGCGGCTATGGTGCCGAAACGCACAAGTTCCGTGCCTACGGCGTCGACCCGATGCACGCGACCCACGGCCGCGGCGACATCGCCTCGATCGCCCGCGGTTTCGGCCTCAACGGCCACAAGGTGACGAGCTACGGCCAGCTCGATGCCCTCTTCCGCGAGCACGAGGCACAGGACGGCGCGACCCTCTGGGACGTCCATGTCGACGACCTGATCCCCTCCCGCAACTTCCGCCGGGTGCATTACGGCGAGGCCTGACCCGGCGCCCAAAGTTACTTTCCAAAAAGATTGGTCGTTCCGGGCTCGCTGCCGAGCAGCGTCCCGGAATGACCGGCTGATGAAGAGGCTCCAAATCCGAGCTACTCCAGCCAGATGTTCTCCGTGCGCCAGCCGTTGTAGATGCTGTTTTCCATGACCGTGATGTTCTTGACGCCGGGCTGCCAGCAGGTGGCGCCCTTGTTGAAGCAGGCGAGGGGCTTGGCGACGTCTTCGTTGAGGCGGCGCTCGATCACGCGGTCGTTGAAGCGGGCTTGATCATCGCGGCGTCCTGCGCTGCAATCGTCGCCGCACCCTCGAGGGACGGCGATGATCAGCGACCCGGTCGAATTCGAGCTGTTCAAGAACGCACTTTTCGGCATCGCCGACGAGATGGCGCTGACCGTGTTCCGCACGACCTATTCGGGCGTGCTGAAGGACAACATGGACTATTCGACCGCGCTCTTCGACGGGGCGGGGGTGCTGGTCGCGCAGGGGCTGACCCTGCCGGGGCATTTGGGGTCGATGCCGACGGCGATGGCGTCGGTGCAGGAAACTTATGCCGGCAACATCCATCCCGGCGACGTCTTCGTTTTCAACGACCCGTTCCGCGGCGGGATGCACCTGCCCGACGTGTTCGTGTTCAAGCCGATTTTCGCCGGGGACGCCCCAATCGCCTGGGCCGGGACGGTGTGCCACCACACCGATGTCGGCGGCCGGGTGCCGGGGTCGAACGCGTCGGATTCGACCGAAATCTATCAGGAAGGGCTGCGCATCCCGCCGCTGAAACTCTATGAGCGCGGCGCGCGCAACGAGACGCTGTTCGCGCTGATCGAGACCAATGTGCGGGTGCCGGTGAAGGTGTTTGGCGATCTGCGCGCCCAGCTCGCCGCCTGTCACATCGCCGAGGCGGCGCTCATCGAAATGGCGGCGCGCTACGGCAACGGAAAGCTTCAGGATTACATGACCG
>DASXFE010000112.1:0-61538 GCA_036489765.1 Allostellaceae bacterium | reverse complement strand
CATGCTGACCCCGATCATGCTGATGAAGGCGGTGGTCGACGGCATGTGCGAGCGCCGTTTCGGCCGCATCGTCAACATCACCTCGGGCTCGGTGAAGTCGCCGATCCCCAATCTTGGCATGTCGAACGGCGCGCGCGCCGGGCTGACCGCGTTTTCCGCCGGCCTCGCCCGCCAGGTCGCCAAGTACAACGTGACGATCAACGGCATCCTGCCTGGCCCCTTCCTCACGGACCGGCTGAGGAGCGGCATCACCTACGAAGCGCAGCGGCAGAATATCTCGTTCGAGGAACAACTCGCGAAGACCGGCCAGCGGACCCCGGCGAACCGCGTCGGCGACCCGGCCGAGTTCGGCGATGCCTGCGCGTTCCTGTGCGGGGCCTCCTCGGGCTTTATCGTCGGCCAGAACCTGCTGCTCGACGGCGGCGCGTTCAACTCGACGATGGGCTGACTGCCGACGGGCCACTGTTCCCGCGGTGGCCCGTCCTTTCCTTGCCTGACGCCGCAGCCGGCCCCTTCCGCCTCGGCACCCTCCTTATCGCGATAAGGTCGCCCTGGCTGATACCGGGTACGAATTCCACGTGCTCCTCCCTATCGGAAAATGCGTTCGACCTGCCTCTCCAACTCCTCCTTAGGGCGAACGTATCTAGCGTTCGCGGGCTCGATGCCGACTTCCCCCGCTAATAGCGCCGCGTCCTGGCTCGCGACCCTGAACACGATCAGGGTGCCGATATTGCCGAGGACAGCCTGCTGCAAGCCGGCCGGGGGTTGGGTGAGGTACTGGTTCGCGAGGCAAGGTGAAAGGCCCCACTTGCGGCTTGCGGAGAGGATCGTGCTGAAGCTGTGGGTGGCGAAGCTCTGAAAGTCGTCCGCGTAGAGGGTGAACGGAATGCGGTGCTCTCGGGAATGGTCGAGCGCCGCTGTGCGGCTTGGTGAATGGCCGTGACGAAGAGCGCTCCGAGAAGATGGGCCGGCTCCCTGCCCATCCCCGAGAGATTGGACGGTGCGGGTCCATGAATATCCCGACGGCCGGCTGGCGGTCTCCCAAGCCCCCACCGCCTGGCCGATTACGTCCAAGGAAACCTGCGCGATGACCGGAAACTGGCCGCCTGACCCGCTTCCGCGGCCGGCCTGTGGGGATGTGGATAACGCTCCGCGTTCCCCACATCCCCACAGGCTCATCATCAACCATGGAGGCGGTCAAGCGACGCGCTACAATCACCGGCCAACTTAGCGCGTCAGCAACACCGTCGGTTACTTGACGACGACGGTTCCCACCATATGCGGGTGGACCGAGCAAAAATACTTGTAGGTGCCGGCCTTGGTGAACGTGAACGAAAATTTGTCGTCGGTGTCGAGCCCGGCGGACTTGAACGGCACGTCCTTGTTGACGCTCGTCACCGTATGCGGCTCCTCGTCCTTGTTGACCCAGGTGACCTGGGTGCCCGGCGCGACCGTCAAAAGGGGCGGATCGAAGGCGAAATTGTCGATCGTGACGGTGTTGGGGGTCGCGGTATTGGGCTCGGCCGCGAAGCCGGCGCCGGCGACGCTCATCAGCGCCAGCGCCGCGAGCGTGCTGCGGAGGATCGTCATCGCCGCCTCCCTCATGCCAGCGTCGCATCGGAGACGGCGAGGCCCGTCGCCGGCACATAGTCGATCCGCCGCACGCCGAGCAGATCCCTGAGCTTGTCGGCCGGCACCTTCATCGGGCCGGGGGAGGGGGCTTGGCCTGCCGCCGGCTGCGGGAAGGCGGTCGACATCGCAGTGCGGAACGTGACGTTGCCCTCGACCTTTTGCACGACCTGATGGATATGGCCGTTGAGCACGGTCACCGAGCCGAACCGCTTCAGCGAGGCAAAGGCCTTCTCGGCGTCGCCGGTGGCCCAGCCCCATTGCGGATAGATCGGCCACAGCGGCACATGCGCCAGAACGACGACCGGCGTGCTCGCGTTCTTGCCCTTGAGGTCGGCGTCGAGCCATGCGAGCTGCGCCGCGCCGAGCGTGCCGCCGGTGCCCGGTGTGAAGCCGAGCACGTTGACCAGCGCGACGAAATGCACCCCGCCCTGGTCCCAGCTGTACCAGCCGCCCTCCGCCGCGCTCTTGGCGCCGAATTTTGCGAAGAACGCCTTGCCGTCGTCGCCGATGATGTCGTGCTCGCCGGGGATGTAGTGGGTGTCGAGTTTCGCGGCGCTCAACAAATCGTACGCGGTCGCGAATTCCTCCGGCTTCGACAGGTGGGTCACGTCGCCGGTGTGTAGCATCATCGCCGGCCTCACGGGCAGCGCCGCGATCTTGGTCAATGCCGTTTTCAGCGTGCCGCCGGGGTCGGGGTTGGCCTCGGCCTTGAAGCCGATATGGGTGTCGCTGATCTGGACAAAGCTGAACCCGTCCGCCTCCGCCGCGAGCGCCGGCCCGCCGAGCCCCACGCCGCGCGGCACGCCGCCCGACACGGTCCACAGGATGCCGGTGCCGGCCCAGGCCATGCACTTCAAAAGCCCGCGCCTTGTCTGTGTGGTTGAATTGGTCGTATCCATGATCGGCCGCTCCGTTGGTGGTGGTCTCTGGCGGCGGAGACCCGGGTCTCGGCGGCTTTATTCGTGGGCTTAAAATAATTTTTGCGGCGCGAATAAAACGCCGGCCGGCGCGGTCAGCGTCTTTTGAAACGGGTTAAGGGGCGACGTGCTGAGGACCCAAGGGGCGGCTTCATCGCGCGAGGCGGAATTCGAGGCGGTCGTGCTGCCGCATTTCGACGCCGCCCACAACCTGGCCCGCTGGCTGATGCGCGACAGCGCCGCAGCCGAGGACGTGCTGCAGGAGGCGATGCTGCGTGCCCTGACCTATTTTTCGAGCTTTCGTGGCACCAACCCGCGCGGATGGCTCTTACAGATCGTGCGCAACACGGCCTACAGCTCGCTGAAGCCCGGGCCGGATTCGGTGCCGGCGGAGGCGGTCGAGGACGAGCTCGTCGCGCCCGACGACGACCCCGAGGCCGCCCTCATTCGCACCGAGGGCCGCCGCCGCGCCGATCGGCTGATCCGGGCGCTGCCGGTCGAATTGCGCGAGACGCTGGTGCTGCGCGAGCTCGAGGAACTCAGCTACAAGGAGATCGCCGAGATCACCCGGACCCCGATCGGTACCGTGATGTCGCGGCTGTGGCGGGCGCGGCGGATGATCGTCGACGCCGCTGCGCGCGAGGCCGCCACATGACCCCCGCCGATTGCGACAAGGTGCTGCTGGTCCAGGCCGAGTTCGATGGCGAGCTCGACGCCGCCGAGGCCGCCGCTCTCGCTCTTCACCGCGAGATCTGCCCGATCTGCCGGGCCGCCGCCGCCGAATTGGCGCAGACGCGCGAGCTCCTGCAAGCCCCCGGCATGTATCACGCGGCCCCGGACGACCTGCGCGCGCGCGTCCTCGCCAAGCTCGGCGCTGCCCAAGCCGTCTCGCCACCGCCCGCGCCGGGTTGGTTCATCCGCTGGCGCCAGGGTTGGGCCGGGTTCGGGCTCGGAGCGGCCTGCGCCGCGGCGTTGGCCTTCCTGATCGTGGTGCCGCGCCAACAGGGCCTTGCCGACCAGATCGTCGCCAGCCACATCCGCGCGCTGCAGCCCGGCCATCTCGAAGATGTGGTCTCGACCGACCAGCACACCGTCAAGCCGTGGTTCGATGGCCGCCTCGATTTCGCCCCGCCGGTCAAGGACCTCGCCGGCGCAGGTTTTCCGTTGAAGGGTGGCCGCCTCGACTATCTCGACGGCCGCCCGGTCGCCGCGCTGGTCTATCAGCGCGACAAGCATCTGATCGATCTCTACGTCTGGCCCGAAAACGGCACCCGAAACACTCCGCCGTCGACGACCGCAGAGAACGGCTACAATGTCGTTCACTGGTCCGCCGACGGCATGACGCTGTGGGCCGTGTCGGACGTGGAGGCCACGCAGTTGGCGGATTTCGCCAGCGATTGGCGGAAGATGAAGTAACACTCACCCACCGTCGCTCGGCGCCGGGCCTCCCTCTGCCGCACGCGGGCGAGGAAGACGACGCGAAGACCCCTCTACGGCTTGCGGGAGGGAGAGGGACCCGACGCAAAGCGTTGGGAGGGCGAGGGCGTCAGTGCGTCACCAGCCGGCGTTCGATCGCGGCGGCCTTGATCGCCTTTTGCAGCTTTTCGAACGCGCGCACCTCGATCTGACGGACGCGTTCGCGCGAGATGTTGTAGTGCTGCGACAGCTCCTCGAGCGTCGTCGGGTTGTCGCGGAGCCGGCGCTCGGTGAGGATGTGGCGCTCGCGTTCGTTGAGATGCGTCATCGCCTTGCCGAGAAGGTCGCGGCGCAGCCCGAGCTCCTGCCGCTCGCCGAGCCGCTGCTCCTGGCTCTCGCTTTCGTCGACGAGCCAGTCCTGCCATTCGCCCTCGCTGTCGCTGCGCAAGGGCGCGTTCAACGAGTGGTCGGGGCTGGCGAGGCGGCGGTTCATGCTGATCACGTCGGCTTCGGGCACGTCGAGCTCGGTCGCGATCTTCTTAAGGTTCTCGGGCGACAGATCGCCTTCGTCGATCGCCTGAAGCTGCCCTTTGAGCTTGCGCAGATTGAAGAACAGCTTTTTCTGCGCCGCCGTCGTCCCCATCTTCACGAGGGACCACGAGTGCAGGATGTATTCCTGGATCGCCGCGCGGATCCACCACATCGCATAGGTCGCGAGGCGGAAGCCGCGGTCGGGGTCGAACCGCTTGACCGCCTGCATCATCCCGACATTGCCCTCGGAGATGAGCTCGCTGAGCGGCAGCCCATAGCCGCGGTATCCCATGGCGATCTTGGCGACGAGGCGCAGATGGCTCGTCACCAGCCGATGCGCGGCATCGGGGTCCTCATGCTCCTTCCAGCTTTTGGCGAGCATGTATTCTTCTTCGGGTTCCAGCATCGGAAACCGGCGGATCTCTTGCAGATACCGCGTCAGATTTCCTTCACCGGAGAGGGAGGGCATAGACACTGAGGGCATGTGCGATATTGGCTCCGTCTTTTGGTGCTTTTAGATGAACGCCGCGACCCGCAGGCTGATCCACCCGTGGAAAACCTACTACATTAGTCAGCTTTTGTCCAGTTTAAAGTCCCTCTAAATCGGATAGCAGACCCCTGAAATCCACGGGAGGCGTGCTGTCGAAGCGCAGCGTCCCGCCGGTTTCGGGGTGGGTAAAGCCGAGGAGCCGCGCATGCAGCGCCTGGCGCGGAAAGGCGGCGACGCGGGCGCCCAATTCGCCGCTGCGCGCGACCGCCCGGCCGCTTCGGCTGCCGTAAACCGGGTCGCCGATCACCGGGTGGCCGCGCTCGGCAAGATGGACGCGGATTTGATGCGTCCGCCCGGTCGCGAGCCGGCATTCGACGAGCGCGGCGCGCCCGGAGAAATTCCGCTCGACGCGATATCGAGTCAGTGCCGGCTTGCCGTGGGCGGCGCCGACGACCGCCATCTTCTTCCGGTTGCGGGTGCTGCGGCCGATATTGCCCTCGATCTCGCCCGTGGCCGGCACCGGAAGGCCCCAGACCAACGCCGCATAGGCGCGCTCGATCCGCCGCTCGGCGAAATCGCGGCTCAGCGCCCGATGCGCGGCATCGGTCTTGGCGACGACCATCAATCCGCTGGTATCCTTGTCGAGGCGGTGGACGATGCCCGGCCGGCGGACGCCGCCGATCCCCGCGAGGCTGCTGCCGCAATGCCCGAGAAGGGCGTTGACGAGCGTCCCGGCCGGATTTCCCGGCGCCGGGTGAACGACCATCCCGGCAGGCTTGTCGATGACGATCAGATGTGCATCCTCAAACCGGACATCGAGCGGCAGTTGCTCCGGGGCCGGAACCGGCTCTACCAGATCGGGGAGAAAAACGACGAAACTTTGGCCGACACGGACCTTGAGCGCCGGGTCACGCATTGCGACCCCGCCGGCCGAAACCTGCCCCGCCTCGATCAAGGCCTTGAAGCGGCTGCGCGAAACCGCCGGCAGCGCCAGCGCCAGCGCGCGGTCGAGCCGCTGGCCGGCGGTTTCCGCATCGATCACGATTGCGTGCGCGGGTTCGGGAACCATCGCCCGGATGATACGCGGATAGGCCGATGCGTGCGCTGAAGATCCTGGTCGGCGTGATGGGGGCAATGATCCTGGCCGGCGTCGCCATGCTCGGTGCGACGGTCGCCGGGCGCCTGTCGAAATCGAGCCCGCCGGCTCAGGCGTATACCGCGCCCGCGATCGATATCCCCGCGGGCGCGCGCGTCGAATCGATGAGCACCGGCGCCGACCGGGTGGTCCTCGACCTCGTCCTCGCGGACGGCTCGCGGCAGCTTGTCGTCATCGATCTGGCGAACGGTCGAAAACTCGGCACGGTGCCGCTGCATCCGGCCCCCTAGGCATCGCCGCTTCGTCCCTGTTTGCCTGCGTTTCGAGCAGCGGAACGGCGCCGGCCCGACCCAGTCGGGCGCATTGCTCAGACACGCGAAATCGCCGCGATTTCCCCTTGCAATCCCGTCGGATGCGCGTATCTATCCGCGCGTTGACGCACTCGCACGTGCCTATGGCCCATGGTGGTTATGCAACGACGTAACGCGTCCTTTTTGGCAGTCTGGCCGCAAGGCCGGTCCCGAGAGGGAGGTCGATATGGTTGCTACCCAATTCGGGGCCTTGGCGCCCTGCCCTGACGCCAATCTCCCGGGCACTCGCTGCCGTGGGCGCGGCTCCCGGTCGAGCGACCCGAGCAGTTTAAGCTAACCGAAAACCGGCTCGCCATTCCCGCCGGAATGGCTGTCGACAGGTCTTGCCCTCGGTTCCATTCCCCATGCTTCGGGGCGGGGCCGAGGATCGGTTGCTTACCATTGCTTGCGGGAAGGTCCCGGTGCCATGAACAACAAGATCGCCCGTTTCCTCGCCGACGCTGTACCCGAGACGCCGTGCCTCGTCGTCGACCTCGACGTGATCGGGGCGGCCTATGACGCGCTCACGCACTACCTGCCGATCGCCAAGGTGTATTACGCGGTCAAGGCCAACCCGGCGGCCGAGATCGTCGCAATGCTGGCCGAGCGCGGATCGAATTTCGACGTCGCGAGCCGCGCCGAGATCGATTTGTGCCTCGGCAACGGCGCGACCCCCGAGCGGCTCTCGTTCGGGAACACGATCAAGAAGGAACGCGACATTGCGTTCGCCTACCAGAGCGGCGTCCGCCTGTTTGCGTTCGACAGCGAGGCCGAGCTCGAAAAGCTCGCCCGGGTCGCCCCCGGCGCACGCGTCTTCTGCCGCATCCTCGTCTCGTGCGAGGGCGCGGAGTGGCCGCTGTCGCGCAAGTTCGGCTGCAGCCCCCGCATGGCGGTGGACCTGCTCGGCAAGGCGCGGGAATGCGGGCTCGACGCCTACGGCGTGTCGTTCCACGTCGGTTCGCAGCAGACCGATCTCGGCCAGTGGGACGGGGCGATCGCGCAGGCAGCGGAGATGTTCAGCCTTCTCGCCGAGACCGGGATCGACCTGCGCATGGTCAATATCGGCGGCGGGTTTCCGGCGCAGTATCGCGGCGCGGTGTCGCCGGTGGGGATGTATGCCGGCGCGGTGACGGCGGCGCTGACCAAGCATTTCGGCAACCATCTCCCCGAGATCATCGTCGAGCCGGGCCGCTCGCTGGTCGGCGATGCCGGCGTGATCCAGAGCGAGGTCGTGCTCATTTCCGACAAGGGCGACGGCGATGCGCGGCGCTGGGTTTACCTCGACGCCGGCAAGTTCAACGGGCTCGCCGAGACGATGGATGAGAGCATCAAGTACCGGATCGATGTCCCCGGCCGCAGCGGCGCGCCCGCCCCGGTGATCATCGCCGGCCCGACCTGCGACAGCGCCGACATCCTCTACGAAAAGACCGAGTATCACTTGCCCGGCGATATCGAGGTCGGCGATCGCGTCGCGATCCTCTCGACCGGCGCCTACACGTCAAGCTACGCCTCGGTCGGCTTCAACGGCTTCCCGCCGATCCGGACGTATTGCATCTAGGGCGCACGCAGCGCGGAAGATTTACAATGAGGCTGTGAGGCGATGAGATTGCTCGTGATGGGGCATCTCATCGTCTCGTTGCCTCATTGTTGATTCTTGCGGCTTTGCCGCCCGAAACGACGCTACGATTGCCGTTCCCTAGCGTGGCGAGGACGAGCGATGCCCCATCTTACGACCGACGACGGTGTCCGGCTCTTTTACGAGGAGGCCGGATCGGGTTACCCGATCGTCTTCGTCCATGAATTCGCCGGCGACTACCGCAGCTACGAGACGCAGATGCGGTATTTCTCGCGGCGGTATCGCTGCGTCGCCTTCAACGCCCGCGGCTATCCGCCTTCGGACGTGCCGGATAATTTTGAACGCTATTCGCAGGCCCGCGCCTGCGACGACATTCGCGCCGTGCTCGACGCGCTCGGCATCCCCAAGGCGCATGTCGTCGGCATCTCGATGGGCGGGTTCGCCACGCTTCATTTCGGCTTTACCTATCCCGAGCGCGGCAGCGCCCTGGTCGTGGCCGGCTGCGGTTACGGCGCGCAGCCGGACAAGCGCCAGCAATTCCACGACGAGACCGCCCGCACCGCCGCGCAGATCGCCGAAAAGGGCATGCCGGAAGTCTCCAAGACCTACGGTGCCGGCCCGACCCGCGTGCAGCTCGAAAACAAGGACCCGCGCGGCTACGCCGAGTTCATGACCCAGCTCAAGGAGCATTCGACCGAGGGTTCGGCGAATACGATGCGCGGCGTCCAGGCCCGCCGCCCGTCGCTGTACGAGCTGACCGAGCAGATGAAGGCGCTCGCCGTTCCGACGCTGATCGCTACCGGCGACGAGGACGATCCGTGCCTCGACCCGGCGCTGCTGATGAAGCGGCTGATCAGAAGCTCGGCCCTCGTCGTCTTCCCCAACACCGGCCATGCGCTCAACCTCGAGGAGCCCGATCTCTTCAATCGCGTCTGCGAAGATTTCTTCCATCAGGTCGAAAGCGGCAACTGGCGCGGCCGCGACCCCCGAGCCAAGGTCGGCTCGATCCTGGGGATGTAGGCCTGACCGCCGCTACCGCGGAACTGCGCGACGCCGGGCGTGCGTCGCGCTATGGGGCGATCACGCTCGGGCTGACCTTGCCGGGCGACACGGTGCTGTACCTGCTGCTGCCGCTGCACGCGGCGGCGTTTGGCGTGACGTTGCCGGAGGCGGGGTTCCTGCTGGCGGTCAACCGGCTGGTGCGGATAGCGGGCTATGGCTGGGTCATGCGCGGCTACGAGCGTCACGGGCCGCGCACCGCCTGTTTTGTCGCCGCGCTCGGGGCGGCGGCATCGACGCTCGGCTATGCGACCCTGTCGGGCGTGTTCGCGCTGGCTGCGGCGCGGCTGCTCTGGGGTTTGTCGTTCGCCGCGCTCAACATCGCGACCCAGGCCCTTGCCACCGCCGATCCCGGCCGGGCGGCGCGGTGGAGCGGGCAGGCGCGGGCGATCATCTCGGCAGGGCCGATGCTGGGGCTCCTGCTCGGCGCGGTGCTGGCGACGGTCTCCGGGCCGCGCATCGTGTTTCTGGTGCTGGCGAGCGTGGCGTTGCTCGGCGTTCCGATGGCGTTGCTGCTTCCGGGCGGGCCCGGTAAGACCGTTAAAGCAGCGCGGCGCCGTTTCGGCATACCGGCGCCGCTCGACCTGTGGTCGTTCATTCAGGGGCTGACGCTCGACGGCGTGTTCGTCGTCAGCCTGTCGATCCTGGCGGCCGCCAGCGCGCCCAAGGGCGAGGGAACGCTGGCCGCCGGCGCGGCAATGGCGCTGCGCTACCTGGCCGAGATCGTGCTCGGCCCGCCGAGCGGCCTCGCCGCCGAGCGGTGGGGTGTGCCGCGATCCGCGGTTACCGTGTCGCTGCTCGCCGCGCTCGGCTTCGCGGTCATCTGCGGCGGGCTCGTATGGGCTGGGATCATCGGGATCGTGCTGCTGCGCGGCATGCTGCAGCCGCTGGCGGCACCGCTCGCCGCCGTTGTCTATCCCGGCGGCGAGCGCGTGCCGGCAATTGCCCGGCTGGCGACCTGGCGCGATTTAGGCGCCGGCACCGGCCCGATGCTGGCCGGGTTCCTGCTGTCGACGGCGCCGACCGCGCTTTATGCCGGCTCGGGCGCGATCTACGCGGCCGCGACCCTGCTTCTCGCGGTGAGCCTCGCGCGGCGGCCCGGCTGACGGTTTTACTCGATCGGCACGAAGATGCAGTTGCGGATTTTGTTGCCGACGGCTTTCGACAGATGCCCCTTGCCGGTGGTGTCTTCGACGAGGAACACCTCGCCGGCGCCGATGACCCGCTTCTCGCCGTCGCTCGCGGTGATCTCGACCCCGGCGTCGAGGTTGATGATGTATTGCCGGCGCGGCGCCGGGTGCCAGTCGAGGTCGTAGTCGGGCTGCACCTCGCGGAAGATGATCCCGGTCGCCGCCTGGCGCTTCGACAATTTGCCGGCGCGGCCTTCCTCGGCCCATTCGACCTCGATGTCGCGGAAATGCGACTGGCCATTGGCGTCGGTGTAGAGGTTGTGGATGCGCATGGGGCGGCTCCCTTTGGGGTTGGGTTGAACGGTCCCGGCCAGTCTAGCCGTCCGCCGCCTCCCCTTTCCAGCGCAAGTGGGGCCGGGACCAGCCTAATTGTTCGTCGACTTGCCCGGGTCGTTCCCGCCGATAATCGGCGGCGGGTGGTAATACCCCGGCCCTGGCGGATAGTAGTAAGCCGCCGGCGGGGGGCGGCGCGCCATAGCCCGGGCCGTAATAAAGCGGCGCGGTCGCGGCGGCGACGGCGGCGACAAACGGCAAGGCCAACGGACCGGCGCCGCAACGCCAACCCCAGCCGCCATGCCAGCAACGCGCCGACGCCTCGTGGGTCGGCACCAACAGCGATGCGCTCGCGACGACCAGCGCCACGGCAGCGGCCCGCGTTAAGCTCATTTGTTTTAGCTCCTTGATGTGCGGCACCTTTTGCCTCGTGGCGCGCCGACATCAAGACTATAGGGCGGCGGGGCGGGAAACGTCCCTGGCGCGGCCCTGCGACCGCCGCAGCGTAGACCCGATTGCACCGGCCGGAAACCGTGGCGATCATGGCGGCGGCAAGGGAGTTGGCGCGATGGAATTCGGCACGTTCATGGAGTTTCCGCCGGTCTCGGGCGGGCGCGAATTCGCGGCGTTCGACCGGGCGCTGGCCGAAGCCGAGATGGCCGAGGAATGGGGGCTCGACGCGGTCTGGCTCGCGGAACTGCACGGCGCGCCCGAGCGCTCGGTGCTCGCCGCGCCGATGACCGTCGCCAGCGCGATCGCCGGCCGCACCAAACGGATCAAGATCGGCATCGCCGTGCAGGTCTTGCCCCTGTGCCACCCGCTCCGCCTCGCCGAGGAGGCGGCGACCGTCGACCAGATCAGCCGCGGCCGTCTCATTTACGGCATCGGCCGCAGCGGCGTCGTGCGCACCTACGAGGAATACGGCATCTCCTACGACGAAAGCCGCGAGCGTTTTGCCGAGACATTGGAAATCCTGAAGCGCGCCTGGACCGAGCCGAAATTCTCGTACGAAGGCAAGTACTACAATTTCACCGACATCGCCCTGACCCCAAAGCCGTACCGGAAGCCCTGGCCGGAAATCCGCATGGCGGGCGCAACGCCGGAAACCTTTCCGGCGATCGGGCGGCTCGGCTTCCCGGTTTTCGTCGCGGTGCGGCAGGGACCGTTCAACCAGCTCGTGCCGTACATCAAGGCTTATCGCGAGGCTTGGAAGGAGGCGGGGCATCCCGGCCGCGGCCAGGTCTATCTGCGCGTCCCGGCCTATCTCGCCGAGACCGACGCGCGCGCGCGCGCCGACCTTAAGGACAGCCTGATGGGCTTTTTTGCCTATCAGGCCGAGCTCGGCCGCGACTCCGCCCGGCGCGCCGGCGGCGAGGTCGCGCTGCAGCGGCTGAAGCGGGTCGAGCGCCTCGAAGCCCTGACCTTCGACGAGGCCCTGGCGACCCAGGTGCTCTGCGGCAGCCCCGACACCTTTGCCACCCGGCTCAAGGAGGTCGAGGAAGAGATCGGCCTCGACGGCATCCTCGCCGAATTGAACTGCGGCGGCAAAATCCCCGACGAAAACGTCCTGACCGCCCTCCGCCTGATGTGCCAGGAGGTGATGCCACGATTTCATTGAGGGCGATTGCAATGATATCGCTCTCCAGTAGCGTATCTGCATGAAGCAGCTTGTCATCCGCAACATCGACGACGCCGTGATCGAGGCGCTGCGCCGGCGCGCCGCGGCGTGTGGCACCTCGACCGAGGAATGCTTCAACATCCTGTGGAAACTCGTCCCGCCTGGTCTGCTCGGTCGTGACGATAGCCGGGGTGCCCGGGCGGCGCTCGAGGCGGGGGTGCCGATCCAACTGCTGCCCGCGCCTGTTTATGTCTCGGCAACGCAAGACATTGCCATCGACCTTGGAGAAACAGTCTACGGTCGCTGTATCTAGCCGTGGCGCTGGCCGAGAGGGCTGTGCTCGTGACCGCGGATCGCCGATTCGCCGCAACAGCGCTCCGTCACGGCGTGTACGCTTCGTCGGTACGGCTTCTGTGAATTCCGAGGGAGGATAGTTCGCGATGGCCCGCATCAATCTACCGGAAGGTCCGTCGATCCACTGTTTTACCGATGATTATCTCTGGCCATGGGTCCAGCCAACGCCTGTCCTGATGATGCACGGGTTTGCCCGCAACGCGCTGTTCTGGAACCGGTGGGTGCCGGCGGTGGCGGAGATGCGGCGGGTTTATCGGCCTGATCTCTTGGGGTGCGGGCTGTCGGACCAGCCGCCGGCGGGGTATCGCTACACGCCGAAGGCGATCGGGGGCCAAATCCTCGCGGTGCTCGACGGGCTCGGGCTCGAGCGGGTGCATTGGGTGGGCGAATCGTCGGGCGGTATCATTGGACTATTGATGGCCGCGGCGCATCCCGAGCGGATCGCCAGTCTTGTCCTCTGCAACACGCCAACCCGCATCCCGGACCGCATCAAAGAGATCTATGCGCTCGGCAAAGGCTCGGCGTCCGACGCGATGCGGGCGTTCGGGGTCGGCGAATGGTGCCGGCAGACGCTCGGGTACCGGCTCGACATGGATCACGCGAGCGCGGAATTGTGCGACTGGGTCGTGCGTGAGATGGACCGCACCAACCCCGAGATCGCCGCGGCGATGCACGACTGCTTCGAGCACGTAGACACCGTGCCGCTGCTGCCGTCCGTCAAGGCGCCGGTGCTGTGCCTCAGCGGCGACAAAAGCGCCATCGCCTCGGCGCAACAGCAGACCTTTGTCGAGAAACTGCCGAACGGGCGGGTCGAGGCGATCGCCGGGGTCGGCCACGGCGTCAATCTGCTCCAGCCCGAGCGCTGCGCCCGGGTCGCCCGCGATTTCTGGAAGTCGCTGGACTGATTCTGCGTTACTCCCCCGGCACTGCGGCCGCTCGGGTCACGCGGCGCAGGGCGAAGAAGATCGCGGCGGCGACGCAATAGAGTCCGCCGGAAAAGCTGCCGGTGGGCGATCGCCCCGGCCATTGCGGCGCGGCTCAAGAACATCGCGAGTGGCTGATGGGGGGTACGTCGCGAGCGTGAGGTCGTGGAGGCGAGGCATAGCCGGGCTCAGCATCTGGCGGATCAGGTTGCTCGGCACCTCGGCCGGGATGCAGCCGAAGAAGAACGCCGCGACGCCGATGCTGTAGGTATAGGGCGTGAGGCGCGATCCTTGTTCATCGTCAGCGCGGGAAAGCGGAGATTGACCCGGTCGATGAGCCTCAAGAGGTAGAGCAGAAACACCAGCGGCAAGAGCCGGCGCGCCACCAGTGGATCGTCGTCCGCTCGATCTCGTCAGGCATGTCCCTGGAAATTTCGTCTATTTCGCCGCCTGGATCGCCTGCCACACGCGGAGCGGGGTGGCCGGCATGGTCAATTCGTTCACGCCAAGCGGGCGGAGCGCGTCGAGGATCGCGCTGATCACGACCGAAGGCGCCGGCGTCGTCCCGCCTTCGCCGCCGGCCTTGATGCCGAGTGGGTTGCGTGGGCTGAGCACCTCGACGATCCGCGTCTCGAAGCTCGGGGTGTTGTCGGCGCGCGGCATCCCGTAATCCATGAACGACCCCGACAGCGGCTGGCCCGAGACGGGGTCGACGACGCATTCCTCCCACAGCGCCTGGCCGATCCCCTGTACCGCGCCGCCGTGGGTCTGACCGTGCACGATCAGCGGGTTGATGCAGCGCCCGACATCGTCGACGACCGAGTAGCGCACGAGATCGACCCACCCCGTCTCGGGATCGACCTCGACCTCGCATACGGCGCAGCCGTTCGGAAAGACCGGGTCGTGCATCTCGTGCTCGGCGGTCACGGAGAGCGGCTCGAGGTTGCGCGCCGCCGCCTCCTTGCCGAGCTCGAGGACATCGTAGCTGCGATTGCTGCGCGGCGCCGAGAAGCGTCCGTCGGCATAGGCGACCTCGCCAATCTCCAGCCCGAGAAGTTGCGCCGCGATCCGCTTTCCCTTTGCGATCATCTCGGGCGCCGCCTTGACGAAGAGGGTCGCGGCATGGCGCATCGATCGGCCCGAATGCGACCCGCCGCCCGCGGCCACCTGGTCGGTGTCGCCGGTGATCAGGTCGATCGAGGACGGCGCCACGCCGAGGAGCGCGCCGACGACCTGGGCGAAGCTGGTCTCGTGCCCCTGGCCGCTCGGCCCGGTGCCGATCACGACGCGAAGCCGGCCTTCTCTCGTCGCGGTGATGTCGGTGCGCTCGTTCGGCGAGCCGATCGCCGATTCGACGTAATGCGCAAGGCCAAGCCCGAGCAGCTTGCCGCGCGACTGCGCTTCGCGCCGGCGCCGCGCGAACCCGTCCCAATCGTGGATCCGCATCGACAGGTCGAGATTTTCCTCGTAGGTGCCGCTGTCGTAGATCATGCCAACGGCATTCGGGTACGGCATCGCCCCGACCCCGACCATGTTCATGCGGCGCAATTCGACCCGGTCGAACCCGAGCGTCGCCGCCGCCTTGTCGATCACCTGCTCGATCGCGAAGGTGACCTCGGGCCGGCCCGAGCTGCGGTAGGCGTTGGTCGGCATCGTGTTGGTGAAAACCGCGCGCGACCGCAGCGCCGCCACGGGGATGGCGTACGAGCCGGTAACCAGCCCCGACCCCTTGCTCAGCGGCGACAGCGATGCGCAATGCGCCCCGCAATTGCTGATGTTGTCGGCGCGGAGCGCGAGGAACCTGCCGTCCTTGCGCAACGCCAGCTCGACGCGGGTCAACAGGTCGCGGCCCTGGAAATCGGTGAGAAACACCTCGCTGCGCGTCGACAGGTACTTGACCGGCCGCCCGACCCGCTTCGCCGCCCAGGCGATGAGCCCGGTTTCCGGATAGAGCCGGTTGCGCGTGCCGAAATTGCCGCCGACATCGAGCGAGACGACCCGCACCTTGTCGTTGGGCACCTTGAGGATGCCCGCCAATTCGCGCTTCTGCCGGACCGCTCCGCCGCTGCCGGCATAGACCGTGTAGCGCCCCGTCGCCGGGTCATAATCGCCGAGCCCCGCGCGAGGCTCCATCGGCACGCCGGTCACGCGGGGGACGTGGTAGTCGAGCCCGACGACATGGTCGGCCTGGGCGAAGGCGCGGTCGGTGGCGTCCCAATCGCCGAACCTGGTGTCGATAAAGACGTTGTCGGGGCATTCCGCCCAGACCGAAACCGCGCCCTCCCGCAGTGCCGCGCGGGGGTCGGCGACCCAGGGGAGCGGTTCGTATTCGACGGTCACCGCCTCGGCGGCGTCGAGCGCCTGGGTCTCGGTCGCGGCGATTACCATCGCCACCGCCTCGCCGACATGGCGCACCACATCCACCGGCATCAGCGCTTGCGGGCCGATAAAGAGGTCGCGGCCCGGCGGCGGCACCAGCTTCATGTCGTAGCGGGTCTTGGGCAGCGGGTCGTGCGGCACCGCGCCGAGCCCGTCGGCCGCGCAATCGGCGCCGGTCAGCACCGCCAGCACCCCCGGCATCGCCGCCGCCTTCACCGTGTCGATCGAGACGATCCGCGCGTGCGGGTGCGGCGAGCGGACGATCGCTGCGTGGACCTGGCCGGGAAGGGTGAAATCGTCGCTGAAGCGGCCCCTGCCGGTCAGCAGGCGCTGGTCTTCCTTGCGCCGCATCGGCTGGCCGATCGTAGCCAAGGCGATCCCGGCAAGATCGCCCTCTAGCGGCAAAGTATTTGCCCGGTCCCCGTCCATTATCTACCCTTGCGGTGTGCTTGCCTTGAGGATACGGGCCGGCCTGGATCGTTGTCGAGGTGGCGATGGCGGATGGTGGAACAGCCCCAGCGGCGCGGCGCTGGCCGGAAGGCGGCATCGGCCGCATTCCGAACTGGGTCTATACCGACCCCGACATCTTCGCCCGGGAGCTCGACCGCATTTTCGAGGGCCCGTCGTGGCTTTACACCTGCCTTGAAGCTGAGATCCCGAACCCCGGCGATTTCAAGCGCAGCCGGCTCGGCACGCGCGAGGTCGTCGCGGTGCGCGGCGAGGACGGTCGGATCGGCGTGCTCGTCAACCGCTGCGCCCATCGCAGCATGCAGATGTGCAGCGCCAACCGGGGCCATGTGAAGGAATTCATGTGTCCCTATCACCAATGGACCTATTCGCTCGACGGCAAGCTGATCGGGGTGCCGTTCCGCCGCGGCCTCAAGGGGCAGGGCGGGATGCCGGCCGATTTCCGGCTCGAGGATCGCGGCCTCGAAAGCCTTGCCGTCACCACGCGGAACGGCGTCGTCTTCGCCAGCTTCGACGCCCCGAACGAGACGCTCGAGACCTATCTCGGGGCGAAGATGCTCGACTATTTCGACCGCGTCTTCAGCGGCCGGCCGCTCGAGGTGCTGGGGTATTGGCGCCAGCGCATCCCGAGCAACTGGAAGCTGATGATGGAAAACATCAAGGACCCGTACCACGCGGGCCTCTTGCATGTGTTTCTGATCACTTTTGGCCTTTTCCGCCTCGACCAGAAGGCCTCGACCGAGATCGACGACGAAACCGGGCGCCACGGTGTCCTCGTCAGCCGTCGCGACGACACGATGCCGACCGACGCCGTCGCCGAGCTCCCGCAATTCCGCGACAAGCTCAAGCTCGAAGACCCCCGCCTCATTCAGCCGGTGCGCGAATTTCCCGGCGAGCCGACCGTCGTGATGCAGACGATCTGGCCCAATTTGATCGTCCAGCAGCAATCGAACGCGATGGCGATGCGCCAGATCGTCCCCCGCGACGCCGGCAATTTCGACCTCGTCTGGACCGTGTTCGGTTACGCCGACGACCCGCCCGACATGCGCGAGCGGCGGCTGCGGCAGGCCAATCTGTTCGGCCCCGCGGGGCTCGTCTCGGTCGACGACAGCGAGGCGATGTTGCTGTCTCAGTCCGGGATCGCCGCCGGCGAGGACGGCGATTGCATCGTCGAGATGGATGGCCGCGACGCCAAGGATTCGCAGCACATGATCACCGAATGCGGCATCCGCGGCTTCTACCAGCACTACCGCACGGTGATGGGCCTGTGACCCTCGCCGGATCATGATCGGCGCTGCTGGGGTCTCGGCCTCGCCCGAACTGCGCGCCCGCCTCGCCGATCTGTATGCTGGCTACGATGCCGCGCTCGACGAGGGCGAGTACGAGCGCTGGCCCGAATTCTTCACCGATGCCTGCATCTACAAGATCACCCCGCGAGAGAATTACGAGGCCGGGCTGCCGGCGGCGATGATTGCCTGCGAGAGCCGCGGGATGCTGGCCGATCGCGTCGCCGCGATTCGCGAAACGACGCTCTACGCCCCGCGCATCATCCGCCGCGTCATGGGCGCGCCGTCATTGCTGACGATCGAAGGCGGCCAGATGCGCCTCGCCCAAAGCTTTGCCCTGTTCGAGACGATGCTTAACGAAACCTCGACCGTCTTCCTCTGCGGCCGCTGCTACGATCGCGTCGTGGACGATGGGGGCACATTGAGATTCGCCGAGCGCATCTGCGTGACCGATGCGACGAACATTCCGCTGTCGCTGATCTTTCCAATATAAATCAACATAGTCTGGGCGAAGGCCGGGAGCCACCAATCCGCGTCTTGATCCTCGGTCAGCGCGAATCCCGGCCTGCGCCGGGATGACGATCTTGGTGGGCGATGCTACATAAGGACGAGGATCTGGAGGTGGAGATGGACGACAAGACCCGTACCGAGCTCGAAGCCGCGGCCTTCCGCACCCTCGTCGCGCATCTGCGCGAACGCACCGACGTGCAGAACATCGACCTGATGAACCTGGCCGGGTTCTGCCGCAACTGCCTGTCGCGATGGTACCGCGAGGCGGCCGAGGAAAAGGGCGTCGAGCTGTCGGACCCGCAGGCGCGCGAGATCGTCTACGGGATGCCGTATGACGAGTGGCGCAAGAAGCACCAGAAAGAGGCGACGGCCGAGCAAAAGGCCGCCTTGGCCGCCTCGCAGCACCAGCATTAGGGAAGATCATGCCAGATGTCGGGGGGATTGCCGGCGACCGCTTGAAATCGTTCATCGAACGGATCGAGCGGCTCGAGGAAGAGCGCAAGACGCTGAGCGACGATATCAAGGAGGTTTATGCCGAAGCCAAGGGCACCGGCTTCGACACCAAGATCATGCGCCAGCTCATCCGCATGCGAAAAATGGACAAGGACGATCTCGACGAGCAGGAAACCCTGCTCGACGTCTACAAACGGGCGATCGGGATGCTGCCGGCCATCGACGAGGCGGCGGAGTAGGGTATTCCGCCGCCTCGCTGGCGATGACGGGGCGCCGGCCGAGCACGGCCAGCGCCGCCTCGATCTGCTCCAGCCGCGAGGCTTGGTACCCGTCGAACAGCCGCGTGACCTGCGACGGCTGCCAGCCGAGGCGTGCCGCGAGCCCTGATTTGCTGAGGCCGGTTTCGCGCATCGCCCGGTAAACCGCCAACTTCGCGGCGGTCAGCGCCGGCAGAGCCACGAGCGGCTTGCCGGGGGCCGCCGAGGGCCGGGCAATGTGTGATCGTTGTGAGCCATCATGCCGAGGATCGCTTCCTCCAGCATATCTTCGGCCTGGCGGAACGCCTCCGCACGCTCGGCCCCCCAGGTTGCCCTTGGGACGTCCTCAAAGGTCACGGTAAATCCGCCTTCGGGCTCGGGAATCCGCCGCGCGCCAGCGCTACTCCGCTGCCTGCTTCTCCGCCCCGCAAATCCGACGCAGCGACGCCACCAGCGCGTCGGCCTCCTCCGTCGTGCAGTCGAAGCGGCAGACGATGCGGGCGAGGGTGGGGCTGCGGTGGTAGAACTGGAAGCCGTCGCGTTCCAGCGTATCCATCGCACCAGGCGGGAGGTCGAGGAAAAGTTCGTTGGCCTCGACCGGCGCGATGAGCCGGAGGCCGGCCAGCCCCTTGATCCCGGCGGCGACGCGGGCGGCGATCGCATTCGACGATGCGGCGAGCTTCAGCCACAACCCGTTCTCGATGTAGGCCATCAACTGGGCCGAGGCGAAGCGCATTTTCGACCATACCTGTCCGGCGCGGCGAAGCTGGATCGCGAGCCCGTCGGCGAGGGTCCGGTCGAATACGACGATCGCATCGCACAGCGCCCCGCCGTTTTTGGTCGCGCCGAACGACAGGATGTCGACCCCGGCCTTCCAGCTCATCGCCGCCGGGGTGCAGCCGACCCGCGCGATGGCGTTGGCGAACCGCGCGCCATCCATATGCACCTTGAGCCCACGCCCCTTGGCGGTTTCGGTCACGGCGCGGACCTCGTCGAGTGTGTAGACGCCGCCGAGATCGGTCGCCTGGGTCAGGTTGACCGCGGCCGGCACCCCGCGATGGGTCTGCCCCGGCAAGACGCCGGCAAGCGTGTGCGCAAGCGCGTCGGCCTCGATCCGGCCGTAATTTCCGGCGACCGGCACGAGCTTGAGCCCGCCGCCGAAAAACCCGGCGGCATTGGCCTCCGACGTATTGATGTGCGCCGCCTCGCTGCAATAGACGAGCCCCCAGCTCGGCCCCAGGGCCGCCAAGGACAGCGCGTTGGCCGCGGTCCCGGTCCCGACCGGGAACACCCGCACCCTGGTCTCGAACAGCTCGGCAAAGCGGTCCTGCAGCCTTGCCGTCCATTCGTCCGCGCCATAGCCGAGCGCGGTGCCCTCGTTGGCGCGGATCAGCGCGTCGAGGATTTCGGGCGCGGCACGGCCGGTGTTGTCACTGCGAAAGTCGATCGGGGTGGGCATGGCGGGGTCCCGTTCGGGGTTATTGCCGCAAGATGTGGTGAGCCTCGGCGATGTGTCGGCGGTCGTGGCCGGTTCGCGACGGTGCGACCGCGACCTTGACCGGCCGGGCGGGGTGCGAATGGTGCGCCGCGAGGTGTTTCGCGGCCGGGTGCTTCGGCGTGTCGAGTGCAATCCGCTCGGATGCCGGTTTGGTGGATAGCGGCTTGGCAGGAGCCGGCTTTGCCGCGGCGAGCACGGGCGCCGCGGCGCCCTTGGGTGTGATCCGTTTGACCGCCGCAACCCGCTTCGGTCCGGCCGGCGCTATTTCGGGCGAGCCCGGCATGACCGGCACGACGTCGAGGCGCCGATCCGGGATATCGAGGATGGCATCGGCGACGGGCTTGCCGTTGAGGAAGATCGCGCGCGGCACGGCGCTGGCAAAGCGGCGGTTCTTGTAGGCGGCGTTGATCAGCGCCGCCGGCGGATCGCCCTTGTCGGACGGCCAATAGCTCTCGCCCGGCGCCAGCGGGAACCAGGCGGTCGCGGGGCCAAAGCCGCCGGCATAGCTGAGCCCGATCCCCGGCGTGCCGAGAAACGCAACGCTGGCCGGCACGAAATCGCCCGGTTCATCGCCGCTGCCCGGAACCCAGCCCCAGCGGTCGCCGACCCGCTCCCACCGGCCATAATGGCTCGGTGCAAAGCCCCATGGTGCGGCATCGGCCCAGGTCCAGCCCCAGGGCTGCAGATAGTGCCAGCTCCCGTCGCGGAACGGCACCCAGTCGGCCGACATATCCTTCGGATACCAGACCCAGCCGATCTCGCTCCGCTCCCAATCGCCGTGCCCGACGAGCGCGGCGGCGCCGGGCAACGCGGCGGGCAGCTGATCGGGGAGGGCGGCGCTGTCGGGGGCGGCGAGTTTGCCGACAAGGCCGGCATCCGCGTCGATCCCATAGCGGCCTGCTTCGTCCAGAGGTATCGGCCCCTTGACAGCGTCGACTTCGAGCTTTGTGGCATTGCGCCGCTCGACCGACAGATCGACGTGCCCTGTCTTGAGCCCGAGCTGCACCTTGCGGTCGTCGAGCCGCAGGATATTGAGTGTCGTCCCCGGTGCCAGAGTCACCGTGACCCCGGACAGGCGGACCTCGGCGCGGCCCTGACTGCCGCTGCGGATTGCCATGCCCTCGGCGACCGGCTCGTTGACGGCGGCGTCCGCCCAGTCGCCGCCGGCCGGCTGCAAGCCCGCCCCCGTTTCGGCGAGGCTGACGCGCCCGACCCGGGCCGGCCACGGGGTCGCGGCAAGGGCGGGCAAAATGGTGATGCCGAGGATGAAGCCGGAGGCGATCAGCCGGGGAAAGGACCGCATCGTCGCATCATAACACAGATTTTGGCAATTATGCGCTGCTTGCAGTAATCACGCCCGGCGGGCTCAGTTGTCGAGCGATGAGCGGGCGGAGTTGAACAGGTCGTCGTCACCCAGCTCTTCGCGGTGGCGCGCCTCGAGCTCACGGTAATAGCGGCGCAGCGCGAACGCCTCGCTGAGATAGCCCTGGATGTGCCGGTCGACCGCATTGTCGACGACCGCCAGCGTGTCCGACGACGAGGCGGTGAACACGTCGAGCGTCTCGCGCACCGGCTGCCCCGGCGTCAGGAAGCGATTTGCGCCGCGCGCGATCTCGGCCGCGGTCAGCGTGTCATCCTCGCCGCCGACCTCGAGCCGATGCGCCTCGGCGAGGTCGACATACCCCTCGTATCCGCCGTCCGCGTTGACGACAAAGACGTGCTGGCTCGTATCGATCGGAAATTGCCGGCAGAGCTCGGCGACGGTGGTCTGCGGCGGGATCACCGCGAAATCCTGGCGCATCAGCTTGCCGACCTGCAGGTCGTGCAGCCAGCCGATGTCGTGCGGGCTGTGGAGCGCGACGCCGCGCAGGTGGAACCGCCACGTCGCGAACGAATAGCCGAACCAGTGCCGCACGACGAGCGCGGCGACCACGATCGACGCGGTCACGCCGAGCGTCGCCGAGAAATCCGAGGTCACCTCCAGCACCAGCATGACCATCGTCACCGGCGCGCCGACGACGCCGGCGGCGACGGCGCCCATCCCGGCGAGGATGAACACCGACTCGTCGGGCAGCACGCCGGGCAATTTCTGCGCGATCATCGCGGCCGCGGTGCCGAAGAGGGCGCCGAGATACAGCGACGAGCTGAACATGCCGCCGCGGAACCCGCTGCCGATCGACACCGCCGACCCGACCATCTTAGCGACGATCAGCCCGCACAGGAACGGCAGCTCGTATCCGACCGAGCCGGTCGCCAGCGTGTTCAGGATGCCGCCATGCCCGCTGCCGAGGATCTCCGGGAAAAACAGCGCCCAAAGCCCGAGGATGAGGCCGCCCACGGCCGGCCGCCCCCAGGTCGGGATCGCGATCCGCCGCGACCATTGCTCGACGAAGGTGACGCCGGTCATCGCCGCGATCGCGAGGAGGCCGGCGGCAAATCCAATCACCGCCAGGATCGCATAGTGCCCGGCCACGAGATCGACATGGCTGTTGAGGATGAAGATCGGCGACTCGCCGAAAATCTGGCGCGTCATGATCGTCGAGAACACGGCGGCGATGATCACCGGCGCCATCGTCGCCAGCGTGTAGCTGCCGATGATCAGCTCGAAGGCATAAAACGCCCCGGCCATCGGGGCGTTGAACGCGGCGGCGATCGCGGCCGAGGCGCCGCATCCGACGATCGTGCGCAAGTCGCCGCGGCGCAGGTGCAGCATGCGGCCGATACGCGACGCCATCCCCGAGCCGAGCTGGGTAAACGCCGCCTCTAGCCCGACGGAGGCGCCGACCCCTGCCGACAGCACGGTGAGCGCGGTGAGCCGCAAGCTGTCGCTCAGCGACATGCGCCCGCCATGCAGGGCGTTCGCCTCGATCGCATCGACGATGTCGCGCGGCTTCCAGCGGCGGAGGAAAAAGGCGACGACGCCGTAGGCGAGCCCGCCGACGACGGGCACCACCGCGACCCGCCACGACTCGATCATCAGCGTGCCGCTCAAATGCTCGTCGAACGGCACCCCGAACAACAAGTGGTGCATCGAATCGACCAGCTCGCGGGTGGCCGCGACGCCGAGTGCGATAACGGCGCCCATGATCGCGGCAACGCAGGTGAGGCCGAGCTCGCTGTTGCGGACATTCTGGCGGAGGAAAAGACGGGCGCGCGTCTTGAGATGCGGGACGATGCGACGCGGTAAAATAAAGGTCTTTTCTCCAGCAGCCGCCAACGCCCGACCCCGAACAAAAATGCGCTCCCCGGGCAGGGCCGGAATCATGGCTCTACCCGCGGGAACTTATTCCGTCTTATCCGATCCACACCCGACGAGGTGGGATCGGAAATTCTACGCGCATTTGCTGCGCCGCAAAACCGCAACGTATCCGCGCCAGAATGTCGCAGTGCGCCTGGGACGGCCGCGGCAAACTTACCTCACGGTAGCTAACGCATTGTCGGCATCGCGTATTCCGCACCCGTGCGAATTCCCGCCGGCCAGCGCGAGGTGATCGTCTTGACGCGGGTGTAGAACCGCACCCCTTCGCCGCCATAGACCGCGGTATCGCCGAAGAGGCTGCGCTTCCACCCGCCAAAGCTGTGGAACGCCATCGGCACCGGGATGGGCACGTTGACGCCGACCATGCCGATCTGCACCCGGCTCGAAAACTCGCGCGCGGCGTCGCCGTCGCGGGTGAAGATCGCGGTGCCGTTGCCGTACTCATGGTCGTTGACGAGCTTTAGCGCCGTCTCGAAATCGTTCGCGCGCACCACCGACAGCACCGGCCCGAAAATCTCCTCCTTGTAGATCCGCATCTCCGGCTTCACGTCGTCGAACACCGAGCCGCCGATGAAGAAGCCGTTTTCGTAGCCCTGCAATTTAAGGCCGCGGCCATCGGCGACGAGCTTTGCGCCTTCCTTGACGCCGAGATCGACATAGCCGTGCACCTTGTCGAGGTGCTGCTTGGTGACGAGCGGCCCCATCTCGGCGTCGGGGTCGGTGCCGGGGCCGATCTTCAGCGCCTGGACGCGCGGGATCAGCTTGTCGACGAGCTTGTCGCCGACCCCGCCCACCGCGACCGCGACCGACACCGCCATGCACCGCTCGCCGGCCGCGCCATAGGCCGCACCCATCAGCGCGTCCGTCGCCTGGTCCAGATCGGCGTCGGGCATCACGACCATGTGGTTCTTCGCGCCACCGAGTGCCTGCACGCGCTTACCCGCTGCGGCGGCGGTCGCATAGATGTACTCGGCGATCGCGGTCGAGCCGACAAAGCTGACGGCGGCGATGCCGGGATGAGCGAGGATCGCGTCGACCGCCTCCTTGTCGCCGTGGACGACATTGAAGACCCCCGGCGGAAGTCCGGCTTCGAGGAGCAATTCGGCGATATGGATGCCGGCCGACGGGTCGCGCTCCGACGGCTTCAGGATGAAGCAGTTGCCGCAGGCGAGCGCGATCGGAAACATCCACAGCGGCACCATCGCCGGGAAATTGAACGGGGTGATCCCGGCGCAGATCCCGAGCGGCTGGCGAATCGACCAGGAATCGATACCGCGCCCGACCTGCTCGGTGAACTCGCCCTTCATCAGGTGCGGGATGCCGCAGGCGAACTCGACGACCTCAAGCCCGCGGGTGATCTCGCCGGTCGCGTCCGACAAGACCTTGCCGTGCTCGTTTGTGATCTCGGCGGCGAATTTCGGGGCGTCGCGTTCGAGGAGGTCCTTGAACTTGAACATGACGCGCGCGCGGGTCAGCGGCGGCGTCGCGGCCCACCCGGGAAACGCCTTTGCCGCGCTCGCGACGGCGCGGTCGATCTCGGCCGCGCCGCCGAGCGCGACGCGACGCGTCTCCTCGCCGGTCGCCGGGTTAAAGATCGGACCCGAGCGCCCGTTGCCGTCGAATCGCTTGCCGTCGATGAAATGTTGGACATCGCTCATGTCCGCGCCCCGCCATCTGAATTAACCGTCGCGCCCATCATAGGTCGGCGTGACGGCCGCTGCCAGATCGCGGGCGGACGAGCGGCGTCTTAGATGCCGTGCAGCGTGAAATACGCCGAGCAGGCGGCCCAGAGTGCGACCGTGGCAACCCCGGTCCAGTGAAGCCAGCTATACATCGATTACTCCCCTCAGGGCTCCCCCGAGCCCGTCGAGTCTTAGGCAGCCGATCCCGGCTGCGTGCCCAAGTTGGTGTTTGTAGCCTCTCGCGCCTATAATGCGCTTTGACGAAAGGCCGCACCCGCGACCGCCCAGTTTCGGAGGCGTCATGTACGATACCGCGACGACCGCGGTCCTGCTCGGCGTTATTGCCTTGCTCTACATCCTTCCCACGATCCTCGCCTATGGCCGCGACCATGCGCATCGGCAGGCGCTGGCGATCGTCAACCTCTTGTTCGGGTGGACGCTTATCGGGTGGATCGGCGTGTTTCTCTGGGCGCTCCTCGCGAGACCCAGCGCCGTCGAGGTCTAGCAAGGCAGCGGCGATGCCGGCGATCAACGCGGCCGAGCGCATCCCGGTGACCGTGCTGACCGGGTTCCTCGGCAGCGGCAAGACCACGGTGCTCAACCATGTGCTGAAGCACTCGGCGATGAGCGAGACCGCCGTCATCATCAACGAATTCGGCGAGATCGGCCTCGACCACCTGCTCGTCGAGACGGCGACCGAGGATGTCGTGCTGATGAGCAGCGGCTGCCTCTGTTGCACCGTCCGCGGCGATATCGCCGACACGCTGACCGATCTCTTCGTCAAACGCGCCAAGGGACGCATCCCCGAATTCCGCCGGGTCGTCATCGAGACGACAGGGCTTGCCGATCCGGCGCCGGTATTGCACGCGCTGATGTCCGACCCGATCGTCGCCGAGCGCTACATGCTCGACGGCGTGGTGGCGACGGTCGACGCGGTCAACGGCGCCGGGACGCTCGACAATCACCACGAGGCGGTAAAGCAGGCCGCGATCGCCGACCGGCTGCTGCTGACCAAATCGGACCTTGCCGATGCGGACGGCATGGCCGCCCTGGCCGAGCGTCTCGCCGCGCTCAACCCGACGGCATCGCCCCTGCGGGTGACGCAAGGCGAGGTAGACCCGCAGGCCCTCTTCGACCTCGGCCTGTTCGACCCCGAAAAGAAAAGCGTCGAGGTCCAGCGCTGGCTCAACGACGAGGCGCTCGCCCACGAACATGGCCATGACGACCACGACCACCATCTCGACGTCAATCGGCACGACGACCGCATCCGCGCCTTCTGCGTCGTGCGCGACAAGCCGATCTCGTGGAATGCGCTGTCAGGCTGGCTCGATTCGCTCGCCTCGATGCGCGGCGACGATCTGCTCCGCGTGAAGGCCATCGTCGCCATCGCCGATCGCCCCGACCAGCCGGTCGTCCTCCACGGCGTCCAGCACCTCTTCCACCCCCCGGTGCTATTGCCCGCGTGGCCGAGCGACGATCATCGCACCCGCATCGTCTTCATCACCCGCGACCTGCCGCAAGACGTGATCGAAAAAAGCCTCGCCGCCTTCGAGGAGGTCGACGAGCGCGGCCACGGGATGTAGCGAGCTAATCGAAATCGACCGGGAACTCGGTCGTGATCAGGCAGTCTTCGAGGATGCCGCGGCCGCGGTTGGGCAGGTGGCGGTCGCGGGTGAAGCGTTCGTGCGCCGGGATGATCGCGTCGGTGCCGCGCGCGGGGCCGGTCGGCAGGTACTGGATCAAATTGTCGCGAAACCCGCGCCGGGTCACAAAGGTGCAATCGAGGCCGCGGCTGCGGGCGATCTCCTGCTGCGACTGCGCGATCGGGCGGACATTGCGGTTGGTCGCGAAATCGGCCCAGTTCGTCGCGAGGCACCCACCCGGCGCCAGCGCGTCGAGGCAGCGCGTCCAGAACAAGCCGTCGCTCGCCGCCGGCCCGTGCGCGTCGTAGAGGTCGACGAGGATGGCGTCGAATTTCTGTGTCGTCGCGGCGAGAAATTGCCGGGCGTCCTCGATCACTGCCGGCTGGCTCAGATAGAACCAGCGCTTCGCGACCGCCGCGACGGCCTCGTCGCAATCGACGAGCGTTGTCGCGCATTCCGGCAGGTAGGCGCGGGCGAACCGCCACATCGCCGCCCCGCCGACGCCGAGCAGCAGCGCCGTCACCGGCCGCTCGACCAGCGCAAAGGCGAGCGACATCAGCCGCTCGTAGTGAAACACCAGATGCGCCGGGTACATCATGTCCATGCTGGACTGCTCGGTGATCTGGTCGGCGCCGGCAAACCCGCCGACCGACCCAAGCGTCCGGTAGTGCCGCGCGCCCTGGTCGAAATCGACGACGAAGACCGGCGAATCGAACACCGGCGCATCGCGCAGGATGCGGATCCGCGCGGTCGGTCCGAAATATCCGAGGATCAGGCGCCGATGATAATCGGCGGTCGTTGCTAACGCCATCGTGTCTTACGAAACGGAATTTTCCCGCCGCTGCCAAGGGGTTTTGCGGCTAAGCTCGGCGGCACACCAGCGGAGGACGCCCCATGTCGCAGCATCACACCGTCTCGTGCCAGCCCGAGCATTGCCATTGGGGGTATTTCGATGCGGCGCTGGCCCCGGTCGTCACGATCGAATCGGGCGACACGGTGTCGGTCGATTGCGTTTCGGGCGGGATGGACATCGTGCCCAAGGGCGATAATTTCGAGGTGCTGGGCGACCACCTCGAAATCCTCGACAAGCTCGAGCCCAAGCTCGGCGCGCACATCCTCACCGGGCCGGTCGCGGTGCGCGGCGCCGAGCCCGGCGACGTCCTCCAGATCGACATCCTCAACATCGATTGCCGGCAGAATTGGGGCTACACCCGCATCCGTCCACTGGTCGGCACGCTTCCCGAGGATTTCCCGATCCGACGGACCTGGCACAGCGGCATCGACCGCCAGCGCGGCGTTGCGACCCTGCCGACCGGGCACGAGATCGACCTCGCGCCGTTCTTCGGCGTCATGGGCGTCGCGCCGCGGCCGATCTACGGCCCGTGCAGCTCGATCCAGCCGCGCGAATTCGGCGGCAACATGGATCTGAAGGAACTGACGGCCGGCACGACCCTCTACCTCCCGGTCTTTGCCCCCGGCGCGCTCTTCTCCTGCGGCGACGGCCACGGCGTGCAGGGCGACGGCGAAGTCTGCATCACCGCCCTCGAAACCGCGCTCGCCGGCACCTTCCGCCTGACCGTCCGCAAGGATCTGCATCACGCGCTGCCGCGCGCCGAAACGCCGACGCACCTGATCACGATGGCCTTCAACGAAGACCTCGACGATGCCGCCAAGGACGCGCTGAGGGAAATGATCAAATTGATCGGCGAGCGCATGGGGCTCGAACCGGCGGACGCCTATATGTTTTCGAGCCTCGCCGTCGACATGCGGGTGACGCAACTGGTCGACGGCAACAAGGGCATCCACGCGATGCTGTCGAAGCAGCACCTGCCGGCCTGACGGTACGAATTAGAAAGCAAGGGCCGGATAGAGCGTCGGCGGCGTCGGGTCCATCTTCCTCCCATGAGCTTGGGACGGAGAGCTGAGATGTTGAACGAGGAACAGTGCTGGGCCGCCGTGTGCGCCCACGACGCGTCGCAGGACGGGCGGTGGCTCTACTCGGTCAGGACGACCGGCGTCTATTGCCGGCCGGGCTGCGCCTCGCGCCAGCCCCTGCGCAAGAACGTCGCCTTCTACGAGACGCGTGTGGCCGCCGAGGCTGCCGGGTTCCGGGCGTGCAAGCGCTGCCGGCCCAATGAGGGCTCGATCGCCGACCGCCACATCGCCGCCGTCGAGCGTGCCTGCGCCGTCATCCGCTCGCGCGACACGCTGCCGACGCTCGACGAGCTGGCCGAGGCGGCCCATATCAGCCGCTTCCACTTCCACCGGGTGTTCAAGGATGTCACCGGCACGACCCCGCGCGAATGGGGCCGGGCCTACCGGCTCGGCCGCTTCGCCGACCGGCTCGATGCCGGCGAGGACATCGCCTCGGCGACCTATGCGGCCGGCTTCGGTGCCAGCTCGCGCGTTTACGAGGCGGCGCCGGCCGCGCTCGGCATGACCCCGGCGGCGCGGCAGAAAGGCGGGCGCGGCGAGACGATCCGCTACACGGTCGTCGAAACCACGATCGGCCACGCGCTTGTCGCGACGACGGCCAAGGGCATCTGCATGACCGCTCTCGGCGACGATCGCGCCGCGTTGGAAGCCGAGCTTCGCCGTCGCTTCCCGGCCGCGCTGATCTGGCCGGCCGACAGCCAGCTCGCCGATTGGGCCGAGCGGATCGTGCGCTTCGTAACGAACCCCGACACCCAGCCCGATCTGCCGCTCGACATCCGCGGCACGGCGTTCCAGGCCCGTGTGTGGCGCGCGCTGCAGCAGGTCCCGCCGGGCCGCACCGCGACCTATACCGAGATCGCCGCGAAGCTCGGCCAGACCCGAGCGGTGCGGGCGGTCGCCGGGGCCTGCGCAGCGAACAAGCTGGCCCTCCTGGTGCCGTGCCACCGCATCGTCCGCGAAGACGGCAACCTCGCCGGCTATCGCTGGGGCATCGAACGCAAGCGCGAGCTCCTCGCTCGCGAGCGTGCGGCGAAGGCGGACAGGGTCGAGGCGGCCGAATAACGGTGCGCTTTCCGAGACGCGACCCAAGGGCCGCCCCTCAGGATCAGGAAAATCTGAGATGCAACCGAAAGTCGCTCCTCATCCTGAAGAGGGTGCGGAGCGCCCGTCCCGAGGGACGCACGAGTTTGACTGGGCGGGGATCGGCGCGTCGCTCGACGAGCGCGGCCACGCGACGATCCCTGGCCTCATGGACCCCGCCGCCTGCCGCGCCGTCGCCGCGCTTTACGACGACGAGGCGCGCTTCCGCAGCCGGGTCATCATGCAGCGCCACCGCTTCGGGCAGGGCGAGTACAAATACCTACGGTATCCGCTGCCTGAGCCGGTCGCAGGGTTGCGCGAGGCGCTCTACCCCGGGCTCGCCGCCATCGCCAACCGCTGGGGCGGCGATTTCCCGGCGACCCACGACGCCTATCTCAAGACCTGTCATGAGGCCGGCCAGATCCGTCCGACGCCGCTGATCCTCAAATACGGTCCCGGCGACTACAACTGCCTGCACCAGGACCTTTACGGCGACCTCGTCTTCCCCTTGCAGCTCACGGTGTTGCTGACGGAGCCGGGCACCGATTTCGCCGGCGGTGAGTTCCTCCTCGTCGAGCAGCGGCCGCGCAGCCAGTCGATGGGCCAAGTCGTGCCGTTGAAGCAGGGTGAGGCCGTGATCTTCCCGGTCCACCACCGCCCCGTCAAAGGCACCCGCGGCACCTACCGCGCGACCATGCGCCACGGCGTCAGCCGCGTCCATTCCGGCCGCCGCTACACGCTCGGCATCATCTTTCACGACGCGGCGTAGTTCGGGAGCGCGGGCGTCCCGCCCGCACCCTTCCAAAGAACTTGCGGGCGAGACGCCCGCGCTCCTCAGCCTGCCGCGAATACCTCTTTCGCCAGGGTCGCTGCGGTCATTGCGGAGGGCCAGCCGGCGTAGAAGGCGAGGTGGGTGATGAGCTCGCTGATCTCCTCCTTGGTGACGCCGTTGGTGAGGGCGCGGGCGAGGTGGCCGCGGAGCTGCTCGTAGCGCCCGGTCGCCATCAGCGCCGAGCAGGTGATCAGGCTGCGGTCGCGCTTTGAGAGCTGCGGGCGCTCCCAGACCTCGCCGTAGATGATCTTGTCGGCGTATTCGGCGAGCATCGGCACGGTGCTGCGGATCGCTTCGCGGGCGGGTGAGCTGGCGGATTGGGCCATGGTCGTTCTCCTGGTTAGGTGCGTGGGATAGCCTAGAGCAAATCGGGGGAGGGGCGGCATGCGCATCGCGGTCATCGGCGCGGGCGGCATCGGCGGGATTTTCGGCGCGGCGCTGGCGACGGCGGGGGCCGAAGTGATCTTCGTCGCGCGCGGCGCCCACCTGGCGGCGATCCAGCGCGAGGGGCTCAAGATCGAGGGCGATCGCGGCGAGACTCATATCCGTTCCGCCCAGGCGAGCGGCGACATCGCCGCGATCAGTCCGGTCGATGTTGTGCTGCTTTGCGTCAAATTGTGGGATGTCGAGGCGGCCGGGGCGCAGCTTCGCCCGCTGTTAGGCTCCGACACCGCGGTGATCCCGCTGCAGAACGGCGTCGACGCGCATGACCGCCTCGTGCCGATCCTCGGCCGCGAAAACGTGATGGGCGGCAGCGCCTTTGTCACCGGCTCGATCGTCTCGCCCGGCGTGATCCGCCAGACCGGCACCTATCAGCGCATGACCTTTGGCGAGCTCGACGGGCGGATGACCGCGCGCGGCCGGGCCCTCGCCGATCTCTGCTCGGCAGCCGGGTTCGACGCAATGTTCAGCCCGGACATCCTGGTGCCGCTGTGGGACAAGTTCCTGCTGCTGGTGCCGCTCGCCAATATCAACGCGCTGACCCGGGTGCCGCTCGGTCGGTACCGCGACGACCCGGACCTGTGGGAGCTGGTCGAAGCGAGCCTGCGCGAGACCGAGGCGGTCGGCCATGCAGAGGGCGTCGCGCTCCCAGCCGACAGCGGCGACAAGGCGCTCGCGATGTTCCGGGCGATGCCCCCGCACCACATGACCTCGATGGGCAACGACCTCGTCCGCGGCAACCGCCTCGAATTGCCGTGGTTCGCCGGCAAGGTCGTCGAGCTGGGCCGCAAGCACGGTGTCGCGACGCCGGTCAACCGCTTCGTCTACGCCGCGCTCAAGCCGCATGTGAACGGGTCGGCAGGTTAGATCAGGCCGGCCGGCGCACGTGCGGCCGCGTTACCGGCCGCCTCGCTTCCGAGCCTTCCGCGCCGCATAGCGGGCGTCGCGAGCAGCTTGTGCCTCGGCCTCCGCGAGGACCGCCCTGGCAGCCTGTTCCGCGTATTCCGCCTCTCGGGCCTCGTGTTCCGCCTGCAAGGCGATCTTCTCGGCGAGGGCGGCAGCCGCTTGCGCGGCGGCTCGATCGGCCGCTTGCTGCGCGGCGGCCGCCGCTTTTGCTGCCTTCCGCTCGGCGATTCGGATGTCGCGAGCGGCGCTGATCGCCTCTCTGGCCGCCCGTCGCTCGCTGGCGGCGGGATCTTGTGCGGCGGCTTTCGCCCGTTCGACGAGGGCCTTTCTGGCGCTCGCGGACGCATTCAGACGGTCCGCGTAGTCGACATTTTGAAACTTGCTCATCGTTTCCTTGCTAATCGGTGTGCCACCCATTTGGGAGTGGAACGGTCACCCTTACAGTGGCAACCATTCCACCCCCTCATCAAGCGGGATCACCGGGCGCGGCAATTGCTTCCAGTCGAACCGGCTCAGCACCGGCGAGGTGAGGCCCGGCAGGTCGACCTCGACGATCTGCTCGGGCGCGAAGAATTCGTCGTAGCCGCCGCGGAAATGCCCGCGTGACTTGACGACGACGACCCGCGCCTTGGCGATGTCGAGTCCCATCATCTCGAAGAAAATCGGGTCGGCGCATTGCACCCGGTGCGAGATCACCACCACCGTCACTCCGCCGATCGCCAGCGCCGCGCAGGGGCCGAGATGGAGGCTGAGGCCGTTGTAGATCCCGCGCCGTCCGACGCAGTCGCCGTCGGTCAGCGCCGCGACGCGCGCGGGCGCGGTCCATTCCTCGGAAAATTCGCTGTCCTCGGCCCGGTTGAAGGTCGCGTCGAAGCGGTAGTGGAGGCCGTATTTGTGCGCCTCGGCGGCGAGCGGCGGGTCGTAGATCACGCCGACCAGGGCCTGTTTCACGTTGGCGTCGACCAGCGCTTTCAGGAGGAACATCGTGTTGCCGCGAGCGCCGCCGCCGGGGTTGTCGGCGACGTCGGCGAAGATCAGCGGTTTGGCTTCGGCGTCTTGCGACACGGCAGAGGCCTTTGAGACCGCATCGTCGAGCGAGGTGAGGCGCGGGTAGAACCGCTCGCGCTGCGCCCAGCCGAACTCGGCGATCTCCTGCGCGACCGCCATTGCCGCGTTGTCGTTGCGGCGGTCGTCGCGACGCGCGGTGACGATGATCGCCATTCCGTTCTTCGCCGTGTCGGCATAGGCGAATCCACCCATCACCGAGACGTTCAGGATCTCCGGTCCCAATTTCGTCTGGCCGAATTCGATCATGTCGGCATAGGGGCCGGCCGCGGTCAGCAGGGTCACGGTCGGCGCGACGATCGGCAGGCGAATTAGGGCCCGCTCGGTCTTGACCCCGGCGAGCAACTCGCGCATCGCCGCCGCGGCCTCCTCGCCGCGCTCGCGCATGTCGAGATGGGGGTTGGTGCGATAGCCGATAAAGGCGTCGATCGACTGCACCATGCGGTTCGAGACATTGGCATGCAGGTCGAAGGTCGCCACCACCGGCACACCCGGCCCGACGATCCCGCGCACGAGGTCGAACAGCGTTCCCTCCGGGTCGTCGTCCTCGGTCGTCACCGCGGCGCCGTGCGCGCAGATGTAGACCCCGTCGACCGGCAGCGCGGCGGTAAGTCGGGTGCGGATCGTCTCCAGCAGCTCAATGAAGAAGGCGTGATCGACCGGCCCGTTCGGCTCGGTCATCGCGATCGCGATCCCGACTGGGTCCCACGCGCCGGCCGCATCCATCGAGGCGATAAATCCCGGCGTCTCCGGCAGCATCGTCGGCGTGGCCCCGCGCGCCTCGCGGACGATATCGCCGCCTTCGAGGTAGGTGCGCGCGAGGAAATGCGCCTTCGTCGCGACCGGCGCGAATTTGTTGCACTCGATCGAAAAGCCCATCAGGGCGATGCGGGGTGGACTGGGCATGGGCGGCAGCCTGGCTCGTGAGGTCACCACTCTAGCGCGTATCACCCCTCTCCGCCCATTGGGGCGAGGGAGGGGCCACGCAGCGGGAGGGTGAGGCGGCCAGTCGCTGAACCTACCCACCTCACCCCAGCCCTCTCCTCTCAATGGGCGGAGAGGGAGTTCCAGCTACCCGCGATGGTGCGGATGGTCGAGGATCGCTTTTTGCTGCGGGGTCAGCGCGGCGTAGAGCGCTTGCAACGCGGGCTGCACCTGCTTCATCCCGTCGAGCCGCGCCTGCATCATCTGCTGGCGCTGGTTGAGGCGGTCCATCACCGTCGACTGCGCGTTCGCGTCGGTCGGCAGCGAGGCGCAGAGCTGGCGTTCCTTGTCGCCGGCGGTTTGCATCGCCGTTTCGACCTTGGCGGCGAGCGGGCGCTGCTCGGGCGTCAGATTGAGCATCGACTCGACGTAGGCCGCCATCGCGGCGCGGCGGGCGATGCCGGCTTCGCAGCGCTGCTGCGGCGAGCGCATGGCCCAGCCGTGATGGTGCTCACCCATCATCCGGGCGTGGTCGGTACCGGGCTGCGCCGGCGCCAGCGTCGTCGGCTGCTCCGGCGGGGCATCGGCCGACCAGGCTGCAAGCGGCACCGCGACGGCGCCGGCCGCGAGCATTGCGGCTCCCGCGAGGATCGATTTGTTCATAACTCGGTTCTCCATCTAAGAGAGTTGGCTAAGAGAGCTGCCAACAGGGGTTAGTGCAGAGGCTCAGGCTCGACCGTCGGAATTTCGTGGCCACCAGGGGTTTTTCGCCGTGAGCGCCCGACTCTCGAAAAAGAAGCCGACGGGTGCATCCGCAATCGCCTAGGACCGAGCGATCTTGGATTAGGATACGCAGCGTGCCGCGCCGGGCTCCCCCGGCGCCCGGGTTAATTCGCTGACAGGTTGTCGGGAGGGACAGGACATGCCGAGGATCGATGGCGCGCGGGTGGTGGCGGATCTGAAGCGGCTCGCCGAGTTCGGACGCTACAAGACCGGCGTGCACCGGCCGACCTACTCGCCGGACGACGTCGCCTCGCGCCATTGGCTCTCGCAGCAATTCGCCGCCGCCGAGCTGGTGCCTGACATCGACGGCATCGGCAATGTGTTCGGGCTCAACCATTCGGCGACCCGGCATCTTCTCGTCGGCTCGCACAGCGAGACGCAGCCTTACGGCGGCTGGCTCGACGGCGCGCTCGGCGTCATCTATGCGCTCGAATTGGCGCGCGCCTTCGCCGCCGATCCGGACTGCGCCGGGCTCGGCATCGATGCGATCGCCTGGGCCGACGAGGAGGGGCATTACGGCCAGATGCTCGGCAGCCGCTCCTTTACCGACCAGATCGGCGAGGACGAGCTCGCAGCCTGCAAGAGCCGCGACGGCGTCCCGTTGGCGGAGGCGCTGCAGAAGGCCGGGTTCGCCGGCAGGAAGCGCGAGCAGGTCGACCCGTCGCGCTACATCGGCTACCTCGAAGCGCATATCGAGCAGGGCAATACGCTCGAAGGGACCGGCCGCCGCATCGGGGTCGTCGAGGCGATCGTCGGCATCCGCAACTTCATGGTCACGCTGACCGGGCAACAGAACCACGCCGGCACGACCGAGATGGCGCGGCGCAAGGATGCCGGGGTGGCGATGGTGCGGCTCGCGGCGCGGATTCACGACCGTTTCGCCGCGCTTTCCGGTCCGCGCACGGTGTGGACCATCGGGCGGATGATCCTTGATCCCAACGCGCCGAGCATCGTCCCCGGCCGTGCCGACATGCAGGTGCAGTTTCGCGATGTCGACCCGGCGCATCTGCACGCGTTCGAGGCGGCGCTCTACGAGATGGTCGCCGAGACCGACCGTGCCGGACCGTGCCATGCGGCAATCGCGCCGATGTCGCAGGTCGCGCCGCGGCCGATGGATCCCGTCTTCCAGGACGCGATCGAGGACGCCGCCCAGCGCCACGCCCCGGCGGGACATCTGCGCATGCCGAGCGGCGCCGGCCACGACGCGCAGATCGTCTCGCACAAGCTGCGCGCCGGGATGATGTTCATCCCCAGCATCAACGGCATCAGCCACCATTGGTCCGAGGACACCAGCGAGGCGGATATCGTGCTCGGCGCCCAGGTCTTCGCCGACGCCGCCTTCGCGATCCTCAATCGGCGCGAGGGTTAGCGTGAAGATGAGGCGGCGCACGTTTCTCTTTGCCGGGGTCGCCGCGGCGACCGGGATCGGGCGCGGTGCAGCCCAGGTGCTGCCCCACTCCGCCGCCGGCATACCCGCCAAGGTCAGCCCCGAGGACGCTCGGGAGATCGCCAAAGACGCCTATATTTTCGCCTATCCGCTGGTCCTCTATTACCGGGTGATGTACCGGCAAGCGATCGACGCGAAATCCTCGTCTTATGCCGGCGGGTTCGGCCGCTGGGCGCATCGCAAGCCGGCGACATCCGCGTCGAAGGACATCGTCATCCCGAATGTGGACACGCCGTATTCCTTTGCCTGGGTCGATCTGCGCGCCGAGCCGTGGGTGCTGACCCAGCCGCCGAACGGCGGCGACCGTTATGTCGGCAGCCAATGGGACGACCTCTGGGGGTTCGTGCTCGATTGTCCCGGCAGTATCCTCGACGGGGACAAGGGTGGCGATTACCTGCTCGCGCCGCCGGGCTGGAAGGGTCAGATGCCGGCCGGCATCAAGCGCGCGATCACCGGTGAATCGAGCTTTCTCGGCACCCTGACGCGGACGGGGCAACGCGGCCCCGGCGATGCCGCCGCGGTGGCGAAGATCCAGCAGGGCTACAAGCTTCAGCCGCTGAGCGCCTACCTCAAGCGACCCGCGCCGGCCGCCGCGCCGGCGGTCGAATGGCCGGTCTGGCACGAGGGAAGCGAAACCGGGATCGGCTTTTTTGGCTACGCCAATTTCCTGCTGACCTTTACGACCCCCGACCCCAAGGACGCACCGATGCTGCAGCGCATCGCGCGGATCGGCGTCGTCCCCGGCGCGCGCTGGGACGAGGCGCAGATGGACGCGGCGTTGCGCGACGCGATCGCGGCCGGAATTGGCGACGCGCGCCAGGCGATCCACGCGGCGAGCGTCAAGCTGACCGACTCGATCGGTCTCTTCGGTTCGCGCAGCGCGCTCGGCACCGACTACCTCAACCGCGCCGTCGGCGTGGCCGGCGGCATCTTCGGCACCGATCCGGATCAGATCGTCTATTACCCCTATGCGGCGGATCAGTCCGGCGCGCCGGCGGACGGTTCGAAGCACGCCTACACGATCACCTTTCCTTCCGGCGGGACCCCGCCGGCGCGGTATTTCTGGTCGGTGACGATGTATGGGATCCCCGACCATTTCCTCGTGCCGAACCCGCTCAACCGGTATGCGCTCGGCAGCCATTCGCCGCCGCCGCGCCCGGACCCCGACGGCTCTATCACGCTCTATCTCCAGCGAAACCCGCCGCCGGCGGAGCGCCGAGCCAACTGGCTGCCCGCGCCGAACGGCCCGTTCTTTGCGGTGTTGCGCGTCTATGGCCCGAACCAGGACGAGGTGAGCCGGCTGTGGCGGCCGCCGCCGCTGCGGCAAATGCCCTAGCGCCGGAGACCCGCCGCGGCGGGTCTGATATAAGGCGCCCGTCGGTTTTGCCGGATGGGAGCGATGGGCGGCAGCAGCGAACTGATCCAGCGTTTGCGCGAGGATCCCGAGGCCTATGCCGACGCGGCGCGTGGCGAGGGCGAGGCGTGGGCCGAGCTTTTCGGCAGCGACCGCGTCAAGGCGGTGCGCGAGCAGGACCGGCGTGCCGCCGAGGTTTTGTGGCCCGGCCGCGGCGGGCTGAGCCTCGACGGGCTGGCCCGCAAGAACGGCTGGCATTTCGCGCGCGGCCTGTCGCTCGCCTGCGGCAACGGGTGGCTCGAGCGCGCCCTCGCCGACCAGGGGGTGTGCGAGAGCTTTATCGGGATCGACATCTCGCCGGGGGTCCTCGACGAGGCGCGCAGTGCTGCCGGCGGCCGTGATTTCGAGTACCGCCTCGGCGATCTCAACCGGGTCGATCTCGGCGTCGGGGAATACGACCTCGTCGTCACCCAGAATTGTCTTCACCATGTGCTCGAGCTCGAATATCTGGCCGACCAGATCTGGCGCTGCTTGAAGCCGGGCGGGATGCTGTGGATCGACGATTTCGTCGGCGAGACGCAGTTCCAGTGGAGCGACGAGCGGCTCAAGGTCGTCAATGATGTCCTGGCGGTGCTCCCGCCTCGCTACCGCCGGTTCCGGCTCCACGACTTCGTCATCGAAAACGTCAAGCGGGCCGAGGCCGGCACCCTGGCATCGCCGTTCGAGGCGATCCGCTCCGGCGAAATCGTCGATGTCTTCTCCCGCCGCTTCGAGGTCGAAATCCGCGCCGAGCAGGACGCGCTGATGCACCTCGTCTGTCCGGTCGGGGCGCGGCAGAACTATGTCGAGACCGACGACGGGCCGGTGCTTTTCGAGGTCTTGATGCTGCTCGACCGGCTGCTGATCGAGCACAAGATCCTGCCTCCGGTCGGTGGCCAATACGTGATGCGCAAGCGGGCCGAAAAGCGCGCCGAATGTGCGCCCGGTGATCGCCGCCACGGTCAGTAAGCCTGGAAGGCGGCCTGGATCGCGGCGATGTCGGTCGTCGTCGTCGTCAGCATCAGCATCAACAGGATGCGGGCCTTTTGCGGCGACAGATCCTCGCCGGCGACGATGCCGGTCTCGCGCAGGCGCCGGCGCGGGGCGACGCGGCCGCTGAAGGCGCGCGTGCATTGCACGACGACGATGCCCGCTTCGGCCGCCGCGACGAGCGCCTTCTGCTGCGCCGGGCTCGGGCTTCCCGGCGCGAACCCGGCGGAAACGATGCCCTTGGCCCCGGCCTTTACCGCGGCCTCGACCAGCGCCGCGTCGGCGCCGGCATAGGAATAGACGATGTCGACCCGAGGCAGCGCGGCGAACTCGCGCCGGGCGAACGGTGTGTCCGGCGCGTGCGATTTGAGCGGCGCGCGGTAGAAATGCACGCCGTCGCCGTCGACATGGCCGAGCGCGCCGAAGTCGAGGCTGCGGAAGGTCTGGACGCGATAGGTCGAGGTCTTGACCACATCGCGCGCGGTCTGGATCTCGTCGTTGAGCAGCACGAGAACGCCCTTGCCGCGCGCATCGGGCGAACCGGCGAGGCGCAGCGCGTTGACGAGGTTCATTCCGGCATCGGTGCCGAGCGCGCTCGCCGGCCGCTGCGCCCCGACCAGCACGACCGGCTTGTCGGTGGCCAGCGTCAGGTTGAGGAAGAATGCGGTTTCTTCGAGCGTCGCCGTGCCGTGGGTAACGATGAACCCGGCGATGCCCGGGTCGTCGCGGGCGATGCGATGAATCATCGCCCGCAATTCGAGCCAGTCCTCCGGCCCGATCGCGGTGCTACCGACCTGGCGGTACGTCACCGTCACCGCCTCGGCGACGAGCCGCGTCTCCGGGAATTTCGCGAGCAGGTCCTCGGGGGTCAGCTTCTCGCCGAAATCGGGATAGTCGAGCACGTCGAGCGGCCCGTTGCCGAGCGACGAGATCGTGCCGCCGGTGCCGATGACGGCAATACGCGGAAGACTGGGCATGAGAGGCTCCTGGAAGACGGTCGAGTCCCGGACCGCGGCAGCGCGTCGTTCGAGACGGCCGCTGCGCGGCTTCCTCAGGATGAGGAACTCAAGTGGCGCCACACACGATGATGCCACAACCATCGTTCCTCATCCTGAGGAGCGTGTGCAAGGGCGCGTCTCGAAGGACGCACGGCGACGACGCAGCCCTGGCCTAGGACAGCCAGCGCTTCCGGCGGCGGTAGTGTTTGGTGTCGCGGTAGGACTTGCGCGTCCCGGCCTCGTTGAGGCCGAGATAGAATTCCTTGATGTCGGAGTTCTGGCGCAGGGTCTCGGCCGGGCCTTCCAGCACAATGCGACCCGATTCCATGACATAGCCGTGATCGGCGATGGCGAGGGCCAGCGTCGCGTTCTGCTCGACCAGCACGACGGTCAGCTTCTGCTCGTCCTTGAGCTTGCGGATGACCGTGAAAATCTCCTCGATGATCAGCGGGGCGAGGCCGAGCGAGGGCTCGTCCAAGAGGATCACCTTGGGGTCGGACATCAGCGCGCGGCCGATCACCAGCATCTGCTGCTCGCCGCCCGACAGATACCCGGCCGAGATGTTCCGCCGCTCCTTGAGCACGGCAAAGCTCGAATAGACGCGGT
Organism: Allostellaceae bacterium; assembly: GCA_036489765.1. Taxonomy (GTDB): domain Bacteria; phylum Pseudomonadota; class Alphaproteobacteria; order ATCC43930; family CGMCC-115725; genus DATARH01. The sequence goes on along the minus strand of DASXFE010000112.1, from coordinate 21,278 downwards.
CGATGCCGCGCTGCACGTCGGCGCGGTCGCTTTTGCTGTGCGCGCCGGCGATCAGGTTTTCCTCGACGCTCAGGTTCTCGAAGACGCGCCGCCCTTCGAACACCTGGACGACGCCGCGCCGAACCACGTCGTGCGGCAAGAGCTTGTCGAGTCGATTGCCGTCGAGCTCGATATTGCCCTTGGTCACCTGCCCGCGCTCGGCGTGGAGCAGGCCCGATATCGCCTTCAGGGTCGTGGTTTTGCCGGCGCCGTTGGCGCCGAGGACGGTCGTGATCTGACCCTCCTCGGCGGCCAGCGACACGCCGCGCAACACGAGGATCACGCCGTCATAGACGACCTCGATGTTGTTGACCGCCAGCATCCTGCGACCCCAAAGACGTTACGGGACGGGTTGCGTTACTCGGAGCCCTTGACCGTGTTGAGCACGAGGTCGCGATAACCGTGCATCCAGTCGGTCGCCGGCACCAGCTTGCCGCCATGGACCGAGAAGATGCGCACCCAGCCGCCGCCTTCATGGTCGCTCGCGGTGATTTCGAGGGGCGGCACCAGCCCGCCGAGGGTAAAGCCCTTGATCTGCTCCATCCCCTGCTTGACCTGCTCGCCGGTCGGCTTCTGGCCTCCGCTGATCTTCAGCGCGTTCTTGATCGCCTCGACCTGGATCGACGACTGCAGGAGGCCACGGTTATAGATGACCGTGTTGTCCATCGTCGCCGGCGGCTCCTTGCCGTCCTTTTTGTACATCGCCTTGATTTCCTGGCGGACCGGGTAGTCGTCGCCGGCGCCGGCGAACTGCATCGTGTTGTAGCCCTCGGCGAAGGCGAACCCGCCGGCGGCCTTGATGTCGTCCTCGGCCGAGGCCCACACCAGCCCGACCATGTGCGACAGCGGATAGCCGGCCCCCTTCATGCTCTTGATCAGCACCGACGGCGAGCGGCCGAACAGGTGGGCGATCACGAAATCGGGCTTGAAGCGCTGGGTGATGTCGAGCACCTGCGCGCCCATCTCGACGCCCGGCGGCGGCACGGCAAAGGTGCGCAGCTCGAACCCTTCGCTCTTCTGCAACTGGTCGAGGATGACCAGCGGCTCCTTGCCGGCGGGATTGTCGTAATAGACGTAGGCGATTTTTTTGCCCTTGAGGCTGCCGCCGAGTTTGTCCTTGGCGAACTGGACCGCGGCCGCGCCCTGCGACCAATAGGTCGCCGCGATCGGGAACAGGTACGGGTAACGGTTGCCGTCGGCCGCGGCCGAGATGCCGAAGCCCGGCGAGGTCGTCGGCATGTGGTCGGTTTCGAGCCGCTGGTTGAGCGCGACCGTCTGCGGCGTGCCGTAGAGGGTCATCATCACGACACCCTCCTGCTTCTGCCGCTCGTAGGCCTCGATGCCTTCCGGCACCTTGTAGCCGTTGTCGATCTCGTCGCCCTTGATCTTCCAGCCGTCGACGCCGCCCTTCGAGTTGACCAGGTTATAATAGTCCTGCATCGCCGGGCAGAGCGTCGTGCCGACGATCTGGGTCGGGCCGGTGCGGTCGCACTGGTCGCCGATGATGATCGTCTTGTCTTGCGCGCGGGCGGTGCCGATCAACGCCAACCCGGCCGCCGCGCCCGCAACGAGCGTCAGCACCGTCCTCGATAAGCCTGCCATCGTTGTCCTCCCTTTTACCTTGTTTCCCACGTTAATAAGAGAATGGCCAAATACGAAAATAATTGCGGATGTTGCGCCACAACCGGTTGAGACCGTCGGGCTCGACGACCAGGAAAAAGATGATCAGCCCGCCAAAGATGATGAGGCGCAGATTGGGAATGATGCTCAGCAGGTCGGAGTAGGAAAAGATCGCCCCGCCGACGCTCTCGAGGAACAGGCGCGTCACGATCGGCAGCAAGGTCACGAAGATCGCCCCGAGCACGGAGCCCAGCACGGAGCCCAGCCCGCCGATGATCACCATCGCCAGGTAATCGATCGAGACGTCGATCTGGAACTGCTCGTAATTGGCGATGCCGAGGTAGTAGCTTTCGAGCGCCCCCGCGACTCCGGCGTAGAACGACGAGATCGCAAAGGCGTACAGCTTGTATTTGAAGATGTTGATGCCGATGATCTCGGCCGCGATGTCCTGGTCGCGGATCGCGATGAAGGCGCGGCCGATGCGGCTCCTCACGAGGTTGAGCGTCGCGACGATGGCGATCACGACGAACGCCATCAGGAACGGATAGATCTGCCGCTCGTGGGCGAGCTGGATGCCGAAAAACGACGGCCGCGCCAGTTGGATCGTCGCTTGCGTTCCGCCCGAGATCCACGGCACGTGGTTGATTGTCCACTCGATGATGAGCTGCGCCGCCAGCGTCGCGATCGCCAGGTAGATGCCCTTGATCCTGAGCGAGGGGATGCCGACCACGGCGCCGATCGCCGCCGCCGCGAAGCCGCCGAGCGGGACCGTGATCCAGAACGGCCAGCCGAGACTGACGACGAGATGCGCCGCCGTATAGGCGCCGACCGACATGAACGCGCCGTGGCCGATCGAGATTTGTCCGGTGTACCCGACGAGGATGTTGAGGCCGAGCGCGCCGACGATCGCGATCAGGATCAGGTTGATGATCGAGACGGCGTATTCGCTGAAGAACAGCGGCGCGATGACGATGAAGAGCCCGGCGATCGCCGCCATCGTCCATTTCGCGATCGGCAGCGGATAAAGCGCCATGTCGGCGGCGTAGTTCGTCTTGAAGACGCCGGCCTCGCGGTGGAACATGCTTCAGATCCTCACACGCGTTCGATGAGCCGTCGGCCGAACAATCCCTCGGGCCGGATCATCAGCACGATGATCATCACGACATAAGGCGCGAAATCCTTGGTGCCGCCGCCGATAATCGGGTCGAAATATCCGGCGGTCAGGCTCTCGACGATGCCGATCACGAGCCCGCCGACGACCGCTCCCAGAACCGAGTCGAGCCCGCCCAAGATCACCACCGGGAACACCTTGAGGCCGACAAGGGCGAGCTGGTTGTCGACCCCCAGCATCGCGCCCCAGATAATCCCGCCGATCGCCGAGACCACCCCCGCCATCGCCCAGGCGAGCGCGAAATAGCGGCGCACATTGATGCCCATCGCCATCGCGACCGTTTGGCTGTCGGCGACGGCGCGCATCGCGATCCCGGTCCGGCTCTTCAGGAAGAACCAGGTGAAGCCGACGAGGAAGACGATGCTGACGATTGCGCCGACGAGCTGCACCGGCGGGACCGTGACAAAGCCGAGATCGATCGGCATATCGCCGACCGGCATCGTAATCGCGAGCGTACTCGCCCCGAACAGCACGACCGCCACGCCGCGCAGCACGCTGGCCAGCCCGATCGTCGCCATCACCACGGCGATCACCGGGCGGCCGATCAGCGGCCGCAGCACCACGCGCTCGAGCCCGAAGCCGAGCGCGACCATCCCGACGATCGCGATCAGCGCCGAAACCCAGAACGGCAGTCCCACCGTGCTCGCCATCCCCGCGGCGATGAACCCGGCGAACATGACGAACTCGCCCTGGGCGAAATTGATCGCATCGGTCGCCTTGTAGATCAGCACGAAGCCGAGCGCGATCAGGGCATACATCAGCCCGATCATCACCCCGTTGACGAGAAGGACGATCGTAAAGCTCAGGTCGAATTCGGGCACCGGCGTCGCCTTTATTCCGCCGGCGCGGCTTTGGCGCGCGGTGCTGCCGCTGCCTTCAGCCGCTCTGCCGGCGCGTCTAGGTCGGCGACCGCGAGCCGCGATTGCAGCATTGCCTTTCGCCCGTCCTCATAGGTGATCTCGGACGACATCTCGACCTCGGCCGCACCGCCGTACATCGCCGCGATCACCGGCGCGTATTTCTCGGCGACAAAGCGGCGGCGGATCTTGCGGGTGCGGGTGATCTCGTCGTCGTCGGCGTCGAATTCCTTGTTGAGCACGACAAAGCGGCGGATGCGGGTGCCGGGCGGCAGCGCCGCGTTGCAGCGGCGGATCTCGTCGCCGACCATGTCGCGGACTTCGCTCCGGCTGCTCAAATCCTGGAACGAGGTATAGGCGAGGCGGGTGCGCTCGGCCCATTTCCCGACTGTCGTCGGGTCGATCGCGACGATCGCGGCGACAAACGGCCGCTCGCTGCCAAAGACCACGGCCTCGCCGATATACGGGCTGAATTTCAGCTTGTTCTCGATAAATTGCGGCGCGAACGAGGTGCCGTCGGCAAGCTTTCCGACATCGCGCGCCCGATCGATGATGACGAGGTGGCCGCGCTGGTCGATGAACCCGGCGTCGCCGGTCTTGAGCCATCCGTCGGCGGTCAGCGACTCGCGGGTCGCCTCCTCCTGCTTGTAATAGCCCTGGAAGACGCCGGGCGAGCGCACCAGCACCTCGTCGCCCTCGCCGATCTGCGCCTCCATGCCCGGCAGCACATGCCCGACCGTGTCGGGATCGACGGCCTCGTTCTTCTGCGCCGAGCAGAGGCCCGACAACTCGGTCGCCCCGTAGACCTGCTTGAGGTTGACGCCGAACGAGCGGAAAAAACGGAACACGTCGGCCCCGAGCGGCGCCCCGCCCGTATAGACGAGCCGCGCCCGCCGCCAGCCGAGCTGATCGCGCACCGGGCCGTAGACCAGCACCTCGCCGAGCGCCCGCATCAGCCCGAGCCCGGCCGGCACCGGACGGCCCTCGCCGGCACGTTGCTGCGCCCGTTCGGCGACGTTGCGAAAATAGTCGAAGATCTTGCGCTTGAGCCACGACGCGTCGGCCGCCCTGACCGTGATCGCGGTCAGCGAATTCTCCCAGAAGCGGGGCGGGGCGAGCCCGATCGTCGGGCCGAGCTCGCGCAGATCGCGTTCGACCGTCTCCGGCTTTTCCGGGAAATTGCAAGTGAAGCCGATGAGGATGTGCAGCGCCAGCGAGATCAGCGAGCTGCCGATCCACGCCATCGGCAGATACGCGAGGTGCTCCTCGCGTTCGGAAAATTTCTCGGCATCGGCGAAGGCCTGCGCCGACAGCAGCAGGTTGGCGTGGGTCAGCATCACGCCTTTCGGGCGCGATGTCGTACCTGAGGTGTAGGAAAACAGCGATAGATCGCTGCCCTTGCCGGCCGCGACGATCTCCTCGACGTAATTGGGGTGCGCAGCGCCGAACCGGCGTCCTTCCTCCTGCATCTCCGGAAAGGATTTCAGGTTCGCCCGGCTGTAATGGTTGAGGCCGCGCGGGTCGTCATAGACGATCAATTTCAGGTGCGGCAACTCGCCCTGAAGCGACAGGATCTTGTCGACCTGCTCCTGATCCTCGCACACGACCACCGAGGTTTCCGCGTGGTCCAGCACATAGGCGAGCTCGCTGGCGATCGCATCCTGATAGACCGGCACCGCGACGCCGCCGAGCGCCTGCGCGGCGATCTGCGCGAAATAGAGGCGCGGCCGGTTTTCGCCGATGACGGAGAGCCGATCGCCGCGCTTGAACCCGTTGGCGGCAAGGCCGAGCGCGAGGTCGCGCACCTCCTCCCAATAACGCCGCCAGCTATAGGGGTGCCAGATGCCGAGGTCCTTTTCCCGGATCGCCGGCCGGTCGCCGATCCGCTGCGCGTTCTGCTGCAGCCGCTGGGGCAGGGTCTCGCCGGTCATGCCGCCTCTACCTCCGGCGCGCCGCCGAGATAGGCGCGCATGACGTCGGGGTTGGTTTGCACCTCGGCGGGCGTTCCCTCGGCGATCTTGCGGCCGCGGTCGAGCACCGCGACGCGATCGGAAATGTCCATCACCACCGCCATGTCGTGCTCGATCAGGATGACCGTCGTGCCCCACTGCTCGTTGACGTCGAGGATGTAGCGGGCCATGTCCTCTTTTTCTTCGTTGTTCATCCCGCCCATCGGCTCGTCGAGCAGCAGCACCGTGGGTTCGAGCGCCAGCGCGCGGGCAAGCTCGACCCGCTTTCTGAGGCCGTAGGCGAGGGACGCGGTCGGCTGGCGTCGCAGATCCTGGAGCCCGAGGAAATCGATCAGCTCCTCGACCCGGGCCCGGTGCGCGACCTCCTCGCGCTGCGCGAGACCCCAGTAGATCAGCGACGAGAAGATCCCCGATTTCATCCGCACGTGACGGCCGAGCATGATGTTGTCGAGCACGGTCATCCCGGCGAAGAGCGCGATGTTCTGGAAGGTGCGGGCGATCCCGTGCGCGGCGATCTCCGACGGCTTGGCGCGGGTGATGTCCCGCCCGTCAAAGACGATCGAGCCGGTATCGGGCTTGTAGAACCCGCTGATCATGTTGAGGAGAGAGGTCTTGCCGGCGCCGTTCGGGCCGATCACCGACGCGATCTCGCCGCGCCGGACCGTGATCGACACGTCCTCGACCGCGCGAACCCCGCCGAACCGCTTCGACACATTCGTGACCGCAAGCTGCACGTCGCCGGGCGCAGACCCGCCTTTAGAGCGCTCCATCGACATCGGGCGCGCGATCCTCCCGCCTCGGTATGGCGGTACATGCGCCGCCGTTATAGCAGCCATGATGATACGTCAGGGCCGGTGAGGCAATCATCCACAAGCCTCCGGGGCGATCCGCCGCGCCCCGGTGCGGGAACTTTTTCGCTCTTGCGCCGTGCCGCGCGAGTCAATGATGCCCTTGCCCGGCGTCCTCTCGTCGTGGAACGATCCCCCGCATGGCGGACCCCGAACTCCTGCCGACAACCGTGCTGACCGGGTTTCTCGGCAGCGGCAAGACGACGCTCTTGCGGCGCGTCCTCGCCTCGTCCGATTTCGCCGACACGGCGGTCGTCATCAACGAGGTCGGCGAGATTTCGATCGACCACTACCTCGTCGATTTCGTCGGGGGCAATGTCGTCGAGCTCCCCGGCGGCTGCCTCTGCTGTGCCGTGCGCGAGGACCTGGCGAAGACGCTGCGCGACCTCATAGACCGCCGCGACGCCGGCACGTTGCGCCCGTTCCGCCGCATCGTCATCGAGACGACCGGCCTCGCCGACCCCGCGCCGATCCTCTACACGCTCGGCGCCGACGCGATGCTCGACGCGCGCCTCTCGCTCGCCCGCGTCGTCACCCTCGTCGATACGATGAACGGCGCCGCCTCGCTCGCCCGCTACCCCGAAGCCGCCCGCCAGATCGCCGTCGCCGACGCGATCGTCGTGTCGAAGACCGACTTGGCGCCGCTCTCGCCTGACCTGGCGGCGGAACTGGCGGCACTCAACGGGGATGCCGAGCGGCTGGTCGGACAGGACGCGGATCCGACGCTGGTGCTGTTCGGCGCCAGCCCCCACCCCAACCCTCCCCCTCCAGCAGGAGAGGGAATTCGCTCTGCCGCTCCCGAGAATTCCTCCTCCCCCGCTCGCGGGGGAGGGTTGGGTTGGGGGCTTGAAGCGCCCCACGCTGCCCACAGCCACGACATCGACACCTTTGCGCTGGTTCTGGGCGACGCCCCGTCACCGTTAGATTTCGCCGTCGCCCTCGGCGGGCTGGCGCGCGAGCGGGGTTACGATCTCCTTCGCGTGAAGGGCCTCGTCGCTTTCGCGGACCGGCCTGATCGCCCCGCCATAGTCCAGGCGGCGCAGCATGCGATGTTCGCGCCGGAATGGCTCGATGCGTGGCCCGACGCCGACCATCGCAGCCGCCTCGTCTTCGTCGTCCACGACATTCCGCGCGCGGAGATTCTCGCGCATTTCGCCTTCGCGTCGCCCTCGCTTTTGTCCAGGCTCTCCGATTGACAGGGAGGTTCCCATGCCGCTCGACACCGTAATCACCGGCGGGCTCGCCGTTTTGCCCTCAGGCCCGGAGAAGGCCGATATCGGCGTTTCCGGCGGCAAGATCGCCGCGATCGGCGCGCCGGGGAGCCTCGGCGGGCTCGGTGGCCGCGTCGTCGACGCCGCCGGCCAGATCGTCATCCCCGGCGGGATCGACCCCCACGTGCACTGCCGCTGGCCGATGCCGACCCCGGGCCAGACCCAGCACAACCTGACCGACGGTCCCGACCGGGTCAGCCAGGCCGCGCTGTTCGGCGGCACGACCACGATCCTCGATTTCGCCCTCGTCGACGGCGACAACACGGTGCAGCAGGCGATCGAGCGGCGGCAGAAGGAGTGGGCCGGCGATTGCCACTGCGACTACGGCTTTCACGTCATGGTGCAGGGCGCCTTGCACCACACGATCCCGGACCAGATCGCCGAGGCGGTGCAGCAGGGGCACGCGACGGTCAAGATGTTCACGACCGACATCACCCCGTCGCGCAAGGGGCGCATGGTGCCATTCGGCAGCATCATGGAGGTGCTGACGGTCCTCGCGAAGACCGGCGGCCTCGCCGCGATCCATGCCGAGGACAACGACCTCGTCATGCACATGTACGAAAAGCTGACGCGGGAAGGACGCACGAGCTTCCACAACCTCGCCGAGGTTCATACCACGCTGTCGGAAGACCTCGCCTTCAACCGCGTGATCCGCCTCGCCGCCAACATCCCCGGCTCGGCGCTCTACATGCTGCATACCTCGGCCAAGACCGGCGTCCGGGCGATCGCCACCGCGCGCGCCGAGGGGGTGCCGATCTACGGCGAGACGCTGCATCAGTACCTGATGTACTCGTCCGAGGACTACAAACGGCCGAACGGGCAGATCTATCACACCTATCCGTCGCTCAAATTCGCCGAGGATCAGCAGGCGCTGTGGGACGGCACGAATTGGGGCGCGATCCAGACCGTCGCGACCGACGAGATCTGCTGTCCGCTCAAATACAAGCTCCAGGGCGCCCGCATCGACGACACGACCGGCGGCAATGCCGGCGTCGAGCCGCGGGTGTCGCTGATCTATACCGAGACGGTCGAGAAGCGCGGCCGCGGCCTTGACAATTTCGTCAACCTGATCTCGACCAATGCGGCCAAGATCATGGGGCTTTATCCGCGCAAGGGGGCGCTCGCGGTCGGCTCGGACGCCGACATCGTCCTTCTCGACACGCGGAAGCGGCACACGGTCAAGGCCGAGGAGATGCACGAGGCCGACTATTCGCCGTGGGAAGGCCGCGACCTCGCCTGCTGGCCGTCGCTGACGATGCTGCGCGGCAAGGTCGTCGTCGAGGGCGGTCAGCTCAAAGGCGCGCTCAGCGACGGCCAGATGCTGTCGCGCAAAATCCCCGACGACATCAGAACCCGCCCGGTCGTGTGACCAGCGTCTCCACCACCACGCTCGTCATCGCCGGGTTTTTGGTTCTCGCCAGCCTCGTCCAGCCCGCGGCGGAGCGGTTGCGGCTTCCCTATGCCGTGCTGCTCGCCGTGGTCGGGGTCGCGGTTGGCGGCGTGGCGTCGTTCCTCCTTTACACCCCGCTGATCACGATGTTCGACGCGGTTGTCGGGCCGATCGTCAACCTGCCGTTCGATGCCTCGATTTTCTTGACGGTGTTTCTGCCGATCCTGCTGTTTCACGCATCGCTCGCGATCGACGTGCGCGATGTCGCGCAGGATGCCGCGCCGATCCTGACTTTGGCGATCGTCGCGGTCTTTGCGGCGGCCGCCGCGATCGGGTTCGGTCTGTCGCTGGCGGGCGTCCCTCTGACGGTCGCCTTGCTGTTCGGTTCGATCGTCGCGACGACCGATCCGGCGGCCGTCGTCGCGATCCTGCGCGAGGTCGGGGCGCCGCTGCGCCTGTCGCGACTCCTCGAAGGCGAGGCGTTGCTTAACGACGCTGCGGCTATCGTCCTGTTCTCGATCCTGATCGAGATGCTCACCGAAGGCGTGCGCCCGGACGTCGCCGAGGGCGCCAAGCACTTCGTCATCGAGTTTCTCGGCGGCATCGCGCTCGGCGTCGCGGTGGGGCGGATCTATGGCGCTATCCTGCCGTGGCTGGGCGGCTCGCGCATGGCCGAGGTCACCCTGACCGTAGCCCTGCCCTATATCGTTTACCTGGTCGGGGACGACATTTGCCACGTGTCGGGGGTGGTCGCGGTCGCGAGTGCCGGATTGACCGCCGGCGTCGTCGGACGGGTGCGGCTGTCGCCCGATAATTGGGAATATCTCGAGCAGGTCTGGGAGCAGACCGGCTTCTGGGCGAGCTCGCTGGTCTTCGTCACCGCCTGCGCCCTGGTGCCGCGATTGCTGACCGGGGTCGAGGTCGAGGATCTATGGCTCTTGGTGATCGCGATCGTCGCGGCGCTCTTGTCGCGGGCGGCGGTGCTTTTCGGCCTGTTGCCGGTGTTGGCCGCGGCGCGGCTGAGCCACCGGGTCAGCGGCGCTTACAAGATCGCCATCGTCTGGGGCGGGCTGCGCGGGGCCATCACGCTCGCACTGGCGCTGTCGGTCACTGAGAACACCCACATCGACCCGGCGATGAAGGACCTCGTCGCCGCGTTGGCGACCGGCTTTGTGTTATTCACCCTGCTCGTCAACGGGCTGACCTTGCGGCCGGTCATCCACCTTCTCAAGCTCGACCGACTGTCGCCGCTCAACCAGGCCCTGCGCTACAAGGTGCTGGCGCTGTCGCTGACGGATGTGCGCGACTCCGTGCACGACACGGCGCGCGAATACGGCATCGACGGCAAGATCGCCTCCGCGGCGACCCAGCGTTATGCCGAGGCGATCCGGGATCTGGAGGTCGAGGCCGACGAGGGCGGTACGATCTCCGACGACGACCGCATGACGATCGGTCTCGTCGCGCTCGCCAACCGTGAGCACCGCATGGTTCTCGACCACCACACCCAGCACACCGTGTCGGGCGCGGCGATCGAGCGGCTCTTGCGAAACTCGGCGCGCATCGTCGATGCCGCCAAAAGCGAGGGAAGGGAAGGGTATCTGAGCGCGGCGCGGGCGGTGCTGGATTTTTCCCGCGAATTCCGCTTCGCCAATTTCATGCATCGCGTCCTGCATTTCGACCGTCCGCTGCAGCGGCAAATCTCGATCCGGTTTGAGACGCTGCTGGTGCGTCGCCTGGTGCTCGAGGAACTGGCACATTTCGTCCCGCGGCGGCTGCGCGCGGTGTTCGGCGAGCGGGTGGCGGAGCCGGTCGCCGCGATCGTCGCCGATCGCGCCGCGGCGACCGCGCGGGCGCTCGATGCCCTGCGCATGCAATACCCGGATCATGCCGAGGCATTGGAGCGGCGGTTTCTGCAGCAATCGGGACTGCGCCAGCTGATCCTCCGCTATCGCGATCTTTACAAGGAGGGCCTGATCGGCCGCGAGCTTTTCAACGACCTCGAACGCGAGCACGCCGCCGGCCGGCTGATCGCGGCGGCCCATCCGCCGATCGATCTCGGGCTGAGGGCGGAGGAGCTGATCCGCGGCTTCGACATGTTCGCCGGGCTAGACGCGGTCGAACAGAAGGCACTGGCCCGCCACTTCCGGCCGCGGCTTCTCGTGCCCGACGAGGCGATCATTCGCAGAGGCAACCGCGCGACGGCGATGTTCCTGATCTCCTCAGGGGTCGTGGAGGTCATGCTGCCCGAGAAGCCGGTGCGGCTGGGCAGCGGCGAGTTTGTCGGCGAGATGGCGTTGATCACGGGAGCGCCGCGCAGCTTCGACGTGGTCGCCGTGGGCTATTGCCGTGTGCTGGTGCTCAGCGGCGCTGACTTCCGCCGTTTCCTGCGCGACTATCCGCACGCGAAGTCGGAAATCGACAGGGTCGCCAAGGCTCGCGCCCGGGACAACGCGGAACGGGCCGCCATCCGCGCCGGATAGCGGCCCGTTCTTTGCCGTTCCTAACGGATCACGCCCTTACCGCCAGTGGCCGTCGACCCACATCCAGCCGTCGGGGCGGTGCTCCCAACGGCCCGGGGCGAACGCCACCATGTGCGACGGGCGCTCGACGTAGGAGCCCTTGACCCATTCGTAATTATGGCCGTCCAGGTTCCAGGCCCAGTGGCCGGGCTTCCAGGTCAGGTCAGGCCCCGGCGCCGCCGGCACCACCTCGGCCTCCGGCGTCGGCGGTGCGACGGGAGCGACAGTGGTGATCGTCGTCGTCCTTTCGACTTCGTGTGTTCCCGGCGGCGGGGGCGGCATCGGCGGGCCCGGCGAGATCTGGACCTGGGCGAAGGCCGGCGCCGCCGCGAGCACGAGCCCGGCCGCGAGCAACCCTTGCTTTAGCATCGTGAACCTCCATCGCTGTGCGCGGCGACAAGGCCGGCCGCGTCTGCCCCCTGAACACAAAGGACGCCGGATCATTCCCAGCAGGAGGTCGGCGATGGAGGCCGGGAGGTCAGCGTTCCGGCTCGATCGGCAATGTCGCGATCTCGGCCCAAGCGACTGGCGCACCGGCTTTTTCCGCAGCCTCCCGCGGCGGCAGGCCGGGGTCCCAATGGACCGCGAGAAACCGCCTTCCGGTGGTGTCGGCGGCTTCGTCCGATATGAGCCATGCGAGCGGCGGCGCCATCACCTGAGGTTGAATCATCCGCTCGCGGTCGAACCCCGACTCGTGCGGCACCATCCCCGTGTTGGTCACCCCGCCCGGCACCAGGACGTTGACCGTGACCCCGGTTCCGGCGAGGTCTTTCGCCATCACCGCCGACATCGCTTCGAGCGCCGCCTTCGACGGCCCGTAGCTCGGCGACCCCTGGCGGATCATCGTGCCGAGGCTGGTCGTGACGTTGACGATCCGGCCCCATTTCGCCGCGACCATGTCGGGCACCACCTCCTGCGCCAGCATCAGCGGCGCCGTCGTATGGACGGCGAGGAAATTGCGCCACTGGTCGGCGCTGACTTCCCAGAAGCGGATCGGGTTCTGCCAGTTGTCCTTGCGTATCGTTGCCTGTCCGACCCCGGCGTTGTTGACGAGGATGTCGACCCGCCCGAACTTCGCCCTCGCCTCGGCGACGATCATCTTGGCGATCCCATCGGCCGCCAGGTCCGCCTCGATCGTCAAGAGGTCCGGCCCGCCGCGCTGCCGCCCGTTCTCGGCCATCAGCGCCGCCAGCCCCTCCGCCGTCCGATCGACGGCGGCTACCCGACACCCGGCTCCGAGCAAGCCTTTGACAAAGGCCCGCCCGATCCCGCCCGCCGCCCCGGTAACGATCGCTACGCGACCCTCGGCCATGTCGGTTCTCCCTGAAGAGGTTTCACCATGAAGATACGAAGAACACGAAGGCGCGCGCCTCGCGCAACCGATTCATTTCACCACGGAGACACGGAGGCACAGAGAAGCCGCGGCTCCACTCCCTCTGTGCCTCCGTGCCTCTGTGGTCAATTTCATGGCGCTTCGCGCCTGTCCTTCGCATCTTCGCGGTGGGTTCCAACGCGCATGACGCCATGCGGCCGTCGCCGGTTGTGCTCCCCCGCGCCGCGCTTCATGCTCGTGGGAGATAAACAGGAGAGCTTACGATGCACGACATCGTCATCCGCGGCGGCACGATCCTCGACGGCACCGGGGCCGAGGCTTTCGCCGGGGACATCGCGATCGGCGGCGACAAGATCGTCGCGGTCGGCGGCAAGGCCGGTGCGGCGCGGCGCGAAATCGCGGCGGATGGCCTCCTGGTCACGCCGGGCTGGGTCGATGTCCACACGCATTACGACGGCCAGGCGACCTGGGACCCGATCCTCGCGCCGTCGTCGTGGCATGGGGTGACGACGATCCTCTTCGGCAATTGCGGCGTCGGCTTTGCGCCGGTGCGCAAGGAACATCGCGGCGGGTTGATCGACCTGATGGAGGCGGTCGAGGACATTCCCGGCACCGCGCTCGCCGAAGGGCTCAAGTGGGAGTGGGAGAGCTTTCCCGAATACCTCGATGCGCTCGACCGGCTGCCGCGGGCGATCGATGTCGGCGCCCAGATCCCGCATCACCCTCTCCGCGTTTATGTGATGGGCGAGCGCGGTATCAACCGCGAGGCCGCCAACCAGGGCGACATCGCCCGGATGGCTGAGCTCGCCGAGGAATCGATCCGCGCCGGCGCGTTCGGCTTCACCACCTCGCGGACCTATTCGCATAAGACGACGACCGGCGAGCTCGTCCCCGGCCACAAGGCCGAGGAGGCGGAATTGCTCGGCATCGGCCGCGCGCTGGGCCGAGTCGGCCGCGGCGCCTTTGGCATGAACAGCGATTTCGAGCGCGAGGACGAGGAATTCGCCTGGATCACCCGGCTCTCGAAGGAAACCGGCCGCCCGGTCTGGTTCCTCCTGACCGACCGCCCGACCGATCCGGCGCGCTGGCGCCGGCTGATGGCCGGGGTCCACAAGGCGCGCGGCGCCGGCGCCAATGTCACTGCCCAGGTCGCCGGCCGTCCGGTCGGGGTCATCCTCGGCCACGCGACCTCGATGAACCCGTTCACCTTCCGCCCGGCCTATCGTGCGCTCGACAAGCTCCCGGCGGCCGAGCGCTGGGCGCGGCTGCGCGATCCCGAAGTGCGGGCTCGCATTCTCGCCGAGCCGCCGTCGGAAGCCGAGCTGGCGCGCCAGGGCCAGTTCATCCGCTTTGTCGCGACCCGCTGGGACCGGATGTTCGTGATGGGGATGCCGCTCGACTACGAGCCGACGCCCGAAAAATCCGTCGCGGCGATCGCCGAGCGTTCCGGCAAGACGCCCGACGAGGTCGCCTACGACTACCTGACCGAAAGGGCCGACAATTTCCTGTTTTTCCCGGTCGTCGGGTACGTCCACGGCGACCACGAGCAGATCCGCGAGTTGCTGCTGGACCCGGGCACCCTCTTGGGCCTCGGCGATGGCGGCGCGCATTGCGGCCAGATCATCGACGCGAGCCTGCCGAGCTACATGCTGACCCATTGGGGCCGCGACCGCGCCCGCGGGGCCGGGCTGCCGCTCGCCCAGATCGTCAAGATGCAGACGAGCGAGACCGCTGATTTCTTCGGCTTCCACGACCGTGGCCGGATTGCCCCGGGGAAACGCGCCGACCTCAACCTGATCGACTTCGCCGCGCTCCGCCTGCACCAGCCCGAGATCGTCCACGACCTGCCGGCCGGCGGCCGGCGGCTCGTCCAGCGCGCCGACGGCTACCGCGCGACGCTCTGCGCCGGCGTTCCGACCTTCGAGAACGGCGAGCACACCGGCGCGCTGCCGGGTCGCCTCGTCCGCGCCGGGCGGTAATCGCCTGTTCGCGCACCGCATCGCCGGCCTCGACGACATCCTGGCGCTGCGCGCGCTGATGGATGCCGCGATCGGTGAGCTGCAGGTCGGGTTTCTGACACCGGAGCAGATCGTCGCGAGCCGCACGGTGATGGGGCTCGACACCCAGCTCTTGCGCGACGGGACGTATTTCGCGGTCGAGGAAGACGGGGTCCTCGCCGGCTGCGGCGGCTGGAGCCGGCGCGCGACGCTCTTCGGCGGCAACCACACGCCGGGCCGCGACCCGGGCCTCCTCGACCCCGCCGTCGACGCCGCCCGCGTCCGGGCCATGTACACCGCGCCCGGCTTCACCCGCCGCGGCGTCGGCCGCCTGATCTTATCGCTCTGCGAGAGTGCCGCGGCTGCCGAAGGCTTCCGCCGCGTCGAGCTCGCCGCGACCCTTTCCGGTGAACCCCTCTACCTCGCCTCCGGCTACCACCCGATCGCACCCTTCTCGGTCGACGTCGAGGGCACCAAGGTGCCGCTGATCCGCATGGAGAAGGGGCTGTAGGGCGGAAAAGCGCACCGCATTCCGAGCCGATCGTGGCGGAGGGCGCGGCGCTTTCCCGCCCTACAATGGTGGTACGGGCTCCGTTTTCAGCTTGTCGAGCAGCACGCGGATCGCGGTGTCGAGTTGGGCGTCCTCGCCCTCGAAGGTCGCGTGCGGCGGGTTGTCGACAGGGATGTCGGGATCGACGCCCTTGTTCTCGACGAGGATCTCGCCGGTGGCGATCGAGAATTGCGGGTACTCGGCGGTACGGGCGATGCCGCGGTCGGCGAGACTCGTGTCGTTCTCGCGCAGCCATACGCCGGCGCCGGCGGTGCGGGCGCCGATCAGCGGGGCGATGCCGAGGGCCTTGATCCCGGCGGAAAAGGTCTCGCCGTCGGAATAGGTGCGTTCGTCGATAAGCACCGCGAGGTGGCCGCGGAACGCCTGCTGCATGTTGTGCTCGCGGAAGTCGCCGTAGCGCGGCTTCCAGAAAGCCCAGGCCCGGCGCAGCAGCTTTTCGATGACCCAGCTGTCGATATTGCCGCCGTTGTTGCGGCGCACGTCGATGATCAGCGCCTGGCGGTCGTATTGCGCATAGAACTCGCGGGCGAAGTCGGCGATGTCGTCCGACCCCATCGCGCGCAGATGCAGATAGCCGATCCGCCCGCCGCTCGCAGCCGCGACCTTCGCCCGCCGGCCTTCCTCCCAGTCGCTGTAGCGCAGGCTCCAGTTCCTGCTTCCGTCGACCGGCTTGACGACGGTCTTGACCTCTCGCTCGGGCGCCGTCCCGTCGCGGCGTTTCAAGGTCAACAGCACCTGCTGCCCGGCCCGGCCGACCAGCAGCTCGGCGATGTCGTGCGCGCCCGACACCGGCTGGCCGTTGACCGCGGTGATCAGATCGCCCTCGCGGGCATCGACCGCGGTGATCGCGAGCGGCCCGCGCTGGTCCGGCAATTCCGGGTCGCTGCGGTAGATGTGCGTGATCCGCGCCCCGCCCGCCTCCGGGGTCAGCACCGCGCCGAGAAATGCCGGTTTCCCGCCATCCTCGGCGACCCGCACATCGCCGGGGCGGATCTGCGCATGGAGCGTGTGGAGCTCGGCCATCATCTGCGCCAGCACGTCGTTAAGCTCGGCGCGGGAGGCGATGCGGTCGACCAGCGGCCGGTACTTCTCGCGCAATTTCAGCCAATCGACCCCGAGCATGCTGCGGTCGTAGAAGAAGTCGCGGTGCAGTCGCCATGCATCCCCGAACATCTGCCGCCATTCGGCCTTCGGGTCGACCACGATCGTCCAGTCGCTGGCGCGCACGAGGAACTTGTCGACCTGGTCCAGCAGCTTGGAAAAATCGCCGGTGGTGCGGCCGATCTTGTCCGCTTCCTTGCCGATCTCGGTCGGGGCGTTGCCGAGCCGCTCGGGCGCCTTGGCGCCGGCCGGCACGATGTACATGTCGCCGACGCGCCCGCCCGCGGCCCAACGCCGGATGAAGAGCTTCTTGCGGTCGGCCGAGAGCGCGAACTGCCGGATATTGCCGAGGAAATCCTCCGGGTCGTCGCCGCGATCGTCGATCTTGAGCGTCTTCAGCGAGCCCCGGCCCTCATGGCCGAACTCGTCGAGGTAATAGAGCAGCTTGCCGTCGGTCTGGAGCCCTCGGTAATTCCCCGGCGACACCGGCACCTCGTAAAGCCGGTCTGCCAGCCCTGTCCAGTCGACGGGTTTCGGCTTGTCCTTGTCGGCGTGGGGCTTTGCCGCCTTGTCGTCGGCGGTTTTGTCGTCTGCCGCCTTGTCGTCGCCGGGATGGTCCGCATTCTTGCCCTTGTCCGGGGGCGCCAGCTCGTCCTTCGGCCGGAACGGAAACCGCAGCCCCTCCTGCAGCGCCAGCGCATAGATCCGCGTGCGCCGGTCGAAATAGGGCCCGAGGTTGCGGTCGCCCCAGGGACTTGTGTTGCTGCTTTCAAAGTGCCGGTCCGACAGGAAATAGAGCCACTTGCCGTCCGGTGTGAAGGCGGGCCAGCCGGACATGTAGCGGTCGCTGGTCAACCGCGCCTTGGCCCTGGTTCCCGGTTCGTAGAGAAAGATCTGGTCGCGATCGACCGGCGAATCGGGGCGCACGATGGCGAGATACCGGCTGTCGGGCGACCATACGACACCGTCGAGATTGGCACCCGGCGCGGTGTCGATCGGCTGGTTCTCGCCCTTGTCGAGGTCGAGCAGGTAGAGCTTGCCGTCTATCGCCGCGTTGGCGAGCGATTTTCCGTCCGGCGACAGCCATAGCCCCCAACGGTAGCCCGCGTCGCCGCTGGTGAGCGGCTTGCCGTCGCCGCTGCCGTCGGCGGGAAAGCGCCAGATCTGCGGCGCCGCCGTGTCGCTCCCGGTGGCCGACCCGGCCGGCGTGACGATCGTGTACACCCACTTGCCGTCCGGGCTGACGACGGCCGTCCCGGCGCGGTCCGCGGGCGGGGTCGCAATATCGACCCGGCGCAGCGGCCCCACCCCCATCAGCGCGATCCGGCCGCGCGCCGTCACCGCGATGCGCTCGCCGCCCGGCGCGAACTCGGCCGCCTCGAAGTAATCGAGCGGCTTTTTGACGAGGTGCTTCCGCTCCTGGTCGAGATCCGAGGTGAGGTCGATATCGAGCTTGCGGTCGCCCCCCGCGGCGATGTCGTAAACGTGGATATCGGCGCCGAGCTGGTAGACGATGCGACCGCCGCCGAGGCTCGCCCCGCGGATGCCGAATTCCGTCTCGTGCGTCAGCTCGCGCGGGTCGCTGCCGTCCGGGGCCATCGACCACAGATTGTCGTGCCCGTCGCGGTCCGAGATGAAATAGAGCCGGTCACCCCACGGCATCGGCCGCCGGTCGTTGACCCGGGCCGCCGTGTCGCCGCCGATCGCCGTCGCCTCCGCCGACCCGCCGAGGTCGTAGCGCCACAACCGCGCGGACATGCCGCCGCGATACGCCTCGACGTCCTCGCCCGAATAGGCGAGCCCGAACCGCGTGAAGAACAGCGTCTTGCCGTCCGGCGAGACGGCGGCGTCGCTGACGTCGGCGAGCGGTATCGCGCGTCGTTGCAGCGTGTCGGGATCGATCGCGACGACGATCAGCTCGAGGTTCGGTCCGGTCGGGTTCTGGGCGATGGTAAGCACCTCGCCCGCCGGGGTCCAGCCGACCGGGATGCTGCGCGTGCCCTCAAAGGTGATGCGGTGCGGCAGCCCCCCGGCCAGCGGCATGACATAGACCTCGACCGGCCCGTCATAGCTCGCGGCAAAGGCGATGCGTTTGCCGTCGGGCGCGGCGACGGCGTCCCACTCCTCGGCCGGGTGCGTCGTGACGCGGCTCGCCCGCCCGCCGGCGATCGGCGCCTTCCACAAATCGCCCTCGGCCGAAAACACGACCGTGTCGCCGGCCAGGGCCGGATAACGATAATACCCGTCCGTCGCCCCGGCCGGGGCGACCAGGGCAAGCAGCCCGAGGGCCGCGAGACACCCGGCAAATCGGCGCAGGATCACGATCGCATCCCCCAACCGCGCAATACGCGCGACGCCTATCAAACCGACTGGGCCAAACGATCCGACTGGGCCAAACGATGGGACAAGCTGGTGCCGGATGAGGGATTCGAACCCCCGACCTTCGGTTTACAAATCCGGCCCCTGGTGATTTTAGCGTTAGGCTTCGTTAGGGATAGTTACATCATTAAACATCTGAAATCACTAGACTAATTGACCATGATCGGGTATCTCTAGACACGAGAAATAACGCTTCAAATCGGCCCATAACGGTGTCGAGGCGTTACCCGAGCGTTACCCCGAGATGCTGACCTCCCCTGCTGTCGCGAAGCTCAAATCTGCCGACAAGCGCCGCGAGATACCCGACGGCAGCGTGCGCGGCCTCTACCTCGTTATCCAGCCGTCAGGTGCCAAAAGCTGGGTCCTGAGATACCACCGCAACGGCGCGGCGACCGCCAAGCTGACCCTCGGCACGGTCGACACGATCGGGGGCGAACTGGAGGGTGATCCGGTCGTCGGCGGGCACCTCACCCTGGCGGCTGCCCGCCAAGTTGCGTCCAAGGTTCAGCGGCAGCGAGCGCTTGGCCGCGACCCCGCGCACGACGTGCGCTTTGAGAAGCAGGTCAGGCGCGCCGCGACAACCTTCGGCGCCGCGGTCCGGATTTTCGTCGAGGAGCACGTCAAGCCAAAGACGCGGCGCTGGCAAGAGACGGCGCGCACGTTGGGGCTCAACGCATCCACGCTAGACCCGATCCCCCGCGGGCTCGCCGCGCGGTGGCGCGATCGGTTGCTGGCGGAGATTTCGGGAGGCGATATCTACGGCGTTGTCGATGAGGCGCGGCGGCGCGGGATACCGGGCTTGGCGCGCAAGAACAAGGAGCCGAGCGAGGCGCGGGCGCGCGCCGTCGCCTCCGCCCTGTCGGTTATGTTCGGTTGGCTCCATGAGCATAGACATATCGACAGCAACCCCTGCCTGGGGATGCACCGCCCCCCGGCGCCGACGGCGCGCGAGCGGGTGCTTTCTGATGACGAGTTGCGCTGGTTCTGGGCCGCTTGCGATGTTTTGACCGAGCCATACGGGCCGGTATTGCGCTTTCTGCTGG
The DNA here is from genome assembly GCA_036489765.1 of Allostellaceae bacterium. GTDB lineage: Bacteria > Pseudomonadota > Alphaproteobacteria > ATCC43930 > CGMCC-115725 > DATARH01. Next base: position 1,169 of record DASXFE010000112.1, on the reverse strand, counting down.
TTGTCGGCTGCCGCCGGGACGAAGCGGCGCGGATGGCCCGCGCCGAACTCGGCGACGACGGCCGCTGGACCCTCCCTGCCGAGCGCGCCAAGAACCACCGGTCGCACGCGATCACGCTGCCGCAGCTCGCTCTGGACCTGTTACCGGACGGAGACGGAGACTACGTGTTCAGCACGACGGGCGGCAGGGCGCCGCTGAGCGGCTTCTCCAAGATCAAGACGCGGCTCGACGCCGCGATGGGCAAGATGGCCGAGGCAGAGGGAAAGGCTATCCCCGAGTGGCGGCTCCATGACCTCCGGCGTACGGCAGCGACGGGGATGGCCCGGGCCGGTGTCGATCTTCACGTAATCGAGCGTGCCTTGAACCACGTGAGCGGTTCCTTCGGCGGCATCGTCGGCGTGTACCAGAAACATCGATTTGAGGCCCAGGTCGCCACCGCGCTTGAGGCGTGGGCCGCAATGCTCCTCACGATTGTCGAGCCTACGAACGTCGTGCCGATCCGGGCGGCGGCGAAGCCATGATCAGCTTCCCGATCACGGGTGATTTCGGCATGCGGTTCCGCACGCTTGAAGATGACTTCGTGAAAAGCTTAATGGAGAGCTTCGACATTAAGGATCGGGACCCGCTTGTGCGGGCTGTTCTGGCCGCTGCCAATGCTTCCACGAACAATCGACTGTTTGGGAGAGGCGGTCACTGGACCACCGTTGAATCCGATGCTCTCGATGCACTTGGCGCCCCGCTTAGGAAATCTGCTCGGCTGCTCCGCATTGCCTCCCGCGCCATCGCGCTTGAGCTGTCGGTCCGCCACAACGATGAATTCGCGGGGAAGACAGCAGACGAGATAAAGCAGCAGATAGAGGCGATGAGTGATCGGCTCAATTTCGTTGCAGATGCCGTTGGACAGGCACCTCGAAATCGGCGGCCCCAAAGTCGGCCCGAGCACGAGAGGCTACGGGCTATGGTAGCACCGCTGGCGGAGTATTGGCGTTGCACCCTGGGGCGTCGTTTTACCGATAACCAGAGATGGGCGCTTGGTCACAATGGCGAGGAACCGACGACCGCGGCGACTAAGTTCGTGTATGCGGTGGTCGAACATCTCGATCGTGGTGCAGGGAGCGGCTTGAAGACGGTGGCCCGGGAGTTCACCGGGCCACCTAGCTCTCCGTCGT
>DASXFE010000089.1:0-45189 GCA_036489765.1 Allostellaceae bacterium | reverse complement strand
GCGACCGGGCCGCTGATCCGCCTTGCCGCGGCGACCGCCGCGTCCTCGCCGGCCGCCAATTCTTCGGGCGGCCGCTTGATGCCGTAATGGGCCAGCACCGCCTTCGCCGCATGCTCGGTCAGCGCTGCGCCGGCGGCGTTGAGCCCGGCCGCGACCGCCTCGCGAGCGGCGGCCGGTGTCTCGGCTGCGGCGGCGCGGCGGGCGATGCGCTCCTGGAACCGCCCGTAATCGACGAGCGCCCGGATCGCCCGCGCGCAGCTCGGCATCGCCGTGTAGCAGGGGACACCGACCGCCGCGAACGCCCCCATCGCGCCCGGCGTCGCGGTCGTGTAGGTCGACAGGAGGATCGGCTGCTCGGTCCGGGCGGCGACCCCGGCCAGTTCCTCGGCCCGCTTCTTCGCGGTCGATTCATTGGCGAGCGAGGCAATGAGGATGATCGTGTCGATCCGCTTCGACTGCCGCACCAGCTCGACGATCGGGGCGTAGCCGACCTCGCCTATCGCCTGCGCGGTGGCGTCGATCGGGTTCAGCGCCGAGGCATACGGCGGCAGCATCGCCATGATCTTGGCGCGGATGTCGTCCTCCAGCACCGGCAATTCGAGGCCGTGCGCCGACAGGATATCCGCCATCCACACCGCGCTGCCGCCCGACCCGGTGATGATCGCGACGCGGTTCCCTTTGGGCAGCTTGCAGTAGGCAAAGGCGGTCGCGACATCGACCATGTGGTCGAGATCCTCACCGCGGACGATCCCGTGATGGCGGAAGATCGCGTCATCGACCGCGCCCGACCGGGCGAGCGACCCGGTGTGGGACGAGGCCGCGCGTACGCCGGCGTCAGACCGCCCGACCTTGGCGAGGATCAGCGGCTTTCCAGCTTTTGCCGCCTTGTCGGCAACCTGCCGGAAGCGGTCCGGCCGGCGGATGCCTTCGAGATAGGCCATAAAGATGTCGGCGCCGCCGGCATCGATGATCCAATCCATATAATCGTGAGCTTCCAGAACCGTTTGATTCCCGGAGCTCACCTGATATGTGAACTGCAGCCCGCGGTCACGGCCGCGGCTGAGGAACGAAAAGGTGAGGGCGCCGCTCTGGCAGCTGACCGCGATCGGCTTCGCCGCGCTGCCCTCAGGCAGCAGCGCCTGGTTGAAATCGTGGAACACCGGGCTGAATGTCGCCACGAATTGGCCCAATGGGTTGACCAGTCCTTCTGAATTCGGGCCGGAAACAACCATGCTCCAACGTTCGCAGATCGCGCGCAACTCGGCGTCGCGCCCGGCCGCTTCTTCGGTTTTCTCCTCGCCAAAGCCGGAGCTGATGACGATCGCCGCCCGGATGCCGCGCTGTCCGCACTGGTCGATGGTCGAGACCACGTGCGCTGCCGGCACCAGGACGATCGCAAGCTCTGGTGTCTCCGGCAGGTCCGCGACCGACGCATAGGTCTTGAGCCCCATCACCTCGCTTGCGCTGCGGGTGATCGGATAGACCGTGCCGGCAAAGCGATGGCCGAGAAGCTGCCGCGTCAGCCGGCCGCGCAGCGAATGCTCGTCTCCGGCTGCGCCAACGATCGCGACGCTGGCCGGTGAGAAGAGAGGGCGGAGATCAGGCATCTAATGAAACCCTCACCAAATAATCCGACTTCCCGGCGAAAGCCGGGACCCATTCAGGCGCCGGCAGAGCGGTTCAAACGGGTCCCGGCTCCCGCCGGGAAGACGGTTCTATTCATCGGAAGTGGAACCCGATCCTCACCGCAGCCCCAAGCCCCGGGCGATGATCCCGCGCAGGACCTCGCGGGTGCCGCCCTGGATCGTCAGTTTGGGGGCGATCATCGTGTTGTACCGCTGGGCCTGCTCGAAGCGGTCGTCGTTGCTGTCGGGTGACGAGTCGCCGACGACCGGGGCGAGGTGGCGGACCTGGTTGGGGAGGACCTGCTCCCAGTTGGTGCCGAGGTCCTTGACGACGGCGGCTTCGGCCGCTGGGGTCTTGCCGGCCTGGAGCATCCCGGCGACAGACAGCGACATGCGCCGCAACGTCGCCAGATGCGCGACCTCGCGGCCGATGCCAGCGGCGATGCGGTCGTCGGGCTCGGTGCCGCTGACGCGCACCAGTTCGACAAGGCTCTGGAAGGTTTCGAGCCAACGGTCGGGGCCGCTGCGCTCATAGGCGAGTTCGTCCGACGCCTGCTTCCACGCCATGTCGACCTCGCCGATCATGTGCAGATCGGGGACGAAGGCGTCCTCAAAGACGACTTCGTTGAACTCGTGCTGCCCGGTCAGGTTGACGATCGGGTTGATCTCGATGCCCTTGGTCTTGGTCGCGATCAGGAACTGCGTCAGGCCATGCCGCCGGTTGTCCTTGGTCGGCGGCGAGGTGCGGAGGAGCGCAATCATGTAGTCGGAATTGTGCGCGTTCGACGTCCAGATCTTGCGCCCGTTGACGAGCCAGCCGCCGTCGGTCTTGGTCGCCCGGGTCGAGGCGGCGAAGACGTCCGACCCCGAATTCGGCTCCGAAAGCCCGATGCAGAAGCACAATTCGCCCGAGGCAATGCGGGGCAGGTACTCCTGCCGCACCGCTTCCTGCCCGTAGCGCAGGATCATCGGGCCCGATTGCCGGTCGGCGGTCGAATAGTGGCGCGTCGGCGCGCGGTGCGCCAGCATCTCCTCGATCACGACATAGCGTTCGAGGTGGCTCTTCTCGTGGCCGCCGTATTTCTTGGGCCAGGTCATGCCGATCCAGCCCCTGGCGCCGACTTTGCTGGCGAACAGGGCGGCGTTGTCATTGCGGCCACCTTGCGGGCTGAACGTGCCGGCCTCGATCTCCTGGCGGAGGAAGGAGCGGACCTCCTTGCGCAGCTCGATGCACTCGGGCGGCAGGTCGACCGGGTCGAATTGGAAACTGGTGCTCATCCTCGCCTCACGATCCCGCGGTCAGGAAGGGCCATAGATCATCGGCGCCGCGGTCGGCGACCATGCGGCCGATGCGGAGGGCCCAATAGGTTTCGTTGCCGAATTCCTCGCGCCACGACCACAGGCGGCGCGTCGAGTGATGCAGCGTGTGCTCATAGGTAAAGCCCATCGCGCCGTGCACCTGGTGCGCGATCGCGGCGCCGGTGCTGGCGGCCTCTCCGACGCGAAGCTTGGCGATCGCGCATTCGGCGATGGCGCGCTCGGCGGCAATGCCGTGCGTTGCGATCGCCTCGGCGGCGGCGTCGGCGGCTGCCCCGGCCGCGGCGGCCTCGTCGGCAAGCTGGGCGAGGTTGTGCTGCACGGCCTGAAACTTCGCGATCGGCCGGCCGAACTGAACGCGGTCGAGCGCAAACTGCACCGAGGCGTCGAGGATGTGCGCCAGAGCGCCGGCCATCTGCTGCGCGCGAGCGGCGGCTCCAAGGCGGATAAGGGCAGGCAGGTCGATGCTGGCCGGCTTGACCGCGACCGGCGTGGCGCCGTCGAACGACACTTCGTCCAAGGGCTCACCGGCGAGGCTTTTGCCGGCGTTGATCGTGACAGCGTCGGCGGCGACGAGCGCAACAGCCATCCCGCCGCCGTCCTTCGCCAGGACGGCGATGTGCCTGGCGGCGCCGGCGAACGGCACCTTGCGCGCGCGGCCCGAGAGCTTGCCGCCGGAGAGGGCGAGCGTGCCGTCGTCATGCACCGGCGCGATCGTCATCGGCCCGGCGGGAGCCTCGAGGCCGGCCTCGCCGAGGAGCCACCCGGCGAGCAGCGTCTCGGCGAGCGGCACCGGCGCGGCATGGTTGCCGGCGACGCGGAGCACGGCGAACCCATCGAGTATCTCGGCCCCGGCGCCGCCGAATTCGTCGGACACCCAGGTCAGCGGCAGGCCGGATTCCTCGAGCGCCTCCCACAACTCGGCGGGCCATTCGCCCTTTTCGGCCGCGTTGATCGTCTTCGCCTCGCAGAGGTCGGCGAAGATCTTCGTCGCGGTGTCGGTGATGATGCTGTCCGGCATGGCTCCTCCCTCCAGCGGAGGGAAGCATGACCCCGGCAGCTTGACAAGCGCGGGCGCCGCATGCCGACCCTCGGCCAAAGGGCAGGGGGTGACCGCCATGATGATCGCCGACGCGCAAGTGCATATCTGGGCCGCCGACACGCCGGAGCGACCGTGGCCACCGGGGAATGCGCATCGCGCGCACCGCCCGGCACCGTTCGGAGAGCCCGATCTCATACGCGAGATGGACGCGGCCGGCGTCAGCCGCGCGGTCATCGTGCCGCCGTCATGGGAGGGCGACCGCAACGACCTAGCGCTCGGGGCCGCCGCACACCACCCGGACCGCCTCCGCGTGATGGGCCGCCCGTCGCTCGCCGCGCCGGACCCGCGCGCTCTGGACCATTGGCGCGACCAGCCCGGAATGCTCGGCATCCGCGTGACGACAGCCGGCGCCGGCGCCCGCGCGCTCTTCACCGACCCCGAAGGCGACTGGCTCTGGGCCGCCGCCGAGCGCCACAACATCCCGGCGATGCTGTCTCCGCCCGGCGTCTTGCCCGAAGTCTACCGCATCGCCGAGCGCCACCCCGGCATGCGCTTTGTGATCGACCACCTCGCGCTATCCCGCGACGGCAAGGACGAAGCCGCCTTCGCCGACATCGACAACCTCCTCACCCTCGCCAGGCTCCCCAATGTCGCTGCCAAGGCCTCGGCCTTGCCGCGCTACTCGACCGAACCCTACCCTTACCGCCGCCTCCACCCGTTCCTCCACCGCGTCTACGATGCCTTCGGCCCCGAGCGCTTCTTCTGGGGCACCGACCTGACCGGCATCCCCTGCACCTATCGCGAGGCGGTCACCCTCTTCACCGAGGAGCTGCCGTGGCTGAAGGGCGAGGCGCTCGAACTGGTGATGGGGCAGGCGCTGTGCTCGTGGTTGGGATGGGGCGGGTAAGGTAGAAGCAATACGGCCGTATTTTGATGTTGGTTCAGGCCGGTAGACAGGGTGCGGGCGGCGGTGCCAAACCCTTTCGGTTGACAAAGTTCTCATTTCGTTCTAGGATGCGATCATCCTCATAAAGGTGCTTTCTGTTGACCTGGTGCGGCGCCTATCCGACCGATGCCACGCCACTGTGGGAGAGACCGCCCTGGGAGGGCTGTTCAAGCGGTTAGTGTGGATGACGTATCTCGCCGCGTTTTGCGCCGATGGTGTCACCACCGCCATCGGCGATCACCGAGTACACGCTCGAGGGTGGGATCGTCATGGCCGCGACAGAGAACCGGTTCGAGGTCTCTAACCCGGATCATGTCGCGGCCGCCTGTGATATCGGAGATGCGCTCGCCCCTGTCGCTGCGCTTCCCTGGCCGCCCGACGCGGAGCCGCCGCCCTAATTCCCTTCGCCGGCGTTGTGGTCCCCGGTTTATACGGGCCGGCAGCGCATCAGGCTTACGGGGTTGAGGCTCATGACGGTCTCGCCCTTTTGGTTCAGGACTTCGACGAGGCTGCGGACGATGCCCTGGTCGGGCTTCGAGCGGGAGCGGCGAGCGTCGGTGACGGTGATGCGGAGGCTGAGGGTGTCGCCGGGGCGGACGGGCAGGATCCAGCGCAATTCGTCGAGACCGGGGGAGGCGAGGTTGCCGGTCGGCACGAACACCTCGGTCAGGAGCCGCATCGCGATCGAGCCGGTGTGCCAGCCGCTGGCGATGAGCCCGCCGAACTGGCCGTTTGTCGCCGCCTCCTTGTCGATATGCATCGCCTGCGGGTCGTAGTGGCGTGCAAATTCGAGGATCTCGGCCTCGCTGACCGGGTAGTGGCCGCCCTCGAAGACGCGGCCGACCGGGTAGTCCTCGAAATATTGCGGGTGTTCGGCGGTCATTTCAGCGGTCATTTCACAAATTTCCGTCATTCCGGGGCCGGCGCAGCCGGAGCCCGGAACCCATGCACACAAACCGTGCAGCGTGGAGAGCGACGCTCCGAGCCCGATGGCATTGGTCCATGTTCCGAGTTCGCCGCGATGCGGCGCCCCGGAATGACCTGAGAAGGGTTGTAGGCGCTCAACCGTCTTTTCCCGGATCGGGAAAATCGATGAGCTGCACGTCGCCACCCGCGGTGTCGATCGTGGCGCAGGAGAGGAGGCGGCCGTTTCGGCTGTCGCGGGCGTCGCCGGCCGAGCCCGGGTTGACGACGGTGACGCGGCCGAACCGGCGCACGACCTGGGCGTGGGTGTGGCCGTAGAGGACGAAATCGGCGTCCTCCTCGCCAAACCGCGCGAGCTGCGAGTCGGTCGGGTGGATATAGGCGCCGCGCGGCTCCCATGGGGTCGAGTGGACGAGGAGGAGCGTCTTGCCGCCGGCCTCGAGGCGGATGCGGTGAGGCCGCGAGCCGAGCCAATCGAGAAGCGCGGGGTCGCTGCCGGGCCGGGCGCGGGCGCGCTCGCCCAGGGGGCCGAAAAATCCCTCCTCGTGGTTGCCGAGGATCGTGTGCGCCTGCCGCTCCTTGAGGGTCGCGACGACCTCGTTCGAAAAGCGGTACTCCCAGATGCTGTCGCCGAGGCAGATGAGTTCGTCGATGTCGCCCATCCGCCGCAACGCCTCGGTGAGGCCGCGCGCGTTGCAGTGAAGGTCGGAGACGACGCCGAATTTCATGGGGTCAGGTATTTAGGGGCGCGGCAGCCTCTGGGGAAGCCCGTTTGGCGCGACCCTCCGTTGCGCGGTCATATGCGAGATCGGGGCATCGCCTTAGCCGCGTTGCTCGGCTTGGTGCGCCGCTGCGAGCCCGCCAAGGCTCGTGAAGCGGAAATCGTAATGCGCGGCGGCCTCGGGGGTGGCGCCCCAGCCGGGCTCGGCGGCGCGGCGGTCGATCCAGGCGGATTTGAGACCGGCGGCGTTGGCTGGCGCGTGGTCGTGGTAGAGGCTCTGGGCGACGTGGAGCAGTTCGTTTGGCGCGTGGCCCAGCTCGCCGAGGCGGGCGAGGAGATAGCGGAAATTGGCTGGGTTCGGCTTGTAGCTGCCGATATCCTCGGCGGTGCAGATCGCGTCGAAGGTGACCCCGAGCCGCCGGTTGCTGCCGGCAAAGCTGGTGCGGTCGACATTCGACAGGATCACGAGCTTGAAGTGGCGCTTCAGATGGGCGAGCGCCTCGGCCGAATCCGGAAAGGCCGGCCAGTCGCCGACCGAGGCGCCAAAGGCCGCGTTCGCAGCGGGGTCGGCGGCAACGCCCCATTCCGCCGCAAGTCTCGCGTGAACCCGCGTCAGCAATTCGCCGTACTTGAGGCTCGGGGTCTCGTGCTCCTGCGCGCTTTCGTGGTGGCCGAAACGGACAAGCGCCGCCTCGCGCGCCTTCCCGCCGGCTTTTCCCGCGAGCGGCTTGAGAGCGGTCCAGATGCCGCTCTCCCAATCGATCAGCGTGCCATAGCAATCGAAGCTCAGCACCTTGAAATCGCTCAACTGCACGTTTGTCTCCGATCTCTGCGCGGCTTGAATTCACCACGAAGAAGCGAAGAAAAAAAGTGCGAGGCGCCAGGAACACCACAGAGGCACAGAGATTCCGAGCCGCGGCACCCTCAGTGTCTCTGTGCCTCTGTGGTGAAACCGATTTTTGCACCGCCCGCGGCTTCTTGTCTTCGGGTCTTCGGGGTGAGACAGGCTCTCTTGCGAAGCTTCGCAGATCTCGGCCGGTGCTGGCGGTCGGGGACCCGCTCCCGAGAGCACCTCATGTCGCGGCGGCCTCGCCGAGGGGGTGCGATCTTCGGCTAGCTCCGCACCCGGTCGTTGAGCCCCGTCACCCTGATTCCGGTCGTGTCGATGCGGATTGTGCTGGTTGAGCCGGTGGCGATCTCGATGCGGGTCAGGTAGTCGAGGGGCATTCCGAGGGCGAAGGATAGGGCGGCGCGGATGGGGTCGCCGTGGCTGACGAGGATTAGGGCGTCGTCGGGGTGGGCGGCGTGGAGGTCCATCAGGGTTTCGACGAAGCGGCGCTGGACGTTTCGCATCGTCTCGCCGCCGGGGATGATCGCGAGGCTGCGGCGGTTGGCCCAGGCGGGGTAGTGGGTGGTCTCGCGGATCGCGGCGAAGGTCGAGCCGGTCCAGTCGCCGAAATCGACCTCGTTGAGGTCGTCGCAGGTGGCGATGTCGAGGCCGAGGCGCTCGGCGACGATGTGCGCGGTTTCCTGGGCGCGCTGGAGAGGGCTCGCGTAGATCGCGGCGATGTTGGCGGCGGTGAGCCGGGCGGCGGCGGCCTCCGCCTCGGCGCGGCCGCGCTCGGAGAGACCGATGCCCGGGGTGCGGCCGGCGACGATCTTGCCCTGCAGCGTGTGCTCGCCGTGGCGCAGGATATGGAAGGTGGTCACGGCGGGGTCGGGGCCTTTTTAAACGATGTCATTCCGGGTTCGGCCTGCGACCGCCCCGGAACGACCTCGAAAAGTTCAAACAGAGACACTGCGCCTCCGCTAACGCGCGGGCCAGACTGGCTGGTGGTAGCCGAGGGGGACGGTGGGGCGGGCCCAGCGGGACGGGGTTTCGGAGAGCTGCAGGGTCGGGGCGAGGTGACGGAGCTTGCCGGCCGGGGTGACGCTCTCCATCGACCAGGCTTCGAGCTCGGCATCGGTGAACTCGGCCGGGATGTCGTGGAGCTGGGAGACGGGGACCTCGCCGCGGCCGACCAACCAGCGGCCCGCTTGCGCTAGCGAGATGCGGACGAGCCAGCTCCCGCCCTCGGTCGCGCGGCGCTTGAGGGCGACGAGGGCGCCGAACGCCATCAGGTAGCCGGTCAGGTAATCGATCGCCGAGACCGGGTAGAATTGCGGGCCGGGCTCCTTGCCCGGGAACAGCTCGCCCTGGCGCGTGGTGATGCCGCTGACGTTCTGCACGACGGTATCGAAGCCACGGCGCGAGGCGAACGGCCCGACATGGCTGAACGCGCACAGCGAGACGTAGACGAGGCCGGGCCGCGCCTTCGCCAGTTCCTGGGGCGAGAGGCCGCGGTCGCCGAGCGTGCCGGGGCGGTAGCCCTGGACGAAGACGTCGGTGTCGCGGGCAAGGTCCTTGAGGGTCTGGAGCTGGGCCGGGTCGCGCAGGTCGAGCTGGGCCGACAGCTTGCCGTGTCCGGTGTCGAATTCCTGGTAGCCGAGGTTCGGCAGGTGTGCGGCGGTGATCTTGAGGACGTCGGCGCCGTGCTCGGCGAGGGTGCGGGCGCTCGACGGGCCGGCGAGGACGCGGGTCAGGTCGAGGACGCGGATGCCCGACAGCGGGCGGTCGCCGTCGCGGAGCTTTTCGACGGGGGCCTCGCCGATCTTGACGATCTCGAGGACGGGCAGGGTCGCGAGGGCCTGGGCCTGCGGGTGCTTGGCCCATTCCTCCATGCTGCGCACCATGCCGCCGGCGCCCTTGGCGGCGATGATCGCCTCTTCGAGCTCGAGCGCGTCCCACTTGGCGACGGCCTTGCGCACCTCGTTCTTGTCCTCGGCGCAATCGAGCACCTTGAGCGCGGCGGCGCGGTGGTTCGGGAAATTGGCGTGGATGTAGCTCCAGCGGCCGTTCTTAGCGGGGTACATGCCCATGACCGGGTTGCGCTCGTGCGACACCTGGGCCTGTTCCATCTTGAGGTAATGGCCGCTGCGCAGGGACGCGGTGGCGCGGCGGGCGTCGACGCCGATCGACTGCTTCTTGCCGCCCTTCAGCCCCCACAGGTCGCTGACGGCGAGGCCGATCGCGCCGAGGCAGGCTGCGCTCGTCTCGCCGATCTTGAACGAGGTCGGCAGGATCGGATCGAGCCCGCCGGTGAATTCGACGGTCACGGCACGGGCGGGATCGAGGCCGACAACGGGAAGAATATCGCGCAAAGCGTCGTGAGCCGACATCAGATGACCTCCTCCTCTTGCCGCGGCGCGGCCTTCCCCCGATGATGCCGCGAAACCCCGTCGAGAGGAAATGCCGATGAGCATCGTCATGATCGTCGTCGAGTTCGACGTGAAGCCGGAACGCCGCAACGACTTCGTCAAGCTGATGGGCGGCCACGCCAAATTGTCCCAGGCCGAGGACGGCTGCCTGCAGTTCGACGTGATGATCCCGAACGACAGCAGCAGCAAGGTGTTCTTCGTCGAGCGATGGCGGGACCAGGCGGCACTCGACGTGCACTCGAAGCTGCCGCGCATGGCCGAGAACCGCGAGATCTACACACCCTGGCTCAACGGCCGCAGCGCGAGCCGCGGTACGCCGGTATAGGTGCATTTCCAGGTCGTCCACTGCCACCCGCTCGGCGACAGCTACAACCGCGCGCTGTTCGAGGCGATCGTCGCGGGGCTGGCGGCGCGGGGACACGAGGTGACCGCGATCGACCTCTACCGTGAGGGGTTCGACCCGGCGCTGAGCCCGGCCGAGCGGGCGGGGTTTTACGACCAGCCCTATGACGACGCGCCGGTCGCCCGGTACACTAGGCTGCTGCGGCGGGTGGACGGCATCATCCTGTGCTTTCCGCAATGGTGGTTCGGGATGCCGGCGCTGCTGAAGGGGTACTTCGACCGCGTCTGGGTGCCCGGCGTCGCCTTTGCGCATGATTTCGCGCGTGGGCAGGTCAGGCCGCTGCTGACCAACATCAAGGTTTTCGGCGTCGTGACCAGCTATGGTTCGCCGTGGTGGACCGTGCGTTTGGTCGCGGGCGACCCGGGCCGAAAGATGATCATGCGGGCATTAAAACCGATGTGCGGGCGCGGCGTGCGGTCGTTTTATCTCGCGTATTACGGCATGGACCGCTCGACCGAAGGTTCACGCCGCGCTTTTATCGGGCGGGTCCGGGCCGCAGTCGCGAAGTTGTGATCCGCGCCAAAGAGCGAGCGTTTTCAAGGGCGCGGCAGGATGTCGCGCATTTTAAGGGGAACGCTCTCATCATTGCGGGGATGACGCGCCGGGAAAATATCTATAATCTACAATATATCCCGCTCATGATGACGGTCTGATAGGGGCTCCCGATGAGGAAGGTTTGGGTCGCCGCGATTGCGGTCGCGGCCGTTGGCGGCGCAAGCGGTGTCTGGGGCGTGCAAGAATTTGCCCGCCACGCCAGCGCCGCCGAGACGCCGGCGCCCGCCGCCCCGGCTCCCGGAGTCCCGGTCACCGCAGGGATCGTCAAGGCCCAGGACGTGCCGGTGTTCCTCAACGGCATCGGCACCGTCCAGGCGAACAACATGGTCACGATCAAAAGCCGCGTCGACGGCCAGATCGTCGCCGTCAACTTCAAGGAAGGACAGGAGGTCAAGGCCGGCGATCCGCTGTTCCAGATCGATCCGCGGCCCTACCAGGCCCTTCTCGAACAGGCGCAGGCGAACAAGGCCAAGGACGAAGCGCAGCTCACCAGCGCCCAGCTCGATTTGCAGCGTTACTCCGCCCTCGTCGGCCCAGGCTACCAGACCCGGCAGAGCTTCGACCAGCAAAAGGCGCTCGTCGCGCAGCTCGGGGCGTCGATCAAGGCAGATCAGGCGCAGATCGACGCGGCCCAGCTCAACGTGACCTATTGCGACATCCGCGCCCCGATCGACGGGCGGCTCAGCCAGCGCCTCGTCGATATCGGCAATATGGTGCATGCGAGCGACACCAACGGCCTCGTCACGATCGCGCAACTGAAGCCGATCTTCGTCAGCTTCACGATCGCGCAAACGAGCCTCGACGACATCCGCCGGCACCAGTCCAAGGGGGCGCTGGTGGTGAAAGCCTTTCCGAGCGCCGGCGGCGACGAGCTCGCCGAAGGGAAGCTCACGCTGATCGACAACGCGATCGACCAGACGACGGGAACGATCCACCTGAAGGCAAGCTTTTCGAATCAGGACGAACGGCTGTGGCCGGGCGAGTTCGTCAGCCTGCGCCTCATCCTCGACACGCGGCACCAGGTGCCGACGGTGCCGTCGCAGACCGTGCAGGTCGGACCCAACGGCAACTACGCCTACCTCATCGACAAGGACGACAAGGCCGTGCGCAGGCCGGTCGAGGTCGCCGCGGTGCAGGATGGCATCGCCGTCATCAGCAAAGGGCTCAACCCCGGCGACAAAGTGGTCGTCGACGGGCAATACCGTCTGACCGAGGGCGCAAAGGTCAAGATCGAGCAGGACGCGGGGAAGCCGGCCGGATGATCGGGGCCGTACCCGTCTCCCCGCCCTCCAGCCTCGATCAAGGCCGACCGTCATGAGCATCTCAGCACCTTTCATCCATCGCCCGATCGCGACCTCGCTTTTGATGCTCGGGATCCTCGTGTTCGGGATCGGCGCCTACGGCCTCCTGCCGGTGGCGGCGCTGCCGAATGTCGATTTTCCGACGATCGTCGTGTCGGTCAACTATCCCGGCGCCTCGCCCGACACGATGGCGTCGGCGGTCGCGACCCCGCTCGAGCAGCAATTCGCCTCGATCCCGTCGCTGGCGCAGATGACCTCGACGAGCGGCATCGGGTCCTTGTCGATCACGCTGCAGTTCGACCTCGATCGCAACATCGACGCCGCCGCCTCCGACGTGCAGCAGGCGATCAACTCGGCGTCGGGACTGCTGCCGAACGACCTGCCGTCGCCACCCACATACCGAAAAACCAATCCGGCCGACCGGCCGGTGCTGATCTATGCCGCCCATTCCGACGCGTTGCCGATCTATCGCGTCGACGATTTCGCCTACACGATCCTGGCGCAAAAGCTGTCGACGGTGCCCGGCGTGTCCGAGGCGCGCATCTTCGGCCAGCAGCCTTTCTCGACGCATATCCAGATCGACCCCGGCGCGCTCGCGGCCAAGGGGCTCGGCTTTGAGGACGTGCGCAACGCGGTGGTCGCGTCGACGGTCGACCGGCCCAAGGGCATCCTCGAGGGCGAGCACCAGACCTATACGCTCGACGCGAACGACCAGCTCTTCAACGCCGGCCAGTTCAACAACATCATCGTCGCCTATCGCAACGGTGCGCCGATCCGGATCAAGGATGTCGGCAACGCGATCGACAGCAAGCAGAATTCGCGGACCGGAGCCTGGTATTACGACCAGCCGGCCGAAGGGCTGGCGATTCAGCGCCAGGCCGGCGCCAATACCAACGAGCTGGTCGACAAGATCCAGGCGATGCTGCCGAAGATCATGCAGTCGTTCCCGCCGTCCATCCATGTGACGCTGGTCTCGGATCGCTCTCTGGTCGTGCGCGCGGCGGTGCATGACGTCGAATTCACGATGATGCTGACCGTCACGCTGGTCGTCGTCGTGATCTTTATCTTCCTGCGCACCCTGTGGGCGACGATCATTCCCAGCATCGCCGTGCCGCTGTCGCTGCTGGCGACATTGGCGGTGATGTATGCGCTTCGCTACAACCTCGACAACATCTCGCTGATGGCGCTGACGATCTCGGTCGGGTTCGTCGTCGACGATGCGATCGTGATGATCGAAAATATCGTGCGCTATCTCGAAGAGGGCGATCCGCCGTTCGAGGCCGCGCTCAAGGGCGCCGGGCAGATCGGGTTCACGATCATCTCGATCACGTTTTCGCTGATCGCCGTCTTTATCCCGCTGTTGTTCATGGGCGGGATCATCGGGCGTCTGTTCCGCGAGTTCGCGGTCACGGTTTCGGTCGCGGTCGTCGCATCGGCGTTCATCTCGCTGACGTTGACCCCGGTGATGTGCTCGCTGTTCCTCAAAGGGCATGGGCATGGCGGCGGCAATCGGTTCAACCGCTGGGCCGAGCGCGGCTTCGACGCCTTTCTCAACACGTACGACCGCGGCCTCATCTTTATCCTGCGGCATCAGTTTGCCGCGCTGCTCGCGACGCTCCTGCTGATCTTCGCGACCGGCTACCTTTATATGACGATCCCGAAAGGGTTCTTCCCCGAGCAGGATACCGGGTTTGTCTTCGGCCAGGCCGACGCTCGCGAGGACATCTCGTTTGCCGCCATGTCGCGATCGCTGCACGAGGTCGTCGACATCGTGCGCAAGGACCCGGACATCTCGGGCGTCTTCGCCTTTACCGGTGCGTCAGCCTACAACCCGACCGAAAACACCGCGCGCGTCTTTATGCAGCTAAAGCCGCACGACCAGCGCGACAAGACCTCGAACCAGATCATCCAGCGCCTGCGGCCCCAGGTGGCCAAGGTGCAGGGCATCAAGTTCTTTATGCAATCGGGCCAGGACATCAGCGTCGGCGGCCGGCTCAGCCGCACCCTCTATCAGTTCACGCTGACCGACACCGACAGCGCCGAATTGAACGTGTGGGCGCCGAAGATGGCGGACGGGATGAAAAAACTCCCCGAGCTTCAGGACGTCGCCACGGACCAGCAGGTCGCCGCGCCGCATCTGGCCATCGATATCGACCGCGACGCCGCCTCGCGCATGGGGGTGTCGCCGGCACTGATCGACCAGACGCTCTACGACGCTTTCGGCCAGCGCCAGATCGCCAACATCTACACCTCGACGAGCCAGTACAAAGTCATCCTCGAGGTCAAGCCGGAGTTCCAGAACGATCCCACGGCGCTGACCAAGATCTACATCGCCGGCCCGAACGGCACGCAGATCCCGCTCAGCTCTTTCGCCCATTTCACGCCCAAGGTCGAGGCGCTGTCGATCAACCACCAGGGCCAGTTCCCGGCGGTGACGCTGTCGTTCAACCT
The DNA here is from genome assembly GCA_036489765.1 of Allostellaceae bacterium. Classification (GTDB taxonomy): domain Bacteria; phylum Pseudomonadota; class Alphaproteobacteria; order ATCC43930; family CGMCC-115725; genus DATARH01. Next base: position 30,646 of record DASXFE010000089.1, on the reverse strand, counting down.
CGCGCCGGGGTATGCGATCGGCCAGGCGGTCGATGCGATCAACCAGCTCCAGCAGCAGATCCACCTGCCGGCGACGATCGACGGCGCGTTCCAGGGCACGGCGCAGGCGTTCAAGGACTCGCTGTCGTCGACCCCGCTGCTCGTCGCAGCGGCGATCCTCGTCGTCTATATCGTCCTCGGCATCCTCTACGAGAGCTACATCCACCCGATCACCATCCTGTCGGCGCTGCCGTCGGCCGGCGTCGGTGCGCTCTTGGCGCTGACGATCCTTCACTACGACCTCAGCGTCATCGCGATGATCGGCGTCATCCTCCTCGTCGGGATCGTCAAGAAGAACGCGATCATGATGATCGACTTCGCCCTCCAGGCCGAGCGCAACGAGGGCAAGAGCCCGCAGGAGGCGATCCACGAGGCGTGCCTGCTGCGCTTCCGGCCGATCATGATGACCACGTTTGCCGCGCTCTTCGGCGCGCTGCCGATCGCGGTTGGGCAGGGGGCGGGATCCGAGCTGCGGCGGCCGCTCGGGATCGCGATCATTGGCGGGCTTCTCGTCTCGCAGTGGCTGACGCTCTACACGACCCCGATCATCTATCTCTATCTCGAGCGCTTGTCGGTTTTCCTCGGGCGCTCGCATCGCCCGTCGCGGTTGGCGACCGCCCTGACCGACGTGCCGACCCACGGGCTGGCCGAGGGGGCACTGGCGGAGGGGTCACCGGCCGAAGGCGAGTAAGCGACACGGGAATGGACAGGGTGAGGCAAAGAGGTCGGGAATGAGCATCTCCGCACCTTTTATCCGGCGGCCCATCGCAACATCGCTGTTGATGCTGGGCACGCTCGTCTTCGGCATCGTCGCGTATGGCATGCTGCCGGTGGCGGCGCTGCCGAATGTCGATTTCCCGACGATCACCGTGACGGTGCAGTATCCCGGCGCCTCGCCCGACACGATGGCGTCGTCGGTCGCGACCCCGCTCGAGCAGCAATTCGCCTCGCTGCCGAGCCTCGACCAGATGACCTCGTTCAGCGGCATCGGGGTCACCGTGATCACGATGCAGTTCGCCCTCGAACGCAATATCGACGGGGCCGCACAGGACGTGCAGCAGGCGATCAGCGCCGCTTCGGGCCTCTTGCCCAAGGATTTGCCGTCGCCGCCTACCTACAAGAAGACCAACCCGGCGGACTTCCCGGTGCTGATCTACGCGGTGCATTCCGACACGCTTCCGGTCTACCGCATCGACGATTACGCCTACGTCATCCTGGCGCAGAAGATGTCGACCGTGCCGGGGGTGGGGCAGGTCGGCGTCTTCGGGCAAAAGCAATACGCCGTGCGGATCCAGGTCGACGCCGCGCGGCTCGCCTCGCTCGGGATCGGGCTCGAGGACGTGCGCACCGCGATCGCCGCCGCCTCGGTCGACCGGCCAAAGGGCAATATCGAGAACTCGTTCCAGTCGGTCACGCTCGACACCAACGACCAGATGTTCGATGCGGCGGCGTTCCGCCAGCTCGTCATCGCCTACCGGCATGGCGCGGCGGTGACGCTCGGCGACATCGCCAACGTCACCGACTCGGTTCAGAACGACCGTGTCGGCGGCTGGTTCAACGGCGAGCCGGCCGAGGGGCTGGCGATCCAGCGCGCGGCCGGCGCCAACACGATGCAGGTGGTCGAGAGCGCCAAGGGCCTCCTGCCCCAGCTGATGGAGTCGGTGCCGCCGGGGCTCAAGGTCAGCTTGATGTCGGACCGCTCGCTGGTGATCCAGGCCGCGGTCCATGACGTCCAGTTCACGATGATGCTGACGATCGGGCTTGTCGTGCTGGTGATCTTCATCTTCCTGCGCACGCTGTGGGCGACCGTGATCCCCAGCATCGCCGTGCCGCTGTCGCTGTTGACGACATTTTCGGTGATGTATCTGCTGAACTACAACCTCGACAACATCTCATTGATGGCGTTGACGATTTCGGTCGGATTCATCGTCGACGACGCGATCGTGATGATCGAGAACGTCGTGCGCTATCTCGAGATGGGCGACACCCCGTTCGAGGCGGCGCTGAAGGGCGCGGGACAGATCGGGTTTACGATCATCTCGATCACCTTTTCGCTGATCGCCGTCTTTATCCCGCTCCTCCTAATGGGCGGGATCATCGGGCGGCTGTTCCGCGAGTTCGCGGTCACGGTGTCGGTCGCGGTCATCGCCTCGGCGCTCATCTCGCTGACGCTGACCCCGGTCATGTGCTCGCTGTTCCTCAAGCCGCACGGGCACGGTGCCAAGCATCAGACCAACCGCGTCAACCGCTGGGCCGAGCGCGGGTTCGAGGCGGTCCTCAACCTCTATGACCGCGGGCTGCGGTTCGTGCTGCGCCATCAGCTCCCGGCGCTGGTCGTGACGCTCGGGCTGATGGTGCTGACCGGCTATCTCTACGTGGCAATCCCGAAAGGGTTTTTCCCGCAGCAGGATACCGGGTTCATCTTTGGCCAGGTGCAGGGCCGGCAGGATTCATCGTTCGAAAAGATGCAGGGGCTGGCCCAGCAGATCGAGCAAATCGTCCAGAAGGACCCGGCGGTCGAGGCCGTGTTCTATATGGCCGGCACCTATGCCTACAACCCGACCGAAGACGCCGCCCGGATGTACTTGCAGCTCAAGCCGCATGAAGACCGGGACGTGTCGGCGCAACAGGTCATCGAGCGCCTGCGACCGCAGGTTGCGAAGGTGCGCGGCGCCAAGTTCTTCATGCAGGCCGGCCAGGACATCAATGTTGGCGGGCGCCTCTCCAAGACCCAGTTCCAATACACGCTGACCGACACCAACAGCGAGGAGCTGAACCACTGGGCCCCGATCCTCGAAGACACCATGCGGAAGCTGCCGCAGCTTGAGGACGTGACCTCGGATCAGGAGATCGCGGCGCCGCATCTCTCGGTCCAGATCGACCGCCTGGCCGCGGCCCGGCTCGGGCTCAACATGCAGACGATCGACGACACGCTCTACGACGCGTTCGGCCAGCGCCAGATCGCGACGCTTTATGCCCCGACCAACCAGTACAAGGTCGTGATGGAGGTCGCGCCGCAATACCTGCACGACGCGAGCGCGCTGTCGAAGATCTATGTTCCGGGGCCGAACGGCGTGCAGGTCCCGCTCTCCGCCTTCGCCCATCAGGTGTCGAAGCTGGAGCCGCTGGCGGTCAACCACCAGGGCCAGTTTCCGGCGGTGACCTTGTCGTTCAACCTGCCGCCGCAGGGCGCGCTTGGCCCCGCGGTCGAGGCGATCCAGGCGGCCGAGGCCAAATTGCACATGCCGCCGACCGTGCAGGGCTCGTTCCAAGGCGCGGCGCAGGCGTTCCAGGCCTCGCTGAAATCGACGCCGCTCTTGGTCGCGGCGGCAATCCTTGTCGTCTATATCGTGCTGGGCGTGCTCTACGAGAGCTATATCCACCCGATCACGATCCTGTCGGCGCTGCCGTCGGCCGGAGTCGGCGCGCTCCTCGCGCTGCTGGTCATGCACTACGAGCTGACCGTGATCGCCCTCATCGGCGTCATTCTCCTCGTCGGCATCGTCAAGAAGAACGCGATCATGATGATCGACTTCGCGCTGCAGGCCGAACGCCTCCACGGCAAGAGCCCGGAGGAGGCGATCCATGAGGCCTGCATCCTGCGCTTCCGCCCGATCATGATGACGACGTTCGCCGCGCTCTTCGGCTCGATGCCGATCGCGTTCGGCGGCGGCGCCGGGTCGGAATTGCGGCGTCCGCTCGGCATTGCGCTCGTCGGCGGGCTCCTCGTCTCGCAATGGCTGACGCTCTACACGACGCCGGTCATCTACCTCTATCTTGAAAGGCTCGCCCGCTGGCTCGGCCGCTCGCACAGGCAATCTCGGCTGGCGCAGGTGATGGACGGGCCCAACCCGGCTTTGGCGGAGGATACCCATGGCGCCGAGTGACGCTGTGCCGATCGCAGCGCTCCGTTCCATCGACGACGACGGCTTCGTGGCCGAGCATCGCCCGCCGGCGGCGGCGTTGCAGCCCAATATCGGCGCGTTGCTGCACGACGTCGCGCGACTGATGCGCCGCCGCTTCGAACGCCGCGCCCACGGCGCCGGGCTGCCGATCACGCGGCTTCAGGCCGGCGCACTGCTGCGCATCGCCCGCAACGAGGGCAGCAGCCAGGCCAAGATCGCGGCGCTGATGGATATCGAGCCGATCGCCTTGGTGCGTGCGCTCGACCGCCTCGTCGAGGAGGGGCTCGTCGAGCGCCGTCCGCACCCGACCGACCGCCGCGTCTGGACCCTGTGGCTGATGCCGAAGGGTTGGCGCGTCGTTGAACGCATCCTCGAGATCAACCTGGACAACCGCGAGGACGCGCTCGCCGGCTTGAGCCCCAGCGCGCGGGATACCTTCCTCGCCACCCTCAATCACATGAAGACGAACCTCGCCAGTGAGGACGAGGGCGCGGAAGCGATTTGACGCCCGGGCTCGCTCTGTCCGCACTCTTCCTTTGCTTGGGATCGCTTTATTGGTTAAATGACTTTGGCTCGCGCTGTACAAGCCTCAAGGAGACAGTGATGCGGGTTGATCGAGTAATTGCGATTCTGTTTGCATGCGTCGCGGTTGCAATGCCGGGGCTGGCCAGGGCGGATTTCGCCAGTGACGCCGAGGAATGCCGGCAGTGCCTGGATCAGGCTCACGTCAGTGCAGACAAACGGGCGGCGGCCTGGGGCTTTTTTACGGCCGTCGGTGCGGGGCTCATGGCCATACCGACCGGCGGCGGATCGGTGTGTGTGGCGGTCGGCGTGGGCGGCCTGAGCGGTGCTGCGGCGTCAGAGGCTTCCGACATCGTCAGCGGTTCCGGGTGCGATAAAACGCCCGCCTGCGACCGTGTCAAACAAGCCTACGAGAAATTCGATCAAGTGCGCCGCGAACACAACTGCCCACGGTGACCCGGCTTATCCCGCCAGATAGCCGCCATCCACGTATAGCTCGGCGCCTGTGACGTAGGAGGCTTCGTCCGACGCCAGGAACAGCACGGCGTTGGCGACCTCCTCGACGCGGCCGTCACGGCCGAGCGGGACCATTTCGAGCATCTTCGCGCGGACGGCCGGGTCCGCGGTGCGGCCCGAGGTGCGCATCGGCGGCATTAGCCCTGGATGCACGGAGTTGACGCGGATGTTGTGCCGGCCCTGCTGCACCGCGCCCACCTTGGTCATCGTGCGGATCGCGCCCTTCGACGCGTTGTAGGCGGCGTGGATGCCGCGTTGGCCGGTGACGCCCGAGATCGACGAGATGTTGACGATCGACCCGCCGCCCGCCTTGCGCATCTCCGGGATCGTGTACTTCATCCCGAAAAAGGCGCCGCGCGCGTTGACGTCCATGATCTTGTCCCAGGCCGCGGTGTCGAACAGGTCGTCGACCGCGCTGCCGCTGATCCCGGCATTGTTGACCAGGATGTCGACGTGGCCGAATTCCTTGATCGTCGCGACGATGAGCTGTTTCCAGTTTTCTTCGTCGGTGACGTCGAGATGGTGGAAACTCGCCGCGCCGTTGGCTTTGACGATTTCGGCGACGATTCTTTTGCCCTCGTCGTCGAGCTGGTCGGCAACGACGACCTTCGCGCCCTCGCGGGCAAAGACTTGCGCCGTGCTGGCGCCCATCCCCGACGCGCCGCCGGTGACGATCGCTACCTTGCCGTCGAGCCTCATCTGTCTCTCCTTCTTCATGCGACGATTCGTCCAATTGACCGAATGTTCCACTAGGTTCAATTTCCGCCTGTCACGCAGGTTCTGCCCGGTACACACCGTGTATGTAGCGTGAACTCCTCAGCATTCTCCTCGCCAATCGGCTCTTCAGCTAGTGCCGCAGCGCGTCGATTGGCTTGCGCCGCCCCGTTGCGGGCGGGCGCCGACGCTCCTTAATTGACCCCGACCGCTCCGCCGAGGATGTCGCCGATGCCGTCGTGGAGGACGAGATCGGCGTGGGGGTCGAGGCCGGTTTCCTCGCGGTTGACGATCGCCAGCGTCGCGCCGTTGCGCTTCGCGAGCTCGGGAAAGCCGGCGGCCGGGTAGACGACCAGCGACGACCCGAGCACGATGCAGAGATCGGCGGCGAGCGTCTCGATTTGGGCGCGGCGCATCGCCTCCTCGGGCATCGCCTGGCCGAACGAGACGGTCGCGGTCTTGACCCAGCCCTTGCAACGGGTGCAGCGCGGCGCGATGCCGTCGGTCTCGAACTGGATGCGCAAGGCGTCGATCTCATAGCGCTGGCCGCAATCGAGGCAGGTGGCGAAGGTCGTGTTGCCGTGCAACTCGATGACCTTCTCGTCGGGGATGCCAGAGGCCTGGTGCAGCCCGTCGATGTTCTGCGTGATGACCGCGCTGACCTTGCCGCGCCGCACCAGCGCCTCGACCGCACGGTGGCCGCGGTTTGGCTCGGCGTCGCGGAACATGTCCTCCATCGCAAAGCGACGGCGCCAGGTTTCCTTGCGCGCCGCATCGGAGACGAGAAAATCGTCGAAATAGATCGGCGCCATCTTGGTCCACACCCCACCGGGACTGCGGAAATCGGGTATGCCGCTTTCGGTGCTGATCCCGGCGCCGGTAAAGACGATCGCGCGTTGGGAAACGGCGATGAGCTGGGCGAGGGCGGAGACGCCGCGGTCGGTATGCATGGCGCTACTTTGGCAAAACCGCACCGGGCCGCCAAGCGGGCACTCGAGAATCCCCCTCTCCCCCCAATGGGCGCAGAGGGGATATACCTAGCGCGACAATGGGAACGGGGGCCGTTTCGATGGCGATGCGGGCACGCAACCTCGCGGTGATGGGTCCGCAAGGCTTCCTCAACCTCGCTTATTGGGATTGGGAGGGGCCGGCGGGAGCGCCGGTCGTGATCTGCGTTCACGGGCTCACCCGCAACGGCCGCGATTTCGATGCGCTGGCGAGCGCGCTGTCGGCGGATTGCCGGGTCGTCTGCCCCGACATGCCGGGGCGCGGCGCCAGCGACTGGCTCGACGACGGCAGCGAGTACAGCTTTGCGTTCTATCTTGCGGTCGTCGCGGCGCTCTACGCGCGGCTCGACGTGCCGCAGGTCGACTGGGTCGGCACGTCGATGGGCGGTCTCGTCGGCATGCTGTTCGCGGGGCTGCCGAATTCGCCGCTGCGGCGCCTCGTGCTCAACGATATCGGGCCGCTGGTGCCGAAAGAGGGGCTGATGCGGATCGGCGAGGGCATCGGCGACGACCCGGCCTTTTCGAGCCGCGACGAGCTCGAGGCTTACCTGCGCAAGCGCTGTGCCGGGTTCGGGCCGCTCAGCGACACCCAATGGCGCCAGCTCGCCGCCCATTCGGGGCGGACCCGCGGCGACGGACGCCTCGGCCTCGCGTACGACCCGAAGATCGGCGAGCCGTTCAAGGCGCACGAGCCGGCGGACGTCGATTTCCGGCCGTATTACGACCGGTTGCGCTGTCCGACGCTCGTGCTGCGTGGCGTCGACTCCGACCTGTTGCGGCCCGCCGATTTCGCCCAGATGGCCGAACGCGGCCCGCGCGCGAAGCTCGCCGAGTTCCCGGGCGTGGGCCACGCCCCGGCGCTGATGGCGCCCGAGCAGATCGCTCCGGTTCGGGAGTTTCTCGTCGCGCCCTGACCGCGGTCGTTGCGAGGTGCCGAAGGCGACGCGGCAATCTCGGGCCGCGGGTGTCCTCCCGGCCCGAGATTGCGTCGCTGCGCTCGCAATGACAAACGAGGGTGATAGGATCGCCCCAACGGATTCCGGGAGGCGCGCGTGGACTTAGGTCTGAGGGGCAAGAAGGCGGTCGTTTCCGGGGCGTCGAAGGGGATCGGGCGGGCTTGTGCCGAGGCGCTGGCGGAAGAGGGCTGCGACGTGACGCTGGTGTCCCGCACGGCGGCCGATCTCGAGGCGGCGCAGAAGGCGATTTCGGGCAAGCACAATGTCGGCGTCCGCCATTTCGCGCTCGACCTCAGCGACGGCAAGAATGTCGACCGGCTCGCGGCCGAATGCGCCGATACCGATATTCTCGTCAACAATGCCGGCGCGATCCCCGGCGGCAATCTCGACATGATCACCGAGGACCGTTGGCGCACCGCCTGGGACCTCAAGGTGTTCGGCTATATCAACATGACCCGGCGCTTTTACGACATGATGAGAAAGCGCGGGCACGGGGTCATCGTCAACGTGCTCGGCGCAGCCGGCGAGAACCCTGATTTCGACTATATCGCGGGGTCGTCGGGGAATGCGTCGCTGATGGCGTTTACCCGCGCGATGGGCGGTCGGGCGCCGGCCGACAATCTCCGCGTCGTCGGGATCAACCCCGGCCCGGTGATGACCGAGCGCCTCGTCACGCTGATGAAGACACGTGCCCAGCAGAATTTCGGCGATGAGAGCCGCTGGGAGGAGGGGATGAAGCATCACGCCTTCGGCCGCGCCGCGAAGCCGGAAGAGATCGCCGCGATGGTCGCCTTTGTCGCCTCCGACCGGGTTTCGGGGTACACGACCGGCTGCATCTACACGATCGACGGCGGCGGATCGAGCCGGCGCAGCGCGTTGTAATGAGCCCGGGACCTTTTTCGGGCGATGAATCGCCGCTCTTCGACGAGGAGCGGGAAATTCTGAACCGCGCCCGCGCGCTCATCCCGCGGCTCGCCGATCGGGCGGCGGCATGCACGGCGGGGCGGGTCGTGCCGGACGCGACGATCGCCGAGTACCAGGCGGCCGGGATCCTGCGCATCCTGCAGCCGAAACGGTTCGGCGGGCTGCAGATGCGGTTCAGCCTCTTCTCGCGGATCGTCGAGGAATTGACCTTCGGCTGCGCATCGTCGGCCTGGGTCTATGCGGTGCTGGCCGAGCACAACTGGGTCGTCGCGCAATACCCGGAACAGGCGCAGATCGAGGTGTGGGGCGACAACCCGGCGGCGGTCGCGTCGTCGTCATTGGCGCCGCGCGAGGCGGCGCGCAAGGTTCCGGGCGGCTGGCGGCTCAGCGGCAAGTACCCGTTTTCGAGCGGCTGCGACCATGCGCGATGGGCGATCATCGGCTGCTTTCTCGGCGAAAAGGGCGACGGGCGTACCGCCGCGTACATGCTGATCCCGCTTAGCGATTGCGAGATCGTCGACGATTGGCAGGTGCTGGGGCTCACGGGGACCGGGAGCAAGACGCTGCGGCTCGACGACGTCTTCGTGCCCGAGCACCGGCACGTCATGGTCGCCGACCTCTTCGCCGGCACGCCGCCCGGCGCGGCTGTGACCCCGGACTATCCGGTGTTGCGGGCGCCGCGCGGGTATCTCGTGTCGTACTCGCTGCCGCCGGTGGCGATCGCGACGGGGCGGCGGGCGCTCGAACGGGTCAGCAAAGACATGGCCACCCGCATCTCGCGCGGGGTCAGCCGAATGGCGGATTCCGAGGTCGTGCAGATGACGGTCGGCGAGGCGGCTGCGGCGATCGACGCGGCGACATTGTCGCTGCATCATGGCCGTGATCTGACGACTGCCGAGGTCGACACCGGCCGCCGCATCACCGAGGCCGAGGCACTGCGGGCGCGGCGCGACATGGTCTATGCCCAGCACCAGGTCGGCTGGGCGATGGAGCGGCTCTGCGAGCTGTCGGGCGCGCGCTGGGTCTACGACACTGACCCGCTGCAGGAGATGCGGCGCGATGTGATGACCATCCTCACGCACCACGCCGCCAACCGCGCCGCCGCGTACGCCCCTTATGGCCACATGCTGATGAAGCGCGGAACCTAGCGGTCGTCCTCTCGTTGACCCTCCACGGATAGGGGATCCGAGGGGGACAGGTTCATGCGGGTTTGCGGGATGGTTGTCGCGGCGGCACTGGCCGCGCTGCCGATCGTGGCGAACGCGCAGACGCCGGCGCCGCAGCCGTCTGCCGATCTGGCGGCGGAGCAACCCTCGCGGGTGACGATCCTCGAAGAGAACGACTCGCTCTACTTCAACTCCGACAAGCATTACACCCAGGGCTTCAGGATCTCGGACCTATTCGGCGGCACGCCGTCGCCGGGAAGCTGGTGGGACGACACGTTCGATTTCGTCGGCCTCGCCGGGCCGATCTTCGAGCACGGCGGCAACACGATCCGCCGCACCTCGGTCTTCGCGGGGCAAAGCATCTTCACCCCGAAAAACCTGACCCTGAAGCCGCCCGACCCGAAGGACCGGCCCTATGCCGGCTGGGCCTATGGCGGCATCAGCCTGATGCAGGAAACCAACAAGCACATGCTCGAAAACTTCGAGATCGATCTCGGGGTTGTCGGGCCTGGCTCGCTCGCCAAGCAGGCGCAGAACGATTTCCACCAGTTCATCGGCGCACAGCAGGCGCAAGGTTGGTCGGACCAGCTCCAGCACGAGTTCGGCGGCATGCTGAGCTACGAGCGCTACTGGAAATGGACGCTCTTTGGCGACAACAGCTTTGGCGTGGACCTCATCCCCGAGGCCGGCGTGACGGCCGGCAACGTCATGACCTATGGCGATGTCGGCGGGATGCTGCGGATCGGGAAAGGGCTCGCCGCGGATTACGGCCCTGTGCGGGTGCGCCCGTCGCTATCGGGCACCGACTATTTCGACATCAACGGGCTCGATAACGGGCATGGCTGGTATTTCTTTGTCGGCACCCAGGGGAGGGCCGTCGGCCACAACATCTTCCTCGACGGCAATACCTTCCGCGAAAGCCGCAGCGTGCCGAAAAAAATCTTTGTCGGCGACGCCGAGGCGGGGTTTTCGATCCTGTGGAACGCGTCGTTGCGGACCGATTTCATGGTGATGACGCGCAGTGAGGAATTCCGCGGACAGAAAACGCCGGACGAGGTCGGCACGGCATCGCTCAGCTTCAATTGGTAGCGGGTCGCGCGATCCCCGCGCGACCCATCAATCAGAACCGCGTGAGCCCCGCCAGTCCGAGCGCGCCCAGGGTCGCGAACGATCCTGTCAACACGACGGCGAGAGCAATCCAGAAGGCCCCCTCGACAAAGCGGCGATCAAATCGAATATTGCGCATACCGCGGCGCCCGTAGCGCGCGACCGGCCATGCAAACAGGCCTGCCAGGATCGCAAGCGCAAAAACCTGGTATCCCGGCGGCGAGATTTGCCCGGCGGCAATCCCGCCCGTAATGCGACAGTAATGCCCGTGATCCCTCTAAATATCTGTTTTAGCGGCCGCTCAAACACCCGGTGACGCGGCTCCCGACCATCGTCGAGAGTGCATTACAGCAAGACCCAAGTGCGAATAATATGCTTGAGGATAAATGTGCTCAGGACCGCACCACAACCCGTTTGGTGCCGTGGCGCCTTCTCGGGCGCGACGCTGACAAAGCACCCTCGTCGAAAGGAACCGCCATGCGCCCGCAAGCCGAAGCCCTAAAGAAACTTCTCGACGAGCCTCGGCTCCAGGTCATGCCGGGATGCGGCGACGGGATGGGGGCGCGGCTGATCGCCGAGGCGGGATTTCGGACCGGGTTCGTCTCGGGCTCCAGCATCTCGGCGATGCGGCTCGCGATGCCCGACATGGACCTTGTCGGGTTTGCCGAGATGGTCGACACCGTCGAGGCCTGCATCGCGGCGGCGCCCGGTGTGCTGTGGCTCGCCGACGGCGATACGGGGCACGGCAACGCGTTGTCGGTGCAGAAGACGATCCGCGCCTATGCGCGGCGCGGGGCGGCGGCGATCCTGATCGAGGACAAGATCTGGCCGCGCCCCCTCGGGCATAACGGGGCCAAGCTCGTCGTCGACCGCGAGCCGGCGGTCCTGCGCTGCCGCGCCGCGGTCGAGGCGTGCCACGAGGAGGGCATTCTGCTCCTCGCCCGGACCGACTCCCGCACCTCGCGCGGGTTCGACGAGGCGCTGGCGCGGATCAAGGCCTTTACGGCCGAGGGCGCCGACATCCTCTTCCTCGACTCGCCGCAGACCGAGGACGAGATGCGCGCCGGCATCGACGCCGCGAACGGCAAGCCCTGCCTCGCCGTGACCTCGCCCGCCGGCAAGCATTTCATGCCCGGCGACGCCGAGCTCCAGCGCATCGGCATCCGCATCGCCGTCTATCCGCAGGATATTTTGGCTGCGACCGTCCACGCCGTCCGTGCCGCGCTCGGCGGGTTGAAGGGCGGAGCGAAACCGCCGATGGCGACACCGGCGGAGCTCGCGACGGCGATCCGCTTCGCGGAGTACGTGGGGCAGGATTCGAAGTGGCCCGACCCGAAGTAGGCGACGCCCCTCCTTCTCCCTCTCCGCATCGGAGGGAGAGGGGATGCGTCAGTGCGAGATCTCCTCGAGCGCGAGTTGGTTGGTGCGTGGTCCAAACAACCCGATCGCCAGGGCGACGATCACCATCGCGCCGCCGATGAAGATGAAGACGCCGGTGACGCCGAACGAATTGAGGAAGAAGGCGATGAAGAAGCCGGTGAAGGCCGCGCTGAACCGGCTCCAGGAATAGACGAAGCCGACGGCGCGGGCGCGGATGCGGGTCGGGTAAATCTCGGCCATGTAGTTGTGGTACGAGAACGACAGCCACGTCAGCAGCATCGTCTGGATCGTGCCCAGGACGATCAGCGCCACCGCCCCCGTTTGCAGCGAGAAGAGGACGCCGCATACAGCCATGCCGAGCGACGAGATCGCGACCTGGGCCTTGCGCTCCATGCGGTCGGCGAAGCCGGTGCTGATCAGCGCGAAGATCGGATAGGCGAGGGCGATGATCACCGTGTATCCGAGCGACTTGGTGACGACGATGCCCTTGGCGATGAGGAGCGTCGGGACCCAGTTCGCGAACCCGTAGAACCCGATCGTCGAGCCGAGACTCACCACCACCATCATCAGCGTCCGCTTGATATAGGCGGGGGCGAAAGCCTCGCTGTAGCGGCCCTCGCGCGGGTCTTCCGGAGTCGGCGGCGCCGGCGGGGGCAATGGGGTGCCCCCGCAATCGGCCTGAACCCGTGCCTCGATCGCGCTGATGACGCGCTCGGCCTCGTCGAGGCGGCCGCGCTGCGCGAGCCAGCGCGGCGATTCCGGCAGCCGCCAGCGGATCGCCCAGATCACCAGCGCGCCCAGCGAACCGATGATGATGACCCAGCGCCAGCCGGCGAGATCGAACGGGCGCGTCGGCACCAGGAGCCAGGCGAAGAGCGCCACCAGCGGCACCGAGATGAACCCGATCCCCTGCTGGAATGCGAACGCCTTGCCGCGCCCGGACTTCGGCACCAGCTCGGAGATGTAGGTGTCGATCGTCACGAGCTCGACCCCGATCCCGATGCCGGCGATCATCCGCCAGAAATTGAGCCCGTTGGCGGTGTCCTGGAACGCGAGGATCAGCGTGCAGGCGCTGTACCAGAGGAGCGAATAGGTGAAGATCGCGCGCCGGCCGAACCTGTCGGCGACAAACGCAAAGGCGATCGTGCCGATGAACAATCCGGCGAAGAGCGCGAAAATGAACGAGGCGAGCCCGTTCATGCCGAACAAGGCGGTCGTCGTCGGCGACAGGATCTTGTCGGCGAAGAGCCCCGGCGCGACGTAGCCGGTAAAGAACAGGTCGTAGACCTCGAACGTGCCGCCGAGCGCGATCAGCGTCACCAGCCCCCAGACGTGCCGGGTCATCGGCAGGCGGTCGAGCCGCGCGGTGATCAACGCCGCCGGCGTTATCTCGTGTGTCGTATTCAAGGCGCTTCCCCCAATCGGCGCTCTAGCGGCGCTCGGGGTATCTCAACCTATGGGGGCGCCGCTGTCTACTGGCGGCCGACGGATCGCGGGTCGTCGATATCGAGCGCGATCGTCTCGCCGGGGAAGGGCGTCGCGACAAGCTGGGTAAAGCCGTCCGGCGAGAGAAACCGGTGCCAGGCGCCTTGCGGGATGACGGCGAAGGCACCGGCGCCGAGCGCGAAGGATTTCGGCGGCCCGTCATCGCAGACCATCTCTACGGTTGCGGCGCCGTCGAGGACGTAGACAAGCTCATCGCCGGTCGGGTGGCGCTCCCAGTGATCCTTGCCCGAGAGCTTGATCGCCAGCAGCAGGCCGTCGCGGTACGTCGCTAGTTGCGCGACGCTGCCCTTGCGTTCTTCGGGCGTCGATTGCGGGGTGCGGCGGAACATCGTCAGCTTCGCCAATTCCGCCTGGAGGTCGATGACGCTGTAGGGGCCGGTCGGGGTTTCCAGCTCGCGCTCGGGGGTTCGCGGATCGGGGACATCGAGATCGATGTGGTCGCCGGGGTCCGTCGCGCTGAACACCGACATCCCGTCGCCGGAGCGAACGCGGTGCCAGGCGCTGGGCGGGACGATGCCGACCATGCCGGCGCCGACCACAAAGGTCCGGGGCCCGTCCTTTTCGAGGATGTCCACGATCATCTCGCCGTCGAGCACGTAAAGCAGCTCGTCATGGCGATGGGTCTCCCAGTGGCCCGTGCCGGCCGACTTGCTCATCAGGAGCATGCCGTCGCGGTACTTGCCCAGATGCTCCGCGCTGCCGCGGCGCTCGCGAAAGGTGGTGTCCGGCTTGCGGCCGTAGAACATCGTGAGTTTCGCGGCTGCGGCGTGCAGATCGACGATACGGGGCGTTCCGTGTTCCATCTGGCTCTCCGTCATCTTTGGTGAGCGGACGCCCGACTGTAGCGCCACGAATTCATGGCAGTGATCATCGATTTCGAGGAGCGGCGGAACGTTTACGTGGCATATACTCCTTCGTCGCAAAAAGGAGCGGGCCATGGCTCTTGTCGATAGCCTGACGACTTCCCCGGTCAGAACGCCGCGTCCCGCGCCGCAAGCCAGCCGCGCGGCGATGGATTGGGACGGCGTGCGGGTATTCCTCGCGATCGTCCGCGAGGGGTCGATGCGGGCTGCCGGGCGGGCGCTGGGGCTGAGCCAGCCGACCATCGCCCGGCGATTGGCGGCGTTCGAGGCGGATTTTGGCGGGGCGAGCCTGTTCGATCGCCTGCCCGAGGGGGTACGCCTCAACGCTGCCGGCGAGCAGCTTCTCGCCGCGGCCGAAGAGGCCGAGCAGGCCATGCTGACGCTCGAGCGCCGGCGCGCGGCCGTCTCGCCGGTATTGAGCGGCACGGTGCGGGTATCGACCGGCGAGTGCGCCGCCGGGTTTATCGCCCGTTGCCTATCGGGGACGGCGACGGCGCCGCTGCCGTCCGGCATCACCCTGGAGTTTGTCCAATCGCTGCAGCCGGCGAACCTGGTGCGGCGCGAGGCTGACCTGGCCCTGCGCCACGAGCCGCCCGAAAGCGGCGACTACTACGTCGCCAAGCTCGGCACCTTCGCCGTCGCGGTCTACCGCCGCTGCGGCGCGACCACCGACGCCTGGGTCGCCTATACCGAGGAGCAGGCGCGGGGGCAAGGGCACGAACCCGCGCGCTGGGTCGAGCGGCAGATTGAAGAAACCGGGATGCCGGTGGCGCTCCGCGCCACGACGCTATTGATGCAGGTCGAGGCGATCCGCGCCGGCACCGGCCGCGGCGTCATCCCGTGCTATATCGGCGACGGCCATCCCCTCCTCGAGCGGCTGACGCCGCCGATCCCCGAACTCGACGCGACCTACTGGATGATCGTTCACCGCGATCTCCGCCGCGCCCCCTGCGTGCGCGTGGTCCTCGACTGGATGAAGGCGCTGTTCGCCGAGCAGCGCGATGTGATCGCGGGCGCTGTTACCCCAAATTGGTGCCAGGAGCATGAGTGAACCATCATGGCTCGAAGCGTCGGGTGCCGCGATGTGGGCTCTCATAGATCGGCACGCCGGGCGAGTAGGGTATAAGGGCGGGGTCAAGGCGAGCGGGCTCGACGCCGATCCGCCGGTCATCGATTGCTCCGGTTGGGTCGCTTTACTCCTTTCCGCCGGGATGGAGGCGGCCAATCGCGCGGCTGACACGGAGCTGTTCAGCAGATGCGACGTTGAGGCGGTCGGTACGTGGTCGGATCGCATGATTGAGGAACTTGAGGGGAGATCAGGCTGCATCCTGGAAGGAGATCGGATCAGTCTCGACACCGTGCCCCCTTTTGGCACTATCGGGCTGCGACAGGGCGGCGGTGCTTGGGCCAAAAATCACCCGCGCCCCCGCGGGATTACGCACGTCGTCCAGCTCGTCCGCCGTCCCGATGACGGCGCCTTGTTCGTCTCCGAGGCGCAAGGGTGGGCTGAGCCGCGCGGCCTGCGGCTGATGCCGCTGGCAGACTGGCTTGATGTGACGCAAGCCTACCTCAAGCGTGGTGAGGCGTGGGCCGTAGACGCCTTCGCAGAGTGCAGCACCCGGATAAGAGACGCGAAGACCTAAGCCAACTGCGGGTCGATGGCGGGAAATTCAAACTGAGGCACCACCCCCGAATTGGGCCGCTTCGCCGCGCCGGAATAGGTCGCCGCCCGAAGGCCCGAGCCAACAAAGCACGTCATCCCGGGGAAGGCCGGGACTCACTCACCCCGCCTTGAGACGCTTTGCGGCTTCGACGGCGAAGTAGGTGAGGATGCCGTCGGCGCCGGCGCGCTTGAAGCAGAGGAGCGATTCCATCATCGCCCGTTCGCCGTCGAGCCAGCCGCGTTCGGCGGCGGCCTGGATCATCGAGTATTCGCCCGAGACCTGATAGGCGTAGGTCGGCATGCGGAAGGCGTCCTTGACGCGGCGGACGACGTCGAGGAACGGGAGGCCGGGCTTGACCATGACCATGTCGGCACCCTCGGCGATGTCGAGCGCGACCTCGCGGATCGCCTCGTCGCCGTTGGCCGGGTCCATCTGGTAGGTGCGCTTGTCGGCGGTGCCGAGCGACGAGGCGGTGCCGATTGCCTGGCGGAACGGGGCGAAGAAGCACGAGGCGTATTTCGCGGCGTAGGACATGATGCGGACGCGGTCGAACCCGGCCTCGTCGAGCGCGCGGCGAACGGCGCCGACGCGGCCGTCCATCATGTCCGAGGGGGCGATGATGTCGCAGCCGGCCTCGGCCTGGACAATCGCTTGGCGCTGGAGGATCGCGACCGTCTCGTCATTGGCGACATAGCCGTCGCGGATGACGCCGTCATGCCCGTGCGAGGTGAACGGGTCGAGCGCGACGTCGCAAAGGACCCCGAGCTCAGGCACCGCCTTCTTGATCGCCGAGACGGTGCGGCAGATGAGGTTGCTGGCGTCTACCGCCTCGTTGCCTTCCGGGTCCTTGAGGGCGGGGTTGACGGCCGGGAAGATCGCGATCAGCGGGATGCCGAGCCCGGCGGCCTCGCCGGCGGCGTCGACCAGCGACGCGATCGAGTGGCGGAACTGGCCGGGCATCGACCCGACCGGTGCGCGGCCCTTTTCGTCGTGGACGAAGACGGGCCAGATCAGGTCGCCGGCGGTCAGCACGCTCTCGGCGACAAGCTTTCGCGACCAGGCGTCGCGGCGGTTGCGCCGGAGGCGCGAGGCCGGATACGGGGGCAACGGCGGCAGGTAGGATTCGGTCACGTCTTGGTTATCCCCACTCGACAAGGGCGCCGTGGAAGGAAAATAAGGACACACGGCCGGCGAAACAACGCGCCGGCATGACGCGGGCGAGAGTGAGGGAGGCGAGAGCGTGGGAAAGTTCGTCATTGCGCCGCACATGCGGCTGCACGAGTGGGTCGCCCGCGACAAGGGCTATTTCGACCATGAGGAGCTCGATTACGAGTTCCGCGACCAGCTCGCGTCGCCGACCGGCGTGCTCCACGATCTCGGCAACAAGGTCGGGGCGTACCAGACCTTCGAGCGCGGCCGCGACGCCGATGTTTCGTGCGCCTGCCACTGGACCGTCAACGTCGCCGCCTCGACCGGGCACGGCAAGCTCTTCGCGGACGCCTATTCGGTGGCGCCGGCTGCGATCTTCGTGGCGCCGGAATCGGACATCAAGCACCCGGCGGACCTGGCCGGGGTCGAGATCTCGGTCGGGTATCAATCGGGCAGTCATTACTCGACGATCCAGGCGCTCGAGCAGTATCTGCCGGCAGGGCAGATCAAGCTGTCGTTTGCCGACGGGTTGCTGTTCCGGCGCATGGAACTCTTGATCGACAGGAAGGTGCCGGCGGCGGCGCTGTTTAGCGGGCCGTACTACTTCATGGAGCAACTCGGGTTCCGCAAGATCATCGACACGAGCTTTATGATGGCCTCGATGATCACCGGCGACCCCGAGCCCGACGACGTGCGCAAGTATTTCCGCGCGCTCAGGGCCGCCCAGCGCGACCTCGACCTCCGCCCCGAGCTTTACACGCACTACTACAAGGAAGAATTCCCGCCGCGCTTCCGCGAAATGGCCGACACCGGCCGCTGGGGCCCGGGCGAACGCCTGGTGTTCGAGCCCTACACGCGCGAGGTCTATGCCGAGAGCTTCGACTGGATCGCCAAGCACGGCATCTTCCCCGAAGGCGGCATGGGCGCCGGGAACTACGACGAGGCGGTGTACGCGGGGTGACGGCGTAAAGGGTTCACCGCGAAGGCACGAAGTCCGCGCGGAGCGGGAAGATATGTCCACCACAGAGGCACAGAGATTCGGAGTCGCGGCAATCTCTGTGCCTCCGTGCCTCTGTGGTGAATCCTGGCGCGTCGCGCCTTTTCTTCGTGCCCTTCGTGATGAAACCTCTTGATGGGTTTCGCTCCGCTCTACCTATCCTACGAGTTCGGTGCCGCAGGATGGGTTGAGCATTGCGAAATCCATCACCCCAGCGCGTAGTCGTAGCGGATGAAGCTGTTGTATTTGGCTATGTAGTCGTAGAGGCGGCGGGCGCGGGCGTTGTCCTCTTTAGTGGTCCAGTAGAGGCGGAGGCAGTCGCGGTCGCGGGCGACCTGGGCGACGGCCTCGATGAGGGCCTTGCCGACACCGCCACCGCGGACACCCGCATCGACGTAAAGGTCTTGCAGATAGCAGACCTGTTTCGGCGACCAGGCGTGCTCGTGGAAGAGGTAGTGGGTGATGCCGACGAGCCTCCCTTCGGCCCGTGCGCCGAAGGCGTAGATCGGCGCCGAGGGGTCGAGGATTCGGGCCCAGGTTTGGGCGTAGATCTCGGGCGGCAGCGCGGTTTCGTAGAATTCGAGGTAGAGCCGCCACAGCTCGGTCCAACCTTCGCGGTCGCTTGCGCGCAATTCGGTGATCTCGATCGCTGACATGGCTTGCCTCCCGCCCCGGACTCGCAGCATATCGGAGAGTAGCGAACCTTGCGGAGCCCGCGATGCTGATCTTCCGCCAGCTCTTCGATCCGCAGTCCTCGACCTATACCTATCTGCTCGGCAACAGCGGGGCGGCGGTGGTGATCGACCCGGTCTTCGAGCAGGTCAGGCGTGACGCGGCGCTGATCGGCGAACTCGGGCTCAAGCTCGTCGCGACGCTCGAAACGCATGTCCACGCCGACCACGTCACCGGTGCCTATCTGCTGAAGAACCGTACCGGCAGCCGGATCATGGTTTCGGCGGCGGGCGGGGCCGAGGGCGCGGACCGCAGGCTCGTCCAGGACGACGTGATCGCGTTCGGCGGGCGGCGGCTGATGGTGCGGGCGACGCCGGGGCATACGAATGGCTGCGTCACCTATGTGCTCGACGATTCGAGCATGGCCTTTACCGGCGACTGCCTCCTCATCCGCGGCAGCGGCCGCACCGATTTCCAGGAAGGCGACGCCGGCGCGATGTTCCGGTCGGTGCGCGAGCAGATTTTCGCGCTGCCCGACCAGTGCCTGCTCTATCCGGCGCACGACTATCGCGGGCTCACCGCGACCAGCGTCGCTGAGGAGCGCCGTTACAACCCGCGGCTCGGCGGCGATATCGGGATTGGCGACTTCACCGGCTACATGAAGAATTTGCGGCTGGCGCACCCAAAGCTGCTCGATGTCGCGGTGCCGGCGAATTTGCGCTGCGGCCAGCCGGAGAGCGATGACGGCCCCGGCGCGGACCCACATTGGGCGCCGCTTCGCTACAGCTTTGCCGGAGTGTGGGAGATCGACCCGCACGGGCTCGAGGAATTTGCCCCGCGCGTGCAGATCCTCGACGTGCGCGAGGCCGACGAGTTCACCGGGCCGCTCGGCCATATCCACGGGGCGGCGCGGATCGCGCTCGGCGAACTGGCGGAGCGCTGCAGCGAACTCTCGAAGGACGTGCCGATCGTGTGCGTGTGCCGGGCCGGCAGCCGGTCGGCGCAGGCGACGGTGATCCTGCAGCAGGCAGGGTTCGCCGATATCGCGAATCTGAACGGCGGGATGCTGCGCTGGCGCGCCGAAGGCTATCCCGTCGAGGGCGGCAGCGGCTGAGCGCGGCTCAGCCGAACATCGCCAGGACCTGGTCGAGCCCGGTGAGGATGCTCGGCAGCGCGGTCAGCCCGATCAACACCACATACAAGATCGCCCGGGTGAACGGCGCCGTCGGCAGCAGGATCGCCGCCAGCATCAGCGCGGAAACAACCACGAGAATATTCGTAACCGACATATCCGGCGTGACCCTGAGGCGCGAAGCTGCCC
The DNA here is from genome assembly GCA_036489765.1 of Allostellaceae bacterium. Lineage (GTDB taxonomy): Bacteria > Pseudomonadota > Alphaproteobacteria > ATCC43930 > CGMCC-115725 > DATARH01. Next base: position 10,238 of record DASXFE010000089.1, on the reverse strand, counting down.
GATCGTATTCGGGGCGGGATTAACAGGGGCTGAATGGCCCCGGCTTGGACCGGCGGCGTCTCGCCCGCATCCGGCAAAAGAGCGGGCGAGACGCCCGCGGTCCAAAAGGACACTACGCCGCGTCTGCGCTCGGTTCGGCGCTGCGAAGGAGGCGGGTCTGGGTCTCGACCGGCTTCAGCTCGGGGAGCGGGTCGTGGGCGCCCTCGACCTTTAATTCGTTGAACCGGCGGGCGCTTGGCATCACACGGCTTTCGAGGCTGCCGACGAAGTCATTGTAGTGCTTGACGGCGCCTTCCAATCCGGCACCCAGCTTCACGATGTGCCCTCCCATCGCCGCGAGCCGGCGGTAGAGCTCGCGGCCGAGTTCGGCGACCTGCTTCGCGGTGTCGGCAATCTTTTCCTGGCGCCAGCCGAAGGCGATCGCCTTGGCGAGCGCGATCAGCGTCGTCGGCGTCACGATCAGGACGCGCGCGGCGATCGCGTCCTCGAAAAGCTGCGGGTCGCGCTCGATCGCGGCCGCGAAGAAATTCTCGCCGGGAATGAACATCACGACGAAATCGGGATTGAACGGGAGCGCGTCCCAATAGGCCTTGGCCGCGAGTTGGCGCATATGGGTGCGGAGCTGGCGGGCGTGGGCTTTGAGGTGGGTTTCGCGCACCTCGTCCTCGCTCGCCTCGACCGCTTCCAGATAGGCGGCCATCGAGGTCTTGGCGTCGACGACGATCTTGCGGTCGCCGGGGAGGCAGATCACGACGTCGGGGCGCAGGCGGCTGTCGTCGAGATCGATCGTTCCCTCGACCGTGAAGTCGATGAACGGGGTCATCCCGGAAAGTTCGAGCACATTGTGGAGCTGCTGTTCGCCCCAGCGGCCGCGGGTCTTCGGCGCCGCCCGCAGCGCGGTGACGAGCTTTCGCGTCTGCGCGCTTGCATCCTCCTGCACGCGGACGAGGCCTTGGATCTCGGTCGCGAGGCCGCTGTACTGCGCGACCCGCGCGTTTTCGATCGCGGCGGCGGATTTCCGGTACTCCTCCAGGGTCGTGGCGAGTGGGGCGAGCAGCGCCGCAATCGCCTGCTGTCCCTCGTCGAGGTTTCTCGCAGCGCCCTCGCGGTGCTTCGAAAAGACCTCGTTGGCGAGGTTGAGGAATGAGGTCTGGTTCTTTTGCAGTGCGTCGGCGGCGAGAGCCTGCATCTTTGTCTCGATCTCGACACGCAGCTCGGTGAGGGCTGCGACCTCGCGTTCGTGCCCGCGCTGCTCTGCCATCACCGTGGCGCGGGCATCGGCGGCAGCGATCTCGGCTGTCGTGGCCCGTTGACGCTCGCTCGCGACCTCGCGCCCGCGCAGCCACCAGGCGATGCCGCCGCCGAGCGCGGCGCCGACGATCAAGAGGAGCGGCGCGAGTAGTGCGTCCATGATGGCCTCACCCGATTTGCGGCGACTAATAGACGCTCTTCTGGGTCATGACACAAGTTCTGGTGTCTAGCAGAGGTGCTGTACGTCCTGACGAGGCCGCGAAGCGGCCGTCTCGAAGGGACGCACGGCCCGTGACCGAGATCGTGTAAGCTCCGCGGCATGGATTTCACCCTCTCCGAAGACCAGCTCGCGTTTCAGCAGACGGCGCGGGATTTTGCGCGGGACGAATGGCTGCCGCACGCGCCGGGGTGGGATGAGCGGGCGGAGTTTCCGGTCGAGGCGCTGCGGGCGGCGGCGGGGCTCGGGTTTGCCGGGATTTATGTGAAGGACGAGTTCGGCGGCACCGGGCTCGGGCGGCTCGATGCGGCGCTGATCTTCGAGGAGTTGGCGGCGGCCTGCGTGTCGACGGCGGCGTATCTGTCGATCCACAACATGGCGGCATGGATGATCGACCGCTTTGGCTTGGCTGAGCAGCGCTCGCGGTTTCTGCCGAAGCTGACGACGATGGAGCATTTCGCCAGCTATTGCCTGACCGAGCCGGGGAGTGGCTCGGATGCGGCGGCCTTGAAGACGACGGCGCGGCGTGACGGCGGCGAATATGTGCTGAACGGGTCTAAGGCGTTCATCTCAGGCGGGGGCACCAGCGACGTCTATGTCGCGATGGTGCGCACCGGCGAGGCGGGGTCGGGGGGGATTTCGTGCCTGGTGATCGAGAAGGGGTCGCCGGGGCTGTCGTTCGGCAAAAAGGAGCGAAAGCTCGGCTGGAACACGCAGCCGACGGCGACGGTCAATTTCGACGATTGCCGGGTGCCCGTCGCCAACCGGCTCGGGGCCGAAGGCGAGGGGTTCTCGATCGCGATGATGGGGCTCGACGGCGGCCGGCTGAATATCGGCGCCTGCTCGGTCGGCGGCGCGCGGGCCTGCGCCGAACAGGCCCGCGACTACATGCTCGACCGCCGCCAGTTCGGCCAGCGCCTCGCCGATTTCCAGGCCTTGCAGTTCAAGCTCGCCGACATGGCGACCGAACTGGACGCGGCGCGGCTGATGCTGTGGCGGGCGGCGTCCAGCCTCGACCGCGGCGATCCCGACGCGACCTTGCATTGCGCGATGGCGAAGCGGCTGGCGACCGACGCCGGGTTCCATGTCTGCAACGAGGCGCTGCAGCTTCACGGCGGCTATGGGTATCTCAAGGATTTCCCGATCGAGCGGTACCTGCGCGACGTGCGCGTGCACCAGATCCTCGAAGGCACCAACGAGATCATGCGCATCATCATCGCGCGCCGGCTGCTGCGGCAGTAGCGCCCTCAGTGTTGCGAGGAGGGCGGGAACAGGAACGGCGATCTCGCCGTACCCGATGCGTCGAAAAAGAGTATCGCCACGAGGCACAGCCCGAGCACGGCAAAGAGGGCCAGCGCCGCAAACACCTTCCGCCGCGATTCCAGCGCCCGGCTCGGCAGGTCGCGGCTGAACACCGTCATCGGGTGGTTGAGCGCCTCGATCTGGCGTAGATCCTTGGCCTTGAGCCGCCCCTCGAAGATCGTCCCGTGATAGACGGCATAGGCCCAGCACACCGCGCACGCGGTCAGCACCAGGTATTTGAGCACTGTGACGAGGGGCGCGCCGCTGATCATGCGGCTCATCATGCCCGCCCGCGCGCGTGCGGGCCAGGGGCGGATTACCGCGGCGCGCGAGCGAGGCCGGGCTCTGGCGTGTGCGGCGTTATGGACGGGGCGGCGTCGCACGGCGCATAGTTTCGGCCAAATCGCCGGAACCGCGAGGGGCCCATGTCCGTGCAAGATGTCGATCCGAGCGTCAGCGTTGCGTGGCCGTCGAATGGGATCAGCGAGGTGCCGTTCCGGCTCTATACCGATCCGGAGCAGTACCGGATCGAGCAGGAGCGCATCTTCAAGGGGCCGAGCTGGAGCTATGTTTGCCTCGCCGCCGAAATCCCGAATGCGGGCGACTGGGTCGCGACGACGATCGGCGAGGTCCAGGTCATCGTCGCGCGGGCGGCGGACGGGCGGATCAACGGCTTTGTCAACCGCTGCGCCCATCGCGGCAACCTCCTCTGCCTCGAACGCCAAGGAAGCGGCAAGGAAATCACCTGCATCTATCACGGCTGGAGCTATGACCTCGAAGGCCACCTGACGGGGGTTGCGTTCGAGAAGGGGGTCAAGCGCCAGGGCGGGATGGCCCCCGAGTTCCGCAAGGACGAGCATGACCTGCAGCGGGTCCGCGTCGAGGAGCTGTACGGGCTCGTCTTCGGCACGTTCAGCGAGACGGTCGCCGACCTCAAATCCTATCTGGGCGATGTCGTCGTCGGCGGGATCCGCCGCGTCCTCGACGGACGCCGGGCGCACATCATCGGGCGCTCGACGCAGATCCTGCCGAACAACTGGAAGCTCTACTTCGAGAACGTCAAGGACACCTACCACGCGTCGATCCTGCACTCGTTCCTGACCACGTTCCGCATCAACCGGCTGTCGATGCCGGGCGGGATCAACATCAGCGAAGAGGGCGGCAACCACTTCAGCTACGCAAGGCTCGACTATGCCGCCGAGGACGCCGACTACAAGGCCGCGCAACTACGCTCCGACACGGATTTGCGTCTCGAGGACAACTCGGTGGTCGATTCGGTCGACGAATACGGCGACCAGATCTCGGTGCAGATCCTGACCGTTTTTCCCAACATGGTGCTGCAGCAGGTGCGCAACACGATCGCGGTGCGGGTGATCCGGCCGCGCGGCGTCGACCGGACCGAGCTCGACTGGGTGCATCTCGGCTTCGAGAACGACGACGCGGCGATGGAGGAGCGGCGCCTGCGCCAGGGCAATCTGATCGGCGCGGCCGGCTACATCTCGATGGAGGACGGCTGCGTCGGCGGGTTCGTGCAGCGCGCCCTTCAATACAACGACGACGAAAGCGGCGTCGTGATGATGGGCGGCCACGAGGCGCAATCGCAGACCTTCCGCGCCAGCGAGGCGGCGATCCGCGGCTTCTGGAAGCAGTACCGCGCGATGACGGGGACGTGATGAGGCCCGGGACCCGATGACCGACGACCTTGCGGTTCGCCTCGGCGTCGCCGATCTCGTCGCCGCGTACGGCGACTGCATCGACGACGACCGGCTCGAAGAGTGGCCGGATTACTTTGTCGACCGCTGCCGCTATCTGGTCACCGACCGCGAGAGCCACGAGGCCGGGCTCAAGCACGGGGTCATCTACTGTGCGTCAAAGGGAATGCTCGCCGACCGCGTCACCGCGCTCCGGCGGGTGCTGATGTTCGAGAAGCACCGCTACCGCCACGTCACCGGCGCGCCCCGCCTCCTCAAGGTCGCGGAGGGCGTCGCCGAGGCACGCACCAACTTTCTCTGCGTGCGCATCATGCATGACGGCGAGACGACGCTGTTCTCGACCGGCCGCTACCTCGACCGCATCGACGTCAGTGCGAGCCCGTTCCGCTTTGTCGAGCGCCTCGTCGTGCTCGACAGCCAGAAGATCGACACGCTGTTGGTGATCCCGCTGTAAGCGCTGGTCCCCTCGCCGGCTTGCGGGAGAGGGTGGCCGAAGGCCGGGTGAGGGCGAGCGCGGCGAGTGGGGCGACGGGGTCATACCCTCACCCTACCATCGCTTCGCGACGGGTCCCTCCCTCTCCCCCGGTGCGGGCGAGGGGAAGACTTTAGCCCGCACTCCTTTATCTTCCGCCCCGCGCATAGCCCCCTGCCGCGATAGGGGTTTCCCCCTCTGTGGATAAATGCGTAATCTCCGTGACGACGTATTTGTCGGAAGCGAACCTCGGTCATTCGGGAGGGAAGATATGGCTGAAATCACCGGCGCCGATCTGCTGGCCAAGAGTTTGGTGCAGCAGGGCGTGCAATACATGTTCGGCGTCGTCGGGTTTCCCGTCGGGCCGCTGGCCGATGCGGCGCAGAAGGCCGGCCTGCCGTATATCGGCATGCGCAACGAGCAGGCGGCGTCGTATGCCGCGGGCGCGGTCGGGTTCCTGACCGGGCGGCCGGGCGCGTGCATCACCGTCACCGGCCCGGGCGTCATCCACGGCATCGCGGGCCTCGCCAACGCACAGCAGAATTGCTGGCCGATGCTCCTGATCGGCGGCGCCTCCGAGACCTACCGCAACGGCATGGGCTCGTTCCAGGAAGAGCGCCAGGTGCTCGGCGCGACCCCGTTCTGCAAGTTTGCGCACGGCATCGAGCACGTCCACCGGATCCCGTTCTATGTCGAGATGGCGGTGCGCCAGTCGATCTACGGCCGGCCGGGCGGCGCCTATCTCGATATCGCCGACGACATCATCCAGGGCAAGTGCGACGAGGACCAGGTCGTCGAGGCCGCGAAGTGCCCCGAGCCGCCGCGCTCGATGGCGATGCCCGGTGACGTCGACCGCGCGCTCGAGGTGCTGTCTACGGCGCAGCGGCCGCTGGCCCTCATCGGCCAGGGCATGGCCTATTCCGGCGCGACCGAGGAAGTGCGCAAGTTCATCGAGCGTACCGGCATCCCGTTCGTCCGTACCCCGAAGGGCAAGGGCGTCATGCCCGACGATCACCCGCTGTCGGCCGGCGCCGCGCGCACCCTCGCGCTGCAGCAGGCGGACGTGGTGTTCCTGATGGGCGCCCGGTTCAACTGGATCCTGCATTTCGGCCTGCCGCCCCGCTATGCGACGGACGTCAAGGTCGTGCAGCTCGACATCAACCCCGAGTCGATGCACCAGAACAAGCCGGCCGATGTCCCGCTCCTCGGCGACGGCCAGGCGATCATGCAGCAGCTCAACAAGGCCATGGAAGGCCGCCAGTGGTTCCATCCCGAGGGGTCGGCCTGGCGTCAGGCGCTGGCGCAGAAGGCGAAGGAAAACGCCGACGCGATCGCCCCGCAAGTCAACGACGACTCGTCGCCGGGCGGCTACTATCGCCTGTTCAAGGACATCCGCGAGTGGTTGCCGAAGAATGTCGTGCTGTGTAGCGAAGGCGCGACCACGATGGATATCGGCGGGACCCAGATGCCGCTCGAAAATCCGCGCTCGTACATGAACGCGGGCTCCTACGGCACGATGGGCGTCGGCCTCGGCATCGTCGTCGCCGCCTGCGTCGTGCACCCCGACCGCCCGGTCGTCCACGTGTCGGGCGACTCGGCGATCGGCTTCTCCGGCATGGAGATGGAGACGCTCTGCCGCTACAACATGCCGGCCAAGATCGTCATCCTGAACAACGGCGGCATCGGCCCGGGGATGCCGGAAATCCCGTCGGACCCGATGCTCAACATGCGGCCGAACACGCTGATCTATGGCGCCCGCTACGACAAAATGATGCAGGCGTTCGGCGGCTTCGGCGCCTATGTCGAGGACACCAAGGACGTCCCGGATGCGCTCAAGCAGCTGATGGACTTCCCCGGCCCGGGCGTCGTCAACATCAAGCTGAGCCAAGGCTCGCAGCGCAAGGCCCAAGCCTTCCGCTGGCACACCTGAGTTTGACGCTCGGTTAGGAAGCAGAGGGGCCGCTCCGAGAGGAGTGGCCCCTTTTCTTTTCTCGGACGGGTACGCTGTAGGGCGGACTACTCCGCGGCAGCTTTCGGTTGCGCCAGCCGCTCGACCTTCGCCATCGCCGCCGTGCCGGGCCAGTCTTCGGTGAGCCAGGCGGGGAGGGGTTGGCCTTTGGCGGTGAGGGGCAGGCGTTCGTCTTCGTCGCCGCGGCCGTTGGGGAAGAGGGTGAGGGCGTTGGGCATCTCGTAATAGATTTCGAGGCCGTTGCCGTCGGGGTCGGTGAAATAGACGCTGCGCTGGCAGATGTGATCGACGGCGCGCAGGATTTCGATGCCGCGGTCGAGGAGGTGGGTATAGGCGTCGCGCAAGGCGGCGTAGCTCGCGACCTTGAAGGCGATGTGGACGAGCCCGCGGCCCCTCGGCTCGGGCTGGGCCGCGCCTTCGGGTGCCTGGGTCAGGTCGATCGCGTGGAAGCCATCGCCGAGCGTCATAAAGACGCCGCCGTGCTCCGGGTCCTGCTCGGCGACCTCAAAGCCGAGGACGCCGCAGTAGAAGCGCTTCGAGGCCTCCTCGTCGGCAACCCGCAGCAACACGTGTCCGATGCTTGCCAGCTTGATCATGGCGGTCCTCCCGAAAATCGTTGCGGCCATGTTAGCGCAGCGGCGCGGCCGGCGGTATAACCGCGCGCGATGAGCTATCTGACCTTCCGTGTCGAGATCACCCGTGACGAGACTCGCGCCGACGGCGGGGTCGGGATCGAGATCACCGCCTATATCGACCGCGTGCCGGAAACCCAGGACTACAGCCGCGGGATGCTGAGGCGCGCCGGGCATACCGTGTGGAACGCCCGGCTGCAGGTGGCCGGCGATTTCGAGGAACTCGGCGACGCGCTCAAGGCGATCGACGAGCGCTATTCCGATGTCGCGCGCATCCGCTGCTACGAATACACCGTCGACGACGAATTCCCGCGCGAGGCGCCCGCGCTGGTGAAGTCGGGCGGGAAGTGGGCGCCTGAAAGTTAGGGCTGTCATTGCGAGGAGTCGCAGGCGACGCGGCAATCTCGAGTGCGCATCTGGCCCGGGATTGCTTCGCTGCGCTCCAATGACAGTTGGGTAGACCCGCCTTCGGGTTTCCGCCATCGTGCCGCCACGCATTTCGCGACGATCACCAAGGGGACATGAACATGGCTGACAACAAGTTGAAGGAGCGCTGGCAGGCGGGGAAGGCGGCGGTCAATGGCTGGCTCGCGATCCCGACCGGGTTTTCCGCCGAGGTGATGGCCCAATGCGGCTGGGACAGCATCACCGTCGACATGCAGCACGGGGTGCAGGACTACCAGACGATGGTGCATTGCTTTCAGGCAATGGACAGGTTCCCGGTGACAAAGCTCGTGCGCGTGCCGTGGAACGAGCCGGGGATCGTCGGCAAGGTGCTCGACGCCGGCGCCTATGGCGTCATCTGCCCGATGATCAACACGCCGGATGAGGCGCGGGCGCTCGTCCAATACGCGCTCTACCCGCCCAAGGGCACGCGCAGCAACGGCCCGATCCGCGCCGCGGCCTATGGCGTGGCCGGCAGCTATCAGAAGACCGCGAATGACGAAGTGCTCGTCATCCCGATGATCGAGACGCGGCAGGCGGTCGAGAGCATCGACGCGATCCTCGATGTGCCGGGGATCAGCTCGATCTATGTCGGCCCGAGCGACCTCGCCTTCTCGATGGGCAAGACCCCGGCGCTCGACACCGAGGATTCCGAGCAGATCGGCATGTACGAAAAGCTGATCGTCGCGTGCAAGAAGCGCGGCGTCTTCCCCGGCATCCATTGCGGCACGCCGGCCTACGCCGCCCGCATGATCAAGATGGGCTTCCGCCTGACGACAATCGCGAACGACAGCGGCCTCATGGCCAAAGCCGCCCGCGAAGCCGTCGCCGGCGTGTGGGCGGAAGTCGGGAATTTCCGGTAGGGAGCAGATGTAGGGTGGGTAGAGCGCAGCGAAACCCACTGACCCCATGCTTCACCGCAGAGATGCATAGGCACTGAGAAGAGCGCGAAGCGCTAAAAAACATGTATTCACAATGAGACCGAATATTCCTCGCGCCTCATTGTCTAGGGGCTTCGTGCCTTCTCAGTGCCCCTGTGTCTCTGTGGTGAATTTGGATTACTGATGAATCGGTTTTCGCGGCGCAGGCGGCGGTGCGGCTCTATCGGCTGAGGGCGGCGTTTCCGCCCTCCCTCGTCTCCTATGCCCGCGTCCGCGACGGGCAGGTCGCCGAAAGCGAAGACGGCGCCGGGCCCACGCGCGTTCCGCGAGCGGCGTAAGCGTGGAAGATGCGGTAGGCTAGGGGGCGAGGTCTTGCGGCTTCGCGCCCGATCTCGAACGGCATGCCGATCTACCTATAGGTGCAAAAGCCCGGCGTCTGCGGCGCGGCCTTTTGAATTCGCTCCCTTCGGCCTAACATAACGCCTTCCCCAACCGAGGAGGCACCCATGGCCATCTTTACGCATGTGACGGTCGGCACGAACGATCTGGCGAAGGCACGGGCGTTTTATGATGCGGCATTGGCGCCGCTCGGCCTCAAACGGCTCAACGATCTCGGCGATAATGGGTCGATCTGGGGCGCTGACGCGCCTGAGTTCTTCGTATTGAAGCCGGCGAACGGCCAGCCCGCGACGCAGGCGAACGGCGGCACGATCAGCTTTGCCGCGCCGAGCCGCGCGGCGGTCGCCGGGTTCCACCAGGCGGCGCTCGCGGCAGGCGGCAAGGATGAGGGCGCGGTCGGCCCGCGCTCGTGGCACCCGACGGCCTATGCCGGGTACTGCCGCGACCTCGACGGCAACAAGCTCGCCGCCTACTGCTTCAAGGCGGAGTAGCGGAGATGGCGAACCCGGCCCCGATCAGCCCGGCCCCGATCAGCCCGGCCCCGATCAGCCCAATCGAACCGACTTTCGACAAGTCGCCGGCGCCATTTGGGGCCGGGTTGCCCGATCCAGTGGTCTGCGATGCGGCGCCGCGCGATCTGCGCCAGCGCACGGTCAATTTCGCTGCCAAGCGGATGACCGACATGCGCTATGTCAGCGGGCTCGGCCGCGAGACCGCCGAGCGGCATTTCCGCTGGCGTCCGGCCGTCGCCCCGGGCGGGCTCTCGGCGCGCGACGCGGCGCCGGACCCGGCGTTTCTCGCGACCCTCCAGCGCGAGGGCAAGATCACGATCGCGCAGGACGACGCCGACCGGCGCGTCACCGTCACCTGGACGGATCCCGATTTCGGCGAGCCGGTGGTGGGCTCGGTGATGGCGCGGCCGGGGTATGGCAGCATTCAGCTCGGCCCGCATCAGGGGC
>DASXFE010000058.1:0-6803 GCA_036489765.1 Allostellaceae bacterium | reverse complement strand
CCGTGCGAGCCACCGACGAACTCTCCCACCACCGCCGACAGGAACGAGTAGACGAGCGACAGCTCCAACCCTGCCATCAGGGTCGGCACGGCGCCGGGGATCACGAAATGACACAACCGCTGCCACCGCGACGCGCCGAGTGTGCGCGCCAAGAGCTCGCGGTCAGGGTCGGGCATCGTCAGCCCGGCCACCGTGTTCAGCGCCATGATGAAAAACACGACACTGACGACGAGCGCCACCTTTGCCGTCGAGCCGAGCCCGAACCAGATGATGAAGAGTGGCGCCAGCGTCACCCGCGGCAGGCTGTTCGCCGCGGTCAAAAGCGGCGATGCGGCCCGTTGAAGGAGCTCATTCTGCGCCAAGAGCGCGCCGACGACCAGTCCCGACAAGGTGCCCAGAACAAATCCGACGAGCGTCTCGAAGAGCGTGTAGCCGAGATCGGTCGTGACGATCTGAGTCCCGAATTGCAGGACGAATTCCCGGGCGGTTCCACCCGGGGTGCCGATAAACACCGGGTTCATCAGATGAAACGAGGTCGAGGCCTGCCACAGCGCGACGATCGCGACGACGATCGCCCCGCGTATCGCCCAGGTGGTCACCCGGGAGGCGCGGTCAGACGAGCTCATCTCTGAGGGCGCTCCATATCTGGTCGTAAAGCTCGGCAAAGCGCGGGGCGCGGCGGACGTCCTGGGCGATACGCGGTCGCGGGATGTCGATCACGTACTCGGCCGCGACCCGCGCCGGCCGGCCGCTAAAGAGGACAACCCGGTCGGCGAGGACGAGCGCCTCCGGCAAATCGTGCGTGATGAAGAGGAGCGTTCCGGCGGAGTCGTCGAGTAGCGACAGCAGCTGATCCTGCATCAGGAGGCGCGTCTGGGCGTCGAGCGCCCCGAACGGCTCGTCCATCATCATCAGACTGGGCTGCGTCACAAAGGTTCGGGCCAGCGCCACCCGTTGCCGCATCCCCTGCGACAGGGCGGCCGGATGGCGGTCCTTCGCCTCGGCGAGACCGACCCGGACCAGGGCCTCCTCGGCCATCGCGGTGCGATCGAGACGCCGGATGCCGCGGATCTGCAGCGCCAGTTCGACATTCTCGATCGCAGAGCGCCACGGCAGCAGCGTGTCGCGGGCGAGCGCATAGGCGCTGTCCGGGCGGCCCGGAGACGGCGCGTCGCCCCGGACCCTGAGCGTCCCGCGCGTGATGCCGGTAAGCCCCGCCACAGCGTTGAGAAACGTCGTCTTGCCGCAGCCGCTCGGCCCGATGATCGCGATGAACTCGCCCTCCCTGACCGAGAGCGAGATATTGTCGAGGATATCGATGCCGTGTCCGGGACTGAGCCCCACGCCGATCGCCTCTACGGCGAGCCTTGTCGGCTCGACGTGGTCACAGGGCGGGGCTTTGACCGCCCGGGCGGGCCTCGTCGATTGTCTCACATCAACCATTTCGGCCGTCAGTCGCCGGCCAGGTGTTTGATGTCGTCGTGAGTCGCAGGGGTCCCCGGCGTCAGCAGGCTTTCGGCGTCGAGCGGCTTCGCCAAGGCGCCGACCTCGACATCGAATTTGACCCAGGCCGCCATCGCGCTGAGCGGGAATGTCGAGTCGATGTTGGACAGATTCTCCTCGACGTATTTGGTGATCGTCGCGTCGTCATAGCCCTTCGGCAGCTCAGTCCCGATGATCTCTTTGGCGACCGCGAGGTTCTTAGGGTCGTGGATAAACACATCCGCCTGCGCCATCGCCCGGCGGATCCCGGCGATGATCGTCGGATGGCTTTTGATCCACGGTGTCCGGGCCCACATCGCGATCTGCGGAATGCCGGAGATCGAGGCCGGCTCGCCGGTCTTCGTCAGGTCGAGCAGCTCTTGGCCCTTGTGATCGTGCAGCAGGATGAACACCGAGGGCTGATTGATGATTCCGGCATCGATCTGGCTCGTCTCGAACGCGGCCGTTGCCCCGCCGACCGAGCTGTAACTGACCGACTGTACGTCGTCGGGTTTGAGGCCGGCGGCCTTCAACAGGTAGACCGTCGTGTAGTAGCTGGCAGAGCCGGGGGCGGTGACGCCGATCTTCTTTTCCTTCAGCCGCCGGACCAGGTCCGGGTAGGCAGCGTGGCCCGCATCGAACGCCTTGCTGGCGAACAGCGAAAAGACCTGCAGGTTCTGGCCGCAGAACGCCTGCAGCTCGATGCCTTTGGCGACGAGCGGCAAAAAGTTCTCGGGCGCATTCGCCGCGACATCGACACTGCCCGAAGCGAGCGCCTGGATCGCGGCAGGGCCGTTTTGCGCGACGATGAATTGCGGATCGAGATTGTTGGCTTTCCAGAAGCCCTCCTTGGTCGCCACCTCGATCAGGACATTGATCACCGACCCCGGCTGGACCGTGAGATTGAACTTTTCCGGCTCCGCCGCGCTCGCCGTCAGCGCAGCCGTGCACATCATCACCGCCGCGCACACCGCCATGCGCAGAGACCGGCTCGATCGGAAGCTGCGGCGACTGGGCCCGTTAAAGCTCGGCATATCACCTGTCCTCGACGTCACACCCTGCTGCGCCAGCCTAAGAAGCATCCCGATAAAGATCAATAGCACCGAAGCTCTATAGCTCTAGCTTGCCTTGAACCGCAATGCTGGCGCAACATGTGGCCGCCATGACCCTTGCCGCCGCATCCGTCGCCGCCCGGTTCCACGCTGCGGAATCCGAGGCCCCAAAGCATGCGCGGCTGCGCGCGGCGATCATCACAGCGGTCAAAGCGGGCGACTTTTCCGCCGGCACGAAAATTCCCGGGGAGCGCGAGCTCAGCCAATTTCTCGGGGTTAGCCTTGGCACCACGCAAAAGGCCCTTGGCCGGCTCGTCGACGACGGGTTTCTCGTCCGCCGCCAGGGCCAGGGCACCTTTGTCGGCAGCCTCCGCAAGCCGGTCGCGGGCTCGTGGCACTACCGCTTTGTCACGGAGGATGGTGAGGGCGAAATGCCCGTGTTTACGACAGTCCTCGACCGGAAATTGATCCAGGGCGACGGGCCGTGGTCGTCCGCACTTGGCGACGATCGCAAGGGGTATGTGGTGGTGCGCCGACGGCTCGATGTCGGCGACAAATTCGCCTGTTGCAGCCGGCTCTATCTATCGGCGAGCCGGTTTTCGAGGCTGCTGCGGGTGGCCGACAAGCGCTTGACCGACGCCAACCTCAAGACCGTGCTCGAAAGCGACTTCGCCGCCCCGACCTTGTCCGCGGAAGGTGTCGCCGTAATGGTGCCGCTCGAGGCGGAGGATGCGGCGGTGGTCGGGGCCGCGCCATCGACCATCGGATTGCAGATCGATATCGTCGGTCGGTCGTTTGGGCGCGCGCCGATCACGTTTCAGCGGATGATTGTCCCGCCGTCACCCTATGGTCTCAAGCTTGATTTCAACCCGCCGGATGGCGGCTCGGTCGCGGCGGGTTGAACCAGCCGCAGGGGATCCTGATGTCACCAAACCCGCACCTCGCGCGCTTGCCCTACGCCCCCGAGATCCTCGGGCGCGTCGATATCGAGGCGGCGGCGGAGATCGTCGCCGGCTCGATGGCGAGCGTCAGGATCACGTTTACCGCCGGGCGCTTCGGCATCGACGATCAGGGCAGCCTGCGCTTTCTGTTCCGGTTCGCGAGCGATGCCGGGCGCCCGCAATTCGAGCGGCCGAACGCGCCGAACTATTGCACCGCGACCGCGTCCAACGGCGCGGTGCTGGCCTGCGAATACCACCCGCGCGGGGCGTTCCGGCCGTGGTTCAAGGCGATCCGGATCAATGTCATGCGCGATGCGCTGGCCGAGGGCGACCGGGTGACGCTGGTGCTCGGCGACCGCTCGGAGGGGAGCGCCGGGTGGCGCGCCTCCAGCATGCGCGAGCCCCACTTCGAGGTCCGCGCCCAGGTCGATCCGTTTGGCGCGGTCGTCTACGGCGATGTCGCTGGCGGGGCGCGGCTCAACCTCGTCAGCGGGGCGCCGAGCGACTGGAAGCTGGTACTGCCGACCTCGCGCCGACCGGGGCAGGAGTTCGCGCTTGCGGTGCGGGCGGACGACCGCTGCGGCAACCCGGCCGATCGCCTCAGCGGGACCTTTACCCTCGAAGCCGACGGGCCGATCGCGGGGCTGCCCGAGACGCTGCGCGCGGATGGCGGGCCGACGGTGCGGGTCGAGGGGTTGCGGGCGACGGGGCCGGGGCTCATCCGCGTGCGGCTCTACGATGCGGCGTCGCGGCTCGTCGCCGAGTCGAACCCGCTGACAGTCTCCGACTCGCGAGCAACATGGTGGGGCGATTTCCACGCGCAGAGCGAGGAGACGATCGGCACCAACAGCGCCCGCAGCTATTTCGACTACGCCCGCAATCTCGCCTTTTGCGATTTCGTCGGGCACCAGGGCAACGATTTCCAGATCTCGAACGCGTTTTATCGCGAGCTCAACGAGCTTTACGCAGAGTATCACCAGCCGGGCCGGTTTGTGACGATCCCGGGTTACGAGTATTCGCCGGTGACGGCGCTGGGCGGCGACCGCAACATCTTTTTCTTCGAGGAAAACCGGCCGATACGGCGCTCGTCGCACGCGCTTGTCGAAGACATCTCGGACATCGCGACCGACTGCAACCACGTCACCGAACTGTTCGCGACCTTGCGGCGTGAAGAAGAAAAGGTGCTGGCGTTTGCCCATGTCGGCGGGCGCTATGCCGATCTGCGTGCCGGCCATGACGGGGTGATCGAGCGCTCGGTCGAGATCCACTCGTCGTGGGGCACGTTCGAGTGGTTGTTGTTCGACGCGTTTGAGCTCGGTCATCGGGTCGGGATCGTGTGCAATTCCGACGACCACAAGGGACGGCCCGGCGCGAGCCACCCCGGCGCGTCGATCTTTGGCGCCTATGGCGGGCTGACCTGTCTCTATCTGCCCGAGCTCAGCCGGCAGGCGATCTGGGATAGCATGCAATCCCGCCATCATTACGGCACCACCGGCGACCGCCTGCATCTCGCCGTCGAGGCTCGGTTCGACGGCGATGCGTGGCGCTACGACATCGACCCAAAGCTCGCCCCCGGTGTGCAGGGTGTCGCGATCGATGCGGCCACGATGGGCGACATCGTCGAACTGCGGGGGTCGAAGGCGCGGATCGCGGTGCGGATCGACGCCGCCGCGCCGATCGAGCGGGTCGACCTCAGGTGCGGCGCAGAGACGCTGGAGACCCTGCGGCCCTATGCCCGCGATGAACTCGGGCGCCGCATCCGCGTCATCTGGGAGGGCGCAGAGTATCGCGGGCGCGGGCGCATGACCGTGTGGGACGGGCGGTTGGCGCTGAGCGGCAATGCCATCGAGGGGTTTGCGCCGATCAATTTCTGGCATCTGGAAAAGTCGCTGCGGCAGGAGGGCGAGGCCGGGCTCGCGTGGGAATCGGTCACCACCGGAAACTTTGCCGGCGCCGATATCACCCTCGCCGACGCGTCACGCGGCCGCCTCGACATCACCACGCCGCACGCCTCGCCGAGCCTCGCGGTAGACGCGATCGGTTACGACGATACGGTCATCGACGCGGGCGGGCTCGAGCGCCGGCTCCGCGTGTTCCGGCTGCCGGACCGCAACACGGCGCGCAGCTTTACCTTCAAGCGCGAGGTCGAGGTTGCGGCGCAGGGCGACACGCCGATCTACGTGCGGGTGACGCTCGAAAACGGCCATCAGGCCTGGTCGAGCCCGATCTACCTCTTCCGCCGGTCCTGAGCTGAGGCAGAGTTGTGGCCTGGGCGCTGCCCGAAGCGGCCGTTGCAGCGCAGGCACCGTCAACTGCCGCTACCGCTGGCGGATCGAAAACGAGGCTGCCGATCTGCTCGCTTAGGGTGCCACTGGTGTTAGCTCGGCTTCTATCCGGTCCGCTTTTCGGATGGCGGGGAACAGCCAATTCCAGCCGAGTGCCGCCACCATCGCGGCGATCCTTCCCGGCAAGATCGCCGGAATAGCGCCGACCATCGCCGCCAGCGTCCCCGGCTCGAGCTCGCCCAGTTCGTTGGAGGCAGGTGGCCCCCGACCGTCATCTGGACGGCGACCAGTCAGCCGTGCCGCATCCCGCGTTCCGAGAAGACGTGTATGGAGAAATGGCGGATTGCCTTCTGTCGGCAGACGTCGTTGTCACCCCCAGCAGTCGCCGTGTGCTCTGTGGCCTCACCTGGCGCTCAAGTGGGTGTAACCTCGGGCCAACATAGTTTTCATATATATATTACGAATTGTTTGCACTCGATGCCAACCAGAGAGAAGCGCGTCGCGCCAGTTGGACATGCCTCCGAAACCGCGACGCCTTTATTCCGTGTCAGTCAAATTTTCGGCTCCATTAAGCGACCGTTTTGGTGGGGGTTGTCGCCTCTGGAAGGGTCCGTGTGAGGACAGGTACTCAGCTTCTGCCTTTTGTTGTTCCACATTTTTGCAAAGCCAGTGCTGATGCAAAGGAGTTTCGCAATGCACACCGCTCGGATGAACGTCCTTCAGACCGCGCCGGAAGCGATCAAGCTGCTCGGGGCCGTCGAGACCTATCTCCACCAGACATCGCTCGGCGAACGATTGACCGATCTCGTCAAGATGCGCGCCTCGCAGATCAACGGCTGTGCCTTCTGCCTCGACATGCATAGCAAGTCGCTGCGCCGCGGCGGCGAGAGCGAGCAGCGGATGGTCTGGTCAAGCGCGGCCTGCGTGGCGTCAAGCTGGTGGTCTCGGACGCCCATGACGGGCTGCGCCACGCGATCACCCGCGTGCTCGGCGCGACCTGGCAACGCTGCCGCGTGCATTGGATGCGCAACGCCTTGGCGCAT
>DASXFE010000042.1:0-24059 GCA_036489765.1 Allostellaceae bacterium | reverse complement strand
TCCTATTTGTCGAGCGACGTCTATCGGTATGTCTGGGACGGGCGGGTCGAGGCAGCCGGGATCAATCCCTATCGCTACATCCCGGCCGATCCGCATCTGGAAGCGCTGCGGGATTCGGCGATCTATCCGAACATCAACCGTCGCAACTACGCTCCGACGATCTATCCGCCGGTCGCCGAGGCGATTTTCCTCTCCGTCACCCGGGCCAGCGAGTCGGAGACCACAATAAAGGCGGCAATGGTCGGGTTCGAGATCGTCACTTTCCTCGTGCTGCTTCGCTTGCTTGAGGGGGAGGCTCTGCCAGCCGGGCGGGTCGTCGTTTACGCATGGCATCCGTTGCCCCTGTGGGAATTCGCGGGCAGCGGACACATCGATGCAGCGTTGATCGCCCTTGCCGTTGCGACGCTGTGGGCGGTACGGCGGGGGCGCGGCGGGCTCGCCGGGCTGTTCCTGGCCGGCGCTACGCTGACCAAGCTGTACCCGGCCGTTCTGCTGCCCGCGCTTTACCGACGGTGGGGCTGGGCGCTGCCTACCGTCTTCGGGGCCGCGATCGTCGTCGCCTATCTGCCATTTATCGATGTGGGTTGGCGGGCCCTCGGCTTTCTGCCGGGCTATATCGCGGAAGAAGGGTTCGCGGCCGGTGGCGCCGGCTTTTATCTGCTGGCCTTGCTACGCCATCTGCCCGGGCTCGCGGGGCTGAGCGGCCGCGTCTACGTGGCCGGCGGGTTGGCCATCCTCGCCGCGATGGGCATCGTCGCCGCGTTCGTCCGCGATCCCGCGCGTCCGCCGTTCGCCGCGGCAACCGTGCTGGCCACGACCTTCATGGTCTTCGTCTCGCCGCATTATGCCTGGTACTTCGCCTGGCTGATCGTCTTCGCTTGCTTCACTCGCTCGTTCGCGCTGTTTTGGCTGACGAATGCGTGCCTGCTGCTTTATCTGGTGCCCGTGGGGTCCCAGATCGTGCGCGACGATTACCGGCTCGCGGTCGAATCGATGATCTACGGGCCCTTTGCGGCTCTCGCAGCGGTTGATCTCTGGTACCATCGCCGCCGCGCCACCCGGAGCAGCTAACCATGTCGGTCAGCGTGCGCGAGGCAACCTCACCCGATCCGCGCCGGTATTTCGACCATATCGCGACCGAGCGCGGCCCGGTCGCCGAAAGCGAGCCGGTCTGTCTCTATCTCGAGACGACGAACCGCTGCAACCTGCTCTGCACCACCTGCCCGCGCACGTTCGAAGTGTTGGAACCGCCCGGCGACATGCGCTGGGACCTGTTCACCCACATCGTCGACCAGTTTCCCAACATCGCCCGCGTCGTCCTCCACGGCGTCGGCGAACCAATGATGGTGCCCGCGCTGCCACGCATGATCCGGTACCTGAAAGACCGCGGCACCTATGTCCTGTTCAACACCAACGGCACGCTGCTGACCCCGCGCAAGGGGCAGGAGCTGATCGACAGCGGCCTCGACGAGCTGCGCGTATCGATCGACGCAGCGGAACCGCAGGCGTTCAAGCTGGTGCGCGGGCGCGACATGTTCACCCGGATCGTCCGCAGGGTCGCTGCGTTTCGGGCGATGCAGCGCGAGCTCGCGGCCGACCGGCCGCGCGTTTCGCTGTGGCTGACGGGGCTCAAGGAAACCATCGGCCAGCTCGATGATTTTGTGCGCCTCGCGCACCGGATCGATGTCGCCGAAGTCTATCTTCAGCGTTTAGTCTACTTTCCCGAAGCCCAAGGCCTCGCGCGGCCGGAATCGGCGCTGTTTGCCGGCGGCGAGGACGAGGAAGGTCGCCGGGTGCGCGCGGCCGAGGCGCTCGCCCACACGCTCGGGATTACCTTTAACGCTTCGGGAGCGACCGACCCTGCCAGCAGCATCACGCGCGAGGACAGCGCGCAGCCGTGGTCGCTGTGCCGGCGCCCGTGGAGCCTGATGTATTTCACCGCGCACGGACGAGCGATCCCTTGCTGCGTCGCGCCGTTCTCGACGCGCGGCTATGACAGCTTTACCCTGGGCGACGCGACCCAGCAGAGCCTGCGGGAGATCTGGAACGGCCCGCGTTACCAACAATTCCGCGACGCCCTGCTAAGCGATCGGCCTTCTCCCGCCTGCGCGGGCTGTGGCCTGCGCTGGAGCTTGTGAGGGGGTGGGACGGCCACGGGTGGCGCTGATCATCCCGACCCTCAACGAGGAGGAGGCGATCGGCGCCGTGCTGGCGGCCGTGCCGCGTGATGCGGTCGATGAGATCATCGTTGCCGACAGCGCCAGCACAGATCGAACCGTCGAGCGCGCGCGCGCGGCCGGCGCGCGCGTGGTGAGCGTGGACGGGCGGGGTTATGGCCGCGGCTGCCGCGCCGGGGCCGAAGGGGCGCGGGATTGCGACATCATCGTCTTTCTCGATGGTGACGGCAGCGACTGCCCGGAATTGATCCCGCGCATCGTCGAGCCGATTGCCGAGGGAAGCTACGATTTTGTGATCGGCTCGCGGACCCGCGGCAAGCGGGAGCCGGGCAGCATGGCCGCCCATCAAGTTTTCGCGGGCCGCGTCATCGGCACCGCGATGCGGCTCCTCTACGGCGTCCGCTTTACCGACATGTGCCCCTTTCGGGCGATCCGCCGCGACGCGCTGACCCGACTCGGCATGCGCGAGGACACCTATGGTTGGAACCTCGAAATGCAGATGCGGGCGGCTCGGAGTGGCTTGAGGATTCTCGAAGTGCCGGTCGCCCATCGCCGCCGCGCCGGCGGAGAATCGAAGGTATCCGGAAGCCTACGTGGCACCGTCAAGGCGAGCTGGCGCATTCTCGCTACCTTTTTGCGTATCGCCGGCGAGGGCCGCAGTGGCGGTCTTGCACCGACGTCGTCGGCCGGGAGCCCCAATCCATGAACCCGAACCCGTTTTCCGATGTCTTCGCATTCGTCACCGATCCGGTATGGACGACGGCGGTGTTTTGGCTGCTGGTGCTCGCCAGTGTGCTGATTGCGGCCTATGTCTGGCGCCGTCTTCCCGACCAGCGGACCTCGTCGCACGTCGCGCAGTGGGCATTCCGCTTTGTGATCGGCGCATTCTGGTGGCAGCAGAGCCTGTGGAAGTTGCCGCCGCTCTATACCGACCACCCGGATGCGCCGTTCGGCCAGACCGGCCTCGCCTATTGGATGGGGCTGATGGGCAAGCACGCCGCGATCCCGCTGCAGGCCGACTTCGTCAACAATATCGTGCTGCCGCACTTCTACCTGTTTGCACCCGTCGTCTACGTGGCTGAGGTGTTGACCGGCGCGTCGCTGATGCTCGGCGTCTTCGTGCGCCTCTTTGCCGTGATCGGCGCCCTGCAAATCCTCAATCTATGGCTCGGCCTCTACAGCGCACCCGGCGAATGGCCGTGGACATATTTCTTCCTGTTGCTGCTCCAGCTGATGTTCGCGGTGCATTGCTACGGACGCCGCCTCGGCATCGATGCGATCTTCGCTCGGGAACCCGAGAGCCGCCGCGGGGCGGGAATACTTCGTCGTCTTGTTGCCGCCGCAACCTAGCGAACCGGGATAGAGCTTGTTGGTCGCGGCGGTCGGGCCAAGAATGCGGTTGGCCGCCACGGCGTCGCCTATCGGCTCACGCTACAGCTCGCGCCGACGAGTGCTGAGGTGACGTGCGGTGCTGGCGCGAACCGGGCTAGAGCGGAATCCGATCAGGATCGAGCGTAACCGCTGTTAGCGAAGAAGTTGGCGCATTCGGTAGGTTTGTAGAGGTCGAGAAGGATGCCGATGCGTTGCCAGAGAGCATCGAGGGATCGCTCCTGAGCCTTGCGCAGATGGGCCTTGAGTTTGGCAAAGGCCTGTTCGATGGGGTTGAGGTCGGGCGAGTAGGGCGGGAGGAAGCGCAGCTCGGCGCCGGCTGCCTCAATGAGTTGATGGACCTTCGGGTTTTTGTGGGGCTGAAGGTTGTCCATCACGACGATGTCGCGGGGCGCTAGGGTTGGCACCAGGCACTGGCGGACGTATTCGATGAAGATCGCGCTGGTCATCGCGCGGTCGATGACAAAGGGCGCGGTGATCGCATCCCGTCGCAACGCGGCGACAAAGGTCATGATCTTCCAGTGCCCCCACGGGACACGCCCAACCACCCGCTGGCCGCGTCGGCCACGGCCGTAGAGCCGCGCCCATATTGGTCGCGGTGCCGGTTTCGTCGATAAACACCAGCCGGGACGGATCGAGGCTCGGCTGACCGGCCTGCCAGGCGGTGCGCGCCGCCGCCACATCAGGCCGCTCTTGCTCGCTGACGTGCACGATTTTTTTTAAAGCTGATGCCCTCGGCGGCAAAAAACCGCCACACCGTGCCGTACCCCACAACCTTCCCGCGCGCCGCAAGCTCGGCCCGGATCTCCTCAAGCGTCAGGTCGGGGACCGCCGCAACCCGATCCAAGAGCCACCCCCGCTCGGCCCCCAGCCGCGAGCGGTGGTCCCCACCCATCGCCTTGGCGTCAATCCGCCCTTCGCTTCGCCACACCGCAACCCAGGCGATCACCGTGGCTATCCCCACCTCGAATACCACCGCCGCCTGGCGCCGCGACAACCCTCCTTCGACCGCCCGTACAACCCGTTCCCGTAAATCGCGCGCATAAGGTCGTGCCATGCAGGCTGGCCCCCTTCCCAGCCCACACCTTCAATCGCAATTCAGCCTCCTTGGGAATCCTCTTTCTCCGACTCCGTCAGATCGGATACCGCTCTAGCCTCTTCTGGCGACGATTCCGACCGACGTGGTTACATACTGTCCGTTAGTGAGTTTAATATGCGGGTTGTGCCGATACGGCGGCACATCCACATAGTAATCGAGATAGTGGGAATCGGGTGCAATCGAGAACGGTTCGACATCGTGACCGCGATCGCGCAATCGTTCAATCAGTGCGACAATATCGCGGCGGCGATAGACAACGGTGGGGCCCGATTCAACAGTATCGGCACCGGAAGATAGATTGAATTCGGTCGTATGGACTGCAATACCGCCAATCTTCAACGTATTCTCTACACTGTCGATGACGAACTGCATACCGGCCTCCAGCGAACCCAGATGCTCGAAGCAACAGGACGACCACGTGAAATCGAAACCCATCAGGTCTGCATCGATGGCCCTCATGTCGCTAAACCGATGGGTCACGCGCCGATCAAACTCCTCATCCGGGATGAGCTCCGGGAATCGCAGATTCTCCAATGAATTCGCGTGCTGACCCACCTTGTCCCAACCACTGGCGCCGTCGATTTCTGGCGGCGCATCGGTCGCGACGACCAAGGCTCCCATGCTGGCAAAGAGGGCCGGCAGCTTCTCTGCTCCGACGCCAAAGACGAGCCCCCGTTTGCCCGGACCAACGGCTTTGGCCTTCAATAATTTGTGGATGATGTAGATCCATTCCCACAGTTTCCGATGAAGTACCGGAGGGTGGTGCAACATGGCCGCTATCTCAGAGTAGCGAGGGTGAAAGAAATCGGCCGCACTACAGGTGGAATGGCGAATGAACTCGCCATAATCGGCAAGAGCAGCAATTTCCAGATTAGGAATGAATAGCCGCCTGGCGATCGCATCGCCGATGCGCGATTCAGACGAATCCTCTAATTGGCCTATGCGCGTCGACAAATTGTTAGCGCTAGCATCAATCCGCGAGATTAACGCTGATTCCAGTCCGACGGCGGCCTGATTAACGGCCTGATCGACGAGCAGTTTAAGATATTTCTTGATCATCCGTTTTCCATTTTGGCCACCGCGCCCGCATGAAAATGCCAACCCATTCCAACTTGCGGAGCTTTCTGCCGCAGCTCTCGCGTGAGGTGACGACCCCAATATTCGCGAGTGATCGCGCTGCTCGCGGTTCCGATCATCATACAGGTGTACCTTAACGCCAGCGTAGCCTACGCGCTCAACCATGCTCCCACAACGTCGCCTGCCCGTCGGCGTTGATCGCGCCTCCAATTTCGTCGGGCTGGCGAGTCGCCGCGGCGATCGTGCGTTTCGGGTTTCAATCCGGGGCGGCGCACACCACCCTCGTCGGCGTGCTAGTGGAAGTGCCGGTCACGCTTTCGGTCGTTCGCTTAGTCATGCTTTCTCGTGGGTGGTACGAGCGCCCGTAGCGTCCTTCGTTCACTCGTGGTACCGCGACGCGGCGTCGTCCTCCTCCATGCGGCCGGGTGTGTTTCCGAGTGTCAAGTGACGATAATCGCCTTCGCGATGACGGCGTCACACCGGCTTGTCGCCGCAGACCTGGACGCGGCGCATCAGGCGGCGGAAGGGGCCGGCGTCGTGGACCGCGAGGTGCTTTGTCGAGCGGTTGTCCCAGAACGCGATCGAGCCCTTTTCCCAGCGGAAGCGGCAGGTGAACTCGGGGCGGTGGCCGTGTTCGAGCAAGTAGTCGAGGAGCGGCTTTGATTCGTCCTCGGTCATCCCTTCGAAGCCGACCGTATAGGCGGCGTTGACGAAGAGAAGCTTGCGGCCGGTCTCGGGGTGGGTGCGGACGACCGGGTGCAGGCTGATCGTCTCGCGCCAGTCGGCATCCTCGCGCACCTTGGTCGAGCGAAAGCGGTTGCGGCCGGCGACCGGGCCGGCGACGAGCCGATCGGTATGGAGCGCGCGCAGCCCATCAAGCATCCGCTTCATCCCGTCGGAGAGCGTATCGTAGGCAAGGCACTGGTTGGCGAAGCAGGTGTCGCCGCCGTAGGGCGGAGTCTCGATCGCGTAGAGGATCGCGCCCATCGGCGGCTCCTCGACCATCGTCGTGTCGGTATGCCAGTCCTCGCCGACGATGTGCTCGTCGCCCGGGTCGCGGCGAACCATGACGATCTCGTTGTCGTCCTGCATGCCGCGATAGTTCGGGTGAATGAAGATCTCACCAAAGCGGCGGGAAAAGGATTTCTGCTGCTCGGCGTCGATCTCCTGATCGCGGAAAAAGATCACGCAATGCTGGTTGAGCGCGGCGCGGATGTCGGCGATGACCCCGTCGGCGAGGTGCTCGGACAGATCGACCCCGTGGATCTCGGCCCCGATCGCACCGGCGACGGGACGAATTTCGATCGAATTGCTGCGCATTCGGTGCTCCTTGTGACCGATGGAGCGTAAAAGCGTAGGGCGGAAAAGCGAAGCGCATTCCGCCTCACCCGCGACTGGCGGAAGGCGCTGCGCTTTTCCGCCCTACAGCCTATCCTCGGCTCGTGATCATCTCGCGCCGCGTTCTGTTCGGAGCCGTCTTGGGGACCCTGCCGACATCCTCGCCGACAACCCTCGCCTATGCCGGCGGCGACCTCACCTGGCCGGGTGGGTCGACGCGGGCGGCTTGCGGGTGGAGCGGGGTCAGGGGCGACAAGCGCGAGGGGGATGGGGCGAGCCCGGCGGGGACGTTTCCGCTCGTTTCAGTGCTTTACCGCCCGGATCGGCTGACGGCGCCCAACACCGCATTGCCGATCTCGCCACTGCGGCCGGAGATGGGCTGGGTGGACGATCCGGGCGATCCGAATTACAACCGCCTCGTCACCCTGCCCTACCTGGCGAGCCACGAGGATTTGTGGCGGGAGGACGGGCTTTACGACCTGATCGTGGTGATCGGCTACAACACGGATCCGGTCATCCCGGGCGCCGGCAGCGCGATCTTTCTGCATGTCGCGAAGCCTGATTTCTCGCCGACGGCAGGGTGCATCGCGATCGCGAAACCGGTGCTCGTCTCGCTGTTGGGCTTGCTTGGATCCGGCAGCACGATCACCATCGCGCCCTGAGGATCACCCGGGAGAGATTGATGGGGCTCGTCGTCGCCATCCAGATGGACCCGATCGAGACGATCAACATCGACGCCGATTCGACATTCGCGCTGGCGCTCGAGGCGCAATCGCGCGGCCACACGATATTCCATTACCTGCCGCAGGCGATGACGCTGCGCCGCGGCGGCCTCTATGCCCGCGGACGGGCCCTGTCGGTCAAGCGCGAGCACGGCAACCACCACAAATTCGGCGGGTTCGAGGAACTCGATCTTGCCAAGCTCGACGTGCTCCTGATGCGCCAGGACCCGCCGTTCGACATGGCCTACATCACGGCGACGCACCTCCTCGAACTGTTGCCGCCGGATGGGCCGCTCGTCGTCAACGACCCGGCCTCGGTGCGAAACGCGCCGGAAAAGCTGTTCGTGCTCAAATTTGCCGACCTGATGCCGCCGACCCTCCTGTCGCTCGACGCCGGCGAGATCCGGGCGTTCTGGGAAGAGCACGGCGACATCATCCTGAAGCCGCTGTTCGGCAACGGCGGGGCCGGGATCGTCCATCTCAGGCCCGGGGACGAAAACCTCAACTCGCTCCTCGAAATGTACGCGCAGATCAACCGCGAGCCGGTCATGGTCCAGCGCTATGTGCCCGAGGTGCGGCAGGGTGACAAGCGCATCATCCTCGTCGACGGCGAGCCCAAGGGCGCGGTGTTGCGCGTGCCGGCGACCGGCGAGGCGCGTGCCAACCTCCATGTCGGCGGGCGGGCGGTGAAGACGACGCTGACCCCGCGCGAGCAGCATATCTGCGCGACGATCGGGCCGCATCTCAAGGCACAGGGCCTCATTTTCGTCGGCATCGACGTGCTCGGCGACTACATCACCGAGATCAACGTGACCTCGCCGACCGGCATCCAGGAGATCGGCCGGCTCGACGGCACCAACCTCGCCGCCGATATCTGGGACGCGATCGAAGCCCGCTACGCCGCGCGGCGTTCGGCCTGACAGGGGAAAGAGCAAGATGCCCGATGCCTCCGGTTCCGACCCGCGCCGCCGCCCGGCGCGCAATGTGTATGGCGAGCCGCTCAGCGAGTGTTGCTCGAACCCGCTGACCGGGTTCTATCGTGACGGCGCCTGCAACACCGGGCCCGAGGATTTCGGGGTGCACACCGTGTGCACGCGGGTCGATGCCGACTTCCTCAAATTCTCGCAGGCCGCCGGCAACGATCTGTCGACGCCGCTGCCGCAATACGGGTTTCCGGGGCTGAAGCCGGGCGATTGCTGGTGCCTCTGCGCGGCGCGGTGGAAAGAGGCGCTCGACGCGGGCAAGGCGCCGCGCGTGCGGCTCGCCGCGACGCATGAGGCAACGCTCGACATCGTGCCGCTCGAACTTTTGAAGAAATACGCGATCGATCTGAGCTGATGGCGTCACCCCCGATCGGGCTTGCGCGGTTCCGCGTATCGGTTTGCGGGATCGGCGAGTTGCCGGATTACGGGACCGGCGGGGTCACTCACGTCGTCTCCATCCTCGACCCCGGCACACCCGAGCCCGAGGCGTTCGGCACGTTTCCCCGGCACAAGCGCCTGGAACTGCGCTTCAACGATGTGATCGACCCGCACCTCGACTACGTGCTGCCGCATTCGCGCGACATCGAAAGCCTGCTGGAATTCGGGCGCGAGCCCGGACCGGACTCGCATGTGCTGATCCATTGCCACGCCGGCCAGTCGCGCTCGACCGCGAGCGCGACGCTCTTGATCGCGCAAGCCCGCCCCGACCTCCCGCCCGAGCGCATCTACGCCGCGGTCGTGCGCCACCGGCCGCGCGCCTGGCCCAACCTGAAGATCCTCGAGCTGGGCGACACACTGCTCGGCCGCGGCGGTGCGCTCGCCGCCGCGGCCGGCCCGGTCTATCTGGCGATGATCGAGCGCGAACCGATCCTCGAGGATTTGTTCATCGACGGCGGGAGGGCGCGCGAGGTTCAGGCGGCCTATGGGCGCTGACGGCTATTGGCTGTAGAGGACCCGCAGCACGACGAACCAATGATCATCCGGGTCGGGGTCGGCAAGAAGGCCGCTCGTCGAGATCGGGATCCGCTCGAGTGCGACGGAATTGTCGACATTGCCGCCGATCGTGTCGAGGGCACCCGGGTTGACCGCGGTGACGATCTGGCAATGTGCCGGAAACGGCGTCTGGGTCGGCAGGTCGGCATAGGTGACGGGATGGCGCGCACGCCATTCGCAGACGAGGTCGCCGGGTTGCGGCGCGTAGCTCTCAGGCGGATAGGCTTCGAGCGCCACATTGGGCTTTCGGCCGAGCTGGTGCTCGCGCGCGGCGTTGATGTAGGTCGCGTGGTCGGGGGCGTACGGGAAATGATCGGTCGCGCCGGCCATCCGCATCACGTAGTCGACAAACGCGGCCGACCAGGCGTAATTGCCGTCCATGCCTTCCGGAAAGACTTGGCCCCTCGCGTCGTGCATGCCGGTCCAGTCCTGGTCGGGCGACCCCATCGGCAGGCCGAGCCACCAATATTCCCCGACCCGCTGCCACAACCCCTCGGCCCGCTCGCGCCACGGGTCGCCGGAGATGGGCTGGTTGTCGGTGACGACCGGCGACCCGAACGCACGCCACTCGCGGAGCGCGATCGCCACCGCCGCCGCACGCGAGAAGGCCTGATACGGCACCCGGGCGAACGGCGGCTCCTGCGCGTCACGGGCAACGTTGAGCGTTCCTTGCCCGCATCCGGCGAGAATGGGCAGAAGAACCACCCAGATCCAACGGCAGGCAAACCGTTTCCCAAACCGTCGTGCCGGTGAAGGCGGTTTCGATCCCGAACCCATTCGATCAATAGTCGTACAGCCGGGCCGGGTTATCGACGAGGATCTTCCTTCGTGTGGCGGCATCCGGGGCCCAGAGCCCGAGCTGGTTGAGCGCGAGCCCGTCATCGATGTCGTAGCTCGGCGACATCTCGTGGGCCGTGTCCGGCGACGGGGCATGCGCCGGGTGCGGCCAGTCGGTGCCCCAGACGATGCGGTCGACATTGGCGGCGATCAGGGCGCGGGCGTAGGGCGCCATGTCGGCATAAGCGGGCGCCGCCAGCGAGCTTCGGTAGTGCC
This sequence comes from Allostellaceae bacterium, assembly GCA_036489765.1. Classification (GTDB taxonomy): domain Bacteria; phylum Pseudomonadota; class Alphaproteobacteria; order ATCC43930; family CGMCC-115725; genus DATARH01. The sequence goes on along the minus strand of DASXFE010000042.1, from coordinate 13,228 downwards.
CCGAGACCTTGACATAGGCCTTGCCCGATTCGACGAGCTTCAGCAGCACGTCCCAGCCGGGCTGACCGGGCCCCGCGGAGGCCTGGGCGCCGCCGAAGTGATCGAAGACGATCGGCACCGGCAATCTCATCACATCGTCGGCGAGCGCAGTGATGACGTCGAGCCCGGTATAGACCTGGACGTGCCAGCCGAGCGGCGCGACCTGCTCCGCGGCGGCCAGGAGGTTGCGGCGCGCGACGTTCGGGTCGTTTTCGCCGGAAGTGGCGAGGTTGACGCGGACGCCGCGGATCCCGGCCTCGTGCATCGCAGCAAGGGTACCGGCACTCGTCGAGGCGTCGATCACCGCGACCCCGCGCGCCCGCTTGCCGAGCCGGCGCATGCCGTCGAGCGTGCAGGAATTGTCGGTGCCGTAGACGCTCGGCTGCACGATGACGACCCGCGACAGGCGCAGGGTCTTTTGCAGCGCCAAAAGCTCGTCGGCGCTTGCCGGCGGCGGGGTGTAGCCGCGTTGGGCGACAAACGGGTAGTCCCGCGCCTCGCCAAAGACATGCACATGGCAATCGCAGGCGCCGCGCGGGATCGGGAAATTCACCACGGTCCGCGGTCGGGCGGCGACCAAAGTGCGGCCATGCGCGTCCGGCGAGCCGGGCGGATTGCGGCGCCGCACCGGCGGGGCGGCAGCGGCGGGCTTCGCGTTGCCGTGGGTGGCGCGCCCGCAGTCCGGCTCGCTCGGCGGCTCAGGACCCCACAGCTTGATCCCGCCGGTGAGACCGTCGGTATTGGGCACGGTCGACACGTCGGCGGGCAACTCGAACGTCAGCTTTTTGGCGTTGCCGCCGCCGAGATACAGGTGATCGAAATTCACCACGGTGCGCAGGATGCCGATGATCTTTTCGACGCGCTTGTTCCACGTCTTCTTACCCTTTTTGAGGAGCGCGGCATTGCCGATGTACTGGTCGTAGGTCTTGCCGCCAGCGACCGGGTGGTGCGCCAGTTCGAGGTGCGGAATGATCTCGCCATCGCGGAAGATCGAGGTGCCGGCGCCGGTGCCGAGGGTCAGCACCATCTCGATGCCCTTGCCTTCGATCGCGCCAAAGCCCTGCACATCGGCGTCGTTCATCACCCGCACCGGCTTGCCGAGCGATTGGGCCAGCTTCGCCTGCAGATCGAACCCGGCCCAGAGCTCGGTGCCGAGATTCGGGGCGGTTTTGATGCGCCCATCGCGCACCGCGCCCGGAAACCCGACCGATACTCGATCGAAGCCGGGCAACTGGGCGGCCGCCGTCTCGATCAATTTGGTGACTTCGTCGGGACCGACCGGCGGCGTCGGGGTCGGCATCCGCACGCGTTCGCCGATCAATTCTCCGCGATCGTCAAGGAGGGCCAGCTTGATTCCGGTGCCGCCGATGTCGACGGCGAGCGTGCGGCGCTCGGCCATGGGAGAGCCTTTTCGTGGTGACAAAGCGGGCGGACGATACTCCAGCGGGTGGAATTCGGCCAAAAGGGTTTTCCTTTAAAGACAAACGCGGCGCTAGCCATCGCGACTCTGGACAACTCGACACTGGACAACTCGATACACCGGCGATCAACGGTTTTCTGGTATCAAGGCGGCATGTGGCGGATCGCCATCCTGATCGCGTACCTCTTCGCGGCCTGCGCGGCGGCGCCGACGGCCCGGGCCGTCGACGTGCCGACGGATCTCGTCAAGGCGCGCCTCGTCGCCGAAAGCGGGTCGGCCGCGCCAGGATCGGTGCTGTGGACCGATCTCCATCTCGATATCAAGCCGGGCTGGCACGTCTATTGGCGCAACCCGGGCGATGCCGGGATCGCGACGGCGATCGATTGGCACCTGGCGCCGGGTTTCTCGGCCGGGCCGATCGAATGGCCTGTGCCGAAACGGTTCGTCGTCGGCGACCTCGCCAATTACGGCTACGAGAAAACCGCCGACCTGCTGGTGCCGATCAAGACGCCGCAAGACATCACCGGCTCGGCGAGGCTCGCCGCGCATGCGACCTGGCTGGTCTGCGCAGAAATCTGCATCCCCGGCGAAACCGACCTGACGCTGAGCCTGCCCGCCGGCAGCGGCGCTCCCGACCCGGCCAGCACCGCGCTTTTCGCGGAAGCCCGCACGCGCCTGCCGCAGGCGGCACCGTCTCCGATCAGCTTCACGACGGACGCGCGCGGCTACCATCTGCACATCCCGGAGAGCGCAGTCGCGGGCCTCGCCAATCCTCAAGCCACGTTCTTCCCCTATGACGGCAACGCGATCGACCAGGCCGCCGCGCAGCCGGCCGCCACCACCGGGAACGGATTGACGCTCAGCCTCGCCAAGCCGAGCACGCCCAATGCGCCCGCCGCCAAACAGCTCGACGGGGTACTGGCCCTGCACGGCGAAGGTGCCGCCGCGCCGCGGGCCTACGCGATCAGTGCGGAGCCCGGTGCGGCACCTGTCGACGCGGCCGCGCAGCCGGTGTCGAAGGCGGTCCATTGGTGGGAGGCGGTGCTGCTGGCTGTCCTCGGCGGCCTCGTCCTCAATTTGATGCCCTGCGTCTTTCCGATCCTGTCGCTGAAGGTGCTGAGCCTCGCGAAACTCGCGCATCGCGACGACGCGCTGCGCCACGGCATCGCCTACGCCGCCGGTGTGGTCGGGAGCTTTGTCGTGCTCGGCGGAACGCTGTTGGTGCTGCGCGAAGGCGGAACGGCGCTTGGCTGGGGGTTCCAACTGCAATCGCCGGTCGTCGTCGGGCTCCTGGCTTATCTGCTGCTGGCGATGGGGCTGAGCCTCTCCGGCGTCGCCGAGTTCGGCACCGGGCTGGTCGGCGCCGGGGCCGGGTTTGTCGAACGCGGCGGCACGGTCGGTGCCTTTGCGACGGGGGTGCTGGCGACCGTCGTCGCAACGCCGTGCACGGCGCCGTTCATGGGTACGGCGCTGGGTTTCGCGCTGATCGCGCCGGGACCGGTCGCGCTGGCGGTGTTTGCGGCGCTCGGGGTCGGGCTCGCAGCGCCGTTCCTCGTCGCGGCGGCGATCCCCGGCGCGCGGCGGCGGCTGCCCAAGCCGGGCGCATGGATGATCGTGACGCGTCAGGTGCTGGCGTTTCCGCTCTACGGCACGGTCGCGTGGCTCGTCTGGGTACTGATGCAGGAGACCGCGCCGGGCGACGCGCTGATGGTCCTGTTCGGGCTCGTCGCGGTCGCGTTCGCCGTCTGGGTCTATGGCCGCACCCGCGCCGGTCCGCGGCGATTAGGCTCCGCGCTGGCGGCGATCGGGATCGCCGTCGCAGTCGTGCTGGCGGCACGGCCGGGTTCGACTGCCGCAGCGCCGCAGGCGGCCCTGCGCGACGGCCTCCCCTACGAGCCGTTCTCCAGCGCTCGCCTTGCCGCGCTGACCGCCGAGAAAAAGCCGGTCTTCGTCAACCTGACCGCATCGTGGTGCATCACCTGCCTGTTCAACGAGAAGGCGACGCTCGACAGCGACGCCGTGCGCAGCGCCTTTTCCGCACACGGCGTCACCGCGCTCAAGGGCGACTGGACCCGCCGCAACCCCGACATCACCGCCTTCCTGGAGCGGCACGGGCGCAGCGGCGTGCCGCTCTATCTGCTCTACGACAAAAACGGCGACGCCACCGTGCTGCCGCAGATCCTGACGGAGCGAGAGGTGTTGAGCGCGGTCGGAAGGATGTAGGGCGGAAGCTCCGCTCAGTTCGGCGTCACCTGCTGCACCGAGCCGCCGGTGGCGGTGCGGCCGCCGTCGACGACGTATTGCGCACCGGTCGTGTTGCTGGCGAAGTCGGAGCACAGGAACAGGACCGTGTTGGCGATCTCCTCGACGGTCGTATAGCGCCCGGTCGGCTGGGCCGCCTGATAACGCCGGGCGACGGCCTCGGGATGGGCAGGGTCGAGCATCTGCTCGAGTGAATGGATCATCCGCGTGTCGACCGGCCCGGGGCAGACCGCGTTAACCCTGACCCCCATCCGCGCGACTTCGCCCGCCGCGGTCTTGGTGAGCCCGATGACCGCGTGCTTCGAGGCGACATAGGCCGGCATGCCCGGCGTCGCGACGAGGCCAGCGACCGAGGCCGTGTTGACGACGGCGCCCGATTTCTGCGCGATCATCACCGGCAAGACATGGCGCAGGCCGAGGAACACGCCCTTCACATTGACGCCGATCACCTGGTCGAACATGTCCTCGTCATATTCGGCGGTGTGCTTCCACGCCCCTTCGATGCCGGCGTTGTTGAAGAAGCAGTCGATGCGGCCGTATTTGTCGAGCGTCGCCTTGACGTAGGCCTGGACCTCGGCCGACTTGGTCACGTCCGCCGGAGTAAAGATCGCCTCGCCGCCCTGCTGGCGGATGATGCCGGCGGTCGCCTCGCCGGCATCACGGTCGCGATCGACGATCGCCAGCTTCGCGCCCGCCTTGGAGAACCCGAGCGCCGCCGCCCGACCGATGCCGTTGCCGCCGCCGGTGACGAGCGCGATCTTACCTCGAAAATCCATCTCTCCCTCCCACTGGAATTCGTCATTCCCACGCAGGCGGAAATCCAGGGCAACTGTTCCCCGCCCGCCCCGCCCCCGCTTTCGCGGGGGTGACGGCAGGATAATTAGACTAGCCGCCGATGCGCCGCGTCCAAGCGGCGAGATTGGCCATCATGTCGCGCAAGAGATTGCGCGCGACCTCGTCCTTGAGAGTGCCGTCCGCCTCGAACTTGCCCTGCGCCTGACCGATCAGCACCTCGGGCTTGTTGATCGGGTGCATGTCGAGAAAGACCATGCTGCGGCGGAGGTCGCCCTGCGCCCGCGCGCTGCCCGCCATCCCGGCCGCGGCGCCGAGGATCGCGCAGGGCTTGCCGGCGAAGGGCTGATCGGGCGGCCGCGAGGCCCAGTCGATCGCATTCTTGAGCACGCCGGACATCGAATAATTGTATTCGGGACACGCGAATACGAGCGCGTCGGCGATCTTGATCTGCTGCCGCAGCGTCTCGACGTGCGGGGGAAAGCCCTGGCTTCGCACGTCCTCGTCGTAAAGCGGGATCTGCGAAATGTCGGCGACGATCACCTCGACGCCCGGCGGCTTCTGCGCAAAGGCGACGTCGAGCGCCATGCGGTTGAACGAATCCTTGCGCAGGCTGCCGCAAATGCCGAGAAAAGTGAGAGTTTTGGCCTCGCTCATGCGCATCCTCCGATCGATTGCGGCCCTACCCCTATCGCAGCGCTCGCGCTGCGGCAAGGTCGAGCCCATGCTTCCGTCGACATGCGAGGAGGCGAGCATGCGCGACACCCGCCCCTGGATGGCGATGCCGAAGAGCCGCGCGCCTCCCCGGGGGACACGAGGTGCTGTGGGGCTCGATCGCCCCCGGCGCCGTGCGCGGCGGCATCGGCCCGACCGCGGCGGCACCCCTACGTCAAATCATTCGGGCGGCGGCCCGTAACCCGGGGGCGCCTCGGCCGGCACGGTGAGCCCGTGGCGATAGGCGTGATTGAGCGCGTCTCCGCTGAAATCCGACGGCATGTGCGTCGGGTAGTCGGACGACGAGCCGTCATCCTGCATCCAGGGCGGCGCGGCGTAGACCGGCGGTCCCGAAACATAGACCCGCGCCGAGGCCGAGACGGCCGCCGCCGACAAAAGGGCGGCCGCCGCGATAACGACGGTAAGCGACCTCATGGGTCACCGATCCATGTACATGCCGGGGCCATGGTTGAAATAGACCCGGTGATTGCTGAGCTGATCCGAATAGGCATCGCTGCCGGCGTAGGGCGCGCGGTCGAGGACGGTCGAGCCATGCGACTCCATGTAGCGCATCTGGGGGCCGTTATCCGGTGCGTAGTGCATCCCGCCGTCATAGGGATTGCCCTGGGCCAGGGCCGGGCCGGCGAGAGCCAGGAGCGAGGCCGCCGAAGCGGCGAGGAAAACCGTTTTCATCTGCACCGTCCCACGATTGACCGATGCAGGGGGAACGCCATGTGCGGGGTGCGGTTCCCCCCGAGGCCTGTCGCCGGCTAGGTGGCGAGGCGCAGCGGCCGGCCCTCGGCATAGGCGACGATCTGCTCGAAGCATTCGCGGAAATAGAGCTCGAACGTATCCCACTCGGCCCAGCCAAGATGCGGGGTGCACAGGACGTTGGGCATTTTGAGGAGGGGATGATCGCCGCCGATCACCGGCTCCCGGTCATAGACATCGACAGCCGCAAAGCCGGGCCGGCCGGCTTCGAGCGCGGCGACGAGCGCGCCCGGCTCGATCAGCGCGGCGCGGGCGACATTGACGAAGAGCGAGGTCGGTTTCATGCGGCCGAGATCGGCGCGGGTGACGATGCCCCGCGTTTCCGGCGTGAGGCGGACCAGGAGCTGCAGGACGTCGGAGCGCTCGAACAGCTCCGCCTGGCTCGCAGCCGTCTCGTACCCGGCGGCGCGTGCGCCGGCGAGCGACCGCTCGCGGCCCCAGACGAGCACTTTCATCCCGAGCCCGCGCCCGGCCTCGGCGACCATCGTGCCGATATGCCCGAGCCCGAACACGCCGAGCGTGCTGCCGCGCAGACGGTAGGAAAGCGTCGCCGGCCATTCGCCGCGCTGCATCCGCGGCACCTCGATCACGACGTTGCGCCGCGCCGCCAGCATCAGCGCCACCGCCAGCTCGGCCGGCGCCTCGGGCGACCCGCTCTCGCCGCGCGAGACGAGAACCTGGTGATCCCGCGCCGCGTCGTAATCGATCGCCCGCGACCGGCTGCCGACGAGCGCGATGAGCCGGAGCTTCGGCAGCCGTTCGATCAGCGCCCGGGAGAAATCGATCCGCTCCCGGATCTCGACGACGCACTCGGCATCCTTGAGCCGTTCGACGAGCTCATCGGGGTCGCGCGCCGGGTTCCGGTACCGCAGGACCTCGTGCCCCGCGAGGAGCTTGAACGCCTCGAGCTTGTGGATACTATCCTGATAGTCGTCGGGAATGACGATCTTCACCACGGCCCCCGGGTGTCGTTGCGCCGCCACTTTCGGCCTGGAGCCGGGCCGCTGGCAACCGCCTTCGACATTGGGCCGGATCATGCGCTGAGGGACTCCACTCCGATAAAAGGATGATCCGATGAAGATTGGGATCTCGTTGACGAGCAATCACCCGAACATCAAGGACGGGCGCGAGGGCGCGCGGTGGATGGTCAAGCGGGCGGCGGCTGCGCGAAGCGCCGGGCTCGCGTCGCTCTTTATCGGCGACCAGCATGCCTCCCCGACCCCGTACTACCAGAACACCCCGATGCTCGGCCGGCTTCTCGCCGAGTGGGGGGACCGCCCGGCCGGCTGCCTGTTCCTGCTTCCGCTATGGCACCCGGTGCTGGTGGCCGAGCAGATCGGGACGCTCGCCGCGATCGCCGAGGGGCCGTTCGTCATGCAATGCGGGCTCGGGTGGGGCGAGGACCGGTTTGCGGCGATGGGCGCCAATTTCAAGACCCGGCCATCGGCATTCGAGGAGGCGCTCGACATCGTCCGGCGGCTGCTGGCGGGGGAAACCGTCAGTGCCTCCCGGCGGTTCCGGGTCACGCAAGCGAGCCTCGCGCTCCGCCCGGCCGAGCCTGTCGAGGTCTGGATCGGCGCGAGCGCGGCACCGGCCATCGATCGCGCGGCGCGCCTCGCGGAAGGCTGGATCGCCAGCCCCGCCCTCACCTTCGATGAGGCTCGCGCCCAGGCCGATCTCTATCGCGAGCGCTGCGCCGCCCACAGTAAGCCGCCCGGTGCGGTCGTCTTGCGGCGGGACGTCTATGTCGGCGAGTCATCGGCGGAGGCTGGCGCCCTGCTGGACCAGGCGGTTCGCGAGGGCTATCGCGGTGTCCCCGCGGAAGCCCTGATCGCGGGGTCGGTCGACGAGGTTGCCGAACAATTCCGCCGTTTCATGCCGCTCGGATACACCGACATCCTCATCCGCCACCTGACCAACGACCAGCCCAAGGTGCTTGGGTCGCTGGAACGGCTGGCGGCCGTGCGGGCGGCGCTCGCTTAAGCCTTACTCCTTGACGCCGCCGGCCATCAGGCCGTGGATCAGGTAGGCACGGACGACAAAGGTAAAGGCGACGACGGGGAGCATCACGAGGGTCCCGGCGGCGGCGATCTTGCCCCATTCCCACCCCTCGTACTGCATGAAGTTGACGATCGCGACCGGTGCCGTCATCGCGCTGGTGCGGGTCAGGATCAGGGCGAAGAAGAAGTCGTTCCACGACAGGATGAAGCAGAGGATCGTCGTCGCCGCCAGCCCCGGCACCGACAGCGGCAGGGTGATCCGGAAAAACGCCTGCCACACGTCGCAGCCGTCGGTCCACGCCGCCTCTTCGAGCGATCGCGGCACGCTGTCGAAAAACGTGCTCATCGTCCAGATCACCAGCGGCAGGTTGAAGGTCAGGTAGATGACGATGAGCCCCGTCACCGTGTCGAACAGGTGGAGATATCGATAGGCGAGGAAATACGGGATCGTAAAGGCGATCGGCGGCGCCATGCGGGTCGCGAGGATCCACAGCGCCACCTTGTGCCGGGCGCGAAAGCGCCAGCGCGACAGCGAATACGCCGCCGGCGCGCCGACGACGAGCGCCAGCAGCGTCGAGACCGAGCTCGCGATCATGCTGTTGCCGAACGACGCCGGAAACCGCCCTGTCCACAGCGCGCGATAGTTCTCGAACGTCGGATGGACCAGGCTGAGGCTCAACACATCGGTGCTGGGATGGAACGACATCTGCACCATCCACAACAGCGGTGCCAGCGTCACGATCAGCAGCAGGACCGCAAACACCTGCACCGCCACCCGGCGCCACGCCCGGCGTCGGCGGGGACGGCTCCGCGCAGGCGCGGCCGCGCTAATGCTCAACGACGCCATGATCGGTTCCGAGCCGGCTGACGACGAGGCTGAGGATCAAAGCGCCCGCGACCATCAGGGTCGCGATCGCGCTGCCATAGCCCCAATACGAGAAATTGAAGGTCTGGACGAACGCAAAATAGTTGGTCACCTCGGTCGCCCGCGCCGGGCCGCCATCGGTCAGGATGTAGATCAGCGGAAACGCCTTGATGCTGTCGATCAGGCGGAAGATCGCGGTCACCACCAGCGCCTGGCGGATATACGGAAGGCGCACGTACCAGAACATCTGCAGGCTGCCGGCGCCGTCGATCGTCGCCGCCTCGATCGGCTCGCGCGGCACCATCTGCAGCGCCGCCAGCAGCATCAGCATCGTGAACGGAAACCACTCCCAGCTATCGGCAAAAGCGATCGCCCACAGCGCCGTGCCGCCGCTGGTGATCAGCGAGTGCACCGGCAGCCCGATCGCCGCCAGCGTGTGGTGGAGCGGGCTGACATCGGGGGTGAACAGCACCTTCCAGATCACCGCGACGACGATCGGCGGCAGCACCATCGGCAAGAGGAACCCGGTGCGCAGCGCTCCGATCAGCCGCGACGGGAGGTCGAGCAGCAACGCGAGGCCGAGCCCGACCAGAAGCTGCATCATCACGGTCACCACCGAAAGCTGCGCCTGGACCCACAGCGAGTGGAGGAACCGGGCGTCGGTCAGCGCCGACACGTAGTTGCCCCACGGCCGCGAGAAGTCGAACGCGGTACCGGGGTTGACCGGGTTGAGCGGCGTTAGACTGGTGACGATCAGATAGATCGCCGGCACCAGGGTCGTCACCGCCAGCACCACGAGCGCCGGCGCCAGCCCGAGCGCGAAGGCGCGGCCGCGATGGGCTTCCCACCCGGTCGACAGGCTCCCGGCGGCCATGCCTACAGCTTCACGCCGGCGCGCTTGAGCTGCTCGAGCGAGTTGGCCTGGGCGGTCTGCATCGCCTCCTTGGCGCTCTTCTGCTGCGAGACGATCGCCTGGATCGCCGCGTCGATCTCGCGGTCGACCTGGGGATAGACCGGGACCGTGCGGTATTTCATGTAGCCCTTGCCCGCCAGCTCGATCGTGTCGACGTACATCTTGCCGACGTCGAACCCATTGAGCGTCAGCGCCTTCTTGAAGTCCGGCCCCTCGATGACCGAGCGGCGGGCGACCGAGCTGTAGTTCTTTTCCTTGAACATCCGCTCCGTCATCTGTTTCGACATCGCCCATTTGATGAATTCCCAGGCGGCGTCCTTCTGCTTCGACCCGGCCGGGATGCCCCAGCCATGCGTCGCGACCTGCGGGCGGCGGCCCTTCGGCCCGGCCGGGAACATCGAGAACCCGCAGGTCTCGGCGACCTTGCTGTCCTTGCCCGCCATCTGGACGAGGAACATCTGGTTGTTGGTCGAATACAGCGCCTTGCCCTGCTTGAGCATCTGCACGACCTGGTCGTAGACATAGGAAAGCACGCCGTCGGGGCCGTAAGTGCGCAGGAGGTTGCCGTAGTAATCAGCCGCGGCGATCGCCTCGGGCGTGTCGAGCACCGGGGTCAGATCGTCGGGCGGGTTGCGGAACACCATCCCGCCATAGCTCATCAGGAACGAGATGAAGGTCCAGCCGTAATGGTTCTCGGCGATGAACCCGGCCATCTCGGGCATCTTGCCGGCCTTTTTCAGCATCGCCTCGAGCCCGTCGAGCGTATCGGGCATCCCGCCAAGCTTCTGGACGATCTCGTTATGCGTCGTGCCGGCCATGAAGATGTCGGCGATCCACGGAATGCCGCAGAGCCGCCCCTGCTTGTCGCGGAGCTGGCCGGCGACGCCTTCGAGGAAATCGTCGCCGCCCCAATCGGCGGGCGTCTTTTTCGGGTTCTTGATGAAATCGTCGAGCGGGGTCACCCAGCCGGCGCCGATCCAGCGGCCGCTATAAATGAAGGTGACGTTGATCACGTCGTAGGTCGAACCGCCGGTCGACAGCTCGACATCCATGCGCTGGTTGTAGACCGGGAAGGACGGCGTGTCGTAGGTGACCTTGGCGCCGGTCTGCTTCTCGAACTCGGGGATGTAGTCGGCGAGATATTTCGGATAGGCCGCGCTCCAGCAAGAGACGTTGAGGTTGACCCCGGCAAGCGGCTTCGCCCCGCCCTGCGCCGGCGCCTTGCCCGGCAACACCAGGAGCGAGGCCGCCGCCGCGCCCCCACCGATCAACTCGCGCCGTCCGATCCGCCTGATCATGTTCTTTCCTCCCTTGGCGGCCGCTCCCGGCCGCGCCCGTGATATCCTCCGACCGGAGGATACGGATGTCGATTGCCGATGACCTCGCCCGGCATCTCGCCGGCGAATTGGGCGATGCGGAAACGGCGAGACTGCTCGCCGAGATATTGCGCGAGGACGCGCTCGCCTGGCGGCCGCCGACGATCGCGCCCCAGCGCATCCGCTCGATCTTCGCCTTCACCTTCGGCAACAGGATGCAGGAGAACGGCAATCGCGAGCCCGGGCCGGTCAACGAGGCGCTGGCGGAGGTCGCGGTCGAACTGCATCGGGCCACGGGCGCGCCGATCTTTGCGCAGTGGGAGATCGCGGTGGCGATCGGCAGGCGGGTCGTCGGGCCGGTCACCGCGATCTATCCTGGGCGCGACCAGCGGGCGGAGCCGGTCTATCTGAGCACCGGCGGGGTCGTCGAGGAGATCGCCCGCCTTGGCCCCGAGGGCCCGGTCGCAGTCGTTGCGTTTGCCGACCATCTCTACCGCGCGGTGATGACTTCGCGCCGGTACGGGTTCGACGCTTATGCGCCTGAAGGTATCGCGATGCCCGCCGCGTATGACCCGCAATCGGGCCAGCCGTGGTGCCGCAGCCGTGCCGCCTATCTGATGCACGACATCATGATCCGCGTGACCGAGCGGCGCGCCGACCTGCTTCATCCGGCACCATAGGCGAGGTCGAGCCGCGCGCCCTCCGGGCCGAAGAAATGGAGCCGGCTCCAGACGAAGGCGATCCGCACCGCCTCGCCCTCGGCGAAACGGCGGTTCAGCATCAGCCGCGCCTTCACCAGCGTGTCGCTGACCCGGAGGTCGAGGATCATGTCGTCGCCGAGGAGCTCGGCGAGCTCGACCGTCGCCGGGATGCCGTCCGCGGCAAAGCCGATATCGGCGGGCCTGACCCCGACGACGACCTCGCCGCGGAATCCTTCGACCCGGCGCGGCAGCGTGACCGAAACCCCCGCGAAGTCGAGCCGGTCGCCGTCGAGCGTCGCCGGGATCAGGTTCATCGGCGGGCTGCCGAGAAACCCGGCGACCGCGGTCGAAACCGGCCGGCGATAGACCTCTTCCGGGGTGCCGACCTGGACGATGCGGCCGGCCATGAAGATCGCCATCCGGTCGGACAGCGTCATCGCCTCTTCCTGGTCGTGGGTGACGTAGATCGCGGTGACCCCGAGTGTGCGCTGCAATTTCTTCAGCTCGACCCGGGTCTGCATGCGGAGCCGGGCGTCGAGGTTTGAGAGCGGCTCGTCGAGCAGAAAGAGCTTCGGCGAGCGGACGATCGCGCGGCCGAGCGCGCAGCGCTGCTGCTGGCCGCCGCTGAGCTGGCCGGGGCGGCGGTCGAGCAGATGCGCGATGTCGACCCGCTCCGCCGCCTGCAAGACCAGCCGGTCGATCTCGGCTTTTGGGGTGCCGACCATGCGCAGCGGAAAGCCGATGTTCCGCGCCACACTCATGTGCGGGTAGAGCGCGTAGCTCTGAAATACCATCGCGGCGTCGCGCCCGCCGGGCGACAGGTGGGTGATGTCGCGGCCGTCGAGCGACACGGTGCCGCCGTCGGGCGTTTCGAGCCCCGCGATGATGCGCAGGGTCGTGGTCTTGCCCGAGCCCGAGGGGCCGAGCAGCGAGAAGAACTCGCCGGGCTCGATCGCGAGATCGATGTTTTCGAGCGCCGCGAAATCGCCGAACCGCTTGCCGATGCCGGCGAGGACGACGCGGCCGGTGGTCGTCGGCCCGGTCATTGCCGCCCCGTTCCCTTGACCGCGCCGAGCGTCAGCCCCTTGACGATGTGCCGCTGCGCCAAAAGGCCGAGCAGGATCACCGGGGCCATCGCGATCAGCGCAGCGGCGGAGACGCGGCCCCATTGCGTCTGCTCGAGCGAGATGAAGTTGAACATCCCCACCGTCACCGGCCGCACGTTGCGCCCGCCGAGCACGACCGCGAAGAGGAACTCGTTCCAGGCGTTGAGGAACACGAACACCACCGTCACCGAGATGCCGCCGCGCACCTGCGGCAGGATCACGTGCCACAGCGCCTTGAGGCGGCTGGCGCGATCGATCAGCGCCGCCTCCTCCATCTCGCGCGGGATCTCCTCGAAATACGAGACCATCAGCCAGATCGCGAACGGCAG
>DASXFE010000056.1:0-57495 GCA_036489765.1 Allostellaceae bacterium | reverse complement strand
CGGGCTGGCGTGTCGCGACGAGCCGCGGCGCGATCGAAGCCGGCGATGTCGTCATCGCCACCAACGGCTACACCGGTGACCTGACCCCGACCCTCAAGCGCCGCGTCGTCCCGATCGCGAGCCACATCATCGCCACCGAGGAGTTGCCGCCGGACCTCGCGCAAAGCCTCATCCCCAAAGGCCGCACCCTCGGCGACACCAAGCGCGTCCTGACCTATTACCGGATGTCGCCGGACGGTACGCGCATGGTCTTCGGCGGCCGCGCCCGGTTCACCGAGGTCGACGCGCGGCTCACCGCCAGTGTCCTCCACGGTTACATGACCGACCGCTTTCCGCAGCTTCGCGGCATCCGCATCACGCATGGCTGGACCGGCAACACGGCGTTTACGCTCGATGCGCTGCCGCATATGGGCGAGGATTCGGGGATGCACTACGCACTCGGCTGCAACGGCAGCGGGGTCGCGATGATGACCTATCTGGGGCACCAGGTCGCCCGCAAGATCGCCCGTGTGTCGAATGCGCCGTGCGCTTTCGACAGCGAGGATTTCCCGGCGCACGCACTCTACTCGGGCAACCCCTGGTTCTTGCCGATGATTGGCGGATACTACCGACTGCGCGACCGGCTCGACCGTATGCTGGCGTAAGTCTCGCGTAAGGATTATGCTTCCCCAACCCCCGATGGAGACGGCTATGAACTATGAAACCTTCAAGGCCTCGCTCGCCGGCGCTTCGCCGCCGGCCGGCGTCGGTGGCGCCGCGCAGGCGCTATGGTGGCAGGCCAAGGGCGACTGGCATCGCGGGCACCGCTGCGCCCAGGACCAGGCCGACGAAAAGGGTGCCTGGGCCCATGCCTACCTGCATCGCGTCGAGGGCGACGAGCACAATGCCGCCGGCTGGTACCGCCGCGCCGGCAAGACCCCATCGTCCGCCACGCTCGCCGCCGAGTGGGAGGAGGTCGCCCGCGCCGTGCTGTAACACTGTTTTGCTGAGGGAAGGCCGCTAACCCCGCCACAAGGTGGGGATGCGGCCCTCCCTGTTTCGATCCAAGGGGAGGCATCATGTCATTCAGCGCTCGCGCGCTCATCTTTAGTTGCGCGCTTTCCGCCGTAGTTCCGGCCCCCGCCATGGCTCAGAAGACCGGCGGTATCCTCAATCTCTATCACCGCGACAGCCCGGCGAGCCTGTCGACCCACGAGGAGGCGACGGTCTCGGCGATCGCGCCGGCGATGGCGCTCTACAACAACCTGGTGATCTTCAATCAGCACGAAAAGCAGAACCGGCCGGAATTCATCCAGCCTGAACTGGCCGACCGCTGGCAGTGGAACCCCGATCACACTCAGATCAGCTTTACCCTGCACCGGGGCGTCAAATGGCACGACGGGAAACCGTTCACGGCCGAGGACGTCAAGTGCACCTGGGATATGCTCGCCGGCAAATCCGAGCAGAAGTTCCGCCTGAATCCGCGCAAGACCTGGTACGACAACCTCGCCGAGGTCGTCATCGACGGCGACTACGCGGTTACCTTCAAGCTGAAGCGGCCGCAGCCGGCCTTTCTGATGCTGCTCGCCTCGGGCGACTCGCCGGTCTACCCATGCCACGTCTCACCGGCACAGATGCGCATCCATCCCATCGGCACAGGCCCGTTCAAATTCGTCGAATACAAACCTAACGAATACATCAAGCTCACCAAGAACACCGAATATTGGAAGCCGGGACGGCCCTATCTCGACGGGATCGAATGGGACATCGTGCCGAACCGGGCGACGCAGAGCCTCGCCTTTATCGCCGGCAAGTTCGACATGACCTTTCCTTACGAGGTCACCGTGCAGATGACCCACGACATCAAGGCCCAGGCGCCGACGGCGATCTGCGAGATCGACCCGACGATGGTGTCGATGAATCTCTTGGTGAACCGCGACAACCCGCCGTTCAACGACCCCGACATCCGCCAGGCGATGATGCTGACGATCGACCGCAAGGCGTTTCTCGACATCATCTCCGAGGGACAGGGACAGATCGGCGGCGCAATGCAGTCGCCGCCGGCCGGGCTATGGGGGCTGCCGATTGATATCTTGCAGACCATGCCGGGTTATGACCCCGACGTCGCGAAGAGCCGCGCCGAAGCCCGCAAGCTGATGGAGAAGCACGGCTATGGGCCCGACAAGCGTCTGGCGATCAAGGTTCAGACCCGCAACATCGCGCAGTACCGCGACCCGTCGCTGATCCTGATCGACCAGCTAAAGGAGATTTATATCGACGGCGAGTTGGAGGTCGTCGAGACCGCCAACTGGTTCCCGCGCATCGCCCGCAAGGATTACACGGTCGCCGGTAACCTGACCGGCAGCGGCGTCGACGACCCCGATGCCTATTTCTTCGAACACTACGCCTGCGGCTCCGAACGCAACTACACGAACTACTGCAACAGGGACCTGGAGAAGAAATTCGTCGAGCAATCCGAGGAAGCCGACCAGGAGAAGCGCAAGAAGCTGGTCTGGGACATCGACAAGGTTCTCACCGAAGACGGCGCCCGCCCGATCATCTATCGCTACAACCTCGCCACCTGCCACTACCCGCGCGTGCACGGGATCACGACGATGGTCAACAGCATCTTCAACGGCTGGCGCTTCGAGGATGCGTGGATGGATTAGGCCGCACCGACACCCCATCCCAACCTTCCCCCGCTTGCGGGGAGGGAAAGGGTGGCGGCTTCACCCGGCTGCCTATTCCGCCGCCGCCCGGTCGTATTTCCTTGCGGGCGTGTTCACCGGCTCTTCCAACGGCGGCGCGTCGAAGGAGGCGGCTCTGCGATCGGGCGAAGCGTCGCCATAGAGGGTGTTGCGCTGGCGCGGTGTGCGGCCGAGGGAACGGATCAGGTCTTCCATCGCCTCGGGCGGCATTTCCTGGCCGAAGGCGGCGCCGGCGGCGCGGGAGATGCTTTCGTTCATCAGCGTCCCGCCCATGTCGTTGCACCCGGCGTTGAGGCAGGCGGCGGCACCTTCCGGGCCCATCTTGACCCAGCTCGCCTGGATGTTCGGGATCACCGGGTTGAGCGCGAGGCGGCCGACGGCGTGGATCAGGATCGCCTCGCGATAGGTCGGGCCGAGGCGCGAGCGGCCCTTCAGCGAGATCGGCGTCTCCATCGGCACGAAGGGGAGCGGCACGAATTCGGTGAACCCGCCGGTCTTCGCCGCGAGCCCGCGCAGCCGCAGCAGGTGCCGCGCCCAATGCCGGTAGCCGTCCACATGGCCGAACATGATGGTCGAGGTGCTCTTGAGCCCGACGCCGTGCGCCGCCTCCATGACCTCGAGCCATTCGGCAGTCTTGACCTTGTCCGGGCAGATGATCGCCCGGACCTCGTCGTCGAGGATTTCGGCGGCGGTGCCGGGGAGGGAGCTGAGGCCCGCCGCGCGCAATTCGGTCAGGAAATCGTGGAGGGTGCGGCCTACCGTCTTCGCCCCCTGCCACACTTCGAGGGGCGAGAACGCGTGGATGTGCATCCGCGGCGTCACTTCCTTGATGGCGCGGCAGACGCCGAGATAGGTGGCGCCGGTATATTCGGGGTGAATGCCGCCCTGGAGACACACCTCGCTCGCCCCGCGCTCCCATGCCTCTTCGCAGCGCCGCTGGATCTCGGGCATGTCGAGGTTGTAGGGCCGCCCGCGCAGGTTTTCGCTGAGCTTGCCCTTCGAAAAGGCGCAGAACTGGCAGCGGAAATAGCAGACATTGGTGTAGTTGATGTTGCGGGTGACGACATAGCTGACAGTGTCGCCGTTCATCTTCTGCCGGAGCCGGTCGGCGGTGGCGCAGACGAGGTCGAACTCGTCGCCGCGCGCCTCGAATAGCCGGACGATCTCGGCCTCCGCCAGCGTCTCGCCGGCCCAGGCGCTGTCGAGGATCCCCGCCACGGGCCTGAGGGCCTCGGGCGAGCGGGGATAGCTGTGCATCGCCGGCGCCGGCGTGCCCATCCCGGCGATCCAGCCATCCGGCCGTGCGAAGCCCTGCGCATCGATGTGGCGCAAGGTCGGTGTGTAGAGCTTGGGCTCGAGCCAGCGCGGCATGTCGAGCGCATAGGTGGGATAGATCGCGGTGCGCTCGACGAGGATCTTGCCGGCCTTGGCGGTGCGCTCGGCGAGGCGCTCGATCGCCGGCCACGGGGCCTCGGGGTTGACGTGGTCGGGGGTTACCGGCGAGACGCCGCCCCAATCGTTGATCCCGGCATCGACCATCGCCTCGAGCGCGTCGGGCATCAAATTGGGAGGGGCCTGGATGTTCATGGCGCCGCCAAAGACGAGGCGGGCGGCCGCGATCGTCCAGAGGTGGTCGTCCTGGTCGGGTTCCGGCGCGTCGGCCATCCTGGTGTCGGGTTTCGCGCGGAAATTCTGGACGATGATCTCCTGGATGTGACCGTGCCTGTCGTGGAGGTCGCGGAGCGCCAGCATCGCCTCGATCCGCTCGCGCCGCGTCTCGCCGATGCCGATCAGGATCCCGGTGGTGAACGGCACCTGCGCCGCGCCGGCGAGGTCGATGCAGTCGAGCCGACGCGCCGGGGCCTTGTCGGGTGAGCCGAAATGCGGGCCGCCCTTTTTCGACAGCCGCTCCGCGCTCGATTCCAGCATGATCCCCATCGACACCGAGACCTTGCGCAGTCTCGCGAGGTCGTCGGCGGTCATCAGCCCGGGGTTGAGGTGCGGCAGGAGCCCCGTTTCCTTCAGCACCAGCGCCGCCATCGCGGCGAGGTAGTCGAGCGTCGTCTCGTACCCGAGCGCCGCCAGCGCCTCGCGCGACGCGCGGTAGCGCAGTTCCGGCTTGTCGCCGAGAGTGAAGAGGGCCTCCTTGCATCCCGCCGCGGCACCGGCCTTGGCGATCGCGAGGACCTCAGCGGGCGACAGATAAGCGGCTTCGCCTTTGCGCGGTGCGTGGGCGAAGGTGCAATAGTGGCAGACGTCGCGGCAGAGCTGCGTCAGCGGGATGAAGACCTTCTTGGAGTAGGAGATCAGCGGCCCGTGCGCCCGGTCCCGCACCGCCGCGGCGGTGCGCATCATAGCGGCGAGGTCGCTGCACTCCGCGAGCCCCAGCGCCTCGTTGGCTGAAAGCGTATGGCCGTCTTCCGCGCGTGTCAGAATGTCCACTAGCCCAACCCTCCGGCGAGCAGCCGTCCTGCCCGCGTCTGCGATCCAAGCTGCGAAAAATGGGCGAGGTCGACGGGATTGTCGATATCGAACGCGATCCCGGGCAGGCGCAGCACCGTGGGCTTGATGCCGCAGGCCTCGGCCGCCGCGAGATGCGGGAAGTAGCTGTTGTCGCCGAAACGCAGCGGCACCGCATCCGGCGGCGACATCAGGATCGCGTTCGACCCGAGCTCGTCATGCGCCGGCACGATGGTGAAAGACGGGGCAGTGAGGTGGGCGGCCACCACCGCATCGACCTCCGCCGCGGTGATCGTCGGGATGTCGCCGGGCACCGTCAGCATCCCGTCCGCGCCCTCGGCGACGAGGCGCCGGCCGGCCGCCGTCACCGCGCCGGTATGGCCGTCGAGCGCGCCGTGGTCCCAAACCCGTGCGCTGTAGCGTTGGGCAAGGGCGGTGGCGTCGGGGTCGACCGTCACGACTATGATTCCTGTCAGTCTTTTCGCCTCGGCGAGCGCCGCGAGAACGTCCTCGGCCATCGCCAGTGCCAGTTTCCGGCGGAATTCGGCCGGCGCGGCCTCGATGAGGCGCTGTTTGGCGACCGTGGTGTCCTTGATCGGAACGACGGCCCAGATGCCGTTCACGTCGGGATCCGGTCCGGTGCGGCGAGCACGGTTCGGGCGAGGGCCTCGCGGTCGGCGAGGGTGGTCATCAGCGTGCGCGTCAGCACCACCGGCATGCCGAGCCCCGCCACCGCGTCGGCATCCTCGTCGTCGGCGACATAGACATCGACCAGGTTGCCGTAATGCCGCGCAACCGAGGCGGCGTCGACCGGCAGGCCCAGTTCCTCCATCATCTTCGCGGTCGGCCCCTTGACCGCCTTGCCGCCGATGATCGGCGACACGGCGACGACCGGCGCCGGGCAGTCGCGCAGCGCCGCGCGCATCCCGGGCAGCGACAGGATCGGGTCGATGCTGATGAACGGGTTCGACGGGCAGATCACGACGAGCCGAAGCGCCGGGTCGCGGAGGAGGGCGATCGCGTCGCCGTGCGGGGTCGCGTCCGCGGCGCCGGCAAAGGTGATCTGGCGCACGATGGGCTCGCAATGGAGCCGCACGAAATAATCCTGGAAATCGAGCCAGCCGTTCGCCGATTGGATGCGGGTGCGCACCCGCTCCCCGCTCATCGGCAGGATGCGCGCGGCGATGCCGAGCCGGCGGGCGAAATCGTCGGTGATCGCCGTCAGGCTTTCGCCGGCCGCGAGGCGGCGGGTGCGCTCGACATGGGTCGCGAGATCGCCGTCGCCGAGCCGGAACCAGGTCTCGCCGCCAAGCCGTTCGAGCGCGGCCATGAAGGTCCAGGTCTCGTCGCGCCGGCCCCAGCCTTGCTCCTCGTTGGCGAGGCCCGACAGGGTGTAGAGCAGCGTGTCGATGTCGGGAGACACCGACAGGCCGAGATGGGTGAAGTCGTCGCCGGTATTGGCGACGACCGTCAGCGTGTCGCGCGGCAGGATGCGGTAAAGCCCGAGCGCCAGCTTAGCCCCGCCGACCCCGCCCGAAAGCGCCAGTACCGGACCGCTGCTTCTGACCCTGATGCGGCTGATCATCGGAAGAGGTCGTGCTCCGGCGGGCGGACGAGATCGGCGGCCGGGCATTCGGGCGCAGTCCACGAGAGGCCGCGGACGAGCGCGATCGGGATCGCCTCGGCCGCCTGACCCATCACCAGGGAGGCGGCAGCGGCGATCTCGTCGGCAAACCCGGTCTCGGTGACCTCGAGCGTGCGGCCGAACATGTCGGCGTGCCCGCGCCAATCGATCGCCGCCGGCAGCCCCGCCGCGCCGATCGCCACTCCGACCGTCCCGCGCCGCCACGGCCGGCCAAAGCTGTCGCTGATGATGACCGCGATCGGTACCCTGTAGGATTCGATGAGCTGGTCGCGGAGGATCGTCGCCGAGCGATCGGGGTCGACCGGCAGCAGCAATACGCGCTCGGTACCGTCGCCCGGTGCGACGTTGGAATGGTCGATCCCCGCATTCGCCATCACAAAGCCGAGGCGATGTTCGGCGATGATCAGGTTTTCCCGGTGCCGCACGATCCGCTTCGATTCCGACAGGACCACCTCGACGAACCGCGCATCCTTCTGCGTCTCCGTAGCGAGCTGGATCGCCTCGGCCGACGGCGTCACGGTGGAAACGTCGACGAACCGGTTCTCGGATTTCGACACGATCTTCTGCGCCACCACGAGCACGTCGCCGTGCTCCGGGTGCAGCCCGGTCTCGACGAGCGCCGCAACCGTCAGCGCGCCGAGGTCGTCCCCCGGCTTGACGACCGGAATGCCTTTGAGGCCGATGATTTGGATGTGGTCTGCCATGTCACTCCGTCATTGCGAGGAGCCGAAGGCGACGCGGCAATCTTGCGCCGCAGGGGTCTGCTCCGCCCGAGATTGCCCCGTCGCTCCGCTCCCCGCAATGGCGGCCTCGTTCTACCCGAAGGCTTTGCGCAGCAGCGGCAGCACCCGCTCCGCGTACAACTTCAGGAACCGCGCCTGATCGGGACCGGGCGCGTGGAATACGAGATGGGTAAAGCCGAGCTCGACATAGGGGCGGATACGCTCGACCTGCTCCTCGGGGTCGCTCGACACGATCCAGCGGCTGGCGGCGCGGTCGAGCGGCAGGGCGTCGGCGAGGCGTTCCATCTCGACCGGGTCCTCGACGCCGACCTTCTCCTCGGGCGAGAGGGCAAGGGCGGCCCAGTGGCGGGTCAATTCCTTGGCTTCGTTCGCATCGGTGTCGAACGAGACCTTGACCTCGATCATCTTTTCGAGCGCGCTCTCATTGCGCCCCGAGCGCTGCAGTCCTTCGCCGGCCTTGCCGCTGAGCTCCGTATAAAGCGTCGGGGCTTTGCCGCTCGTGACGATGAACCCATCGGCGATCTGCCCGGCCATCTGCGCGGCGAGCGGGCCCGAGGCGGCGACCCAGATCGGCACCTTATTCTTCGGCTTGTCGTAGATCGTCGCGCTCTCGGTCTTGTAGAAATTGCCGGTCCAGGTAACCCGGTCCTCGGTCCACAGCTTGTTCATCAGGTGGATCGCCTCGCGCAGCCGGTCGCGCCGCTCCTTGGCGCCCGGCCAGGCGATGCCGCTCGACGGCACCTCGTTCAGCGACTCGCCGGTGCCGACGCCGAGCACGACCCGGCCGGGGAACATCGAGCCGAGCGTCCCGAACGCCTGCGCTACGACCGAGGGGTGATAGCGGAAGGTCGGGGTCAGGACGCTGGTGCCGATCACCGCCTTGCGCGTCCGGGCGCCGAGCGCGCCGAGCCAGGTCAGCGCCGCCGGCGCGTGCCCGTCTGTATGTTTCCACGGCTGGAAATGGTCGCTGACAAAGATCGAGTCGAACCCGACCTCCTCGGCGAGGCACGAAAAATCCAACAGCGGGGTCGGCCCGAACTGCTCAGCCGACGCCTTGTATCCAAGCTTCAGCACATCCCACTCCTGTAGCTAAGACTCACCACAGAGGCACAGAGACACCGAGTGGCGCGAAGCGGCAAAAACCAAAAATGAGACGGTGAGGAAGTGAGACGAAACAAAATCCTCACTACCTCACCGTCTCATTGTGAAACAAATATGGTTGGGCGCTTCGCGCCACTCGGTGTCTCTGTGCCTCTGTGGTAAAAATCAAAGTCAAACCTTGGCCAGCACGTCCTCGCGGAGGCGGCGCATGTTGGCGATGACTTCGCCGGCATCGGCGCCGTCGAAGCTGAAATCGACCGCGACGACGCCGAGCTCCTTGAACGCGCGCAGATCCTGCACGATCGCGTCGTTGCTGCCCGAGAAGAGGCGCCGGTCGCCGTTATCGCCCTTTTCCGGGGCCGACGGCCCCCGCTGGGTCACGCGGTAGGCGAGCGCGATCTCCTTGGGGTCGCGTCCGGCGTCGCGGCAGTGGCGGTTGAGACGCTCGATCCCGTGCTGGAACCGCGCCATCGTGTCGAGACGGAACGCCGGGTTGGTGCCGATCGGGTACCAGCCGTCGCCGAGCTTTGCGGTGCGCCGCAGCGCTGGGCCGCTTTCACCGCCGACCCAGATCGGGATGCGCTTCTGCACCGGGCGCGGCTCGAAGAACACATTCGAGAATTTGACGTATTTGCCGTCGAACGACGGGTTCTCGTTGGTCCACAGCTCGCGGCAGGCGAGGAGGTATTCGTCGGTGACCGCGCCGCGCTCGTCGAACGGGTCGGTGCCGATCGCCTCGAACTCTTCGCGGCACCAGCCGGCGCCGACGCCGAGCGTGACCCGGCCCTCGGACAGATTGTCGATCGTCGAGAGGATCTTTGCGGTCAGCACCGCCGGCCGGTGCGGCACGACCATGACCGAGGTCACCAGCCGTAATTTCGAGGTCTTTGCCGCGACGAAGGTGACTGCGGTGAGCTGCTCGTGCCGGTCGCCGCCGGCGCGGCCGGGGAATTCGCCGGTGTCGGAGTAGGGGTATTTGTTTTCGAGCTCGCGTGGGATGATTACGTGGTCACTGAGCGTGCAGTAATCGTAGCCGATCGCCTCGCCCTCGGTCGTGATCCGGGCGAGGTTGCGCGGTCCCGACAGCTTGCCGCTGACCGGCGCGCCAAAGCCGTATTCCATTCGCCCCTCCGGGTCTGCTGCGTCCTTTCCGCTACGGTAGCAGGCCGGCGGCGGTTTGGCTTCCCGCGAATCTGCGGGGTCGCCCCTGGCCTGCGATTCTCCTATAAGCTGGTCGCCATGACCGCCTGGACCGAGCGTGACGGGGTGCTCCGTGCGATGCCGCGCGGCGACGGGCGAACCCCGCGCGTCAGCGTCACGAGCGATCCCGAGCCGATCCTGTCGGAGCGCGGGTGGGAGACGCCCGACCTGCTGCGTCGTGCCGCCGACGCCCGCGCGGCGCTGGTCGCCTCGGAGGCGGGCGGGGAATGGTGGCGCGACGATGCGGCCGACCCATTCCTCGCGTTTCTTGCCGGGAAGCGCGTGCGCTGCGACGTCCCGGCCTTTTATGCCGGCTGGGGCCTGACAGATGACGCGGCGTCCGTGCCGCGCCGGGCGTTTCCGCGCACCGTCGACGAGATTTTCGCCGCGGTCTGCCTCCTCGCGACGCGTTACACCGATCCGTTCCGCAACGCTCCGGCCTCGTTCGAGGACCTGTTGCCGATCGTCGCCGAATGGCGCCGGGTCGAGCGGGTCAATCGCACCATCGGCGTCTGCGTCGGCATGTCGTTCTGGAAGCGGCGGCGGGTCGCTGATTTCCTGCGCTCGAGCGACGGTGTCCCGGCATTTCGAAAGACCACGCAAGCGGCCATCGCGGCGTCGCGCGGCAAGGCGATCGCCTGCTGGACCTCGCGCATGCCGCCAGGCCTTGAGGCAGCCGCAAAGGCGGCCGGGGTGCCGTTGATCCGGGTTGAGGACGGGTTTGTCCGGTCGGTGGGCCTCGGCTCGGATTTCCTGCCGCCGGCTTCGCTCGTGCTCGACCGGCGCGGGATGTACTTCGATCCGAGCATCCAGAGCGATCTCGAAACCATCCTGCGCGAGACTGCGTTCGATTCGGCGCTGCTGGCGCGGGCCCGGACCCTGGCGGACCAGCTCGTCCAGCGCGGGGTCACCAAATACAATCTCGGCGTCCCCGCGCAGCCGATCGATTGGCCGCCCGGCCGGCGGCGAATTCTGGTCCCAGGACAGGTCGAGGACGATCTGTCGGTCGTCCTCGGCGGCGGCGGCATTCGTGACAACCTGACGCTTCTGGCCGAGGCGCGGGCGGCGGCGCCCGACGGATTCATCGTCTACAAGCCGCATCCAGACGTGCTCGCCGGGCATCGCAAGGGTGCCGTCGCCGAGCCCGACGCGCTGCGCTTTGCCGACCGCATCGTCACGGATGCGGCGACCGCGGCGCTTCTGGGCGAGATCGACGAGCTCCACACACTAACCTCGCTCGCCGGCTTCGAGACGCTGTTGCGTGGAAGGCGGGTCGTCGTTTACGGCCGCCCGTGGTATGCCGGGTGGGGGCTCACCGATGACCGGGTTGTGGTTAATCGGTGCCGACAACTTGAACTTGAAGAGCTGGTCGCGGGGGCGCTGATCGTGTATCCCCGTTATCTCGATCCGGTTACGCGGCTACCATGCGGGCCGGAGACGATCATCGAGCGGCTCGACCACCCGGAAGCGTGGCGGGCAGGTTTGCTGGTTTGGGCACGTAGAATGCAGGGAGCAGCGGCGCGGTGGTGCGCCGGACGGTTCGCACGTTCGCCGGCATTGGTGGGAGTCGGACGAAAGGGGCGGGAGTGAGTTTTGGTTTGTTGCAGACTATCGGGGCGCTGGCGCTCCTCGTCGCGGCCTGGGTGATTCCGCGGCGCCAGGCCGGCGCGCGGTTCCGGCTGGGTGCGGCGCTGTGGCTCGATCTGGCGCCGTTCGCGATCGTCGCCGTGCTGCTCGCGGTGATCACCGGGCGGCCGATCTTCGGCGGGTTTGTCGTCGTCGCTCTCGCTCTCGGGTTCGCGGTCGCCGATCAGGCGATGCGCGACACGCTGCGCGAGCCCGTCGTGTTCCAGGCGATGTCCGAACTGCCGCAGGTTTTTACCCATCCGCATCTCTACCTTCCTTTCGCCGGGCCGGGGCTCGTCATTGGCGGCACGATCGCCATCCTCGCGACCGGGGTCGGGATGCTGGTGTTCCTGCCGCCGGTCTGGAATCCGCAGCCGCTGTGGGGATTCGGTGCCGCGGCGGCGGTCGGGATCGTCTATTGGCGGCTCGGCAACCCACCGTTCCTGGCGCGCATCGCCGAGGCATTCCGCCGACTCGACCTTGGCCGCGACCCCGCGACCGACGCCGCGGCGCTCGGGCCGTTCACGATGCTCCTCGCGCATTGCGCCATCGCCCGGGCCGAACGTGCCGGGCGGCGGCAGGCGCTGACCCCGGTGGCGGCGCCGTTCGTCTCGCGCGGGACCCGCAGGTCGCCGATCGTCGCCGTGCAGTGCGAATCGTTTTTCGACGCGCGGCGGCTGTCGCCGCTGGTGCCGCGATCGGTTCTGTCGGCTTTTTCCGAGTGCTGCGGCTCGGCGGCGATCTATGGCGGCCTGATCGTCCCGGGCTGGGGCGCGAACACGATGCGGGCGGAGTTCGCGTTCCTGACCGGCCTCCCGGAGGCGCAACTCGGTTACGACCGCTTCAATCCGTACTACCAGCTCGCGCGGGTGCCGATCGCCTCGCATGTCTGGCGGCTGCGCCATGCCGGCTACCACACCGTCTGCCTTCATCCGTTCGACCGGCGCTTCTTTCGCCGCGACTTGGTGATGCCGGCGCTCGGGTTCGAACGGTTTCTGGCGCACAAGGAACTCGGCGGCACCAAGAAGCCGCCCTACCAGACCGACCCCGATCTTGCCCGCCAGGCCTTGCAGGTGCTCGACGAAGAGGGGCCGGAGACTTTTCTGTTCCTGATCACGATGGGCAATCACGGACCCTGGCTGCACGCCAGACTGGACCAGACGATCGCCGACCAGCTCGACCCCGCCGTCGTGCCGCAGATGACGGCGCTGTTCGGCTATCTCGACGGGCTCCGGCGCTGCGACGAGATGCTGCGGATCCTGATGGATGGTCTCCGAAGCCGCCATCCGGATGCGGTCCTGGTCCTTTACGGCGACCATCTGCCCAGCCTGCCGCGCGCGTTCGCGCATTTCGGCTTTACCGATCTGCACAGCGACTATGTGATCTGGCCCGGCAACGGCGGCTCGCCGCGCCGGATCGACATGCCGGTGCATCGGCTCGGGCAGGCGCTCGTCGACACGGCGCTCGGCAACGGCTGGCAGGCTGGGACGATCCGGGCGGCGCAATGAACGGTCCGGAGCGGTCCTAGCGTCCCCGCTCGGGTCTGCGCTAACCTCGCGCCTCCGAAGGGACGGGAGGGACGACATGGCGCTCAGCGTGCGGCGGATCGTGACCGGGCATGATGCGGACGGCAAAGCCGTCGTCGCCAGCGACGAGACAATGCCGGGGCAGATGAGCCCGACCCGCCCTTATATTTCGCGCTGCGAGATTTGGTCGACCGACGAGATGCCGGTCGACAATTCGGAAGGGGCCGCCGGCGACGCGCAGCGGGCCGGGTTCGTCAAGCGCTACAACTATGTCGGGAGCGGGCAGGGCAGCGTGATCCGTGTCACCGAATTCGCCCCCGGCGCGCCGAAATTCATGCACCGCACCGAGACCGTCGACTACGCGATCCTGCTCAAGGGCGAATGCGACCTCGAGCTCGACGATGGCAAGACCGTGCACATGACGGCCGGAAACATCGTCGTCCAGCGCGGCACGATGCATGCTTGGGTCAACAACGGCAGCGAGCCCTGCACCTTCGCCTTCATCCTGATCGACGCCGACCCGGTCGAGGCCGGCGGCCAGTCGCTGACCACCCACTATCCGTCGCGGTGATGGCGACCGATCGCTGCATAAAAATCTCGCCTCTCCGCCCATTAGGGGGAGAGGGAAAAAGTAGGAGACCGGTTTGATGGAAATGCAGGATCGCACGATCGTCCTGACCGGCGGCGCCTCGGGGATCGGCCGGGCCACGGCGTTGCTGCTGGCGCGCGAGGGGGCGCATGTCTTTGTCGGCGACCTCGACAAGGCGGGCGGGGAAAAGGTCGCCGGCGAGGCGTCGGCCGCGGGGCTCAAGCTCGATTACCTGCCGCTTGACCTCGGCGATCCGGCCTCGGTCATGGGGTTCGCGAATGCGGTTCATGCCCAAGCCGGGCGGGTCGACGGGCTCGTCAACGCGGCGGGCTGGGACCGGATCGAGCCGTTCCTGCAAAACCCGCCGGAGATGGTCGACCAGGTGCTGTCGATCAATCTCGCCGGGCCGCTCCGCCTGACCCGCGCGCTGCTCGATCCGATGGTCGCCGCGATGGAGGGCAAGATCGTCAACATCTCGAGCGACGCCGGCCGCGTCGGCAGCACCGGCGAGACGATCTATGCCGCGGCCAAGGGCGGCATCATCGCCTTTACGAAATCGCTCGCCCGCGAGCTTGCGCGCTATCGCATCAATGTCAACTGCGTCTGTCCCGGCCCGACCGACACGCCGCTCTTCAACCGCCAGCCCGAACGCATGCGCGAGGCCCTCACCCGGGCGATCCCGTTCCGCCGCATCGCCCAGCCCGAGGAGATCGCCGAGGCGGTGATGTTTTTCCTCGGCCGCCGATCGGACTACATTACGGGCCAAGTGCTGAGCGTCAGCGGTGGGCTGACGATGGTCGGATGAAGGGGAAGGGGATGGGATCGATGTGGGCCGGGGTTTTCGCCGTGGGGATTGTTTGGGGGTTGGGCCTCGCCGCGCCGGCGCTCGCGCAGCAGCCGCAGGGCGAGGCGCAGCAAAATGTGCGCGAGAGTGCCCAGTACGAGCAGCTTCTCTGCACCAACCCGAAATTCCGGGCGACCCGGATCGCCAAGGAATGCGGCCCGCTGCAGGGCTCGTCGTTCTATGACAACTGCGTACACTCGTTCGATTGCCATCAGGGCGCCGGCCGTGCGGTCGACCCCAAGGGTCTCCCGGCATCGGAGAAATAGCAGAGGAGGAAACGATCATGGCCAATCCCGCCCCCGGTTGGGCCAACAAGCCCGAGCATCGCGTCGACCTCCATCCCGATTCGACGCATCTCCGCGTCAGCTTTGGCGGCCAGATCGTCGCCGACAGCAGCGCGACACTGCGCGTCGAGGAGACCGGCCACGGTCCGGTGCACTACTTCCCGAAAAAGGACGTGCGGCTCGAGCTCCTCAAAAAGACCGAGCATTCGACCTACTGCCCGTTCAAGGGCCAGGCCTCGTACTGGACGATAGAGGCCGGCGGGAAGTCGTCGGACAACGCCGTCTGGGGCTACGAGAAGCCCTACGACGAGATGACGACGCTCGCCGACTATGTCGCGTTCTACGACACGCGCGTCGATTCGATCGAAACCCGCTGAGATGGGTGCGATCCAGAACTGGGTGATCCGCAAGCCGGGCGTCGCCTCGCGCGGCGGCATCGTCGCCTCCCAGAACGGCGCGGCCGCAAAGGTTGGGGCGCAGATCCTCGCCACCGGCGGCAACGCCGTCGACGCGGTCGTCGCCACCGCCTTCGCGTTGGCGGTGCGCGAGCCGTGGAACAGCGGGCTCGGCGGCATCGGCTTTATGGTCGTGCACCCGGCCGGCGCGAGCGCGGCGCAGGTCATCGATTTCGGACCCATTGCGCCGAAAGGGCTCGACCCGAGCGCCTATCCGCTGACCGGCGAGACCTCGTCCGACCTGTTCCCGTGGCCGCGGGTCAAGGACGACCGCAATGCCCACGGCCCCTTGAGCTTTGCCGTGCCTGCGGCGGTGCGGGGGTATGCGACGGCGGTCGAGCGGTTCGGCCGGATGAAATGGCGCGATCTCGTGACCCCGGCGGTGGCGGTGGCGCGCGAGGGGCTGCCCTGCGACTGGTTCACGACGCTGAAGATCACGACCGGCGCCGCCGAATTGCGCCTTTACGACGAAAGCCGCCGCATCTATCTCCGCGACGGGCTGCCTCCGGTCACGCCGCCGACGAGCACTCCATCGAACCTGCCGATGGGCAAGCTCGCCGACACGCTCGCGCGCCTCGCCGAGGCCGGACCGGAGGATTTCTACACCGGCGATATCGCCCGAATGATCGCCGCCGACACAAAAGCCGGCGGCGGCGTCCTCGCGCTCGACGACCTTGCCGCGTGCCAGGCCCGGATCGTCCCGGCGCTCGACATCGCCTATCGCGCGACGAATTTCCAGGCCGCGCGCGGTCTCAGCGCGGCGCCGACGATGGCCGATATCGTCGGCCGCCTGTCGAAGCACAGCTTTGGCAAAAAGCCCGATGCGGCCTTTTACCTCGCACTCACGGGGGCGCTGCAGGCGGCCTACCAGACTCGGCTCGCCGGGCTTGGCGACGCCGAGGGCACCGGCCTCACCTGTACGACGCACATCACCGCGACCGACAAGGACGGCGGCGTCGCAGCGCTGACGACGACGCTGTTGTCGAGCTTTGGCAGCCGCTATGTGCTGCCGCAGACCGGGATCCTGATGAACAACGGCATCATGTGGTTCGACCCGCGCCCCGGCGCGGCGAACTCGATGGCGCCGGGGAAGCGTGCGCTGACCAATATGTGCCCACTGGTCGTCGCTCGCGACGGCAGGCCGTGGTTCGGCGCCGGCGCCTCCGGCGGCCGACGCATCGTCGGCGCGGTGACGCAGATGGCGAGCTTCATCGTCGATTTCGGGATGACGCCGGAAGAAGCCGCGCACCATCCGCGCGTCGATGTGCGCGGCGAGAGCGGCATCGATTTTGACGATCGCCTGCCGGCGGCTATCCAGGAAAAACTCGGCGCCCATGGCGGGAGCCCGGTCGAGCACACGGTCTGGCCGCAGCAATTCGCCTGCCCGAACCTGATCTTGCGCGGCGATGACGGCATCAACCTCGGCATCACCGACGCAATGTCGCCGTGGTCCGCCGCCGTCGCCGAGCCGGGCTGCGAAGTCTAATTGACCCTCCCCCATCATGGGGGAGGGCAGGGAGGGGGTGATCTCTGCAGTGATCGTCCCGTCCCGGCCATCACCTCTACCCACACCGTCCCCCATCAAGGGGGGAAGGCTTCGACCCGAGCTATTATGGGATACATCGCGCGACATGAATGATGCTGCAGAACCTGTTGCCGCCAAGCCGCCCGTCGTCCGCGCCCGCGACGCCGCCTCGCTGTTGCTGGTGCGCGGCAAGGGCGAGAACCTGGAGCTTCTTGCCGGGCGGCGCCCTCAGACTGTGCGCTTCATGCCCGGCGTCTGGGTCTTCCCGGGCGGCTCGGTCGATCCCGTCGACAATCGCGTGTGGCCCGGCGAGCTGCGGACCGAAACTCTGAGCCCTCGTCTGCGGCGCTGCGCCCGCGCCGCGCTGAGGGAGACCTGGGAGGAAGTCGGCGTTCTCGTCGGCAGCAAGGCTGCGGCGCCGACCCCCGGCGTCACCGAGCCCCAGCGTGCCTATGCCGCAAAGGGCGTCGTCGCCGATCTCGGGCTCCTCACCTATATCGGCCGCGCGATCACGCCGAGCAGGGTGTTCCGCCGCTTCAACACCCGCTTTTTCGTCGCCGAGGCCGAGCACGTGATCGGCGACCCGGCGTCGAGCTACGAGCTCGAGGATGTCGGCTGGCACCCGATCGGCCGCACGCCGCTGTCGCCGTTCCGCGACGTCAGCCAGTTCATGCTGACCCAGGCGATCGCGCTGCGCGAAGGCACGGCGCCGTTCCAGCCGATGCTGTTCGCGACGGTCGCCGGCAACCGCCGCATCCGCCCGTGCCTGGAGGGGCGCTGATAAGCGGGTCCTGGGATGGGATAAGCGTCCCCATACCACTTGCCCGGGCTTGGCCCGGGCACCAACGCCACCTTGCATGTGACGGACGCTGGACCCGTTCCCGAGGCACGCGGCGGGTGCCTGGGCCAAGCCCGGCCGAGGTACTGAATTTTCGCCGGAGTTTATATTCCGAGCCGGGGAATCTCGATCGCCGGGCAGCGGTTCATCACCACCGCGATCCCGGCCGCCTCCGCCCGTGAGGCGGCATCGGCATCGACGACGCCGAGCTGCATCCATACGAATTTCGCCTTGGCCGCAATCGCCTGGTCGACCGCGCCGCCGGCGACGTCGGCATGGCGGAAGATGTCGACCATGTCGATCGGCTCTTCGATCTCGGCGAGGCTCGACACGCAACGTTCGCCCAGGATCTCGCCACCGGCGGCGAACGGGTTGACCGGGATCACGCGATAGCCGCGCGCCTGCAGAAAGCGCATGACGCCGTGGCTCGGGCGATAGGAGCGGGGGCTCGCGCCAACCATGGCGATCACCCGAGTGTCTTCGAGGATGTGCCGCAGATAGGCGTCGGGATAGGTGTCGTGGTTCATCGCGCTTGCCTCGCCGGCCGGGGCGTGGATCATCATCGCAGGCGATCGAGGACGCAACGATGCTTGAAACGCGAGAGCTCCATCCGACCCTGGCGCGAGAGGTGATCGGGCTGCGCCTGTGGGAACCCCTCGACGAGGCGACGGTCGCCGAATTGCGCAAGCTCTATGCCAATTTCGGCGTCCTCGTCTTCCGCCGCCAGGTGCTGAGCGAGGCGGAGTTGTCGGCGTTCTGCGGGCTTCTCGGCACTTTGGAATTGACGGTCCGCTCCGACTGGGCATCGCCGACCGCGCCCGAGGTCACGGTGCTTTCCAACCTGAAAGACGGTCTCGGCCGTGCGATCGGCGGGCTCGGCGACGGCGAGCTCGAATGGCATTCCGACCAGTCCTACATGGTCGAGCCGGCGACGGGCGCGGCGCTCCACGCGATCGAATTGCCGCCGGCGGGGGGCGAGACCTTCTGGCTCGACCTCCGTGCCGCCTACGCCAAGTTGCCGCGCAACCTCCGTTCCCAGGTCACCGGCAAGCGCGGCGTCTTCGACTACGAAAAGCGCCTCGCCGGCTACGGCCGCGAAAGCGACCAGAACATCTCGGACGAGGCCAAGCGCCAGACGCCCGCCGTCACCCACGCCCTCGTTCGCGCTCACCCGGAAACCGGCGACCGCTCGCTCTATCTCGACTCGACGACGACGACCGGCATCGACTACATGGACGCGGCTGGCGGCCTCGCCCTCCTCGACGAGATCTACGCCGCCGCGACCCGCGACGAGTTCGTCTATGCCCATCAATGGCAGGTCGGAGACCTCGTCGTCTGGGACAACGGCTTTACGATGCACCGGCGCACGCCCTTCGACCCCGGCGCCCGCCGCCTGATGAAGCGAATGACGATGCGCCTCGACAGGCACCGCCACGTCATGCCGGACGGCCGGCCGGCGCAGGCGGAAGTGGGGATGCCGATTTAGAGCCCTGTCCCGGTAGGTAAGATCGCCCATTCACGCTTCGGCCAGGCTTGGCCCGGTCGCCCGCGTCTTCAGCGGCGGGCGTCGGCAAGGACGACGTGAACCTCGGATCAGGTCCGGGGAAGGCGAGAACGTGGGACGCGAGGATCGCGGGTATCGCGCGCGGTCAGGCCAAAAGATTAGATTTTTCTGAAATTAAGCATGCTTTGAAACCACCGGTGGGGCCGATCGTGCTTAATCTAGGCGCCAAGGCTCGGGAGCAAGCAAGTCCCGGGAACAAGGCTCCAGAAGGAGCGGAAGGGGTGAAGGATGCCTTGGTATGTCGATGCGTTCCTTGTGCTTTTTGTGGCGGCGGGTATGTGGTGGGCGGTAATGGGTCGCCACGGCGTATAGCGCCATTCGGCGCGCACGAGCCCACCGTAAAGGCGAAATCTCTAAGAGAAAGTCGGTTCGTATGATGAGGCCAGGGCCAAGGAACCCGGCCTGATGCGAGGAGCACCTTTTGCCGCGGAGAGGACGGTGAGACTTCAGCCTCGGCGTCCTCCGCGTACTCTGCGTTAAATCAGCTTCGTTGGGATTATCGATCCCGCCACTCCGGGTGGCGTTTCTGGATGAAGGCGTCGATGCCTTCCCCGGCGTCGTGGCCGAGCATGTTCTTGGTCATCACCTCGGAGGTGAACCGATAGGCCTCGGCGAGGTCGAGCTCGGCTTGGCGGTAGAACGCCTCCTTGCCGATCGCGACGGTGAAGGCAGATTTGGCGGCGATCTGGTTGGCGAGCGCGTCGACCGATTCGCGCAGCGCGGCCGCCGGCACGACGCGGTTGACGAGGCCGAGATCGAAGGCCCGCGCGGCGCTGATCAGGTCGCCGGTCAACAGCATCTCCATCGCCGCCTTGCGCCCGACATTGCGCGACAGCGCCACCATCGGCGTCGAGCAGAAAAGGCCGATATTGACCCCCGGCGTCGCAAACCGCGCGTCCTCGGTAGAAACCGCGAGGTCGCAGCTCGCAACGAGCTGGCAGCCTGCCGCCGTTGCGATGCCATGCACCTCGGCGATCACCGGCTTTGGCAACCGCACGATCTTTTGCATCAGTTCCGAGCAGCGGCTGAAGATGCGATAGAGCGCATCGCGGCTGCCGTCGCTGCGCAGCTCCCGGAGGTCGTGGCCGGCGCAAAACCCGGGACCGTTGGCGGCGATGATGACGACGCGCACCTCCTTGACCTCGGCGGCCATGTCGAGTGCCTCGATCAGCGCGCCCATCAGCGGCATCGACAGCGCGTTGCGCGCCGCCGGGCGGTTCATCGTCAGCCGCAGGATATGGCCCTCGACCTCGGTCAGCAGAATCGGTTCCGCCTCGTCGCGCCCCGCCATCGATGCCATCGCCATCTCCGCTTGTCTGCCGGTATCAGCCCAAATAGGCCAGTATCAGCCCAAATAGGTATGTACCACGACGCCGTTAAGGGGCGAAGTGTGCGGTGCACAAATCAGCCTTCCATGATACCGGCTGCCGATCTGAGGTAATATGATACCTCTATCTGAAACGGATTGTTTTCAAATGAAAATCCGTCTTGACCCATCGCGGCTGATACCATAAACACCCGGCTCCGCCGCGATCCTCCGGACACGCCGCCATGAAGACATTTTCCGCAAAGCCCAGCGACATCGACAAGAAGTGGCTGCTGATCGACGCCGATGGGCTGGTGCTCGGTCGCCTTGCGTCGCTGATCGCGGTGCGGCTTCGGGGCAAGCACAAGCCGATGTACACGCCGCATATGGATACTGGCGACCACGTCGTCGTCGTCAATGCCGAAAAGGTCAGGCTCACGGGCAATAAGCGCGCGGCGAGCATCTTCTACTGGCACACCGGCTATCCGGGCGGGATCAAGGGGCGCAGCAAGGGCGCGATCCTCGACGGCAAGCATCCCGAGCGGGTCATCGAAAAGGCTGTCGAGCGCATGGTGCCGCGCGGACCCCTCGGCCGCAAGATCATGGGCAATCTGCGCGTCTATGCCGGGCCCGAGCATCCGCATGCCGCGCAGAGCCCGGTGCCGCTCGATGTCGCGGCGATGAACCGCAAGAATGTGAGGGCTTGATAATGGCCGATAACGAAGGCGAGGGCAGGGGCCCCGGCGAAGGCGGCGGCGAGGAGCGGGAAGCGGCCCGTCCGCGTGCCGGCCAAACCTTTCAGGGCCTGGGCAGCCTGCGCCAGGCGATGACCGCGGCGACGCGGGCCCAGCCGGCCACGCCGGCGCCGGTCGTGCTCGCCGAGACCGATGTCCAGCCGCGGCGCGACGCGCTCGGCCGCTCCTATGCGACCGGCAAGCGCAAAAACGCCGTCGCCCGCGTCTGGATCAAGCCCGGCAGCGGCAAGTTCGAGATCAACGGCAAGGACAGCCCGATCTATTTCGCCCGGCCGGTGCTGCGCATGCTGCTCAACCAGCCCTTTGTCGTGACCGACCGTCTCGGCCAGTTCGACGTGTGGTGCACGGTGACGGGCGGCGGGCTTTCGGGCCAGGCGGGCGCCGTCCGCCACGGCATCAGCCGCGCCCTCGTCTTCTACGAGCCGGGCCTCCGCCCGACTTTGAAGCACGGCGGCTTCCTGACCCGCGACAGCCGCGTCGTCGAGCGCAAGAAATACGGCAAGGCCAAAGCCCGCCGCAGCTTCCAGTTCTCGAAGCGATAAACCGCGCGTAGCGCAAATTTATTTGCCGCGGAGGAACGCCGAGGAAGGACCGCCTCCCCTGCGTTCCTCCGCGATCTCCCGCGGTAAAATCTTTCCTTCTCCGTGCCCTCCGTGCCTCCGTGGTAAATCCTTTTGGCTGCGCCAAGGGAGGAATCATGCGTTTCGCGATAGCCATACCGACCGATGCGGATTCGTGGCGGGTCGTCCGCCGGGCCGAGGAGCTGGGGTTTCACCGGGCGTGGTTCTACGACACGCAGATGCTGTCGGCGGATCCGTTTGTGGCGATGGCGGCGGCCGCGATGAAGACGACACAGATCCGGCTCGCGACCGGTGTCTTGATCCCGTCGAACCGGCTAGCCGCGGTCGCCGCCAACGCGTTTGCCTCGCTCAACAAGCTGGCGCCGGGGCGAATCGATTTCGGGATCGGCACCGGGTTTACCGGGCGGCGCGCGATGGGGCTGGGGGCGGTGCGGCTCGCCGATATGGAGGAATACATCCGCGTCGCCCAAGCGCTCCTCCGCGACGAGACCGTCGAGGCGACGATCGAGGGCAAGAAGCGCCTGATCCGCCTGCTCAACCCTGAGCTCGGCCTCATCAACACGCGCGACCCGATCCCGCTCTTTATCGCCGCGACCGGCCCCAAGGCCCGCGCGCTGACCGCAAAGCTCTGCGCCGGCTGGATCAACACGGCGGCCGATGTCGATGGCGGCGTCGCGGGCCTCCGCGAGATGGAACGGCTATGGGCCGCGACCGGCCATGACAAGGCCGCGCTGCAATCGGTCGTCCTGACCGGCGGCGCGGTCTTGGAGGAAGGCGAGCCCGCCGACTCGCCGCGTGCGATCGCCCAGGCCGGCCCGCGTGCCGCGATGCTGCTCCACCGCGCCGCCGATGCCGCCCTCATGGGCATGCCGACGATGCACCCGAACGCAATCGCCCCCGCGCTCTCCGAGACGATCGCCGCCTATGTCGAAAAGGCCCGTCACTTCACCCCGCAGGGCGCCCAATACCTCGAAAATCACCGCGGCCACCTGATGTTCGTCAAGCCGGAGGAGCGGCCCTACATCACCGCCGACCTGATCCGGACGACGACGATCACCGCTACCGAGCCCGTGATCAAACAGCGCCTCGCCGCCCTCGCCGACGCGGGCTATCAAGAGGTCGCCGTGCAGATCGTGCCCGGCCAGGAACACGCGATCGAGGACTGGGGGAGGATCAGACGGGCGTTTGTGTAGCAGAAGCCCTACAGTTGCGCGACTTCCATCTGTGACAGGTCGGCGTTCGGGAATCGCTTGCGCACCGAGAGCATCTCGAAGCCCACCACCCGCCCATCGGCATCAAAGTCCAGAACAATGCCGGGGCTTACTTCCTCCGATTCGATGATGGTCGCGTCGTCGAAGCGGATGTAGAGCGCATCCGCCTCTTCATCCACGGTCACATGGCCTTCGGCTCCTCCTCGTCGCGCGGCGATCGAAAACAGCGTGATCACGCGGATGACTGCCCCAGTATCATAATAAACGACACGCAGCATTCGATTGTCGGCTGATGCAGAAAGAGGCGCCATCCGGCGCCCCTTTCGTCGTCGCTGAGGATCGATCAGGTCGAATAGTCGCTGAACTGCACAGTCCCGGCCCGCGCCCGATAGTCTGTGCGCACGTTGACCAGCGCAACCATCCCCTCGTCGACCTTTTTCTGCGCCCGTTCCAGGGCGGGGCGGATGTCTTCGGGGTTTTCGACGTATTCGCCGTAGCAGCCGAGGCCCTCGGCCATCTTGTCGTAGCGGGTGTAGCCGAGGTCGCGGCCGGGTTTGTTGCGGTCGGGATCGGCGGTCCAGCCCCCGTTGAGGCTGATGACGACGAGGATCGGCAGCTTGTGCCGCACCGCCGTGTCGAGCTCCATCGCGTTGAGCCCGAACGAGCCGTCGCCGTGGACGCAGATCACCTGCTTGTCGGGCCGCGCCGCCTTGGCGCCGACCGCGAACGGCAGGCCCACCCCCATCGTGCCGAACGGCCCGGAGTTGAGCCGATGCGCCGGCTCGAAGGTCGGCATCGTCTGGCGGCCGAAATTGAGGGTCTCCTGTCCGTCGACGACGAGGATCGCGTCGCGCTTGGCGAAGTTCTTCACTTCCTCCAACAGGCGGATCGGGTGGATGTCGCCATCGGTCGGATAGTTGGCGCCGGCGCCCGTACGTTTCGCCGCCTCGCCATCGGCGAGCTTCTGCCGCCAGCCGGCGAATTTGTCGGCGGTCTTGGCGGGGAGGGCGTCGAGGAGCTGCTGCAAGACGCTTTTGCAGTCGCCGACGATCGGGATGTCGACATTGCGCGCCGACATGCCGAGCTCCTCGGGGTCGATCTCGATCCGCGCGATCTTGGCGTTGGCGCCAAAGCGCGGCGGCGCGGCATGGCCGATGATGTAGTTCATCCTTGTGCCGAGCACGATGATCAGGTCGGCGTCGCGGAACGCCGTCGAGCGCATCGTCAGGTACGAATACGGGTGATCATCGGGCACGACGCCGCGGCCTTGCGGGGTCGTGTAGAACGGGATCCCGGCCCTTTCGACGAACTGGCGCATCTCGTCCCACGCCCGCGACCAGATCACCCCGCCCCCTGAACAGATGATCGGCTGCTTCGCGTTGTTGATCGCGTCGACGAGCGCGCTGATCGCCTTCGGCTCGGCATACGGCCGCGCCTGCACGATCGGCCGGCCGGCATAGCTCCAATCGACCTGGTTCTCGTCGATCTTGGCGTAGAGCAGATCGCCCGGCCAATCGAGGTAGCAAGGGCCCGGCTTGCCGTTTAGCGCCTTCTGGAACGCGAAATTGATCTGCTGCGGAATGCGTTTCAGGTTGTGGATGCGGTCGGCGTATTTGACGCAGCCGCGCATGATCGCCATCTGGTCGATTTCCTGGAACACTTGGCGGCCGAACTGGCTGGTCGGGCTGGCGCCGCCAAACCCGACGACCGGGCAGCAGTCGATCAGCGCGTTGGCGAGGCCCGTCGACAGGTTGATCGCCGCCGGGCCCGACGCCGCCATGCAGATCCCCACCGTCTGGGTCAGCCGGCTATAGGCCTGCGCCGCGAACGCCGCCGCCTGCTCGTGGCGGACGTCGATCATGCGGATGCCTTCCTTGATCATGGTGGCCTCGGCAAGGAGCATCGGCCCGCCCATGATGTAGAAGCAGTCCTTGATGCCCTCCATGCGAAGGCTGCGCGCGAGGATTTCCGAGCCAGTCAGTTCAGCCATGAGGGGATCTCCTGTCCTTTACGTCGTCATTGCGAGCACAGCGGAGCGACCCCCTTCGATAGGAGGCTAATCCGAGGAGGATCGCCGCGTCGCTGCGCTCCTTGGAATGACAATAGGGGGCGAAAACGAAGCGGCGGGCCGAAGCCCGCCGCTGGTTGGTCATATCAGGCGTTGCCGATGATCTTTTGTTCGCGCAGCCGCTGGATGTCGCCGTTCGACATCTTGAGCCATTGCGAGAACACCTCGTCGGTGTGCTGGCCGAGCTTCGGCGACGGCTTCAGCTCCGCCGGACGGCCGTCGAAGCGGACCGGCCAGGTCTCGCACTGGAAGTCGCCGTCGGGGTGCTTCATCACCTGCATGATGCCGCGCTCGAGGAACGACTTGTCGTTTTGAAGCTCGAGCGTGTCGTGGACGGCCCCGGCGGGAACGCCGGCGGCGCCGATGATCTTCATCGCATCTTCCTTGGTGTGCTGCAAGGTCCACTCGGTGATGATCTCGTTGATAAAGCCCTCGTTCTTGTTGCGCGACTCGTTGGTCTCGAAGCGCGCATCGCCGATCAGATCGGCGCGGCCGATGCACTTCAGCAGCCGGTCCCAATGCTCGGGGTTGGCGCGGCTGCAGAAGACATAGACGTAGTCGTTGTAGCCGCCCGGCTTGCACGGATAGATGCCGCACGGCGCCGGGGCGCCCGAGGTCGACTGCGCGCCCATGCGCGGCGCCGCCTTCTGGTTGCCCTGCTGGTTCATCACCGCAAACGAGGTGCGGATGTAGTGCATCACCGAATCCTGCATCGCGAGTTGCAGGCGGCGGCCCTTGCCGGTCTTCTGCTTCTCGAAGAGCGCGCCGAGGACGCTGATGCACATCAGCATGCCGGTGCCGGTGTCGCCGATCGTGCAGCCGGGCTTGACCGGCGCCTGGCCGGGTTCGCCGGTGACGCTCATCGTGCCGCCCGAAGCCTGTGCGATCATGTCGAAGGCGAGCGATTTCTCGTAGGGGCTGCCCTCGCCGAAGCCCTTGACCTGGCAATAGATGATGCCGGGGTTGATCTCCTTCAGCACATCATAGCCAAGGCCCAGTCGCTCGATCGTGCCGGGCGCCAGGTTTTCGGCGAACACGTCGGCTTCCTTGATCAGCTGCTTGACGAGCTCAACGCCTTCCTTGGTTTTCAGATCGACCGTCGCCGACTTCTTGTTGGCGTTGAGGATCTTGAAATAGAACGAATCCGCCGCCTTGGCGTCGGTGCTGGCGATGCGCCGGCCGGGATCGCCCGATTTCGGGTTTTCGATCTTGACGACCTCGGCACCCATCCACGCGAGGGCCTCGGTGCAGGTCGGACCTGCCTCGAACTGGGTAAGGTCGACAACCTTGACGCCCTCAAGGCAATGCAGAGCCGCAAAATTTCCGCTCATCGTTTCCCGCTCCTTCGTCGGCCGTGCAGCAGAATCGCTGGGGAAACGATACCCCAGAATGTCGCGCGACGGAAATCGTTGAATCCCGCGAAAACCGGGGCAGTGCCATTCCCGTTTGAGCGAACCGGGGACCGTCGTCCGCCCTTTGGAACGATTTGGAAGATTTTGGACCCGTCACCATGCGCGTTTGCCGGGGTCTCTTCATTATTGGCGTCGCAAACAACGCTGCGCCTCGGGTTTTCAGGGGCGATGGAAGGGGTGGTGGATCATGTCGTTCTGGTACGAAGAAATCTGGGCCGAAGAATCCGGCGGGCATAATTTCGCCGAGACCGCGACGGTCAACATCCCGTCATCCAGCGTTCTGGTCTCCTGCGCGCTGCAGCAGGTCAACCAGCAGGGCGGCGGCGGCCAGGCAAGGATGGCGATCACCCAGTACGTGCAGGACGGCGATCCGCACGAGGGCAACTGGCAGATAGTCAACGGCAGCGGAATCACCAGCGTCACCTTCGCGCTGACCGTCAACAATGCGGCTGCGCAGGGCACCGGTCTGATCCAGACGGTCTGACCGACGCCGCGGACCGGCCACGTCCCCCCCTGGCCGGGCCATGGCGGAAGGCGAGGGCGACACTGTCGCTCTCG
Source organism: Allostellaceae bacterium (assembly GCA_036489765.1). GTDB lineage: Bacteria > Pseudomonadota > Alphaproteobacteria > ATCC43930 > CGMCC-115725 > DATARH01. The sequence continues at coordinate 30,517 of DASXFE010000056.1, read as the reverse complement.
CCTGTCCGCGTTTTGCGTCTCTTGCGGCTTTGCCGTCTCTAGGCTTTGTGGGGCGTGCGCGATGGGCTAGAAGCGCGGGATGAACGGCCCCCTGATCCTCCCCTACCGCAACATCCTGCCGCGGATTGACCCGACCGCCTTTATCGCGCCCGGTGTCGTCATCACCGGCGACGTCGAGATCGGGGCGCATGCGAATATCTGGTTCAACGTCGTGATGCGCGGCGACGACGCGCCGATTCGCATCGGCCGCGGCGCCAACATCCAGGACGGCACGGTCATCCACGTCACGGTCGAGGGCGACGAGCACATCGCGTGCGAGATCGGCGAGGATTGCGCGATCGGCCACATGGCCGTGCTGCATGGCTGCCGGCTCGAGCCCGGTGCCTTTGTCGGGATGAAGGCTTGTGTGATGGACCGCGCCGTCGTCGAAGGCGGCGCGATGGTCGCCGCCGGCGCTGTCGTCACCCCGCGCAAGGTCGTCAAGGCCGGCGAGCTCTGGTCCGGCACCCCGGCCCGTCTCCTGCGCCCGATCAAGCCCGAGGAACGCGAATACATGCGTTGGGTCGCCGCCCATTACCGCGAACTGGCCGACGAGTATCGAACGAAGTATGGGGCCGGCGTCTCGCCCGCATCCAACGGTAGGTGCGGGCGAGACGCCAGCGGTCCTACGCTCCCACCGCCTCCCGCGGCTCGAACAGGAGGGCGGAAAGGGCGGCTTGGGGCTTGATGAGGTCGGCCAGCGTGTAGGTGTCGAAGACGGCGAGGAAGGCGTCCGTCGCCCGGCGCGCGGCGGTGCGCAGCACGCAGCACTCCTCGATCCGGCAGTATCCGTCCGAATTGAGGCACCCGACGATGCCGAGCTCGTCCTCGGTGTCGCGCACCACCTGGCCAATGTTGATCTCGCGCGGCGGGCGCATCAGCCGGATGCCGCCGTTCCTCCCCCGCAAGGTGTCGAGGTAACCCTTCTGTCCGAGGTCGTGGACGACCTTCATCAGGTGGTTCTTCGAGATGCCGAAGCTGTCTGCGACGCCCTTGATCGTGCTGAGCCTGCCACCCTGGAGCCCGACATGGATCAGCACGCGCAGGGCAAAATCGGTGTGCAGGGTCAGGCGCATCGCTGCGGAACTCCAGGCGTCGACCGACGCTATATGCGGTGTGCGGCGGTCGGGGGCACGCCGCCGGCAAAGGCGGCACCGAACCATAAGAGGCCGGATCGTCCGCTGCCCCGATAAATGTATCGTCCGTATATCTTATTACCCGCGCGCGACATCATCAAATTCTCGTGATATAGCCGGACCGCATGAGCTTCCCCCGATACAGCGCTCTGCCGTGTAATCGCCGACGCGCGGACGACACGGCCCGATGGGCGTTGCGCTCGGAGAGTGACTGCAGCCGCTCGGCGCTCTGGTCGAGATTGAGCACATGGGTGGGCGGGATGTCGGCCACTCAATCCTCGGCCCGCACCTTGACGTAGCTGCCCGGCGCGTCCTCGATCGGCGTCAGCTTGCCGTCGCCCAGCGTGCGCGCCTTGACCATTCCGCCGCCGTGGGCCGCGACCCATTCTTCCCAGGCCGGCCACCATGAGCCTTCGTGGGGCGTGGCGGTGGCGAGCCAGTCGTCCGGGTTGGCCGGGTTGCTGTCATTCGTCCAGTGACCGTATTTGCCGCCCGGGGGGTTGACGATGCCGGCGATATGACCCGAGGCCGAGAGCACGAACTTGACCGGCCCGCTGTAAAGCTGCGTCGCCGCATAGGTCGAGCGCCACGGGGCGATATGGTCCTCGCGGGTCGAGACGAGCAACACCGGCGTCTTGATCTTGCGCAGGTCGATCTTGACCCCGTCGAGCGTGATCCCGCCCGGCTTGCACAGCAGGTTCTCCTGGTACATCCGCCGCAGGTAGAAGCTGTGCATCGCCGCCGGCATCCGCGTTGAATCGGCGTTCCAGTAGAGCAGGTCGAAGGGAAAAGGCTGCTTGCCGAGAAGGTAATTGTTGACGACGAACGACCAGATCAGATCGTTCGCGCGGAGCATGTTGAACGTCGTGTGCATGTCGCGGGCTTCGAGATAGCCCTTTTTCGACATGCGCTCCTCGAGCGACTTGATCTGCTCCTCGTCGATAAACACCGACAATTCGCCCGACTCGGCGAAATCGACCATCGTCACGAAAAACGTCGCGCTCTTGATCCGGTTGTCGCGCTTCACGGTCATGTAGGCGAGCGTTGCCGAGAGGAGGGTGCCGCCGAGGCAATAGCCGATGACGTTGGCGTCCTTCTCGCCGGTCGCGGCCTGCATCGCGTCGAGCGCGGCGAGCGGCCCCTCGCGCATGTAGTCCTCGAAGCTCTTCATGCTCAGCGCCGCGTCGGGATTGACCCACGAGATCACGAACACCGTATGCCCCTGGCTCACCGCCCAGCGGATGAACGAGTTCTGCGGGCGGAGGTCGAGGATGTAGAACTTGTTGATCCACGGTGGGATGATCAGCAGCGGCCGCTTTTTGACGATGTCGGTGGTCGGCGCGTACTGGATGAGCTGCATCAGGTCGGTCTGGAACACGACCTTGCCGGGCGTCGCGGCGACGTTCTCGCCGAGCTTGAATGCGGTGGCGTCGGTCATCGAGATCGAGAGGCGCCCTTTGCCGCGTTCGAGGTCGTCGAGCAGGTTCTGCAACCCGCTGACGAGGTTCTCGCCGCGGGTCTCGAAGGTGGTCCGCAGCACCTCGGGATTGGTCAGCACGAAATTCGATGGGGCGATCGCGTCGACGAATTGCCGCGTATAGAAATCGACCTTGCGCGCCGTTAGCGGGTCGAGCCCTTCGATCCTGTGGACGACGTCCTGGATCGTTCGCGCGGTCAAGAGGTAGCTCTGCTTGATGAAGTCGAAGACCGCGTTCTCGCTCCATGCCTTGTCGCGAAAGCGGCGGTCGTCGGCCGCGCTTTGGATGACCGGCTCGGCGGTGCCGCCGGCGAGCCGGTCGGCGGTGCGCTGCCACAGCGTCATCGCGTCGCGCCACAGCGCCATCTGCGCGTCGACGAGCCGGGAGGGATCGGCCATGATCCGCGCCGTCATCTCGAAAAAAGCCGCACCGATCGCCATCGGGCTCGCCATTCCGAGCCCCGAATCGCCGTTCTGCCGCTGCAGGAAATCGCCGACGAGCCGCTGGCTCCGCTCTGCGATCCCGCGCAGCCGCTCAGCCCATTCCGCGGGATCGGGAAGGGGATAGGGGGTCTTGTTCTCGAATTCGGGCATTGCCCCGCTCTCCGTCGTCGCGCCGGATCAAATGTAGTGACGCGCGGGCCCGTATCTAATACACCACTGCCACGGTTTTGACGGCGCCTGCCATGACAGCCGCGGGGCCTTTGGGGGCAGTGGCCGGCGTCGCGGTCGTAGTGTTGGGGCTTAGCCGATGCCGTTCCGTCCTGCCGTAAACATCGCCGTCGTGGCGCTGGTCGCGATGCTCGCCGCGTGCCATCCGGTCGATACCTGGCGCTCGATCACCGGGACCGACAAGGACGATCCCGATCCGCAGACGACGCCGAATTCGCAAAATCTCGCCGCCGGCGAGCAGCAGCCTTACCCGAACCTCGCCACGGTGCCGTCGCCGCCGGTCCCGACGATGACCCAGTCCGAGCGCGACAAGCTTACGGAAAGCCTCGTCGCCGACCGCACCAACGCCAAATACAACGAGCAGAAGCTGCTTCCGGGGTTCGCCCCGGGAAACGCACCGCCGCCTCCGCCCGCCGGAGCCGGCCCGAGCGCCGCGGCCGGGCCTGGCGCGCCGCCGCCGAACGGGCCCCCGCCAACGGCCTCCCCGCCCAGCCCGGCTTCCGGCAAGGCGTCGGCGACGCCGCCGCGCAAGCCGGGTGAGCCGCCGCAGCCTGGACCGATGGAATCGAGCCTCAAGGCGCCGACGATCAACGAGCAGCCGGTGGCCGAGGCGACGCGGCCGCCGCCCCCGCCGCCGCAGCCGACCGTAGCGCCGGCCCCGGCTCCGGCGCCCTCGGCGGTGCCGCCGACCGCGATGGCAAGCGCCGCCCCGGAGCCGCCTCCACCGCCGCCCTCGATCGCGCCGGTGGCCCCGCCGCCTCCACCGCCCGTACCGGCGAGGCCCACCCCGGCCTCTGCCGAGCCGAAGGCCGCGGGACGCACCGTCGCGACGATCGACTTCCCGTCCGCGACCGCCAATTTCAACCAGACCGATCGCGCTACGATCGACCACATCGCGACGCAGTTCCAGCAGAAGCCGGGCACGGTCCACATCACCGCCTATGCCGCCGGGGCGTCCTCTGGGCGCAATCAGCTCGACGCCTATCGCGACGCGCTCGATCGAGGCCAGGCCGTGGCCAAAGCGCTCGCCGGCGACGGCGTGCCGGTCGGCAAGATCCAGACCGAGGCGGCCCCGGCCCGCGAGGGTTCGCCATCCGGCCGCGTGGTGATCCAGCTTGGCCCATAACGAACGGCAAAGAGCGCCCGTGAACCCACCTTTCAGGATCGCGATCGCGGGGCTCGGCACCGTCGGGGCCGGGCTTTTGCAACTCCTCGAGCGCCAGGCCGATCTCCTGGCCGCCCGCGCCGGCCGGCGCATCGTCGTCGCCGCGGTGTCGGCGCGCGACCGGCGCCGCGATCGCGGCGTCAATCTCTCGGCCGTACGCTGGTACGAGGACGCCGCGGCGATGGCCGCCGATCCCGAGATCGACGCGGTCGTCGAGCTGATCGGCGGCTCCGACGGCATCGCCCGCGCGGTCGTCGAGACCGCGCTCAAGCAGAAAAAGCACGTCGTCACCGCCAACAAGGCGCTGATGGCGCGGCATGGCACCGCGCTCGCCGAGACGGCCGAAGGCGCCGGGCTCGCGCTCGCCTTCGAGGCGTCGGTGGCCGGCGGGATCCCGGTCATCAAGGCCTTGCGCGAGGGGCTTTCGGGCAACCGCCTCGACCGCGTCTACGGCATCCTCAACGGCACCTGCAACTACATCCTGACGACGATGCGCGAGGGCAGCCGTGAGTTTGGTGAGGTATTGGCCGAGGCGCAAAAGCTGGGTTACGCCGAGGCCGACCCGAGTTTCGACATCGACGGCGTCGACGCCGCGCACAAGCTCGCCGTGCTCGGCAGCGCCGCTTTTGGCCGGCCGGTCGATTTCGACGGAGTCTACGTCGAAGGCATACGCCACGTCTCGCGTCTCGACATCGATTTTGCCGAAGAGCTCGGCTATCGCATCAAGCTGCTCGGCATCGCCCGCCGCACCGAGGACGGGCTCGAACAGCGCGTCCATCCGTGCATGGTCCGGCGCGACACGCCGATCGCGCAGGTCGAGGGCGTCTTCAACGCGGTCGTCGCCGAGGGCGACTTTGTCGGCCGCGTCGTCCTGCAGGGACGCGGCGCCGGCGCGTTCCCGACCGCATCGGCGGTCGCCGCCGATCTCGTCGACATCGCCGCCGGCCGCATCGTCGCGACGTTCGGCGTCCCGGTCGCATCGTTGCAGCCGCTCGCCGGCGCGCCGATGGAGCGGCACCACGGCGCCTACTACATCCGCCTGATGGTCGTCGATCAGCCTGGCGTCATCGCCGATGTCGCCGCCGCCCTGCGCGACCAGTCGGTGTCGATGGAATCGATGATCCAGCGCGGCCGGGCGCCGGGCGAGGCGGTGCCGGTGGTCCTGACCACGCATGCGACGGTCGAGGCCGACATGCGCCGCGCGCTCGACGGGATCGCGCGGCTGCCCACGGTGCTGGAGCCGCCGCGGATGATCCGGATCGAGGATTTCTAGCCACTTTTCCGCGCAGTCATGCCATGAATCAGCCCCACGAGAATTACACCCAAGCACCGGCCCTGGGGAGGAACCAATGTCCGAAGAACTGAAAATGGACCGTCATCTCGCGCTCGAGGCGGTGCGGGTGACAGAGGTTGCGGCGCTGTCGGCCTCGCGGCTGATGGGACGCGGCGACGAGAAGGCGGCCGACCAGGCCGCCGTCGACGCGATGCGGACCGGCCTCAACTCGCTCGAGATGGACGGAACGGTCGTCATCGGCGAGGGCGAGCGCGACGAGGCGCCGATGCTCTATATCGGAGAAAAGGTCGGGCTGGGGCACGGCCCTAAGATCGACATCGCTCTCGACCCGCTCGAGGGCACGACGATCACCGCCAAGGGCGGCGCGAATGCACTCGCTGTGCTCGCTTTTGCCGATGCCGGCGGGTTTCTCAACGCGCCTGACGTCTACATGGACAAGCTCGCGGTCGGCGGCGGATTGCCGGATGATTTGGTCGATCTCGACGAGACCCCGGCGACCAATCTCAAGAACCTGGCTCAGGCGAAGAAGGTGCCGGTTTCCGAACTCGTCGTCTGCATCCTCGACCGCCCGCGCCACTCTGACCTGATCGCGGCGGTGCGGGCCGCCGGCGCCAAGATCAACCTGATCGGCGACGGCGATGTCGGCGGCGTGATTGCCACCTCCGAGCCCGGCACCGGCATCGACATGTATTACGGCTCGGGCGGAGCGCCCGAGGGCGTGCTGGCGGCTGCCGCGCTGCGCTGCATCGGCGGCCAGATGCAAGGACGGCTCCTCTTCCGCAACGATGACGAGCGCGGCCGCGCGCATCGCCTCGGCATCACCAACCTCAACCGCAAGTACAAGCTCCTCGATCTCGCCTCGGGCCACGTGATGTTCGCCGCAACCGGCGTCACCAGCGGCACGATGCTGCGCGGCGTCCGCCGCATTCCGGGCGGCGCGGTCACACACTCGGTGGTGATGCGCTCGAAAAGCGGCACGGTCCGCTATATCGAGGCCCAGCACGATTTCGCCCGGAAGGCCGATTTCGCCCGTTTCGCCAACTAGCACTCGGATCGTCTTCCTTATCTCGCCGCTGCCGATTCCGCGGGGGCGGCGAGATAAAAGGGTAAGGGCATCGATCCATCCCCATCTGGGCGATAGCGCCGCCGGCGCTTCCGAATCGCCTTCCGATTCCGGGAGAAAAAGAGACGGGGCGAGGGCGAGGACTCCAGCCGCGTCAGAGGCTTCCCGCCGACCCTCCCATTGTGCCGCAAGGGGCTCCACCTTCTCGCTCTTGAATGGCGGAGCGGAGATGGATGGACGGGGGAGCGAGGGAAATAGCCTTTCTCGGGGTTGAGCGCTCGGTCGCTGGCCGGCGATGGCGGGAGCGGCCGGCGGACCTGCGTATGGCCGCGGCGATCTCGGAACATCACCACCTGCCCGAGATCGTCGGCCGCATGCTGGCACAGCGGGGGATCGATACGGCTACGACGCCGTGGTTCCTGACGCCGCGGCTGCGCGACCAGCTACCCGACCCGTCGCACCTCATCGACATGGATCGCGCCGTCGCCCGGATCGTCGCGGCGATCGGCCGGGGCGAGCGGATCGTCGTGTTTGGCGATTACGACGTCGACGGCGCGACCTCGGCGGCCTTGTTGCAGCGCTTCTTCGCGGCGGTCGGTGTCGCGATCGGAGTCTATGTGCCCGACCGGATGCGCGAAGGCTATGGGCCGAACGCGCTGGCATTGGCGAAGCTCAAAGAGCAAGGCGCGGGGCTCGTCATCACCGTCGACTGCGGCACCACTGCGCATGAGGCGCTCGCCGCCGCGGCGGGGGATGGGCTTGACGTCATCGTCATCGACCACCACGTCGCCGAGCCGTTGCTGCCCAAGGCCTTTGCCGTCGTCAACCCGAACCGTCTCGACGAATCGAGCCCCTACGGCAACCTCGCGGCGATCGGCCTGACCTATCTCCTCGTCGTCGCGCTCAACCGCGCCTTGCGCACGGCGGGGCGGTACGGGGAAGGCGCCGAGCCCGATCTGCTGCAATGGCTCGATCTCGTCGCGCTCGGCACCGTCTGCGATGTGGTGCCGCTCAACGGGCTCAACCGCGCCCTTGTCGCGCAGGGGCTGCGGCTCGCGCGGCGCGCGCCGAATCGCGGGATGGCGGCGCTCGCCGCGGTCGCCGGGATGAGCGGTCCGATCGACGCCTACCAACTCGGCTTCGGCATCGGGCCAAGGGTCAATGCCGGCGGGCGGGTCGGCGCCGCCGATCTAGGTGCGCGGCTGCTCGCGACCGACGATCCGGATTTGGCGAGCGACTTGGCGAAGCGCCTCGACGAACACAACCGCGAGCGCCGCGAGATCGAGGCGGCGGCGCTCGAACAGGCAATCGCCGCGGTCGAGGGGGCGCCGCAATCGCCCGCGCTGGTCTTTGTCGCCAACGAGGGGTGGCATCCCGGCGTCATCGGCATCGTCGCAGCGCGGCTCAAGGAGCGCTACAACCGCCCGGCCTGTGTGGTCGCGATCGATGGCGCGGTCGGAAGGGGGTCGGGGCGTTCCGTCCCCGGCGTCGCTCTCGGGCCGGCGGTAATCGCCGCGCGCCAGGCCAGGCTCCTGATCAACGGCGGCGGCCACGCGATGGCGGCCGGGTTCACAGTCGCCTCGGGGCAGATCGAAGAGCTGAGGGAATTCCTCGCCGCGCGTCTGGGCGACGGGCTCGACGTGTCCGGGCTGGTGCCGGAGCTGTCGATCGACGGCGCGCTCAGTGCGGCCGCCGGGCAAGGGCGGCTGATGGAGCACATCGACCGACTGGCGCCGTTCGGATCGGCCAATCCCGAGCCGCGCTTCGCCTTTCCGTCGATCCGGATCGCTCATGTCGAGGCGGTCGGCACCGGGCATCTGCGCGTCAACCTCGCCGACCCGCTCGGCGGCGAGCAGCTCCGCGGCATCGCGTTTCGGGTGGCGGACACGCCGCTCGGCCGGTTTCTGGCGGAGATGCGGGGCAGGGCGATCCACATCGCCGGCCATCTGCGCCGCGATACCTGGCGCGGCGGCGACGCCGTGCAGTTGCAGATCGACGACGCTGCGCCGGCGGGTTAGGCCTTCAGCGCTTCTTTCAGCGCGTGGGCGAGTTCGGCGCGGCGGTAGGGCTTGCTGAGGAGGCGGCCGAAGGCGTTGATGTCCTCGGCCTCGCCGAGCCCGCCTTCGGGGAAACCCGAAGTCAGCACGATCCGCGTCTCCGGCCAGCGCTGCGCGATTTCCTTGGCAAGTGCGATCCCGCTCATTCCGCCCGGCATCACGACGTCGGTCAGCACCAGCGCCGCCGGCTCCTTTTCGAGAATCGCCAGAGCCGCGGCTGCGGCCTCGGCCTCGAGCACGCGGTAGCCGAGCTCCTTGAGCTGCCGCACGACGACCTTGCGCAGCCCCGGATTGTCTTCGACCGCGAGCACGGTCTCGCCCGCCCCGGTCGCCACCGGAACGGCCTTTTCTTCGATCGCCGCATCCTCTGCCGTCGCGCGGGGCAGATAGAGCCGGAACGCAGTGCCGACGCCGAGCTCGCTGTAGACGTTGATGTGGCCGCCCGACTGCTTCATGAAGCCGAACACCATCGCGAGGCCGAGCCCCGAGCCTTTGCCGACTTCCTTGGTCGTGAAGAACGGCTCGAACACGCGCGACAGCGTCTCCGGCGACATGCCTGTGCCGGTGTCGGTAACCTGGATCATCGCGTAGTCGCCGGGCTCCAGCTCCTGATGCTGCGAGGTGTAGTCGATGTCGAGCACGCGGTTGCCGGTCTCTATGATCAGCTTGCCGCCCTTCGGCATCGCGTCGCGGGCGTTGTTGGCGAGGTTCATCAGCGCCGATTCGACCTGGGACGGATCGGCGACGACGGGCCACAGATCGGGCGCGAGATCGAGCGACACCGAGATGTGATCGCCGAGCGTGCGGCCGAGGAAGCGGGTCATCTCGCCGATGAGGGCGTTGAGCTCGACGCGCCGCGGCTGCAGCGGCTGGCGTCGGGCGAAGGCAAGGAGGTGCCGCGTGAGCTCGGCCCCGTGCAAGGTCGCCTCGAGCGACAGCTCGACCATCTCGGCCTGTTCACTCTTGGGCTCGACCATCGTTTGCAGGCATTCGAGGTTGAGGATCAGCGCGCCCAACAGATTGTTGAAATCGTGCGCCATTCCGCCGGTCAGATTGCCCAGCGCCTCCATCTTCTGCGCCTGGCGGAGCTGAGCCTCGGTCTGCTGGTGCTCGATCAGATGGCCGCGCATATCGGCTTCGAGCTTCTGGGTGCGGTCTTCGAGCTTGGCCGTCGCCTTTACGAGGAGGCTGTAGAGCCCGCTCTGCTCGATGAGGATCATCCCGACGACAAAGCTCGCCGCGAGCAGCCCATAGAGCCGCCCGGCATAAAAGCCGAGATCCCAGCGCTGGCGGTTGAGCCCGGCGCCGAGCGCGATGTCGGCGAGCCATGCGACCATCACGACCACAAGCCACAGATCGAGCGCCGAGCGCTCGCGCCGCCGCCACAAGAGGAGCGCGGCGGCGAAGCTGAGCCCCCAGGCCGTCGAGACCGCGGCGATGTAGATCTGCGTGTAGTCGCCGTTGACCAGCAGCTCGGGCATCACACCCTTGCCGATCGTCACGAGCCCGATCAAGAGACCCGCGCCCAGGATGACCGCGACGATCGCCGGTATCGCCTGGTCTCCTTCGATCTGGCCCGCTGCCGCCGCGCCCAACGCATCGCGCCGCGACTGGAGGATCGCGTAGGCGATCACGAACAGTGCGAAGCCGGCGTGCCAGAACATATAGATCCACGCCGTGCTTTGTGGCCCGGCCCAAAGCCAGCCATTCGGCGCGAAGAGGCCGGGGAAAGTCAGCGCGTGGGCGGCGACCATGATTCCGTCGAACAGATATCCGCAGGCCAGCACCAGGATCGGCAGCGTGCGGAGCTGAGCGAACTGGCCGAACATCAGCAGCGCCGCGATCAGATCGATGATGATCAGCGACGATTCGTAGGATGGGATGAAGGCCGGCATCGCCGGCAGCAGCGTCTTGCAGAACGGGAGGAGCGCGAGGCAGACCCCGATCGACAAGATGAGGGCGATCCAGATCGGATAGCGGCTGCGGGTCCCCACCGGGGCCGTGGACAGCAGCAGGTCGCGCGGCGTCGCGATCCCGCTATCGATTTCCGTCAGATCGGCGGCAACGAGGCCCACCCGGGCCAGTTCGGCATCTGCGGTCATGACACGACGAAATTTGTGGTTGCGGGCAAGGTTCTGGCCTTCTGTCAACGTGTTAGCCAACACACGTTAACATTGTATAAACCATGTCCCCGCGCTTCGTGGAGAATCACCCGGCATTTGAGCCAGTTGTACCGTCCCTCCCGGAGCCTCCGGGAGGGACGGGCTGCGAATCGGATGTAGCGGCTATTCGGCCGCCGCGGGCTCCTCGCCGATGTTGGCGATCGTGCGGCCGCGGGTCTCGGGCAGCAGCATCAGCGCCAGGATCATCACGCCCGAGGCGATCACGCTGCAGATTGCGATCGCATTGCCGAGGCCCCAGCCCTGCGCCACGAACCCGACAAAGGTCGGGAAAAACGAGCCGATCGCGCGACCCGAATTGTAGCAGAAGCCCTGGGCGTTCCCGCGCAGCTCGGTCGGGAACAGCTCGGTCATGAACGGCCCCATCGGCGGGAATTTCGTCAGGAGCGCGATGTTGAGCGGCACGCCGGTGATCAGGAGCCAGGTGTCGTTCATCGGGATCCAGATGAACCCGGCGATAAAGAGGAGCGAGAAGATCGCCGACCACAGGAACGTCCATTTGCGTCCGATGGCGTCGCTCAGATACGAGCCCAGGAGGAAGCCGATGAGCGCGCCGAGGATCTGCAGCAGCAGCACGCCGCCGGTCGCCGTCGCCGAGAAATGCCGCACCGTGCGCAGGTAGGTCGGCATCCAGATGCTGATCGCATACCCGGCGCCCTGGGCCCCCGCGACCATCACCGACACCTTGAGCGTCGTCGCCAGATGCGCGCCGCGGAACGCCGAGAACAAATGGGAAAACCCGACATTTCCGCGCTTCGCTTTGGTTGCGTGGTAGACGTCCGAATCCTCGATGTGGCGCCGCACCCAGATCACGAAAACACCCGGGAGCAACCCGATCCCGAACAGCAGGCGCCAGGCAAGCCATTCAGGCGCAAACCAATAGACGGCCGTGTAGACGAGGGCCGAACAGCCCCAGCCGACCGCCCAGCCGGTCTGCACGAGGCCGACCGCGCGGCCGCGATACTTGTCGCGGATGACCTCGCCCATCAGCACGGCGCCGGCTGCCCATTCGCCGCCGAAGCCAAAGCCGTGCAGCGCGCGCAGGATGAAAAGCTGTTCGAAATTCTGGGCGAAGGCGCAGAGGAACGTAAAGATCGAGTACCAGAGGATCGTGATCTGCAGCATCTTCACGCGACCGTAGCGGTCGGCGAGCGTGCCGCTGAACCACCCGCCGAACGACGAGATGAGTAGCGTCACGGTGCCGATCAGGCCCGCTTCGCCCTTTGTAAGACTCCACAGCGCGATGACGGTCGGGATGACAAAGCTGTACATCTGCACGTCGAAGGCATCGAGCGACCACCCGCCGAAACAGGCGAGCATCGTGCTCCGCTCTTTGTTGGTAAGTTCCTTGAACATGCCGAACATTGCTCTCTCCCCGATACCGCCGCCTCTGGCCGGCGCGTTTCCTTGATCCGGCATTGAGTCCGTTTATAGGGATGGAGACAAGCATGAATGCGATGCATGGCAGCGACGAATTGTTGCTCGTCATCGACCCGCAAAACGATTTCTGTCCGGGCGGCGCGCTCGCGGTCCCGCGCGGCGACGAGGTCATGGCGCTGGTCAATCGCCTCGCCGCCGATTTCGTCCATGTCGTCGTGACGCAGGACTGGCACCCGCCCGGTCACGCGTCATTCGCCAGCACCTATCCCGGCCGCCGGCCCTACGACACGATCGACCTTGCCTACGGCCCGCAGATCCTGTGGCCGGACCATTGCGTCCAGAACACCGGCGGCGCCGAGTTTCACCCCGGCCTTGATCTGTCGCGCGCCGAGCTGGTGATCCGCAAAGGGTTTCATCCCGGCATCGATTCGTACTCCGCGTTCCGGGAGAACGACCGCAAGACGCCGACCGGCCTCACCGGGTATCTGCGCGAGTGCAAGCTCGAGCGGGTGACGATCGCCGGCCTCGCGACCGATTTCTGCGTGCTCTACTCGGCGCTCGACGCCCGCGAAGCCGGGTTCGAGACCGCCGTCGCCCTCGACGCCTGTCGCGGCATCGACCTCGACGGTTCGGTCGACAAGGCGCTGGCGGAGATGAAAAAGGCCGGGGTGGCGTTGGTGTAGGCGTCCCGCCGCAGCCAATCATGAGGTCAATCCGGGTTCCCGCGTACGACGCGGGCCCCGGATTGGCTTGATAAGGGGGGGAGCGGGCGAGGGAGGGTTTACCTCACCGGCGGGTCGAGCCTTCGCCGGAGCGGGCGGCGTTCGACGACGAATTGCCGTGTGGGCACGGGCGCCGCCGGGGCAAACCGTTCGGCCGGCACGTCGAAAGCGGCAGGCCGCAGCGGCGGCCCCATGGGGCGCGCTCCAGGCGGACCGGCCTTCTTTGCCGGCTTTTCGCTCGGCCGGACCTCGATCCGCGAGCCCTCGAGCTTGGTGCCGTGCAGCCCGGCAATCGCCGCCTTGGCGGCGCGGTCGGTCGCGATGTCGATCCACCCATGCCGCAGCTTCGCGCCCGTGTTCGGATCGCGGGCGATCTCGGCGCTCAGCACGATGCCATAGGGATCGAAGGCTTCGGCCAACTTCGCCTCGGGCAGATCGGGCGGCAGGTTGGCGATGAACAAGTTACCGTGGCTGCGCCGGCCGCGCATTTCTTTGCCTTTCGCGTGTGCCTGCGGAATGGGCGAAACCCTGCGCCCGCGCGCCGGTCCCCGTCAACCGGCCCGGCCGGCCGACGCCGCAATGCTGCATTGCATCACAAGAGTAAGGCAAAACCGTGACCGACGGGATTGCGCTTCGCCCGGGATCGGCGCAAGCATCGCCCGCACCCGAAAACCTCGTCCGCAACCGAGGAACCCCGCCATGACCGGCGTCAAACCGATCCCCGACGGCTACCCCCGCCTCAACCCGTATCTGATCGTCGACGGCGCCGCCAAGGCGATTGAGTTCTATACGTCGGTGTTCGGCGCCAGAGAGCGGATGCGACTCGGCGCGCCAGAGAGCAGGGTCGGTCATGCCGAGCTGGAGATCGGCGATTCACTGATCATGCTCGCCGACGAATTTCCGGCGATGGAGGCCTTCGGACCGGCGAAATTCGGCGGCTCGCCGATCACCCTCCACCTCTATGTCGCCGATGTCGATGCCGTCGCGAGAAAAGCGGTCGCGGCCGGAGCCAAGCTCGTGCGCCCGATCCGCAACGAGTTCTATGGCGACCGCTCGGGAACGGTCGAGGATCCGTTCGGCCATCGCTGGCATCTCTCGACGCATGTCGAGGATGTCTCCAATGAAGAGATCGCCCGCCGGATGGCGGAAATGACGAAAGGTGGAGCCGCATGATCCCGCGCGAGCGCGTCCCCTATTCGGCGATCGTCGACCGCGCGCCCTTGAAGCTCCCCGACGGGGCCCGCATCGTCGTGTGGCCGATCGTCAATCTTGAAGTCTGGGACATCTCGCGCCCGATGGCCCGGCAGGTCTTGCCGGCGCCGACCGGGCAGGTGCTGCTGCCCGATGTGCCGAACTGGTCGTGGCACGAATACGGAATGCGGGTCGGCGTCTGGCGCTTCTTCGACCTTTTCGCGCGGCTCGGCATCCGCCCGACCGTGTCGATCAACGCCCGCGTCTGCGAGGACTACCCGCGCGTCGCCGAGCAATGCCACGAATCCGGCTGGGAGTTCATGGGGCACGCCTACGAGCAGGGGCCCATGCACCTGATCGAGGACCAGAAGGCGATGATCGACCGCGCCTGCGGCGTTATCGAGAAGTGCACCGGGTCGAAGCCGGTCGGCTGGCTCGGCCCGGGCCTGACCCAGACCTACGAAACCCCCGAGCTCCTCGCCGCCGCCGGGATCAAATACATCGGCGACTGGGTCTACGACGACGAACCGACGACGATCTCGACCGCCAACGGCCCGCTCGTCACGTTGCCCTACACCGTCGAGCTCAACGATATCCCGATGATGATCGTGCAGCATCATGAGAGCGGATACTTCACGCAGCGCTGCATCGACACCTTCGACCGCCTCTACCAGGAGGGGGCGAACCGGGCGAAGGTGATGGCCATCGCGATCCACCCCTACATCTCGGGCCAGCCCCACCGGATCAAATACCTCGAAGCCGTCTACGACCACATCGCCCAGCATGAGGGCGTGTTGCATTGGAATGGCGTCGAAATTTTGGACTGGTATGAGAAGACGAAGGCCGGCTGACCGGTTGTGCGTCCTTCGAGACGCCCGCGCGCACTCCTCGGAGGATGCCCTGCAAGGCGCGTCTCGAAGGACGCGGTAAACGAAATGCAGCGATGGCAAACCCGATGAAACCCACCGAACGTCTCGACTATTCCCCGATCTCCCAGCGCAGGAAGCTGACGCTTCCCGGCGGCGCTCGTCTCGCCATCTGGGTCATCGTCAATGTCGAGGAGTGGGACATCAACGAGACGATGCCGCGCACGGTGCTGACGCCGCCGGCCGGCGGGTCGCCCATGCCCGACATCCCGAACTGGGCGTGGCACGAATACGGCAACCGGGTCGGGTTCTGGCGGATGCTCGACGTCTTTGACGAATTTAAGATCCCGGCGGTCCTCGCGATCAATGGCTCGGCCATCGAGCGCTACGCCCCGATCGCCGAAGCGGCGAGGGCGCGTAACTGGGAATTCGTCGGCCACGGCTTTGGCCAGAAGAACATGCAGAAGGTCGCCGACGAGCGTGCCGACATCCGCAAGACCCGCGATGCGATCCGCACCGTCACCGGCAAGAACCCGCGCGGCTGGCTCGGCCCCGGCCTCACCGAGACCTGGGAGACGCCCGACCTTCTCGCCGAGGAGGGGTACGACTATGTCTGCGACTGGGTGCTCGACGACCAGCCGGTGGTGCTGAAGACGCGGTCGAAGCCGATCGTCAACCTGCCCTACACGCAGGAATGCAACGACGTCGCGATGATGCTGATCCAGCACCACAAGGCGAGCGAGTACCGCGACCGCGCCTGCGACCAGTTCGACCAGCTTTACGCGGACGCCAAGGACTCAGCCCGCGTGATGGCGCTCGTGGTCCACCCCTACATCATGGGGGCGCCGCACCGGCTCAAATACTTTCGCGCCGCGCTGGCTCACGCCGGCAAGCACGAAGACATACTGTTCTGGACCGGCGAGCAGATCTTGGACTGGTATTTGACCTTCACGGCCGGCGGCTGAGGCAGGTTGAGCTGGGCGTGCGGCGTCTCGACCCGCATCATGTCGCGCTCGGCGTCGGTGCCGATCAGTGAACGATGTCCGCTGAAGACGACAAACAGCACTGCGACCGCGACAGCCAGCGCGCCGAGGAGGAAATAGAACCTGCCATTTTCCGAGCTATCGTTCATCGTCAGTGTCCCGGCGTGTGCGGCGCGTCGATATGAATGTCGACCTGATGGCCGCCCCAGAACGAGTGATGCCCGGTAACCATCACGAACATCACCGCGACGACCACGACGAGCGCTCCGACAATGAAGTAGAGCCCGCCGTTGCCGCCCGAATTCTCCGCCATCTCGACCCGCCATTGGTGTTCCCAGGTTGCCGGGCAAACGCGAGGCCGGATCGCGGGTTCCATCGTAACTGTTTGTGACAATGTGTATCTTTGGCATGTGCGAGGTTAACCATAAGGTTTACTTTCGGAGATGATCGGTGGACATTGCTGATACTTCGTTAGCGGAATTGCAGGCCGCGCTGACGCGGCGCGAGACCGGGGCGAGCGATCTCGTCGGCGCCTATCTCGACCGCATCGAGGCCTATGACCGCGGCGGCCCGGCGCTCAATTCGGTGCGCGAGGTCAATCCCGACGCGCTCGCCATCGCGGCCGAGCTCGACGGCAGGCGGCCGACAAAGCGCCGCCCGCTCGCCGGCATCCCGATCCTCGTCAAGGACAACATCGCGACCGGCGACCGCCAGCACACCACCGCCGGCTCGCTCGCCCTCGCCGACGCTCGCGCGAAGGCGGACGCACCGCTCGTCGCGCGATTGCGCGCCGCCGGGGCCGTGATCCTCGGCAAGGCCAACCTCACCGAGTTCGCCAACATCATGGCGATCGACATGCCGTCCGGGTACAGCTCGCTCGGCGGCCAGGTCAAAAACCCCTACGCCCCCGCGCTCGACGACCGCGGCAAGCCGATCGTGACGCCGGGCGGGTCGAGCTCGGGCTCGGCGGTTGCGGTCGCAGCGGGGCTGTGCGCGGCGGCGATCGGCACCGAGACCTCGGGGTCGCTGTTGTCGCCGGCAACGCAGAACGGGCTCGTCACGGTCAAGCCCACGGTCGGACTGATCAGCCGCTCGGGCGTCATCCCGATCAGCCACAGTCAGGACACCGCCGGCCCGTTGACGCGCACCGTCCGTGACGCCGCGATCCTCCTCAACGTCCTCGCCGGGCGCGACCCGAAAGATCCGGCGACCCGCTATCTCCAGCGCCCGGACGACTACACCGCATTTCTCGACGAGGACGGGCTCAAGGGTGCCCGCATCGGCGTGCCGGCCGACCCGACCGATCCCGGCCGCGACATCTTTTACAAATCGCTGTTGCCCCGTGCCGCCGCGGTGATGGGCGATGCGATCGCGACGCTGGAAGGGCAGGGTGCGACGATCATCCGCGCGAACATGCCCGAGGCCGGGATCGTCGGCGGCCCCGGCACCGTCATGGGTATCATCAGCCGAAACCCCGAAAGCGAGACCGAGCACAGCGTCGCTTATCGCCCGATCGTCTTCGTCTACGAGCTCAAGCGCGACCTCAACCGCTATCTCGCCGAGTGGGCGACCGAAACGAAGACCCGGACGATCGCCGACATCATCGCCTTCAACACGGCCCGTTCCGACCGCGCACTGCGCTTTGGCCAGGACATCCTGCTCGCCGCCGAGGCGACGCGCGGCGATCTCGGCGAGCTCGAATATCGCTCGGCCCGGGCTATGGACATCCGCGCCGCCAAGGCCGAGGGGCTCGACGCGTATATGGATGCGCACCGGCTCGACGCGGTCCTCTTTCCGGGTGCGATCGGCTGCGCGATCGCCGCGCGCGCCGGGTATCCGAGCGTTCAGGTGCCGGCCGGGTTCGTCTCCGGCGTCGGCGGCAAGGAGACCCCGGATTACCCACTGGGTGCGACGTTTTGCGGCCGTGCCTGGAGCGAGCAGACGCTGCTCCGCCTGGCTTACGCCTTCGAGCAGGCGAGCCGCG
Source organism: Allostellaceae bacterium (assembly GCA_036489765.1). Lineage (GTDB taxonomy): Bacteria > Pseudomonadota > Alphaproteobacteria > ATCC43930 > CGMCC-115725 > DATARH01. The sequence continues at coordinate 12,308 of DASXFE010000056.1, read as the reverse complement.
CCCGCCGCGCCCCGAGTCTCGGATAAATCATCGCGGGGACGCTGAAAATCGTCATGGTTTCGCCAAGTTTGGGATGATCAATTTGGCCGCGGCGCCGATCTCGGGTACACCGAGGAGACGGCGCCGAGGCGCCGCTGGGGTTGGGGTTAACCGTGGCACTTTTCCGCAACATCGCCCGACATGGAATGACGAAAGGGGCCGCGTTCTGCTACGCGGTCGTGGTCGGCGCCGCCGCCAATTTCGTGATCGACTACGTTCATCACCACGAAGACGCGATCCCGATCGTCGCACACGACACCGCGCCCGCCCCGGCGCCCGAGCACGCGGCAATCGCGCCGATCACGCGACCGGAGCCGCGCCCAGCAGAGCACCGCATCGCCGAGCCGCGCGTTCCCGAGCACCCGACGGCTGCTTCCCTGCCGGCGCTGCCCGAGGTCAAACCGCTGCCGGTGCCGGTCGCCATGCCGCAAGTGCCGACGCTGCCCGTTCCCTCGGCCGCGACGACCCTGCCGCCGTCCTCGGATCTGCCGACCCCGCCGCTCAGGCCGATCTCGATGCCGAGCATCGCCATGCCCTCGGCGTCAGCCGAACCGCAGCCGGACCGGCCGGCCTTCACCGTGCCGCCTGCCGCACCTGCCGCTGCCTCGGCAGCGCCCCCGGCAGACAAGCCTGCAGACAAGCCTGCAGACAAGCCGATCGAAGCGATGTCGACCCCTGTGCCGCCGGCGCCGGGCTCTTCGATCGGCAAGCCCCTCTCGCTGCTGCCGCCGCCGGATGTACCGGAGCCGCCAAAGAACCTCGAGCCAGGAAACGGCACCGGCGGGCTGTATTAAAAGACCGCGGCGTCTCGCCCGCCCTTTCGACGGTAGATGCGGGCGAGACGCCCGCTGGCCATGCTACGCCTTTCGTCCGACGCCGCAGTGGAGCGGGTTGGCCATCATCAATAGCCCATCGGCTTCGGCCATGGCCCGTGCGTCGAGCCATGCCTGGCGCTCATCGGGATCGAGCAGCGCCAACACGTGGTCCTCGCGGTAGCGCCAGATCGGGCCCTCGGGCCGGTCGAGCGTGAGGAGGAATGGAAAGCACACCAGATCGGCGAGGCCGGCGCGCTTCATGCGGCGGTAGAGGCTCTTGTCGGCGACCCCGCCGCGCGCGACCGATTGCGGGGGCGGCGTCACCTTGACGCGGATCGCGTCGGGCAGGTCGAGGTGCCACCATTGCGGCAGGTCGATCGCCCGCACGACGACGCCGATACGCCCGCCGGGCCTCGCCACGCGCACCATCTCGGCGATCGCCTTGTCGGCGTCGCACTCCTCGAACACGGTCACCGAGAAGACGCAATCGAAGCTCGCATCGGGGAAGGGCAGGGCCTCCGCGTTCCCCGGCGTGAAATCGATCGAGAGGCCTTCCGCCGTCGCCAGCGCCGCGGCCTCGCGCAGCAGATAGGGGCTGGCGTCGACGGTGGTGATCTTGTTCGCGCCGGCGGTCCATTGCGCGAGCAGCCGGTCGAGCGACCCGGCGCCGCTGCCGACATCGAGGATCGTCTCGCCCGGCTGCGGCGCCAGCAGATCGACGACGCTGCGGAACATCGCCCGATAGGTCGGCATTGCCGCCCGGTCTTCGAGCGCCGCCACGCCGCCGAGATGCGCCCCGCCGAGACGGATCACGGTGAACCGCTCGCCGAGCGCCGGCACTGCTGCGTCCCACTGCGTCGGCGCCAGGAAGAACGGCGCGAGGATCAGCGCCGGCCCGGAGCCTTCGATGCGATACGAGATCCCGGCATGGCTACCTTCGCCGGCAACCTTAGGCGCATCGGCGGGAAACTTGCCGAGAAAGGCTGTCATCTGCCCCGCGATCTCGCCGGTGCAGTCCCTGACGACATCGGACCATCCCTGCGCTTCGTAATTATCGAGGAGCAGCCGCTCGGCGTTCGGCAGACGGCTCCACGCGCGGGTCGTGACCGTCTCGGTGGGCCCGTACTCGCCGGCGATCATCAGCACGCGGCCCTCGACTCCGAGAAACGGCTCCGGATCGAGCCGCACCGGCGCGCACAACACGATCCCGCCGATCCGCTCGGGGTGCGCTGCCACGACCCCGGCAATGTCGCCCGGGATTTGCGTCGCGACGTGCGCTCGGACGATCCCGAGATGGTCGAGGAGGGAGAGCAGACGATCGGCAACTAGGACCGCCGGCGTCTCGCCCGGATCTGCCGGCGGAAAGGGCGGGCGGGACGCCGGCGGTCCTTTGCCGGCACCGTTCATGCCACGACCCCCGTCGCGCGCAGCTCCGCGATCTCGGCGTCGCCGTAGCCGTATTGGCGCAGCACCTCATCGCTGTGCTGGCCGGGCGTGTGCGGGGCCGAGCGCGGCGGGACCTTTTCCTGTCCGGCGAGGAAGAACGGGCTGTCGATCGTCCACAAATCGGGGTCGTCGGCATAAGGCTTGAGGAACCCGGCAGCGAGCACCTGCTCGTCGTGGCGCACATCGTCGACGCGGCCGACGACGCCGAAGATGAGTCCGGCGTCGTCCAGCACCTTGCGCCAGTGGGCGAGGTCGTATTGGCCGAACAGCCGGTCGAGGATCGCCACCAATTCGCGCGCATGCCTGTTGCGCAGCGGATCGGTGGCGAACTGCTCGTCTTCGAGCTCGGGCTCGTTGAAGCAGCCCTTCAGCTTGTCCCAGCGCCATTCGTCGGCGGCGATCGAGAGGAGCAGCCAGCGCCCGTCACGGCATTGGTAGTGGACGCGGAGCGCGCTCAGCGCCTCATGACGCGGCGGCTGGATCTGCACATTGTCGCCGCACAGTGCCGCCTGCACCGAGCAGGCGTTGGCCCACAGCCCGTTCGCCAACAACGACGACCCGACGTAATTTCCCTTGCCGGTCTTCTCGCGCTGATAGAGCGCCGTCACGATCGCGCCGTAGGTGCCCATCGCCGACGGGTGGTCGCCCATCCCGGGGAGCGACCGCGCCGGGTCGGTCGCCTCGCCGGCCCGGACCAGATCCATGAGCCCGGTGCGCGCCCACCACGCGGTCGCGTCAAAGCCGGGCTTGTTGGCCTCCGGTCCGGTCTCGCCATACCCGGTGAACGAGGCGTAGATCAGCCGCTCGTTCAGATGCTTCAGATCCTCGTAGCGGATGCCCAGCCGCCCGCGGGCCGGCGGCGGGTAGTTGGTGATGAAGACATCGGCCTCCTTGACGAGGCGATGCAACACCTCGCGCCCCCTGTCGGTGCGTAAGTCGAGCGCGAGGCTCCGCTTGTTGCGGGCGTCAAAGAAAAAGCCGGGGTTGAGCGGCGACCGGCCGGGCGCGGGCGTGCTCCGTCGGCGATAGGCGTCGCCCATGCCCGGCGGCTCGATCTTGACGACCTCGGCCCCGAAATCCGACATCACCGTCGCCGCCGCCGGCCCGGCGATAAAGCTGGCGCAGTCGATGACCTTGAGCCCCTCGAAAATGCGTTCGCTCACGTGGCTACCCCTTTTGGTTTTATTCATAATGAGGCGGTGATGGGCTGAGACGGAAACCAACATTTTCAGCGCAAAGGACGAAAGGGCTCGCAGAGGACGCGAAGGCGCCGTGCCGCGCGCAGCGCAAGAGAACTCCTGTCGAAGGAATGATTGGCGCTAACGCGCCCGAAAAAACCTTCGCGTGCCTCGCACCTACTTTGCGTCCTTTGCGCTGAAATCCCCTCTTTCTCACTGCCTCACCGTCTCATTGTGAAAAAATTCAAACATCCATCCGATACGCGTCGCCGTCGCGCACGATGCGGCCGGCGGTGGCGCCGGCGAAGTGGGTGCCGATCACCAAGACCGGCCGCGACGACAGGTCGGCGAGCATGTGTTCTCGGGTCGCCTGAGCGACGGCAGGGTCGCTGTCAGCGGTCGAGCACCAGTGGGGGCGGGCGATCTGGCAGGGATGGTGCATGAAGTCGCCGGTGATCAGCGCCTCCTCGCCCTCGGATTTGATGACGACCGAGACATGCCCCGGCGTGTGCCCGACCGTCGGCACGAGGCTGATCTCGTTGGTGATGCGGTGGTCGGTCTCGACGAGGTCGACGATCCCGGCATCGTGCACCGGCTTGACCGAGTCGGCGAACACCGCCGCCATGTCCTCGCGCCCGTGCTGCGCGCGCCAGTGGGCAAACTCGACCCGTCCCATCAGATAACGCGCCTTGGGGAAGGTCGGGACCCATTTCCCGTCGACGAGCATCGTGTTCCAGCCGACGTGATCGACATGGAGATGGGTGCAGAGCACCGTGTCGATCGACTCGCGCTCGAACCCGGCCGCGGTAAGGTCTTGGAGGAAGGGGCCCTGTAGATTGTTCCAGGTCGGGATGCGGCGGCCGGTCTTGTCGTTGCCGAGACAGGTGTCGACGAGGATGCGCTGCCCGCTCTTGCCGCCGCCCGGCGCCTCGATCATCAACGCATGGATGCTCATCTTGAGCCTCCCGCGCTCGTCGGCGAAATGCGGCTGCAGCCAGCCGATCGGCAGCACCTCCTCATAGGTCGCCTCGGGCAGGATAAAGCGGCTGCCGCCGGTCACCTCCATCTCGACGATCTTGGTGACCGTCACCTTGCCGATCCGCCACTTCATGCGCGACCTCCCGCCATCGGCGCCGAGTGTAGAGGAAGTCAAGCCACCGTGTCATTGCGAGGAGCCGCAGGGCGACGCGGCAATAACAATCAACATAATAGTTGACTATCAACTGACTAATTGATTATATGCTCGTCATGGATGCGATCGAGCCCAACGGTGAAACCCTCGACCTCGTTTTCGGGGCGCTGGCCGACCCGGTGCGGCGGGAGATCCTGGCGCGGCTCGACGGCGAGGCGCTGCTGGTCGGCGAACTGGCGGCGCCGTTCGACATCTCGCTCCAGGCGGTGTCGCGTCACATCCAGGTGCTGGTGCGCGCGGGGCTTGTCAGCCAGGAGCGCACCGGGCGGATCAGCCGCTGCCGTCTCGACACCGGCCCGATCCTCGAAGCCGCTTTGTGGCTCAACAGGTACAGCAAGTACTGGCAGGAACAGTTCGACACGTTGGCGATGTGGCTCGACGCGATCTCGCCGAACCCCACGGAGGACCCCCATGCAATATCGGCAAACGACGGAAAAGCTCGCGGCGTACCGGAAGGAGATCGAGGCGCTCCGAGGCAGGATGCGCGACCTGCAGCAGGCCGTCGAACCCGAGCCCGTCGATAACTACGAGTTCGTCACCAATGACGGCGCGGTGCGCCTGTCGCAGCTTTTCGGCGACAAGGACACGCTGATCACGATCCACAACATGGGCACGTCGTGCCCGGCCTGCACGATGTGGGCGGATGGGTACAACGGCCTCGTCCCGCATCTGCAAAGCCGCGTCGCCTTTGTCATGACGACGCCCGACGACCCGCAGACCCAGGCCGATTTCGCGAGGTCGCGCGGCTGGGGTTTCCGCATGGTGTCGCACCAGGGCTCGGATTTCGCGCTCGACATGGGCTACCGCAACCCCGACACGCTCGGATGGCGGCCGGGCATCTCGGTGTTCCGGAAGAAGGACGGGCGCATCGTCCGCGTCTCCGATCAGCAGCTCGGCCCGGGCGACGATTTCTGCTCGGTCTACCACTTCCTCGACATGGTGCCCGAAGGCTGGGCCGACTTCCGCCCGCGCTTCACCTATGCCCGATCTGTCATCGCGAGAAGCCGAAGGCGACGCGGCAATCTCGGGCCAAGTACGCACCCCGACCGCGATTGCTTCTCCCCCGGCTTTCGCCGGGGCCGCAATGACGACCGCCTGAAGGCAGGGTACTCGGACGATCTCGGAACCGGACCGGGTTGAGCAAAATCCTTGGCGGGAGATGGATCATGATCTCCGACACGGCGAGCTGGCTCTCCCTTGCGGCCGCGCCGACCTTTGCGGCGATGGCCCTCCTGACGGGAATTCATGATGCGGGGGCGCCGAGCATGCTTTGCTCGGCCGGGCAGGGCGTGTTCCCGCTCACGGGCATGGTGCCGATGTATCTGTTGATGGCCGGTTTCCATTCGGTCCCGTGGCTGAGGCTGGTCGCCGGCCGTCGATGACCGGGCCGGCCGGTATCGATGCTGTCGTCGAGTGGCTGATTGGCGGCGCGCACTCGGCGAGGACGGCGGATGCGGTCCTCGCCGAGATCTGCGAGCGGGTCGTCGCCTGCGGGATTCCAATTTGGCGCGTCGCCGCCTTTATCCGTACCCTGCACCCGGAGATCATGGGCCGTCGCCTCGAGTGGCGCGAAGGCTCCGGCATCCACACCGGCGAAGCGTCGTACGAGATCTTCGACAGCGTCTCGTTTCGCGGCAGCCCGGTCGCACGCGTGTACGCGGACCGGCGGGTGCTGCGCCGCCGCCTCGACACCCCGCCGACCGGCGAGTTCCCACAACTCGACGATCTGCGGGTGGAGGGGGCGACCGACTACCTCGCCGTGCCGTTCGCATTCAGCAACGGCGAGATTCATGTCGGTACCTGGGCGACCCGTGCGCCCGGCGGGTTTACCGACGCCGAGATCGCCGCCCTCCATCGCCTGACCGAGCCGCTTGCCCGCGTGGCCGAGATTCGTGCGCTGCGCCGCACCGCGGTCAACCTGCTCGATACCTATGTCGGCAACGACGCCGGCGCGCGCATTCTCGCCGGCCAGATCCGCCGCGGGTTCAGCGAGACGATCCGCGCCGTCATCTGGCTTTCCGACATGCGCGGGTTCACCGCACTCGCCGACCGCATCGACCCTGGTGCGCTGATCGCGCTCCTCGACCGGTATTTCGAATGCCAGATCCTGCCGATCGTCGCGCAGGGCGGCAAGGTGCTCAAATTCATGGGAGACGGCCTTCTCGCGATCTTCCCGCTAAGGCACGACGCCGACCCCGCCGACGCCTGCCGCCGCGCGCTCGCCGCCGCGACGGAGGCGCGGGAGAAGATCGACGCGCTCCCTGACTGGCCCGGCACCGGCCGTCGCCGTCACGGCCTCGCCCTTCATGTCGGCGAACTGCTCTACGGCAATATCGGCGCCGGCAACCGGCTCGACTTCACCTGCATCGGCCCCGCCGTCAATCTGGCCGCGCGCCTCGAAACCGTCGCCAAGCAGCTCGCCCGCGCCACGGTGCTCTCCGCCGATTTCGCCCGCCATTCCGGCATCGACCCGGTCCCGCTCGGCGAATTCGCCCTCGCCGGCTTCGGCGCGAGGCAACAGGCGTTCGGGCTTTCCGAAGAAGGGTGATGTGACGCAGGCAGAGGGCGTCACCGTGTCCGGCATCACCCCCACCCAACCTCCTATCGAGGGGAGGGTATGGGTGGGAGTGATGGCAGGGCCTGGCCGGGCGGCTGAGCACCTCGCGTTTCGGTCCCAATCGAAGCGATTGGCGGCGGGGGCAGGGCGAGGGGTGGTAAACTCCGGCCCATGATCACCGGATCGATGATTGCCGAGATCGCCGCCCTCGCGGGCGATCCGGCGCGGGCCAACATCCTTTCGGCCCTGCTCGACGGCCGCGCGATGACCGCGACCGAGCTTGCCTACGCCGCGCGCGTGACGCCGCAGACCGCCAGCGCCCACCTCGGCAAGCTGGCGGAAGCGGGGCTCATCACGGCGACGCCGATGGGCCGGCACCGCTATTTCCGCCTCGCCTCGACCCGCGTCGCCGAGATGCTGGAATCGATCGCCGCGGTCGCGGTCGAAGGCCGCCCGCGGTTTCGCCCGCTGTCGCGCCAGGCCGCGGAGCTGCGCGATGCGCGCGTCTGCTACGACCACCTTGCCGGCGTGCTCGGCGTCGCGATCGCCGACGCGATGACCCGCCGCGGCTACATCGTGCTCGAGGACGAAGGCGGCCATCTGACCTCGGCCGGCACCAAATTCGTCACCGAGCTCGGGATCGACCTCTTCGACGCGTCGCTGCAGCGCCGCAAGCGCCATTGCCGCGCCTGCCTCGACTGGACCGAGCGGCGCCCACATATCGGCGGCGCGATCGGCGCGGCCTTGACCGAGCGCTGGATCGAGCTCGGCTGGGTCGCCCGCGCCAAGGACAGCCGCGCCGTCACGCTCACGCCGGAAGGCGAAATCGGCTTCCGCGACACGCTCGGCCTCGTCCTAAGCGACGAGGAAAAAGCGGTCGCGTAGGCGGCTGTCCCCGGGCGAAGACCCGGGGACCTCCCTCCACCAGACAGACCTCTACCTCTAGCCGACCCCCACTCGGGGGCAGGAGGAGACATGCGTCCCAACTTCTTCGATTTCGAACGCTATGTGCTGCCCTATGACCATTGCTCGCCGTGCGAGCAGCTCGCCGAGCTGGTCTGCGCCATCCCCGACATGGTGCGCCGATGGCGGGGTCGCGTCCGCGGCCGAGCCGATCTCATGCGCCTCGGCCCCCGCGAGCTGCGTGACATCGGCATGACGCAGACCGACGTCGCCCGGGAGTGCGCCAAGCCGTTTTGGCGAGCGTGACGGGTGCGGCGGCTTACGACACCGGGCCGATCCGCGGGACCTCCTCCGAGGCCATTGCGGCCCAGGCAATCGGAGGCGGCGGTGCATCGAGCTCGTCGGCGACGACCGGATGGCAGGGCAGGTACAACCGGATCGTGGTGCCATGGCCGAGCGTGCTTTCCACCGTGCAGGCCCCACCGAAGCGCGCAAGAAACCCGCGCACCTGCGCCAGCCCCAGACCCGTTCCCTTTCCCGGCGCCTTGGTCGTGAAGAACGGGTCGAAGATCACGTCGCGGACGGCCTCGGGGATGCCGCAGCCCGTATCGGCGACCGAGACCGTCACATAATCCCCCGCCGCCAGGCCCAGAGGCTTCGATGCGTGCGTTGGGTCGTGCCGGTAGTTCTGCGTCTCGAGCGTGAGCCGGCCGCCATCGAACATGGCGTCGCGGGAATTGAGAGCAAGGTTGAGGAGAGCGTTGGCGAGCTGGTAGGGATCGGTCACGACCATCCACAGATCGCTCGACAGCCGGATTTCGGTTTGGATCCTCCGCGAATCCGCCCGCCACGGCAGGTCGATGACGCTGGCGACGACGTCGTTCACCCGAACCGGGTGCGGATCGATCGGCTCCTGCCGGGCGAAGGCAAGCAGCCGTTTAGTCAGCTCCGCGGCCCGATCGCAGCCCATCAGCGCGGCCTTGAGGTTTTTTCGCGTCTTGGGGTCGATATCGTCGAGCCGCGTTTCCAGCAGCATGATGTTGGTCGAGACGACCGTCAGCAAATTGTTGAAATCGTGGACGATGCCGGCCGTCAGCAGACCGACCGCTTCGAGCTTCTGCGCCTGGTTGAGCCGTGCTTCGGCGGCCGCGCGCTGCGCCGAGGCGTCCCGCGCCTGTGCCAGCGCCGCGTGCTCCCGCCGGGTTCGGCGGAGCGCGACGAGGCTCAGAACAAACAGCGCGACACCGGCCGGCACGCCGATCGCGACATAGGGGAGCACCGAGTACGCCCACTGGCTGACGACCGAGGTCCGGGGGCGGCTGATCGCGACGTAAACGGGATAATCCGCCAGCCGGGCATACGAGATGAGCCGGGCGCCGGCGGCGAGGGCAGAGCCGGTGGTCAGCGTGCCGGCCTTTGCCTTCTCGGCGATCGCCATCGCCAGCGCGTCGCGATGCGGCAGCGCGGGTTGCGCGCCATCCTCGGGATAGCTGGCGAGCACGGTCCCGTCTTCGCGGATCACTTCGGCCGTGTATTGCGACGCCGCGGGCAGCAGCGAATTGTAGAACGACGCCAGATAGGCGCTCGACACGGCGACGACGACGATGCCGCGGAATTCACCGTTGGGGCCGTTGCGCCGGCGGCTCAGCGTAAAGAAGGAATGGAACCCCTTATCGGCGAGGCTGCGGGCCCGCACCGCCTGGATAAAGGTCTGCGTACCCGGCTGCTGCAGCGCGCGGAAATCCTCCCGGTGGGACTGGTCGACCGTGTTGTCGACCGGGAAGACCTTGGCGCTGACCAGCTCTCGGCCGTCGGCGCCGATCGCCCAGGCGGCGGCCACCTGCGGCAATTCCGCGACCTCCTGGGCGATCCGGTGGTGAAGCGGGTCCTGCTGGGCCTGGATGTCGGCGTCGGAGAGCCCCGTCAGCAGATCGTTGATCCGCTCGGCGACAAGAACATGCGTATCGAGAATCTTGGCGGTGTTTTCCTCGCCGACCGCGACCGCGTCGGAGAGCACGGCGGCCGCCCGGTTCTCGTTCCCCCGGTAGGATAGATAGCCGGCGGCCAGGACGAGAAGCGGCACTGCGAGCGCCGTCGCGACGAGAAGCGTACGCAACGCCCGCACCGCCCCGAACGAGGTATTGGTCGGCGGCATGTCTTTGCCGAACTCGTCGGAGTTAAACATATCTGACCGGTTCGTTAATGCCCGTCGTCGGGTTAGATACGACCCGACGGACAGTAGGATAGCAGAGGAGGACGCAGATGGGTGATGCTTCGTCGCCACAGCCGGTTTGCATGACGGGAAATCGTGGTTGTCGGTCGCTCCCGGCGCTGGCCGCTGCGTTCGCCGTGGCCGCTCTTGCCGCTTGCGCGCCTGAGGCTCCCACGGTCTCTCCCGAACAGCGGCTGGCCATGATTCCGACCGGGGAGCCGCTGTTGTCGTGCCGCGGCGATTGCCTTGCCGCGTGGCGGGCGGCAGAGCCGCAAGCCGCTGGCTTGGCCGCCCGGCGCCAATGGACCGATCTCGCCCTGTTGCTGCTGCGGGCCAACTACGAGGACGATCTCACCACCTACTACCTGGCGGAGGCGGCTCAGGGGATGGGCTACCGCAACGCCGCTGCGAGCTACTATCGCCAAAGCATCGAGCTGTCCGGCGGCCCTTCCTCTTGCATGGCGTATAGCCGCGTTTGCGGCGGCGTCTCTCTGCCGCGGGCGGCACGGGTCCGTCTCGCGGCGCTGGGCCGACCGGCTCCGCGTTCGCGCCCGTCGCGCGCCGAAAAAGCCGCACCCAGAATGGCGGAGCCGGCCGCCGCGGCGGCGATGCCGGACATCGAGGCCTTGCCCCCGCCGTTACCCCCTGTGCCGCCATCTCCTGTCCGGGCGCCGTCGCGGGACGAGGAACAGTACATCGAACCGCCGCCGGCGCCGCGGTAGGCGTGCCCGGTGTTGGGTGACTGGTCGGCGCCGCTGCGATAGCATCCCGGCAAATCTTGAGGAAGCCACGATGAAAGCCGCCGTCCTGCACGAAGCCAACCAGCCGCTGACGATTGAGGACGTGACCCTCGAAAAACCGAAGGCGCGCGAGGTGCTGTTGCGCACCGCCTTTGCCGGGCTCTGCCACAGCGACCTGCATTTCATGGAAGGCCTTTATCCGCACCCGGTGCCCTGCGTGCTCGGGCACGAATCGGCGGCCGTGGTCGAAGCGGTCGGGGAGGGGGTCACCTATGTGAAGCCCGGCGACCATGTCATCACCTGCCTGTCGGTGTTTTGCGGCACCTGCTCGCAATGCCTGACCGGCCACCCGAACCTCTGCGAGGACACCAGCGTCAAGATGCTGCCCGGCGTCGCCCGCCGCATGACGTGGAAGGGCGGCGAGCTGATGAACCAGTTCATCAACCTGTCGTCGTTTGCCGAGCAGATGCTGGTGCACGAGAACTCGATGGTGAAGATCGACCACGACATCCCGATGGACCGCGCCGCGCTCGTCGGTTGCGGGGTGATGACCGGCGTCGGCGCCGTGTTCAACGCCGCCAAGGTCGAGCCGGGGACGACGGTCGCCGTGATCGGCTGCGGCGGGGTCGGCTTGTCGGCCGTTAACGGCGCCGCGCTCGCGGGGGCCGAGCGGATCATCGCGATCGACACCCAGCAATCGAAGCTCGAGCTCGCCAAGGAACTCGGCGCGACCGACACGCTCAACGTCAGCAACATCGACGAGCCGGTCAAGGCGATCCGCGACATGACCGGCGGCGGGGTCCACTACTCGTTCGAGGCGCTCGGCGCCAAGAAGACCGCCGAGCAGGCCTTCGGCATGCTGCGCGCCGGCGGCACCGCCACGATAATCGGCATGGTGCCGTTTGGCACCAAGATCGAACTCCACGGGTTCGATTTCCTGCGCGACCGCAAGATCCAGGGCACCTCGATGGGCGGCAACCGCTTCCGGGTCGACATGCCGCGCCTCTTGTCGCTGTGGAAGCAGGGCCGCCTAAAGCTCGACCACCTGATCTCGGGCCGGATCAAGCTCGACCAGATCAACGACGGCTTCGCCAACCTCAAATCCGGCGCCCCGGTGCGGCAGCTGATAGATTTCGGGTTGATGTAGAGCGCGCGTCAGTGGTCGACGCCAGATCGACCTTGGTGCCGCGACCCGCCACCTGGGTCGGGACCAAAGGGGTGGCATA
>DASXFE010000127.1:0-20395 GCA_036489765.1 Allostellaceae bacterium | reverse complement strand
GTCGTGCGGTCGGCCTCGTGCTCGGTCTGCATCGCCTCGAGCGCCAGCGGCACGACCGAGCGGATCTCGGCGGCGGCGGCGATGATGTCCTGGCACAGCTTGGGGTTGCGCTTTTGCGGCATCGTCGAGCTGCCGACCGTGCCCGGCGGCACTGGCTCCTCGACCTCGCCGAACTCGGTCTTCATCAGCGTATAGATCTCGCGCCCGATACGGCCGCAGCTCGCCGCCAGCATGCCGAGGAGGCAGATGTTCTCGGCGAGGTGGTCGAGGATCACTCGCGACGGTACGGTCATCGAGCCGAAACCGAGCCGCCGGCCGATCACGGCCTGCACCTTTGGGCCGTTTTCACCCAATGAGGCATAGGTGCCGGCGCCGCCGCCGAGCATTGCGACAAAGATGCGCGGCGCCGCCTGCTTCAGCCGCTCGACATGGCGGATCAGCTCGTCGATCCAGATCGCGACCTTGTAGCCGAAGGTCGCCGGCAGCGCGTGCTGGCCATGGGTGCGGCCGGGAAGCGGCATGTCGGCGCTGCGCTCGGCGAGGCCGGCGGCCGCCGACAACGCCTCGCCGATCTGCTTGAAGAAGATCGCATGCGCCTGCCGCAGCACGAGGAGGTCGCCGGTTTGCGTGATGTTCTGCGTCGTCGCGCCCCAGTGCACCCAGCCGCCGTGCGGCTCGCCCGTGACGCGGCTCAATTCCCAGACCAGCGGCACGATCGTGTGGCCGGTGCGGGCGAAGCCCTCGTCGAGCCGGGCGCGGTCGAGGAGCTCGTAATGCGCTGCCTTGGCGATCGCCTCGGCCGCCTCTTTCGGGATGATGCCGAGCTCGGCCTGGGCATGCGCCAACGCCGCCTCGACATCGAGCCAGGCCTGCCAGCGGTTCTCGAGCCGGTACAGCGCCCGGATGCCGGGATCGGATACGCGCGCGGCAGTCGGCAGTTCGTCGCTCATCGGGGGCTCCTCTGTGGCGTACCATTATCTTATCGTCATCCCGGCGAAGGCCGGGACCCACTTTTCCGCTTTCCGCGCGATTGAACCGTGGGTCCCGGCCTTTATCAGGATGACGTCGAGGGGATGACATGGCGGATATCGATACCGGCGCGCTCGAAACGCTGCGCCTCATCGGGCCGGATCCGGCGAATTGGGTGCCGGACCGGCCGGGAGCCGACCACAATGTCCTGATCGTGGGCGGCGGGCAGAGCGGCTGCGCGCTGGCCTATGCGCTGCGCCGGGCCGGGATCGGCAAGGTGACGGTGATCGACCAGGCCGCGGACGAAGGCGGTGCCGGGATCTGGACCAACGCGGCGCGGATGAAGGTGCTGCGGACGGCGAAGAACCTGCCGGGGCCGGAGATGGGGATCACCGGGCTCGGGTTTCAGGCCTGGTACGAGGCGCGGCACGGCCAGGCGGCGTACGACAAGATCGGCCGCATCCCGCGGCTTGACTGGGCCGAGTATCTGGCGTGGTTCCGGCATTTCCTCGGGGTCGAGGTGCGGTATGGGACTGGGCTCGACCGGATCGAGCCGGTGGAGGGGTGTTTCCGGCTGCATCTGACATCGGGAGCTGAGACGGCGCGGAAGATCATTCTGGCCAACGGTTTTGGCGGCAATGGCGGGCCTTACGTGCCGGCGTTGCTGAGCGAGGGGCTGCCGCGGCGGCTTTATGCGCATACCGGCGACGACATCGATTTCGCCGCACTCGCGGGGAAGGCGGTCGGGGTGGTCGGCGGCGCGGCGTCGGCGTTTGACGCGGCGGCGGTGGCGCTGGAGCATGGCGCGGCGTCGGTGCATCTTTTCGCGCGGCGGGCGCAGCTCGCGTCGGTGCCGATCAACCGGGTGCGCGGGTATCCCGGGGCCTACGACAATTATCCGTTCCTCCCCGACCGGGTGCGCTGGCACCAGGCGATCCGCTATCGCCGCGCCGGCTCGACCGCCCCCGCCGATGCGATCCAGCGGGCGATCAAGTTCCCCGGCTTCCACCTGCACCTCGCCGCGCCGTGGGTGAGCGCGCGCGAGGAGGGCGGACGGGTCGTGGCCGTCACGGGCGGGGCCGAGCATCGCTTCGATTTCGCGATTGCCGGGACGGGCTATTTTGTCGATCCGGGGGCGCGGCCCGAGCTCAAGGAGATCGCGCCGGATATCATGCTGTGGCGCGACCGCTACACGCCGCCCGCGGGCGAGGAGGACGCCGAATTGGGCGCCCACCCCTATCTTGGGACCGGGCATGAATATCTGGAAAAGGTCGCGGGCGCGGCGCCGTATCTCGCGGACATCCACGTGCAGAACCCGGCCGGGTTTGTGAGCCTCGGCTTTCCGGTCGGCGACGTGCCGAGCATGAAGCGCGGGATCGCCGCGATCGTCAGCCGGATCAGCCGGGATCTGTTTTTGGCTGATTTGGATGCGCATGAGGCGCGGATGACGGCGGATGTGGCGCCGGAGTTCGGGGCGGAGATTTATGCGGGGGTGGTGCGGCGGTAGCCCAACTAGGACCGCGGGCGTCTCGACCGCATCGGGCGCCGGATTGCGGGCGAGACGCCCGCGGTCCTAGTTGGGCGCTACCACCCGAGCCGCTGCCGGATATGCGCTCCCACGTCGAGGTGCCGCTCGTGGTCGCCGGCGAAGCGCAGCATGATGTGACTCGCGCCGGCCTCGGCGTAGGCTGCGAGGTAGTCGGCAGCGCCACTGGCCGGGCCGGCGTAGGTGGTTTGGCGGGCGCGAAGCTCGGCGGCGGGACGGCCGTAATAATGTTCGAGATAGGCGTTCATGCGCTGGTCGGCGCGGGATGCGTCGTCGTCGATCGTCAGGGTCAGGTAGATCGCGCCGACGAGCTTTCCCGGGTCGCGGCCGGCCTCGCGGGCGAAGTTCTGGACCTCGCGCCAGTTTTCGCCCCAGCGCGAAGCCTCGGGGCCGTTCGGGAACCAGCCGTCGAAATGCTTGCCGGTGCGCTCGATCGCGGCCCTGACCATGCCGCCGATCCAGATGGGCGGCCCGCCGGCGCGGTAGGGCATCGGACCCACCGTGCCGTTCTCGATCGCCCAGCGACCGTTCCAGGTCACGGGCTTGCCGGTCCACAATTCGCGCATGAGGCGCAGCCCCTCGAGCATCCGCCCGACCCGGTGCTCGAACGGCACGCCGCAGGCGACGAACTCGGCGCGGATGTTCGGCACGTCGCTGGCGATGCCGACGCCGAGGATAAAGCGCCCCTCGCTGATCTGGTCGAGCGTCGCGATCGAGTGCGCGAGGACGACGGGGTTTCTGAGCGCCGGGAGCAGCACCGCGGTGCCGAGCTCAGGCCTTCTGGTACGCGCGGCGACGGCGGCGAGCAGCGTCAGCGGTTCGTGTCGGGGCCGCGCCGTGATCGAGTCGCCGACCCACAGCGAATCATACCCCAAGGACTCCGCGCGTTCAGCGAGCGCCAGCATCGGCCCCGTCTCGGGCTCGCCGCTCATTACCCGTTCCCGTGTCGGCAGGAGATATCCGATCCGCGGCGCCATCCCGTCCCTCCGTCTGTCTGGGGGCGGCATCATAGCCGCGCAGCGCGTGAGAAGAAGTTTTGATCACCCCAGAAGCACAGAGGCACCGAGGGCGGCGTGGCGCGGCAACCTCCGCGCCCCAGTGCCTCGGCGATTCCGATGGCGCTGCGCCTTTAGTGCGCGTCCGTGCTCGGGGCGGCGGGAGCGGCGACTTTACGGAGGAGGGGGACGAAGAGGGTGGCGAGGATGAACGCGACCATGATCGCCTGAAAGGCGTCGGCGTAGGCCATCGTCTGAGCCTCGCGGTAGGCGAGCTGCCAGAGATGTTTGGCCGCGGCCACATGGCCCTCGGCGGCGCTGCCGAAGGCGGTGGCGTAGCGCGCGGTCATCCCGGTCATCATGTGACGCATCGCACCGTTGGCCGGGGTCAGCGTCGAGGCGATATCGGTGAAATGCGCATTGGTACGGCTGTTGAGGATCGCGCCGCACGCGGCGATGCCGACCGCGCCGCCGAGGTTGCGCATCATGTTGAAGAGGCCGCTCGCGTATTTGAGGCGCGCCATCGGCAGGCTGCCGAGCCCCAGCGTCACCGCCGGCGCGACGACGAACACTTGCGGAAAGCCGCGCAGGAGCTGCGGGATCAAGAGCTGGTCACCGCCCCAATCATGGGTGATAAAGCTGAACAGCCACATCGCGAGCCCGAACGAGGCAAGGCCGAACATCATCAGCCACCGCGTGTCGACCCGCTTCGACAGCATCACGTAGACCGGCACGCCCACCAGCGACGCCGCGCCGGTCGAGAAGATCGCGACGCCGGTCTGCCACGCGCTGAACCCGCGCACATAGCCGAGAAACAGCGGTGTCATGTAGATCGTCGAAAAGATGCCGATGCCGCTGACGAACGACAGGACGCAGCCGACCGCGAAGTTGCGGTTGCTGAACGCGCGGAAATCGACGACCGGATTGGCGTAGGTCAGGCTGCGGATGATGAAGGCGACGCCCGACACCCCGGCGATCCAGGCGCAGGTGGTGATGGTCCGGTCGTCGAACCAGTTCCAGCGCGCGCCTTCCTCGAGGGTGTATTCGAGCGTGCCGAGCGACACCGCCATCAGCACGATGCCGAAATAATCGGCGCCTTTTAGAAGCGACAGGTCGGGCTTGTCGATATCGACAAGCATTGCCACGGCGATCGTCACCGCGATGCCGGGGATGAGGTTGACGTAGAACAGCCAGTGCCAGTCGAGCGTGTCGGTGATCCAGCCGCCGATGACCGGGCCCAGCACCGGCGCGATCGACGCGATCGTGCCCACGACGGCAGCAGAATAGGCCCGCTTCGGCCCCTGGAAGTAATGGAACGACGAGGTGAAGACGGTCGGGATCATCGACGCGCCGAGGAGGCCCTGCAGCGCTCGGAAGACGATCATGCTCTCGATGTTCCAGGCGAGGCCGCAGAGCATGCTGACGACCGTGAAGCCGGCGGCCGAGGCGGTGAACAGCCAGCGCGTCGAGAACACCCGGGTCAGCCAGCCCGACAGCGGGATCACGCAGATCTCGGCGATCAGGTACGCCGTCTGCACCCAGGAAATGTCGTCCTGCGCCGCCGATAGCCCGCCGCCGATCTGCTGCAGCGACGAGGCGACGATCTGGATGTCGAGGAGCGCCGCGAACATTCCGACGCACATCACCGCGAACGGCAGGATCGAGCGGACGCCGGCGCTCATCGGGGCTACTCCACGTGAGTGCGGGTGTCGATCGAGGCGGTGACCGACAGGCCGGGGCGCAACACGCCGAGCTCGTCGTCGCCGTCGTCGATAGCGACGCGTACCGGTACGCGCTGCACGATCTTGGTGAAGTTGCCGGTCGCGTTTTCGGGCGGGATCACCGAGAAGACGGCGCCGGTCGCCGGGGCGAGGCTGACGACGCGGCCGTGGAAGGTGCGGCCGGGCAGGACGTCGGCAACGATCGCGACACGCGCGCCGGGGTGCATCTGGGCGAGCTGGTCTTCCTTGAAATTGGCGTCTACCCAAAGGCCATGCGCCGGGACGATCGATAGGAGCGTGTTGCCGGCGGTGACATAGGTGCCGATCTGCGCGGCGCGGTCGCCGACATAGCCGTCGATCGGCGCGCGGATCTCGGTGTAGCCGAGGTCGAGCTGGGCGGTCGACAGGTCGGCTTGGGCCTGGGCGAGGTCGGCCTCGGCCTCGGCGAGCTGCGTGTCGAGCACGGCAAGCTTGGCCCTGGCGGCGGCGAGCGCGGCATCGTTGGCGGCGACGGTCGCGGCCGCCTGCTGGTCGGCGGCGGCGGCTTTCTGGTCGTCCTGCACCGAGCCGACGCTGGTCTCGGCAAGCCGGTGGTAACGGGTCGCGTCGGCGCGGGTAAACGCGGCGCGCGCCTCGGCGGCCGTGAGCTGGGCCTGCGCCTGGGCGATCATCGATTGCTGCAGGGTGTATTGGGCGTGAAGGTTGGCGAGCGTCGCCTGCTGGCGGCGGACGACGGCCTCGGCGTGGGCGAGCTTGGCGCGATAGTCGCGGTCGTCGAGCTGGATCAGAAGCTGCCCGGCAGTCACGTGCTCGTTGTCGCGGACCAGGATCTTCGCGACAAAGCCGGGCACGTGCGGCGACAGCGCGGTGACGTCGCCGCCGACATAAGCGTCGTCGGTCGTCTCGACAAAGCGACCCGTGGTCCACCAATGCCGGCCGTAGCCGGCCGCGGCGACCGTCAGCAGGGCGCCGAGCGCAAACACCAGGTGCTTGCGGCGAAGCCGAAGGCCGGTACGGCCGGGCAGCGCGATCGCGCTGCGCCACAAGGTGGTGCTAGACATGGGTCTCGTCCTGTGGGCGGGGTTCGTCCCGCTCGTATCGCGGCCAACCGTGACGGCGCCGGGTGAGCTTGTCGGCGGCGGGGCCGGGGGCGGTGCGGAATTCGGGCTCGACGATGGGACGGCCGCTTTTGCGGTCGACAAGGACCGGGTCCGCCTCCTCGCCGGTCTTCGCGTCGACGATCAGGACGCTCTTGCCCTCGGGCGCGAAGTGCCTGTTGCCATAGGCGAGGAGAGCCAGCATCACCGGGCGGAAATCGCGGCCGCGCTCGGTGAGGAGATATTCGTAGCGCGGCGGGTGCTCGCTGTAGCGCCGGCGCTCCAGCATGCCGCTTTCGACCAGGGCGGTGAGGCGCCGCGTCAGCATATTCGGCGCGATCTCGAGGCTCTTCTGGAATTCGTCGAAGCGGGTGAGGCCGTGAAACGCGTCGCGCAGGATGAGGATGCTCCACCACTCGCCGACGCGTTCCAGGCTGCGCGCCACCGGGCATTGCATCTTGCCGAAACTCTTGCGCTCCATCGGAGGCCCCTTTGTAACTTTCATCATGAAAGTAATAGGGGGCCAGGGTCGCGTCAAGAGAGTATCGTGATGAAAGTTACTGAATCGCCGGGGTGCCCGACACGTCGCTGCGCCCGGCCCTCACCCGCCCTGCGGGAGAGGGTTCAGCCCTCGCGCATGTACTTCTCCTCCAACTCCCGCCAGGCGGCGGTCCCGACCGCGATCTCACGTTCCTGGAAGGTGCAGAGGTCGGCTTCGACGCGGCGGACGTGGCCGTCTTCCTTGAGCACCGCGAGGACGCGCTGGGCGGCGCGGATGGCGGCGCGGTGGGTTTGCGAGGGGTAGATGCCGAGGCGGAAGCCCATCTCCTGGAGCTCGCTGGCAGCCAGCATCGGGGTCTTGCCGCCTTCGAAGACGTTGACGAGGTTCGGGCCGCGGACGCTGTGGCCGACGATGCGCAATTCGTCGACCGTCTGCGGCGCCTCGACAAAGCCGACATCGGCGCCGGCTTCGAGATAGGCGTTGACGCGGTCGATCGCGGCGTCGAGCCCCTCGATCGCGCGGGCGTCACTGCGGGCGATGACGACCATGTCGGCATCGCGCCGCGTGTCGACGGCGGCCTTGATCTTGCCGACCATCTCGGCCTTGGAGATGACCTCCTTGCCGTCGTAATGGCCGCATTTCTTCGGCGCGACCTGGTCCTCCATATGAAACCCGGCGACGCCCGACTTCTCGTATTCGCGCACGGTGCGGATCACGTTGATCGCGTTGCCGTAGCCGGCGTCGGCGTCGGCGATGACCGGGATCCCGACCGCCTCGACCGTGAGGCCGATAAAGCGGGCGTTCTCGACGACGGTCAAAAGGCCGAGATCGGGATACCCGCTCGCCCGCGAATACCCGCCGCCGGTCAGGTATACAGCCTCGAACCCTGCCTGTTCGACGAGCCGCGCGGTCAGCGTGTCGTAGGCTCCCGGCACCATCGTGTAGCCGCCGCGCGCGATCAGCGCGCGCAAGGCCTGGCGTGGATTCATGGCTGTCCTCCGTCCGAAAAATGGTGGCAAGTCCCGTGGGACCAATCTGCCCGCGGCGGAAGGGTTTGTTAAGCACGCGGGGAATAGCCTCGGCCGTTTCCCATGTCGAGGCGGTGAAGCGATGAGACGGATCGTTCTGGCCCTGGCGCTGATCCTGGCCCTGGCGCTGATCCTGGCCCCGGCGATGGTCCCGCTCGGGGCCGCATGGGCGGATGACAATCCGTGCGCGGTCTCCGTCAACGTGTTGTCGGCACAGGACCAGGGCAGCATCGAGATCGACTGCAACGGGGTCGGCGAGGTGTACGGCAACCAGTTCACCGAAATCCTCAACCAGATCCTGACGCGCCGGCTCGACCCGCAGCAGGTGATGGCGAGGCTGGCGGAGCTCGACCCGGTTCCGGCCGCCGGCGCCGCGCGCGACCTCGACGGGGCGCATCGCCAGCTTTTGGTGCAGGCCCTCGTCGGCAAGGCCCCCGAGCAGATCGCCATCGGCGCGGACCCCAAGGAAACCGACGCCGGGGATTACGGCAAAGCGATCGCGACGGCGGTCCTGATGGTCGGGTGGCAGGTCGAAGGCAGCCAGATCAGCCGCAAGGAGATCCCGGCGCTCAACGGCGTGCATGGCGTCGCGCTCGTCGTACGCGATGCGGCGAACCCGCCGGCAAAGGCGGTGGAGCTCAAGGTGGCGCTCAAGGCTGCGCATGTCGAGGTCGCCTTGCGCTCGGATCCCAAGATGGGCGGCGACGCGACCCTCCTGTGGATCGGCAAGCGTCCCACCTTCAATCCGCTCGAGCCGAAATCCTAGCCGCCGCTTCTTCCATGAGAGCGCGCCGGTCGATCTTGTTGGTGCCGGTCAGCGGCAGTTCGGGAACAAACCAGAGCCGGCGCGGATGCTTGACCGGCATCGCGTGGGCGAGGACGTGGGATTTGAGCCCGTCTTCGCTCGCCGCCGCCCCCGGCCGCAGTACGACAAACGCGACCGGGATCTGACCGCGCTCGTCATCGGGCACCGGGACGAGGCTCGCCTGGTGGACCGCGGGGTGGCGCTCGAGAAGGCCTTCGATCTCGCCCGGATAGATGTTCTCGCCGGCGCAGACGAACATGTCGTCGGCGCGGCCGACAAAGAAATGGAACCCGTGCGCGTCGCGGCGGACGACGTCGCCGGTCCGGTACCACCCGTCGCGGAGCGCGGCGGCCGTGACGTCGGGCAGGTTCAGATACCCTTCCATGATCGCCGGGCAGCGCACTTCGAGCACGCCTTCGTCGGGTGAGGCGCCGTCGGCGAGCCGGACGTCGCTGCCGGGAAGCGGGTAGCCGAGCGACAGGTCGGGGGTTGGAATGCCGCCCGGGTGCGGGCCGAAGGTCGAGGGACCGTGTTCGGTGGTGCCGTAGCCCATGACGATGCGGGCGCCGGGAAACGCCTGCCGCGCCTTGTCCCACAGCGCCTGGGTCTGCGGCGCGGAGCCCATCTGCACGCGCCGCACCGACGAGACATCGGCGGCGGCGAGGCGCGCCTCCTCCTTGACCACGCGCGCGATCATCGTTGGCACCGACGTGAGGGCAGTGCAGGCGAATTCGCCGATCGCGTCGATGTAGGCGTTTGGCGTAAAGCGCGGCAGCAGCACGAGGGTCGCGCCGGCGGTCAAGGCCGCCTTGGACGCGAACAGCGCATTCATGTGGTAAAGGGGCGCGGCGACGAGGATGCGCTCGCGCCCCGGCTCGATCTGCGCGGCGAGACGGGTGCGGATGGCCCAGAGCTGCCCGGCATGCGACAGCTCCACCCCCTTCGGCCTGCCGGTCGAGCCCGAGGTGTAGAGCACCATCGCCACCTCGTGCGGGCCGGGTGTGACGGTGGCGATCCGGGTGCCGCCGCCGGGGCCGATCGCGGCGAAACCCTCCGACGGCAAGAGGGCCTGGTAGCGCGGCTCCGCAAAGGCGAATTCGGCGCGCGAGTCTTTGAGGATGAACGCGATCGTCTCGTCCGGCAGCCGCGTGTTGACCGGCACCGCGACGAGCCCGGCCCGCATGATCGCGAAATAGGCGATCAGGTATCCGGCCGAATTGGCGCCGATCAGTGCGATCTTCGCGCCGCGCTCGAAGCGCCGAGAAAGGTCGGCGGCGAGGGTCGCGATGGCGTCGGCGAGATCGCGGTAGGCGAGCTCCTTGTGTCCGCCGGCGCCGTCGGTCGCGATCAGCGCGGTCTTGCCGGGATCGCGGGTCGGGTCGAAGAGGTCGCCGAGATTGACCGGATCGAAACTCAAGGGGCGACGACGATCTTGCCGAAGACTTGGCGGTCCTCGAGGAGGCTGACCGCCTCGCGGCCCTGCGCAAGCGGCAGCACGCGGTCGACCACCGGCACGAGCCGCCGCGAGGCGGCGAGGTCGAGGAGGGCGACGAGGTCGCTTTTCCCGAAACTGTTCGAGCCGAGGATCTTCAGCTCGAAGCTCCAGACATAGCGGAGGTCCTCGGCCGGCGCGTAGCCGGCGGTCGCGCCGCATACCATCAGCCGGCCTCCGCGCTTCAAGACGCGCAGCGACGGGACCCAGGTGTCGCCGCCGGTATAGTTGACGACCATGTCGACGCCGCCGTCATAAGTACGGCGCTGCGGGCGTCCGTACCGCTCGTGCAGGTCCTTCATGAAGTCGGTCTTTGCGTAATTGATCAGGTGATCGGCCCCAAGATCCTTTAATCGCTGGAGTTTATCGTCAGAGCTGGCGGCGGCGATGACCTCCGCGCCGGCAAGTTTGGCGAGCAGCACGCAGGCCGTCCCGACCCCGCCGCCGGCGCCGAGCACAAAGACCTTCTGCCCCTTCTCGATCGGGCCGTTGACCGTTAGCATCCGGTGCGCGGTGCCGTAGGCGACCGGGATGGCGGCGGCCTCCTCGAACGGGACGCCGTCGGGGATCGGCACGAGCTGCCGGGCGCCGACGACGCAATATTCGGCGAGCCCGCCGTCGCGCATCTCGCCCATCAGGCCGACGCCCGGAATGACCGGGTCGAGGAGGAAGCGAGCGCCGACCGCGACGCCGGAGACCTCAGGGCCGAGCGCGGCGACCGTGCCGGCGATGTCGATCCCGGGCACGACCGGCAGCGGCACCTTGATCCCCGGCATGCCGCGGCGGGTGAAGACGTCGTGATAGTTGAGCGAGCACGCGCCGACCTTGATCAGCACCTCGCCGGCTCCAGGCTTCGGGTCAGGATAGGCGGTGTCGTAGGTCAGCGTTTCGGGGCCGCCGTGCGCGGTGAGGATGATTGCTCGCATCGTCGTCTCTCGGTAGTGGCCTTCAGCGGCGGGGTTTTCAGTCGGGGGTCATCCGGGCCACGATACACGCAATTCTTTGTGCGGGAGGGGTGACATGAGTTTCCAGGTGCGGCGGATCGTTACCGGGCATGATGCGAGCGGCAAGGCGATCGTCACGATCGACGACGCGCCGCCGACGGGATCGAGCCGAGCGGGTGTGACGACCTGCGTCGCGTGGACCAGCGAAGGGTTCCCGATCGACAACAACGGCAGCGCCGACGAGGGCAAGCGCCAGACCGGCACGACCCACGACAACGGTACCGTCTTCCGCATCATCGAGTTCGCGCCGGGCAACGGGCTGCGCAACCACCGCACCGACTCGCTCGACTACGCGGTCGTCGTGTCGGGCGAGATCGATATGGATATCGACGGCACCGAGGTGCACATGAAGGCCGGCGACGTGATCGTGCAGCGCGGCACGATCCACAACTGGATCAACCGCGGCACCGAGCCCTGCGTGATCGCCTTCGTCCTGATCGCCGCGCATTCGGCGGTGGCCGGCGGACAGACGCTACGGGCAGTAGGGTAATTCGCAGTTCCCCCTCTCCGCCCATTGGGGGGAGAGGGCTGTTATTTCACCGGAGGCGGTGCGGCGGCTGGCGTCGGCGTCGCCGCCAGGCCTCGTTTCGCGCTGTCGATCGCGGCGAGTTGGGCGGCGACTTGGCTGCCGGGGACCTGGATCACCGTGTGGGCGCCCGATTTGGCGATGAAGGTCACCATCAGGCCATTGATTCCGGCGCGCAGCAACGGTTCGGGCAGCGCGGCGGCAAATTCCTCGGCGTACGAGCAGCCGCTTTCGCAGGTGATCTCCTGGTTGCTGATCGGGATGAAGCGCAGCGGCTGGCCACTGGCGTCCTGCGCTGCGTTCCAGTCGCGGTGCGCGCCGGCATAGCTGTCTTCGACGTAAAGCTGGTCGGCGACCTCGCCGGTGCGGGTGTCGAGCCAGCTTCGCAACACGTCGTAGTTGGTGCTCGGCACGCCGAGAAACGGCGGGTCGTGCTGGGTCTTGGGCCCGACAAAGCTGAGGAACTTGCCGTCCTGCTCGCGGCCGACCGTGATCGCGGTGTTCGGGTTGGCGGCCGGGGTCAACGCGCCGGTGCCGGAGGTCGTCGGCACGCCGGTGCCGACGCAGGCCGAGAGGCCGGCGAGCAGAAGCACGGCAAGAAACGCGCGAAACTGGTGGGGCATCTGGGTTATCCGAGGATGGCGCCGTTGTCTTCGCCGAGCGAAGGCGCGCGTTTCTGAAAGGGCGGGCGGGTGCCGTCGAACGACAATGGCATGCCGACAAGGGCGAGGTCGCTGCCGGGGTCGTGCTGGATCTGGCCTAGCGCCTCCGTCTGCGCGTCGGTCACGACCTGGTCCATCGTGTTGATCGGGCCGTTGGGGATGCCGGCCGCTTCGAGCACCTTCGCCCAATGCGTCCGAGGTTCGGTGGCAAAGATGTCGGCGAGGATCGGGACGAGCTCGGCGCGGTGGACGACGCGGTCGCCATTGCTGCGAAAGCGCGGGTCGTCGGCGAGGCTCGGCCGGCCGATCACCGCGGCGAGGCGGCGGAAGAGGTTATCATTGCCTGCGGCCACCATCATGAACCCGTCGCGCGCGGCAAAAGCCTGATAGGGCACGATCATCGCGACGCCCGAGCCGTGCCGCACCGGGATGTTGCCGCTCGCCAGATGGTCGGCGAGCATGATGCTCATCAGCGCCAGCGAGGTCTCGTAGAGCGAGGTGTCGACGACGCCGCCTTTGCCGGTGCGGTCGCGCTCGCGCAGCGCCGCGAGGATCCCGACGACCGCCCAGTTGGCGGTGCCCATGTCGATGATCGACGCGGTGACGCGCACCGGCGGCCGGCCGTCCTCGCCCAAGAGACTCATCAGCCCGCTATAGGCCTGCATCATCGGGTCGTAGCCGGGGCGGTCGCGCAACGGCCCGGTATTGCCGAACGCACCGAGGTTGCAGACGACGAGGCTCGGCTTTTCGGCGACGAGCGCGGCGCCGCCGAGCCCGTATTTGTCGAGCGCGCCGAATTTGAGGTTGTGGATCACGACATCGGCGCGATCGAGGATCAGCTTTTTGAGCTGTGCGGCTTCCTTCGCGTCGGCGAGGTCGACCGTGATCCCCTTCTTGCCGCGATTGACCGCGTGAAAGCAGGTCGCCGCGCCCTCCGCAAACGGCGGACCCCAGCCGCGGCAGGCGTCACCCGTTTTCGGGTTCTCGACCTTGATCACCTCGGCCCCGAGCTCGCCCAGGATCATCCCGGCATAAGGCGCGGCAATGCTATGGCCGATCTCGACGACGACGAGGCCGGAAAGCGGGTGGGGAGAGGACATCGGGGAAACACCTGACGAGGTACGCGAAGCGGCGCGACTATAGCGTAGTTTCACCCCTACGCTTGTCATTCCGGGATCGCCCGCAGGGCGAGGCCGGGATCGCCCGCAGGGGAGGCCCGGAACCCAAGAACGCGGATCCCTGAATGGTTGGATCCACCGGGTCAACATCCTTGGGCGGATTCCGTCCTTCGTGGGTTCCGGGCTCGCGGCGACACCGCGCCGCGGAATGACCTGTGAAGGGGTTTTCGGGCGCCTCGCAATGGGCGGGTCGGTGATTTAAGCTGCGCCGCGAACAACTTTCCGGACAGGGAGTGGGGCATGAAGCGGAGCAGGGGGGAGATCGAGGACAAGGTCGGGCAGCGGCTGCCGCGGCGGGCGCTGATGGCGGGAGTCACGGTCGGCGGCGCGGCGGCGATGCTGGCGATGGCGGCGCGCGAGGGGCGGGCGGCGGATGCGGGGCCCTATCCCCAGCACCCGAAGTGGAAGTTCGTCTTCATCAACCACGTCACCTCGAACCCGTTTTTCGTGCCGACGCAATACGGCATCCAGGACGCCTGCGCGCTCCTCGGCGCCGACTATCAGTGGACCGGGTCCGAGACCTCCGACGTCGCGCAGATGGTGAATGCGATGAATGCGGCGATCGCCGGCAAGGCCGACGGCATCGCGGTGTGCCTCGTCGACCCCAAGGGGTTCGACAAGCCGACCGACAATGCGCTCGAAGCCGGGATCCCGGTGTTCAGCTACAACGCCGACAGCCATACCAACAAACGCCTCGCCTATATCGGCCAGGATTTGTTCCTGTCGGGCCAGATGATGGGCGAGCGCATCGTCAAGCTGGTCGGCAAGGGCAAGGTCGCGCTCTTCATCGCGACGCCGGGGCAGCTCAACCTCCAGCCGCGCATCGACGGGGCGATGGACGCGATCAAGAAATCGGGCGCCGACATCCAGGCGACGATGATCGCGACAGCGCCGGCGGCGAACGAGTCGCTGACCAAGATCGACGCCTATTACCTCGGCAACCAGGACGTCAAAGGCCTCTTCGGCAGCGGCGGCGGCGACACGATGAATTGCGGGCTCGTCAGCCGCAAATACAAGCTCAACGAAAAGGGCGTGCACGCCGGCGGGTACGATCTCCTGCCGCGCTCGCTCGAAGGGGTGCGCGACGGATTCCTCGATTTCGTCATCGACCAGCAGCCGTACCTGCAGGGCTTCTACACGGTGATGGAGATGTTTGCGTTCAAGGTGTCGGGTGGCCTGATCGGCCCCGCCGACATCAATACCGGCCTCAAATTCGTCACCAAGGACGGGGTCGGGCAGTACCAGAACACCAAGACCCGCTACGAAGGCAGCGCCAAGGACGCACAGATCGTTCCCCGGTCTGGGCCTATCGGTGGCTGACGGCGAAAGCGGCGGCAGGCTCGCGCGGCGGGCCTACGCCTTTCTGCTCAAGCCGGAGGCGAGCGTCATCGTCGTATCGGTGGCGCTCGTCATCTATTTCGAGCTGGCAAACCCCAACTTCGTCACCCCGGCGAATGTGCAGACGCTGTCGCAATTCGTCGCCGCGCCGGTGATCATCGCCTGCGGCGAG
This sequence comes from Allostellaceae bacterium, assembly GCA_036489765.1. Taxonomy (GTDB): domain Bacteria; phylum Pseudomonadota; class Alphaproteobacteria; order ATCC43930; family CGMCC-115725; genus DATARH01. Next base: position 5,360 of record DASXFE010000127.1, on the reverse strand, counting down.
ATCATGCTGCTGATCTGCCGCGAGATCGATCTATCGGTCGGGCAGGTCTTTGCGCTGGCGCCGTTCCTGATGGAAAACGTCAACGATTGGGGCGTGCCGGAGCCTTTGGCGATCGTTGCCGCGCTGGCGGTCTGCGCCCTCATCGGGCTCACGATCGGGCTGATCACGATCGGGCTCCGCGTGCCGTCTTTCATCACGACATTGGGCATGCTGTTCCTCATCACCGGGCTCACGCTGACGATCTCGCGCGGCTATCCGGCCAATACGGCGGGCGGGCCGCTCCTCGTCGACATCATGGGCGGGTGGAGCTATGCCGAGATCCTGTGGGCGCTGGCGATCGTCGCGGTGATGCATATCGTGTTGCGGCACACGCGCTGGGGCCTCCACACGATCGCGATCGGCGGCAACATCGTCGCGTCGGGCGAGGCGGGGATCGCGATCAACCGCATCAAGATCGCCAATTTCGTGCTCACCAGCACGCTGGGGGGGTTCACCGGGCTGCTGGAGGCGTTCCGCGTCGGCTCGATCGACCCGCTCGCCGGCGGCAGCAACATGATGTTCCTCGGCGTCGCGTCGGGGGTCATCGGCGGCACCGCGATCGCCGGCGGGGCCGGGACGATCATCGGCGGGCTGGTCGGCGGGATCATGCTCGGCGTCATGCAGGACGGGTTCACGCTGCAAGGCATCAACGCCTTCACTTTCGACATCATCATCGGCGCGGCGATCCTCATTGCGATGGTCGCCAACATCCACCTCGCGCGGCTCAGGGGCGGAGGCACGCAATGACCGAGGCGACGGAGGCCATTCGGGCCGCGAACCTGGTCAAGACCTTTGGCCATGTCGTCGCGTTGAACGGTTTGTCGATGAACGTCGCGCGCGGCGAGACGCTCGGCATCCTGGGGGACAACGGGGCCGGCAAGTCGACGCTGATCAAGATCCTGACCGGATATCACCAGCCCGACTCGGGCCAGGTCTACGTCGACGGAAAGCCGGTGCAGCTTGGCTCGGTCGACGAGGCGCGGGGGTTCGGGATCGAGTGCGTCTACCAGGATCTGGCGCTCGTCAACGGGCTCAGCATCTATCACAACATGTTCCTCAAGCGGGAGCTGCTGTGGGGCGGGCCGTTCGGGTTTCTCAATCACCGCGAGATGCGCCGCCGCGCCCACGACGCGCTCGAGGAGATCGGGATCGCAGTCGCCTCGGTCGATCTCGAGGTCGGTCAGTTGTCGGGCGGGCAGCGCCAGGCGATCGCGGTGGCGCGGGCGGTGATGTCGAACGCGCGCATCCTCCTGCTGGACGAGCCGCTCGCCGCGATGGGCGCGCGCGAGGCGCACCTGATCATCGACCTGATCGACCGGTTGAAGGCGCGGGGCGATATCGCGATCGTGATGATCGCGCACAACTACGCCCAAACCCTCGAAATCTGCGACCGGGTGATTCTCGTACAGCACGGCGAGATCACCTTCGAAAGCAAGGCCGCCGCAACCTCGGCCGAGGAATTGCTGGAGATCGTCCGCCGCGAGTATCGCGCCGCCCGAGCGGGGTGAGGCACGGCGTCAGGACCGGCCCACAAACATGAACGCGACGGCGCCGAGGAGGCAGGCGAAGGCGCCGGCGTAGCGCCAGGTCAGGGGATCGCCGAGGTAGAGGGTGGCGAAGACGGCGAATACCGAAAGGGTGATGATCTCCTGGATGATCTTGAGCTGGCCGGCGGTGAACTCGCCGTAGCCGATGCGGTTGGCCGGCACCTGCAGGCAGTATTCGAAAAACGCGATCCCCCAGCTTGCCAGGATCACGATCCACAGCGGCGTGGCGCGGAATTTGAGGTGGCCGTACCAGGCCATCGTCATGAAGACGTTCGAGCCGATCAACAAAAGAATGGTGCGCATGGATCCCCCCGTGAGCCGCCGATGCGGGCGAGCGTAACCGCCGGTATAACGGTTCAGGGGGTCAGGTGTCGTCGGCGCACCGCTCGCGGCGTTCGGCCATGCGGGTGAAGCGCCGGGCCAGATCGACCAGTTCGCGGCGGACCTCGGGGGTTTGGCTCTGCTCTGCCAGGCGCGCGATCTCGGCGGCGACGCGCCGGTAGTATTCCGCGCTCGGACGGTCGTCGCTCATCGGGTCACGCCGGTTCTGCCGCTGATCGAACCATAAGGAAACGTACAAGATTCCCAACGTTTTGGAATGACCGATGTTCCGTGCCAAAAGGTCGCCGATTCAGTATTGAGAATGTTCTGTACAAATTCAGTATTAATGAGATACCTCGCAGTGTGTAACATTTGGTAACAGTTAGTAATAGAACATAACAGGGTATACCGAGCATTGGATCTGAACCAATTGTTGCGATATGCTGTTGTCTGATTATTATGCGTACGAACGAACATGCCGAGTTCTTGCGACTCCAGGCAGGGGCATTGCGCGATTTGGCGTTGCGATCGCCGCGGATCGCCGAAGCGTTGCGCCGCCTCGCCGACCAGCTCGACGAGATGGCCGACGAGGTCGACAACAGCCGGGGTTCGACGAAGCACTGATGCCCGATACTCTCCCGCCCGCCGGGGTGCTATTTTCCCGGCCGGCACAGGAAAAAGGACGCGGCAAATGCCTTACGGCGACCCCTCCGACGACGCGGTGATGCTCGCACTCGGCGAGGACTATCCCGAGCTGCGCGGGTCGGTGCGCAAGATCTGCGAGAAATATCCGGGGTCGTATTGGCGCCAGCTCGAGGACGAGCAGGCCTATCCGACCGCGTTCATCAAGGAATTGACCGAGGCGGGGTTCCTTGCCTCGCTGATCCCCGAGGAATATGGGGGGTCGGGGCTGCCGATCCGCGCCGCCGCCGTGATCCTCGAGGAGATCAACGCCTCGGGCTGCACCGCGAGCCAGGGCCACGCCCAGATGTACATCATGGGCACGGTGCTCCGGCACGGCAGCGAGGCGCAGAAGCAGCGCTATCTGCCGGGGATCGCATCGGGCGAATTGCGACTCCAGGCCTTTGGCGTCACCGAGCCGACGACCGGGTCGGACACGACGAAGCTGAAGACGCGGGCGGTCAAGGAGGGCAACTCGCACTATGTCGTCAACGGGCAGAAGGTGTGGACCTCGCGGGCGCGGCACTCGGATTTGATGCTGCTGTTGGCGCGAACGACGCCGGTCGAGGAGGTCAAGCGCCGGACCGACGGGCTCTCGGTGTTTGTCGTCGATCTGAAGGAGAACCTCGGCAAGGGGGTCGAGATCAGGCCGATCAACGCGATGATCAACCACAACACCACCGAGGTTTTCTTCGACAACCTCAAGGTGCCGGCGGAAAACCTGATCGGCGAGGAGGGCAGGGGGTTCCGTTATATCCTCGACGGCATGAACGCCGAGCGCATCCTCGTCGCGCAGGAATGCATCGGCGACGGCCGGTGGCTCCTCAACAGGGGGATCGAATACGCCAAGGAACGCATCGTCTTCGACCGGCCGATCGGGCAGAATCAGGGGGTGCAGTTCCCGCTCGCCCGCGCCTATGCCGAATTGGAGGCGGCCGACATGATCTGCCGCCGCGCCGCCGCTCTGTTCGATGCCGGCCGCGACTGCGGCGCCGACGCCAATATGGCGAAGCTGCTCGCGAGCGAGGCCACCTGGCACGCCGCCGACGCGACATTCCAGACCTTCGGCGGCTTCGCCTTTGCCAAGGAATATGACATCGAGCGCAAATGGCGCGAGGTGCGCCTCTACCAGACCGCGCCGATCTCGACCAACCTGATCCTCGCGTATCTGGGCCAGCACGTGCTGGGGATGCCGCGGTCGTACTGATCTGCTGGGCTGCAAGCCCTCACCCGATTTTCCCCGCTTGCGGGGGAGGGGACGACATCGGCAAGCGGCACAGCGAGCCCTTTCCCCCGCAAGCGCGGGGGAAAGTCGGGATGGGGGCGGCTTCCTCCGTCTCAACCCGGCGGTGCGATCGCGATCTCGATCCGGCGGTTCTGGGCGCGCCCCTTGGCGGTGGTGTTGGGGGCGACCGGGTTATGCTCGCCGCCGCCCTGGCCGGAGATGCTGCCGGGGTCGACGCCCTTCGCGGTCAGGTAGGCGACGACTGCGTCGGCGCGCTTTTGCGATAGGGCGTTGTCGTCGGGGATGCCTTTCCTTTCCGCGGCGGCGCCGACGGCCGTGTTGTCGGGGTAGGCGGTGACGACGATATGCGCGCCCTGCGCCGCCTGGAGCGCCGGCAGCAGCTTGTCGAGGCGGGCCTTGCCGGCCCGGGTCAGGACGACGCCGTGACCGAAGGCGAGGTCGCTCGGGATCGTCGCCATCGGCTGGCCGCCCGCGCCCGGCGGCGGGGCTTCCGGCGCGGAAGGCGGTGGCAGCGGCTGGATCGGTGCCGGCGGCGGCTCCTGTTCCGCAGGCGGCGCCGAATGCGAATGCATCCAGCCGCAGGCGTTGAGGCTCAGTGCGCCGCAAATCAGCGCAGCCGTCATTATGGCGCGGATCGAAAACATGCCCTCGCACTCCCCCGATGCGCGAAACCGGCGCGAGTTTAGGCCGCCGCGCAACGGTGACAAATCACATTTGCCCGGGATCGCAGCGGCAGCCGGCCCTCACCCGTCTCGCTTCGCGATCCACCCCCTCCCGCACTGCGGGAGGGGGTGGGCGATATAGGGTTCTCAGTCGATTGCCGCGTGGACCAGATTGGCGACGCGGTCGAGGCGCAGGGAGTGCCAGGGATCGGGCTGGACGCCGTTGCTGAGGTAGGAGAACGACACACCGCTCGTCGGGTCGGCCCAGGAGTAGGAGGTGCCGGCGCCGCCATGGCCGAAGGTTGAGGGCGCACCGATCGTGCCGAGGCCGCGGATGCGCTCGCTGTCGCCGCGCACATGGGGGCCGAGGCCGCGATGCATCGGGATGCCGTCCATCGCATGGTCGCCGCGGTCGCCGGTGTGGTTCTTGCTGACGTACTCGATCATGCGCGGCGAGAACATCCGCACAGGCCCAAGCCGGCCCTTCCCCAGCAGCATCTGGTAGAACGCCGCGATGCCGCGCGCGGTCGCATAGCCGCCGCCGCTCGGCATGCCGGCGGCCTTGAACTCGGGCGAGTTGTCGCGCGGCTCGGCGGCGTAGGTGTCGGCGCAGCGCCCCTGCTTCTCGCGCGGTACGCCGACGAAGATGTCGCTGTCGAGGCCGAGCGGGGCCAGCACCTTGTCGCGGATCACCTCGCGGTAATCCTGGCCGGTCACCGCCTCGATCACCATCGCCTGGGTCAGGTGCGCGGCGCGCGGGTGGTATTGGAGGCGGCTGCCCGGGGTCCAGTCGAGCGAGAAATTGCACACCTCGGCGCGCATCTTCGTGTGGTCGGCCCAGGTCTCGCGGCTGACATCGCCCGA
>DASXFE010000085.1:0-3041 GCA_036489765.1 Allostellaceae bacterium | reverse complement strand
GAGAATCTCGCCGAGGAGATCGAGAACTCGGACAAGAGAGAGCGACGGGAACTGAGCAGTCGCCTGTCCACGATCATCTGGTGAAGCTGCAGAAATCTCCTGCCCCCGAACCGCGAAATGGCTGGCGAGCGACAGTCCGCCGGGAAAGGACCGAGATAGAGCGACTTCTGAAGGACAATCGTAGCCTCCGCCATCAAATCCCGCGGCTTATAAAAGAAGCGATCCCCCCGGCCGCGAGCGACGTGGTCGCCGAGCTGGAAGATCGAGGCGAACTCGACCCGACGATCCGGGCCGGGACCTCCTCTTATCCCGAGCTCTTCCCGTATTCCCCCGACCAGATCCTCGGCGACTGGTTTCCGCCCGAGCCGCAGGGCTGATCCGCTATACCCATGACGACAACGGGGGCGACATTTCGTCGGCGCGACCCTATATCTAGCCGAACGCAACGGTTTGCCGCCTCGGCGGCGTGATTAGGCATGATTGATCCGTTTGGACGGCATATCTCGTATCTTCGCGTATCGGTGACCGACCGGTGCGACTTCCGCTGTGTCTATTGCATGGCGGAGGAGATGCAGTTTTTGCCCAAGCGGGAGGTGTTGACGCTCGAAGAGTTGGACCGCGTGTGCAGCGCGTTCATCCGTCTCGGCGTCAAAAAGCTGCGCCTGACCGGCGGCGAACCGCTCGTCCGCAAGGACATCATGCGGCTGTTCCGCGGGCTCAGCCGGCACCTCGATTCGGGCGCGCTCGAGGAATTGACCCTCACGACCAACGGCAGCCAGCTCGAACGGTACGCTGGCGAGCTCTACGAGTGCGGCGTGCGGCGGGTCAACGTCTCGGTCGATACGCTCGACCCGGCAAAATTCACCGAGATCACCCGCCGCGGCCACCTCGACACGGTGCTGGCGGGCCTCGATGCCGCGAAGCGCGCCGGGCTACAGATCAAGATCAACACGGTCGCCTTGCGCGACGTCAACGAAGACGAGTTCGACGACCTCGTCGCCTGGGCCGGCGATCAGGGGTTTGACCTCGTCTTTATCGAGGTCATGCCGATGGGCGATATCGGCGGCGAGAACCGGCTCGACCAGTATCTGCCGCTGTCGCTGGTGCGCGCGCGGCTGCAGCGCCGCTGGACGCTCGATGAGACCGACTACCGCACCGGTGGCCCGGCGCGCTACGCGACCGTGCGCGAGACCGGGCGGCGGCTTGGCTTCATCACCCCCCTCACGCATAATTTCTGCGAGAGCTGCAACCGCGTCCGCCTCACCTGCACGGGCACGCTCTTCATGTGCCTGGGCCAGGAGGACGCGGCCGATCTCCGCACCCCGCTGCGCCAGTCCGAGGGCGACGAGGCGGTCGAGGCCGCGATCCGCGAGGCGATCGCGCGCAAGCCCAAGGGGCACGATTTCATCATCGACCGGCGCCACAACCGCCCTGCCCTCGCCCGGCACATGAGCGTGACGGGCGGGTGAGCACGCCGCCGCGCCTGGCGATCGTCGCCGCCGACAACGAGGCGGCGCAGGCCGCCCTCAAAGAGCTCAAAGCCCGCTGCGACACCGTCGCGCCCGACGATGCAGAGGTCGTCGTGCCCCTCGGCGGCGACGGGTTCATGCTCGAAACAGTGCATCGCTTCGTCAGCCGGCGCCCGCGCATCTTCGGCATGCATCGCGGCAGCGTCGGTTTTTTGATGAACCCTTACCGCCCCGACGGCCTCGTCGAGCGCATCGCCGCGGCGCAGCCGGTAGAGTTGCACCCGCTGTCGATGCGCGCCGAAGACATGTCCGGCACCTGCCAGGAGGCGATCGCGTTCAACGAGGTCTCGCTGTTGCGCGAGACCCGCCAAGCCGCGAAATTGCGCATCAAGGTCGATGGGGTCGTCCGGATCGACGAGTTGATGGCCGACGGCATCCTGCTGTGTACCCCGGTCGGCAGCACCGCCTACAACCTGTCGGCGCACGGGCCGATCATCCCGTTGAGTGCCGGCATCCTCGCCCTCACCCCGATCAGCGCGTTCCGCCCCCGCCGCTGGCGCGGCGCCCTGTTGCCGCACGGCGCCAAAGTTCGCATCGAATGCCTGGAGACCGAGAAGCGCCCGGTCAGCGCCGTCGCCGATTTCACCGAGGCGCGCGACGTGGTCGCCGTCGAGATCCGTGAAAACCTCGACATCGCCACGACCCTCCTCTTCGACAGCGACGCCAACCTCGAAGAGCGCGTCTTAAAGGAGCAGTTTCTGAGCTGAGGTGAAGGGCGTCTCGCCCCGCATCCAGCGCGAGAATAGCGGGCGGGACGCCCGCGCTCCTCTCTCTTCTACCGCTCCACAAATGCCTTGAGCCGAGCGAGGGCCTCGTCCCACTGGGCCGACACCCCTTCGAGGTAGGATCGCGCGGCGGCCAGCGGCTCCGGGCGCAGCTCGAACCGGGCCTCGCGCCCCAGTCGCACGCTGCGCACGATCCCGGCGCTTTCGAGCACACGGAGATGCTTCGAGACCCCTTGCCGCGTCATCGCCGATCCGGCGGCGAGTCGGGCGATCGATTGCGGCGGGCCGGACGAGAGGCGCCCGACTAGCGCGAGCCGCGTTTCGTCGCCGAGCGCCGCGAAGACCGACGCGCGGCCCGCGAGATCAACCCTCGCTTCCGACATGGCGCGCGATGTTCTCGACCTGGATCGACCACCCGCGGTCGTTCATGCGGAACGCCTCGGCCCGGCGGTGTGGCGGGATCGCGTCGAACCCGGACTCTGTCACGGTCAGGATTGTCCCACCCTCCGCCGGCTCCAGCCGAAACTCGACGAGCGTCGTCGGCTCGCCCGAATAATCGACGCTTGGGTCGACCGCATAAGGGTGCCAACGAAACGAGAACAGCCGCTCGGGCTCGATCGTCTCGACCGTCGCCTCCCAGTTCAGATGCTCGTAGCCGGGATAGAGGATATGGCCCCGGACCGTCCGCCCCGGAGCAAAGGGCTGGTCGATCGAGACGCGGAACCATTCGCCGAATTCGCGGTAATCGGTCAGCGCCCGCCACACGCGCGACACCGACGCCTTCAAC
>DASXFE010000065.1:0-16030 GCA_036489765.1 Allostellaceae bacterium | reverse complement strand
ATCTGCGCAAGGCCCAGGAGCGATCCCTCGACGCCCTCTGGCAACGCATCGGCATCCTCCTCGACCTCTACAAACCTACCGAGTGCGCCAACTTCTTCGCCAACAGCGGTTACGCTCGATCCTGATCGGATTCCGCTCTAGCGCATAGGACGCGAAGCAGGCGCAAGGGACCCGAAGGTGTTGTGCCGCGGCGAAGCCGCAATAATCACAGTGAGGCAGTGAGGCAGTGAGGCAGTGAGGCAGTGAGGCAGCCCTCATTGTCTTACTGCCTCATTGCGAATCCATTCGCGCTGCGCGCCGCTGCCTGGGAACCTTCGGGTCTTTAGCGCCTGCTTTTCGCCCTCTGCGCTAGCTCTTATTTCTCAATGCGCGAGCCAGCCGCCGTCGACGGCGAGGTTGTGGCCCTGGATCGCGGTGCCTTCCGATGACGCCAGGAAGGCAACGGCTTCCGCGACCTCCTGGGTCTTGAGGAAACGGCCGAGGGGGACTTCCTTCGTCATCTGCTCGCGCATCTCGGGCTGGTTCGACAGGCGGTTCACCATGTACTCGGTGTCGGTCGGGCCGGGGCTGACGCAGTTGACGGTGATCCCGTCCTTTGCGCATTCGACCGCGATCGCCTTGGTCAGGTAGATGATCGCCGCCTTGGTGAGGCCGTAGAGCGCGTGCTCGGCATAGGCGACCGAGCCGAACTGGCTGCCGATATTGACGATGCGTCCGCCGCCCTGGGCGCGCATCGCCGGCAGCGCGGCCTGCGCAGCGAAGAACGCGGCGCGCAGGTTGACGCCGGTGACGAAGTCCCAGTCATCGTGCGTGAACTCGCCGAACGGCTTGCGGGAGCGGACGCCGGCGTTGTTGACGAGGATGTCGATGCGGCCGAGCGCCTTTAGGCACTCCGCCACCATTCCCTCGGCCGCGCCCGGCACCGCGAGGTCGATCGCGCGCCATTCCGATCGCCCGCCGCACGACGCCGCGACCTCGCGCAGCGCCTCCTCCGGCCCCTCGGCGACCGCGAATACCGCCGCCCCCAACCCGGCCAGCCGCAAAGCCACCGCCCGCCCGATCCCGCTCGACGCCCCGGTTACCAGCGCGACTTTTCCGGTCAGTGTGGGCATGGCGTTTCTCCTGCGGAAAAAGAACCTTTTAGCGCAAAGGACGCAAAGGAGGCGCAAAGGCCGCGAAGGTGCCCTGCCGCGGCGAAGCCGCAATAATCACCATAGAGGCACAGAGATGCCGAGCCGCTGACCCCTCTGTGCCTCTGCGTCTCTGTGGTGAATTTCTGGGCGCTGCGCGCCGCTTTTCCTTCGCCTTCGCGTCCTTTGCGCCTACTCGGCGTCGTTTGCGTTAAAGCCTTTTTGCGGGCGGGGCTCCCACGGTCCGTGCGGCCCTAAATTTCCGTTGCGTTACGGCGGGTGCCCGCGCCACTCTCGGGGCTGAGAAAAAGCCGCTCCTAGGGGCGGCGGCCGGGATGGAAATGGAGGCGCCTTATGGCCAATGCGGCTCATCGCTGTGTCGCCCTGGTCGGTCCGTATCTGTCGGGCAAGACGAGCCTGATGGAGGCCCTGCTGGCGACGAGCGGCAGCATCGCCCGGCGCGGCAGCGTGCGCGACGGCAACGCGGTCGGCGACCATGTCGCCGAGGCCCGGGCGCGGCAGATGTCGACGGAGCTCAACGTCGCCAACGCGACGTTTCTCGGCGACCCGTGGACCATCCTCGATTGCCCCGGCTCGTCGGAGCTGATCTATGAGGCGCAGGAGGCGATGCTGGCCTGCGACGTCGCCGTCGTCGTGTGCGAGCCCGAGGCCGACCGTGCGGTGATGGTGAGCGCCCTCTTGCGCTTCCTCGACCGCCACGCGATCCCGCACATGATCTTTATCAACAAGCTCGACGCCTCGGAGGCGCGGGTGCGCGATACGATGGCGGCGCTGCAATCCTTTTCCGAGCACCCGTTGGTGCTGCGCCAGGTGCCGCTGCGCGACAAGGACAGCGAGATCACCGGCTATGTCGACCTCGTCAGCGAGCGCGCCTACAACTACAAGCCGGGGCAGGCGTCGGGCCTGATACCGCTTCCCGACGGCTTCTGGGACGAGGAAGGCGATACCCGCAACGGCCTCGTCGAAAAGCTCGCGGATTTCGACGATGCGCTGCTGGAGCAGCTCCTTGAAGACGTGCAGCCGTCGAAGGAAGACATCTACAAGCACCTGACCGCCAATCTGCGCAATTCGCAGATCGTGCCGGTGTTTGTCGGCGCGGCGACGCTCGACCATGGCGTCAGGCGGCTGTGGAAGGCGCTGCGCCACGAGACGCCGACGCCTGAGGAGACCGCGGCCCGGCTCGGCATCGAGCCCACGGGCGAGCCGCTGGCGACGGTCATCAAGACCTATCACCTGCCGCATACCGGGAAATTGTCGCTGGCGCGGGTGTGGCGCGGGCAGATCGCGGAAGGCAACGTGCTCGATGGCACGCGCGTCGCCGGCGTCTTGAAGCTGGTCGGGGCGAACCAGGAAAAGGTCGCGTCGGCAAAGATCGGCGAGGTCGTCGGCCTCGCGCGGATGGAGGAGATTTCCACGGGCCAGGTGCTGACCCCGTCGGGCAAGGAGGTCGAGGTGCCGCGGCCGGAGTTGCCGCAGCCGGTGTACGGGCTCGCGATCCACGCCGAAAAGCGCGGCGACGACGTCAAGCTGTCGGGTGCGATCTCAAAGCTCATCGACGAGGACCCGGCGCTCCAGCTCGAGCAGAACCAGGACACGCGCGAGATGGTGCTCTGGGGCCAGGGCGACGTGCATGTGCAGATCGCGATGGACCGGCTCAGGAATCGCCACAACCTCGCGGTCGTCGGCCATCCGTCGGCGGTGCCGTACCGGGAGACGATCAAGAAATCGACGCAGACCCATTCCCGCTTCAAGCGGCAGTCCGGGGGTCACGGCCAGTTCGCCGATATCGTCATCGACGTGAAGCCGCTCGAGCGCGGAGCGGGCTTTGTATTCAAGGACAGCGTTGTCGGCGGCGCGATCCCGCGCAACTTCATCCCGGCGGTCGAGGAAGGGATCGAGGAGGCGCTGAAGACGGGGCCGCTCGGCTTCCCGGTCGTCGATATCCATGTCGATCTGCTCACCGGCCAGTTCCACGCCGTCGACAGCTCGGACATGGCGTTCAAGACCGCCGGGCGGCAGGGCATCCAGGAGGCGCTCTCGAAATGCGAGCCGGTGCTGCTGGAGCCGATCGACGGGGTCGACATCTCGGTGCCGAATGCGTTCACGGCGCGCGCGCAGCGTCTCATCTCGGGCCGGCGCGGGCAGATCCTCGGCTATGACGCCAAGGAGGACTGGCCCGGCTGGGACGTGGTCAAGGCCCACCTGCCGCGCAGCGAGCTGCACGACTTGATCGTCGAACTGCGCTCGCTGACCCTCGGTGTCGGCAGCTTTGCTCATCGCTTCGACCACCTGCAGGAGCTGACCGGCCGCCCCGCCGAGATCGTCATCAAGTCGCGCCAACAGGAAGCGGCGCAGTAGCCGTGCCTTCCCCTCTCCGGCAATGCGGGCGAGGGGATTCCTTTCGGATCGCGAAACCGTGACTTGGTCCCGTCCGTATCGGCTCCCAGATTGGCGCCATTGGGCAAGGGAGCATGTACGATGTTGATCAAGCGGAGGCGCGGCTGGGAAATTCCGGAAAGCGCGGCGACCCCTGAGGCGGCTTATCTCGACCGCCGCAGTCTGATCAAGGGTCTCGCGGCCGGCTCGATCCTGGCCACCGGCATCCTCGGCGGCAGCGCGGTGGCGGCCGACGCACCGGACCCTTCGGCGGGGCTCTACCCGTTCAAGCACGATGGCAAATACACGCTCGACCGGCCGCTGACGGCGGAGAAATACGTCGAGGGCTACAACAATTTTTACGAATTCGGCACCGACAAGGACATCGTCGAGCCAGCCCAGGCGCTGCCGATCCGGCCGTGGACGGTCAAGATCGACGGCATGGTCGACAAGCCGTTCGAGATCGGGATCGACGACCTGTTGAAGAAGATGCCGCTCGAAGAGCGGCTCTACCGGCACCGTTGCGTCGAGGCGTGGTCGTTTACGGTGCCGTGGAGCGGGTTTGCGATGAAGGCGCTGGTCGACTTGGCGAAACCCTTGGGCTCGGCCAAGTACGTCAAGATGGAAACCTTCATGAACCCGAAGGTCGCGCCGGAGCAGAACAAGTTCTTCTATCCCTGGCCCTATACCGAGGGGCTGACGATGGCGGAGGCGACCAACGAGCTGACTTTTCTCGTCACCGGGATGTACGGGAAGCCGGCGCCGAAGCAGAACGGCGCCCCGCTGCGCCTCGCCGTGCCGTGGAAATACGGGTTCAAATCGGTGAAATCGATCGTCCATTTCGAATTCACCGACAAGCGCCCCGACACCTATTGGGAAGCGCTGCAATCGAGCGAATACGGATTCTGGGCCAACGTGAACCCTGCCGTCCCCCATCCCCGCTGGAGCCAGGCCTCCGAGCGCGTCATCGGCACCGACCAACGCGTGCCCACGCAGCTCTACAACGGCTACGGCGAGTTCGTCGCGTCAATGTACGATGGGCTGAAGGGCGAGAAATTGTTTATGTGATTTGCGCTTTCACCACGAAGACACGAAGGGCACGAAGTAAAGGGCGCAGAGCGCCGCAAAATTTACAATGAGACGGTGAGGCAGGGAGATTCGGGGGCAGTCAATCACCTCGCTGCCTCACCGTCTCATCGTGATAAATTGGTTGCGCGCAATGCGCGCCTTCGTGTTCCATGTGTCTTCGTGGTGAAAATCCTTCACCGCAGATACTTCTTCTCCATCGCCTTCATCGCGCCGACGCGTTGCAGGTCGAAGATTTCCTCGACGGTCGAGATCGTCTTGTCGACCTTGTGGATGCCGTGGTCGCGTTTGATCGCGGCGAACACGTCGCGCATCGCGCCGACGGCGGCGCGGATCGCGTGGTTGGCGTAGATGACGATCGCGATTTTCCCCAATTCGCGGATCATCGCCTCGGTCAGGTCGGGATAGGCCGTCGGCACGAGAACGAGCGGGATCGTGCCGGGCCAGGCCCGGGTGAAGGAGACGATCTCGTCCGGGGTCTTCCGCTTCGAATGAATGAGGAGGAGGTCGGCGCCGGCTTCGGCATAGGCGCGGCCGCGCTTGAGCGCCTCATCCTGGCCGAGATCGGCGATCAGCGCCTCGGTGCGGGCGATGACGACAAGATTCTGCGCGGCGCCGGCCGCCTTCGCCGCCTCGATCTTGCCCTGGAATTCCCCGACCCGCACCAGCTCCTGGCGCCCGCCGGCGAGGAGGCTCGTGTCCTTCGGGAACACCTTGTCCTCGATGACGACGGCTGCCGCACCCGCCCGGGCGTAGCTGCCGACCACTTGCAGCACGTTGACCGCGTTGCCGTATCCGGTGTCGATATCGGCGACGACCGGCACAGTCACCTGCTCGCACATCGCCCGCGTCATGTCGAGATGCTGGGTCAGCGACAACAGGCTCGCATCCGGCACGCCATAGGCCGCCGACAACTCGAACCCACTTGCCCAGATCCCGTCGAACCCCGCCTCCTCGGCGAGCCGCGCCGACAGCGGGTTGTGCGCCGACATCAGGGTGACGAGGTCGCCGGAAGAGAGACGGGTTTTGAGGGAGTTGGGCATCTGTGGGCTCGCCTAGGTCTGCATTAACCGACGTCATTCCGGGTTCGCGACGGTGCCGCGCCCCCGAATGACGGTAACGTGGAATGTCAGGAAGGCACCGTCATGCCGATGATCTTGCTGGCATCCGCCTCGCCTTCGACTCCTCGCACGGCGGCTATCAGGCGCTGCGCGTCGACGAACGGGGAGCCGAATTCCACCAACCCTCGAACCTTGGCGTCGAGCTCGGCGTCGCTCATCGGGCGGCCGGGGGTACCGCGCCCATGGCGGATGTGGTGCTCAAAGGTGCCGTCGGCGGTCTCGACGGTGACATAGGCGCTTTCAACCGGGACTGTGTCGTCGGCGACTGCGACGACCCGTTCGGCGAGGGACCGGACTTTCGGGTCGGCGACGCAGGCGTCCTCGTATTCCTTGAGCCCGGCCGCGCCGAAGAGGAATGCGACGGCGACGCTGTGCTGGAGGCTCACCTTGGCATCGCGGCCGCTGTGGATCACCGGGCGGTCGGTGCGTTCGAGCAGCAGCGAGTGCCCGCGGACGGTGACCCGGCGGATGCTGTCGGGCATCGGCGAATGGCGCTCGCGCAGATCGAGGCAGGCGTCGATCACCGGGAAGAGGACCACGCCGCACGGGTAGGGCTTGCAGGCGTTTTGCGAAATCTCCCAGCTCTGCCCGAGCCCGGCGCCGATCTTGGCGAGGTCGATCGTCTCGCTGGTGACGTTGGCGAAACCGTATTTACCCTCGATCGCGGTCTCGGCGCCGGTCAACCCCTCGGCGGCGAAAAGGGCGGCGGCGAGGCCGTTTTTCGCGGCGTTCCCGACCCCGACGCTCTTCGACATGCTGCCGAGGCTTTCGACGAGGCTCGCGGATTGGGTCGCGGCGTGGCCGAGCGCCCACAGCGTTTTCCGCCGGTCGAGGCCAAGGAGCTTTGCGGCGCCGGCCGCGGCGCTGAAGATCCCGCAACTCGCGGTGATGTGGTAGCCGCGCCGGTAGTGGTTCGGCATCAGTGCGTTGCCGACGCGGCAGCCGACTTCGATGCCGACGATCAGCGCATGCAGGAGGGCGGCGCCGCCGATCTGCTGCCGCTCGGCGATCGCGAGCAGTACCGGCACGATCGGCGCGCCGGGATGCATCACCGTTGCCAGGTGCGTGTCGTCGTATTCGAGCACGTTGGCGCCGACCGCGTTGAGGAACACGGCGTTGAGCATGTCGGGCCGCTCGCGGCGCCCGATGACGCCGGCCTGTGCCGGGCCGAAGGTCGGGGCGAGGGCGCGGACCATCAGTCCCACAGCCTCGTCCTGCGCGCCGCCCAGCGCGCAGCCGATCGAGTTGAGCAGGGTACGCACGCCCTCGTGTCGCACCGGGGCGGGGATGTCTTCCCAGCGCGAGGCCGCGACAAAATCGGCGAGCTGGCGGGTGACGGGCGGGGTATCGGGCATGTCGGTTCCGGTCTGTGTGAGGGGATCAGGTGCCGTCGGCGACGGCTTGCATCTTGCGCTGCGCCTGCGCGATCGCGTCCGCGCCGGCATTGATCTTGTCGAGGAGCTGCTTCAGTTGGGGCCGCAAGGCGGGGTCGGTGACCTCGACCACCGGGCCGATCACGGTGACCTTGCCGGGATGTTGGGCGACAAAGTCGGCGAGGGTAAGGATGTTGCCGAACGCCCCGATCGCCGCCGGGAAGATCTCGTCGAATGTCTTTGCCGGGACCGTGACGGCGCGGGTGTAGGCCTTGTCGTAGACCGCCTTCAGGTCGTCCGGCTGCTTGAGTGCGGCATGTGACGCGTCGGCCGTCGCCAGCGCTTTCAGCAGCGCGTCATGAAGCTGGGTCAGCCCGTCCCGGACCGCGGCGAGATCGGCACGACGCTTGACCGCCTCGCCGAGCGACGGTGTCAGGTTTCCCGTCATCACCGCCTCCATGGGCCCGGCGGAAACCGTGCGGGAGAGGCCGTCGTTGAAGTCGAGGATGATCTGGTAATCCTTGGCATAGGGGCCGAAAGATCTGGTCTCGGCCTCGGTGGGGTGCGGCACGTGGAGGCTCGGCTTGTCGACGATGCGGGCCTGCAGGTAATCGATAAAGGCCTTGCGCTGCGAGGCCTCGTCGTCGCAGCCGGCGGTGAAGGCTATCAGGAGGATGAAACACGCCGCCCGCGCGCTTGTCCGGGTGAAGCCCATCGCCATGTTCTCCGCCGCCGCCGATCGGCAGCATGCCGGTTTTCCCTCCCGTCGAGAATTACGTTGTCCAAATGTTGAAATAGCGAAAGAGACGGCTCACACCTGTATATTGTATGATAACCAAGGTCGCAGCGGACCTGGGCGCGGAGTTCCCCGATGCATATCCATGTGATCCACGAGAACGAGGCCTGGCTGGAGCCGCTGGCCAAGGCGCTTGACGCCGAGAAACTGCCGTGGCGCGACTGGTATCTCGACAAGGGCACATTCGACCTGTCACAGCCGCCGCCCCCCGGCGTCTTCTACAACCGCATGAGCGCGTCGTCGCACACCCGCGACCATCGCTATGCGGCGGAGCTGACAGCGTCGGTGCTGGCGTGGCTCGACGGGAACGGCCGGCGCATCGTCAACGGGCCGCGCGCACTCGACATGGAGATTTCGAAGGCCCGGCAATACGCCGCGCTCGAAGCCGCCGGGGTCAAGACCCCGCGCACGGTGCTGGTCGCCGGCGCCGACCGGCTCGTCGCCGCGGCTGACCGGTATTTCCCCGGCGGGCCGGTGATCCTCAAGCCCAACCGTGGCGGAAAGGGGCTGGGCGTGCGTCTGTTCCATACCGCCGAGGCGCTCGCCGAATATGTGGCCGGGCCCGATTACGAGGCGCCGGTCGACGGCCTCCACCTGCTCCAGCAATACATCCGCTCGCACGACGCGCTGATCACCCGCGCCGAGTTCGTCGGCGGCAAATTCCTCTACGCGGTCGAGGTCGACACCAGCGAAGGGTTCGAACTGTGCCCCGCCGATGTGTGCCAGGTCGGCGACGCGTTCTGCCCGGTGGGCCCAGGGGACAATGGTCAGCCGCGAGACAAGTTCACGATCATCGGCGGCATCGACGGCGCGCAGCAGGCCCTCTACGAAGGGTTCCTCGCCCGGAACGGCGTCGAAGTCGCCGGCATCGAGTTCATCCGCGACAAAGACGGCCGCGTCTACACCTACGACGTCAACACCAACACCAACTACAACCCCGACGCCGAAAGGAAAGCCGGCAGGTCGGCGATGCGCGAGCTGGCGCGGTTTTTGGGTGGGTTGCTCGGCATCTAGTGGTCGAAATCCGACATTTGGCACCCAAGAGCGAGATGTTCACTCGCGCTCAATTCGCGGTCGTTCAAGACCGACCGGCACTCATCGCAAAGCGCTCATTCCGAACCCACCCATCAGCCAATGATCCGAGCCCCTGCACATAGCCGAAGGCGCCCTTGCCCGACCAAGCTCGTCCGTCAGGATAGCGCAATTCTATTCCGGCAAGGTCCTTCTCATCCGCCAAACGCATATTGACGCCCATCTGGACGTCGCCGAACTTCGATACGGCGCTTGCGGTCAAAGTAAAATGTGTCGTTAAACTACAATTTACACAGAAACGGATTTCTGCAGCCGGGTCTTCCTTGTCTTCCCGGCTGTATCCCTTCGTCCTTCCCACGACGATGACTTCCGACGGATGGAAATAGGCCCAGCGGGCGCCCGACTTGCTACAAAGCGTGCAATTGCACTCGTTGATGAAGTCCGGTCGCTTTGGGATTTCGATGCGGACTTGGCCGCAGAGGCAGGAGAGCTTCAACATTCCCATCGTCCTATCAGCAGAGCAGAGCCGCTCGCTCGGTAGAGGCCGTTCAATTTCCACATTCATCACGCCTCCAGCTCGGCCGCGCCAGGGTACCAAGCGTCAGGTTTTCACTACTAGGTAGCGTCAGGAGCCTCATCCGCCGCAAGGGCGTGCAATGGCTGTCGGTCGGTGGGTTCTGACCCGTAGTGGGCAGTGCCCGCTCCTGTGCCCCCACTTGTGGAAGCATGGGTGACCTGCTCGACGCTCTCTGCGATATCTGCCAGCCAGTCGCAGGGTCGTATCTGTGGCGGCCCATGATGCGCCGCCCGGACGACGAGATGTTGTTGGAGGCCGCTGCGAACGGCGGGGCCGATCGCCTGTTGACTTTGACCTGCGGGATTTCGCCAACTCCCAGCAACTGGATATCTCGATTGAGCGCCCCGGACCGGCTTGGCGAACGTGGAGACGGATGTGAGCCAAGCCAACTTGTGCGTTGCGCCTCCAGGCCTACCTCAAGGCGGAGGCCGAGCGCCTGGCGAAAGAAGAGGGGACGACCCTCAATCAACTCATCGACGTGGCTGTCGCGGAGAAGATGTCGGATATACGCACAGCCGATTTCTTCAGGGAGCGGGGCCGCCGAGCTGATATCGCGCGGGTGCGTGCTCTTCTCGATCGGGCAGGGGGTAATGAACCGCCCCGCTCCGGAGACGAGCTCGAACAGGTCAGCTCAACACCCCGACCTTCTTCCGCTCGATCAGCGCGAAATCGATATCGGCGCCGAGGCCCGGTCCGGCCGGCGCGTGCACCATGCCGTCGGCGCCGACGGTGATCTCGGTCGCGAGGCCGTGTTTCTGCATCGCATCGGGGAGGAGCACCTCGAAGAACTCGGTGTTGCGGATCGCCATCATGACGTGGAGGTTGGCGACGTTGTTGAGCGAGTTGCCGCCGTGGTGGATCTCGTAGTTCATGCGGAAGGCTTCGGCGAGGTGCGCGGTCTTGACGAGGGTGGTGATGCCGCCCTTTACCGCGACGTCGCCGCGCAGCATGTCGGTGGCGCGGTTGAGGATCCACGGCGCGTACTGGTCGAGCCCGCCGATCGGGTATTCGGTCGCGAGGATCGGGATGTCGAGCTTTTCCTTGAGCTTCATGTAGTTGTAGAGGTCCTGGTCGTGGAGCGGGTCCTCGTACCAGTAGAAGCCTAGTTCCTGGATCGCGAGGCCGACGCGCAGCGCCTCCTCGTAGCGGTAGCTCCAGGTCGAATCGAGCATCACGCGGTACTCGCCGCCGACTGCCTTTCTGACGGCCCGGCACACCTCGATGTCCTCGCGCCACTCCTGCGGCGGATGGATCTTGTAGGCGGCCCAGCCGGTCGATTGGTAATGCCGCGCCTGCTCGACATAGGCCTCGCGGGAGGAATGGATCTCGCTCGAGGCGTAGGCGGGGATCTTGTCGCGGCAGGTCCCGAGCAGGCGGTGGATCGGCAGCCCCGCCTTCTTGCCGGCGATGTCCCAGAGGGCGATGTCGCAGGCGCCGATCGCACGGATCGAGGCGGCGCGGGCGCGGCCCCAGAGGGCGATGTTGAGCCGCTCGCGGTCGAGCGGGTCCTGGCCCATCAGCGTCGGCTTCAGAAAGCGGATGAGCCCTGGACCGTCGAGGCTCGCCGGGTTCGACGAGGTGCCGAGAAAGGCGTGGCCGGTGATGCCCTCGTCGGTCGCGACGGCGAGGAGGCCGAGATCGCTCTTCCCGGTCGGCCGCGCCGAATGCCGGCCATAGCTCGTCGCCGGGATGTTGTCCCAGGCAAACAGGGTCAACGTGACATCGGTGATCTTCATGGGTTCCTCCCCGCGTGCACGATCTATTTCACCACAGAGGCAGGGAGCCACAGAGAAAAAGGTTCGCCGCGCCGACAGCGCGGAGCGCCAGTAAATTTTCTTGTCCTGTTCTGCGCCTCTGTGCCTCTGTGGTGAACCCATCTTTCTGGAGACGACCACATGCCGAACGATGTCGCGATCGAACCCCACCACGAGATCGAGACGCGCGACCTCGAATACCGGCCGGGATTGCAGGCGCGGCTCTATCGGCCGAAAGGGGCGGGGCCGTTTCCGGCGCTGGTCGAGGTGCATGGCGGAGCCTGGGCGTCGGGCGACCGGCTCAACAACGCGGCGATCGACGTGGCGCTGGCGAAAAGCGGGATCGTCGTGCTGGCGGTCGATTTCCGCATGCCGCCGGCGCATCGCTACCCGGAATCGATCCAGGACATCCACTACGCGACGCGCTGGCTCAAGGCGCATGCCGGCGAGTTCGGCAGCCGCAGCGATCTCGTCGGCGGGCTCGGCACGTCGAGCGGGGCGCACCAGCTTATGTTGAGCCTGCTGAAGCCGAAAGATCCGCGCTATGCCGCGCTGCCGCTCGCCGAGGCGCCGGCCGAGGATGCGACCTTGCCGTGGGTCGTGCTGTGCTGGCCGATCTCCGATCCGCTCGCCCGTTACCACATGGTCAAGGAAAAGGGCAACACGCGGATCGTCGAGTCGCACGACGCCTACTGGACTTCCGAGGCGGAGATGGGCGAGGGGAGCCCGCAGCGCATCGTCGAAGCCGGCGAGGCCGAGGCGCTCCCCCCGGCGATCCTGCTGCAGGGCACCGCCGACGACAACGTGACGCCGGATATGGCCGACCGGTTTGTCGCCGCGTGGCGCGGGAAGGGCGGGTCGGTCGAACTCCACAAATTCGACGGCCAGCCGCACACCTTCGTGCCGCGCGACCCGACGAGCGACGCGTCGAAGCGAGCGTGCGAACTGATGCGAGATTTCGTACTGGGGCGGGCTCGGGCCTGAAACTTTAAGGGCAAACCTCACCTTGGCCGGGCTTGACCCGGCCAAGGTGAGCTTTTTGGTTGGACTACCGAACCCGCCGGTCCTTGGCGATCTCGCCGCCTTTCAGTACCAGCGCGATGTTCTTTGCCTCGCGCAGGATCGTGATGTCGGCGAGGGGATCGCCGTCGACGACGATCAGGTCGGCGAGCTTGCCCTTTTCGACCGTGCCGAGATCCGCGCCGCGCCCGACGCATTCGGCGGCCCAGCCGGTGCCGGCCTGGATCGCCTGCATCGGGGTCATGCCGGCGCGGACGAGGCAGTCGAGCTCGCCGGCGTTGGCCGGGTGGCCGTGGCCGCCGGCGTCGGTGCCGGCGACGACCTTGACCCCGGCCTCGAGCGCCCGTCGGATCGACTCGACATGGTGCTCGTGGAGATCGATCGCGCGCTCCTTGACGTGTGGCTGCGGCGAGCGGCGGTGGTATTCGTAGACAAGCAGCGTCGGCACGAAAAAGATGCCCTTTGCCGCCATCCGCGCGAGGTGGCTTTCGTCCTCGTCGAGATAGGCGCCGTGGTCGATCGAATCGACGCCCGCCTCGATCGCGACCTCGAGCCCGCGCCCGCCGAGCGCGTGGCAGATCACCTTCTTGTCGAGCACATGCGCCTCCTCGACGAGGGCCTGCATCTCGTCGAGGTTGAAGGCGCTGTCCTTGGGGCCGTGGCCGGGACGGGAGCTGGCGCCGCCGGTCGTCGCGCATTTGATGACGTCGGCGCCGGCCCGCACCATGCGGCGCACGACCGGGCGCACATCGCCGAGCGTCTCGACGACGCCGCTCGGCAATAGCGGGTCGCCCGGGATGCAGCAGGAATCGCCCGACGGGCTGACCGGGTCGCCGATCCCGCCGATCGGCGAGATGATCGAGATCGAAAGAATGAGGCGCGGGCCCGTGATCAGGCCTTCGTCGATCGCGCGGCGGAAGCCGGCGTCGAGCCCGCCGGCATCGCGGATCGTCGTGTACCCGGCTTCGAGCGTCTGCTTGAGGACCGCGGCGGTGCGCAGGTGGCGGGTCGAGTGCGGCTCGTCTATGCCCCAGCGATGGGCGAGGTCGTAGCGGTGGTTCGCCATGTGGTCGTGGACGTCGATGAGGCCGGGCAGCACGGTCATCCCGGCGCAATCGATCACTTCGGCGTGGGTCGGGAAATCGGCGACGCGACCGGTGACGCTGGCGATGCGATCTCGGTCGATGACGATCGTTGCGCCGATCTGGGGGCTGGCGCCGGTGCCGTCAACCAGACGTGCATTGGTCAGGACTTTCATCGCGCCGCTCCCATAGCCATTTTCCCCGCGGGAGGGATGCTGCCATGATTTTCCGGATCGCGAAACGGGTGGCGCCGGGGCTTCTCGCAACGGCCTTGCTGGTGCTGCCGGCTGTTGCTCAATCGGTGCCGCCGATCCCGACGGGCGAGGCGAGGGTGTGGATCATGCGGGTTCTGGAGCCCGGCGTCGCCCCGCACGCGCCGATGGTGACGGTCGACGGCGCCCCGATGGCGATCAGCGCCCAGGCGACGATGTTCTATCGCAACGTCCCGGCCGGGATGCACGTGTTCAATGTCGACCAATGCGCCAGCGCCGTACCCTCGGCACAGCGCCTCAACCTCGCCCCAGGCCAGGAGGTCGCGCTACAGGTGACGCAGATCGAGGACACCGCGCCGTTCGACTGCGTCCCGGCCGATGTCTATTACCTGTCGCCCATCGCGCCCCGGCTGGTGCCGTATTATTTCGCTCAGTTGCAGAATTTGGGCGCGCGGTAGAAGCCCCCACCGTCCTGCGACCGTTCCCGGGCTAGAGGCTCGGCCGTCTTTCGCGCCACGGCGTCGCCTGCTCGTAGGCGTGCGCGACCTTCAGCACCGTGGCGTCGTCGAAGCGCTTGCCGACGAGCTGGATCGACAGCGGCAGTCCACTCTCGGTAAAGCCGCAACAGATCGACATCGCCGGGCTGCCGGTCACGTTGAACGGCATCGTCAGGAGCGGCCGTTCCATGATCGAGAAGGCGCCGACCGAGTCGATCGGGGGCGCCTCGCTCGTTGCCGACGCGGTGACGACGAGGTCGAGATCGGTCATCGCGGTGGCGAGTTCGGCTATCAGCTCGCGGCGCCGGCGCAGCGCCTGGACATAGTCGGCACCGGTGATCAGGCCGGCGAGCGCCATCCGGGAACGGAAGAACTTTCCGTAATCGGTAAAGCGGGTTCTGAGGTTTTCCTCATGGATCGCATAAGCTTCGCACAGCATGATGATGACGCCGCACCCGGCCCAATCGGCGAGCGGCGACAACTTCACCTCGCGCACCGAGCAGCCGAGCTCGTCCAAAGTCTTTACCGCGCTGTCGATCGCGTTCTTCGTCGCGGCATTGGCGGGGTTGTCGGTCTCGTGGAAGTGGCGGATGACGCCGATGCGGAGGCCTTTGACATTGCCGGCGAGCGCGGCGCGGTAGTCGGGGATCTTGCGGTTGGCGCTGGCGGGGTCGTGCGGGTCGTGCCCGGCCATCGCCTGCAGCAGGATCGCGCAATCCTCGACGGTCCACGCCATCGGCCCGGCATGGTCGAGCGAGAAGGCGAGGGGGAGAATGCCGCGCCGGCTGACGAGGCCGTAGGTCGGCTTGATCCCGGCGATGCCGCAATAGGCCGCCGGCCCGCGGATCGAGCCGCCGGTATCGCTGCCGGTGCCGCCGAGCACGAGCCCGGCCGCGACCGACGCGCCGGTGCCGCTCGACGACCCGCCGGTAAAGCGGCTCGTGTCCCACGGGTTCCGCGCCGGCGGCCAAGGCAGATCGAAGCTCGGCCCGCCGAAGGCGAATTCGTGTGTCGCGAGCTTGCCGACCATGACCGCGCCGGCCCCGCGCAACTTGACGACGGAAACCGCATCCGCCTTTGGAACATGGTGCTGCATGATCTTGGAATGCCCGGTCGTCGGCACCCCCGCGGTCTCGTAGATGTCCTTGAGGCCAAGCGGGATGCCGTGCAGCGGACCCTTGTAGCGCCCCGCCATGATGTCGCTCTCGGCGGCCTTCGCGGTCGCGCGGGCGTCGTCGGCGAGGACGCGGATAAAGCTGTTGAGCCGGCCGTCGAGCTTTTCGATGCGCTGGAGCCGGCTTTCGGTGAGCTCGACCGGCGAGAGGTCGCGTCGTTCGAGGAGGCGCGCGGCCTCGGCGATGGTCAGGAAATCGGGGACCATCGCTCAGCCCTCCGGAAACGCGACGGTATGCGCCGGCTCGTCGCCAACCTCGCGCTTCGGGCGAAGCAGCGCCTGCATGCCGCTGAGGTAATGCGCCGCCGCGGCAATCGCGTCGCGCTCGTCCTCCGGGACCGGCAGTCCGATCCTGGCCAAAGCCGCATCCAGCTCCTGTCGGGTCATATTCCCCTCCTTTTGTCGCGAGCCCAGCGAGCGGAAAATTTCACCACAGAGACACGGAGACACAGAGGGCGCGAAGCGCCCGAAAACGTTTAGTCACAAGAGGCGGCAAGCAGGGAGGACTCTGATTCCCTCGCCGTCTCGCCGCCTCATCGTGAACTTTTTGGCGTTCCGCGCCCCTCCGTGCCTCCGCGCCTCCGTGGTGAACACGTCTTTCGTCCGCTTTGCGGGATTACGGCATCGCCCGCTGGGCCTTTGCTTCCTTGAGCGGGGTGCCGGCGGCGGCGAGGTCGCGGAGGTAGTCGGAGGGGCGCCAGCGGTCGCCGAATTGCTGGTGCCAGCTCGCGATCTGGTTATAGACCTCGCGCACGCCGATCGTGTCGGCCCAGTACATG
>DASXFE010000064.1:0-10902 GCA_036489765.1 Allostellaceae bacterium | reverse complement strand
AAGCGGTTGACGTAGTTCTCGCCGACCAGCAGCGCCAGCGTGTTCCCGATCTGCTGCATCGTGATGCCGAGCTCGCTCGCCTTCGAGCGGTCGACATCGACGCGGACGGTCGGCTGGTTGAAGGCGAGATCGCTGTCGACGACGATGAAGAGGCCGCTCTTTCGCGCGGCGTCCTTGATCTTCTCCATCGCGTTGTAGATCGACTGGTAGTCGCCGGTCGAATAGATGACCATCTGCACCGGCAACCCGCCGATCGAGGCCGGCAGCGGCGGCAACGAGAAGGCAAAGGCCTGCATTCCCTCGACGCCGTTGAGCTTGGCCTGCAACAGCGGCTTGATTGTCTGGGCGCTGCGGGTGCGCTCGTCCCATGGCTTCAGGATCACGCCGGCGATGCCCTGGTTGGGGCTTTGCTGGCCGTTGACGACAAAGCGCAGATCGGCCTCGGGGAACGAGCTCAGCGCCTTGTCGATCTCTTCGCCATAGGCGTTCTGATAATCGAGATTGGCGTATTGCGGCGCTTTGGTCAGCGCGAAGAGAACGCCCTGGTCCTCTTCCGGCGCCAGCTCCTTCTTGGTGTTCACGTACATGAAGCCGAGCGCGACAAAGACCGCGATGGCGAACAGCGCCGTGATCGGCCGGTAGTCGAGCGAGCGGTCGAGCCTGCGGCCATAGGCGCGGGTGAGGCGCGAGAAGACACGGTCGATCAGCCCCGCCAGACCGCGCTGCTGCGTCACCGGCTTCAGAAACAGCGAGCACATCATCGGCGACAGCGTCACCGCGACGGCGCCGGAGATCAGCACCGCGCCGGCCAGAGTGAAGGCGAATTCACGGAAGAGCGCGCCGGTGACGCCGCCGAGAAACCCGATCGGGGCATAGACCGCGGCGAGGGTCAGCGTCATCGAGATGACCGGGCCGGCGATCTCGCGCGCGCCGATGAGGGCCGCCGTCGCCGGGCTGCGCCCCTCCTCGATGTGCCGGTACACGTTCTCGACGACGACGATCGCGTCGTCGACGACAAGCCCGATCGCCAGCACCATCGCGAGCAGCGTCAGGAGGTTGAGGCTGAAGCCCAGCGACGCCATCAGCGTGCCGGCGCCGACCAGCGACAGCGGGATCGTGACGATCGGGATCACCACCGAGCGCACGCTGCCGAGGAACATGAAGATGACGACGACGACGATCCCGACCGCAAGGCCGAGGCTGGTATAGACCTCGTTCAGCGAGGCCTGGATGAAATTGGTCGAATCGTAGGCGACCTGCATCTTCATCGACGGCGGCAGGTTGCGCTCGATCTGCGGCATGAGCGCGCGTACGCCCTGGACCAGCGACAGCGGGTTGCCGTCGGGCGTCGCCTGAACGCCGATAAAGACCGCGTGCTGGCCGTTCATCGCGACGCTCGAATTCCAGCTTTGCGCGCCGAGATCGACTTTGGCGATGTCTTCCATGCGGACGACCGCGCCGTTGACGGTCTTGACGACCATGCGCTTGAAATCGTCGATGCTGCCGAGCCCGGTGCGGGCGTCGACATTGGTCAGCGTGTAGTACCCCTTGGCCTGGCCCGGTGCGGCCTGGAAGTTGTTAACCTGGATCGCCGTGGCGACGTCGTCGGCGGTGATGCCGCGGGCGGCCATCCGCGCCGGGTCGAGCCACAGCCGCATCGCAAAGGTCTGGCCGCCGAGGATGTCGGCCGAGGCGACGCTGTCCACGGTCGAGAGCAGCGGCTGGACGACGCGGGTCAGGTAGTCGGAGATGGCTGCGGGCTGCAGTTCGTCGCTCGAAAACCCGATATACATGACCGCCGTCGTCTGGCCGGTCGATTTCAGGATGATCGGGTCCTGCGCCGCGGTCGGGATCAGGTACTTGACCTGCTGCACCTTGGCCATGACGTCGGTCAGGGCCTTGCTCGGGTCATAGTTGAGCTTGATGTAGGCGGTGATCGTGCTGGTGCTCAGCACCGAGGTCGAGGTCATGTAATCGATGCCCTCGGCCGTCGCGATCGCTTGCTCGAGCGGCGTCGTGATAAAGCCCTGCACGAGGTCGGGCGAGGCGCCGGGATAGGCCGTCGTCACCGTGATCGTCGTGTTCGACAGCTTCGGGAACTGCCGGATCGGCAGCCCGAACATCGCCTTCAGCCCGATCAGCAGGATCAGGAGGCTGACCACCAACGCCAGCACCGGGCGCTTGATGAAGATGTCGGTGAAATGCATGGACCCTCACCCTCCCATCGCTGCGCGGCGGGTCCCATCCTCTCCCGCGAGCGGGAGAGGGGTTTGTTTGTGTTCCCTCTCCCGCTCGCGGGAGAGGATGGATCCGGACGAAGCCCGGAGACGGGTGACGGTTGTCATTGCGGCGTCGGGTGTTCGGGCGGGGCCGGGGGCGGATTGCCCGTGACCGCGACGGTGCCGCCGTTGAGCACCTTGAGCTGGCCTGCGGCGACGACTTGGTCGCCTACCTTGAGCCCTTCGACGATCGCGACCTTGTCGCCCCATTTGTCGCCGGTCTTGACCGAGGTGCGATACGCCTTCAGCACCGGCTTTCCGGCGGCGTCCTTGCCGTCGGCGCGGATTACGTAAACGCTGTCGCCATAGAGCGTGTAGTCGACAGCGGTCTGCGGCAGCACGACCTGGGCCTCGCCCTCCGGAAGCTGCACCTCGGCGTTGACGAACATGCCGGGCAGCAGCGCCTCGTCCGGGTTCGGCATCGTCGCCTGCACCGACACGGTGCGCGTCGCCGCGCTGATCTGCGGCTCGATCGTCGTGATCGTCGCCTCGAATTTGCGCCCGGGGAACGCGTCGGCGTTGACCACGACCTTTTGCCCCGGTTTGATTTCGGCGATCTGGGACGAGGGCAGCGTGAAATTGACGTAGAGGTGCTTGAGGTCGGTCAATGTGACCACCGCCGCGCCGGCATTGACGTATTGGCCGAGATCGATCTGGCGCACGCCGAGCTTGCCGTCGAACGGGGCGCGGATCTGCTTTTGCGCGATGATCGCCTCGGTCTTGGCGATCATCGCGTTTGCCTCCTCGAGCTGGGCCTGCGCCGCGTCGACGTTGGCCTGGGTCTCGAACTGCCTGGTCGCCAGCGTCTGCGCGCGTTTCAGGGTGACCGCGGCGAGATGGGCCTGGGCCTGAAAGTTCGCCAGGTCGCCTTTGTCGGGCGCATCGTTGATCTGCACGAGCGGGTCGCCGGCCTTCACCTCGGTGCCGCTCTTGAACATGATCGCAACGATGCGGCCGCCGACCTCGGGTGAGATCGTCACCTGCCGCACGGCCTGGAGCGAGCCGATGCCCGGCGCGAAATGGGGGACCGTTTGGGTCTCTGCAACCACGGCGGAGACCTCGGCCGGCGGCGGCTTATTGTTGGCAAAGAAATTCGCGATCGCGTGGCTGCGGAACGTGTTGAAGCCGTAAAGGCCGCCCAGGACGAGCGCGATCAACAGCCCGACGATCACAAACCAGAGCACGGTTCGCGCCGGGCGCGCCGTTGCGGGGCGCACGGTCTCGGGGTGGGAGCGGCTCAGCGGCTCGGCGTGGCTGATATCGCCATCCATGACTCGTCCCCTCGCTTCAATCTGCCGCCAGTGCGGGCGGCGCCGACGCAGAGGCGACGATCGCCGCCTCGGTCATGCCGATCCCGCGCAGGATGAACCGGGCCGCCTCGTCGACGATCTGCTCGATATCGCCCTCATAGGGGATGCAGCCGTCTTTCGGCAGCGCCGCAAAGGCCATCATTGCCGCGACATGCTGGGCGAACCAGAACCGGTTGGCGGTGCTGTCCGGCTCCGGCGTCATATCGCCCGCCGCTTCGGCCGCGGCGACCGAGGCGGTAAAGATCGGCACGACGTGCGGCGCGACCGCGATGAAAAGCTCCCGGGCGTAATCGCCGTCTTCGAGGTAGCTATGGAGGAGGAGCCGCATGCGCGATTCCATCTCTTCCCGCTCGACCTCGGCGGCAAGCACGAAACGCCGGACCATAAAGCGGATCATGCCGGCGAGGGTCTGGGTGCAGGCCGGCAACGTCGCGAGCCGTTCGAGCGCCGGGTCGCCCTCGCAGCCGAGCGCCAGGATCTCGCGATAAAGCGATTGCTTCGACGGGAAATGCTTGAAGAGCAGCGCTTCGGACACGCCCGCCGCCGCAGCCAGCTCGCGCGTCGTCGTCCCGGCAAAGCCGTTGCGCGCGAACAGCGGCACTGCCGCGCTGACGATCGCCTTCCTGCGGCCGTCGCTATCAAGCCGGGTTAACGCCATGCGCGCACAAGTAAGCGCTCACTCACCGAGCGTCAAGCAGATTTATGCTGCAATGCAATATGGGCGATTCAACGCCTACAAATCCATGTCCGCGCCTTGGGCGGCGAAGATCGAGCCGTAGCCGGATTTGCTCCAATCCGGCGGGACCGGGCAGGGGGTGGGGTCAAGGTGCACGACCGCCGCTTCCTTGCCGCGAACGATGTCGCCGGTATGGCTGGTCGGGCTCGGGGTCGGCATCCACGGGAAGGCGTCGGCCGAGCTGTACACGAATAGCGGCAGCGGCCGGACCCGGCCGGTGAAATTGCCGCGCGAGGCGTGGAGCGTGCGGCAGTTGATCGCGATGACGGTGCCGGCCGGGCCGATCAGGTCCTCGGTGCCGGCGGGAAGCGCGGTCGCCATGTCCGCATTGCCCACCGAGCCGGTCCAGGCCCCTTTCGCATCGCGGTGCACGAAGATCGGGCCCTTGTGGCTGCCGGGGACGCAGGTCAGCGGCCCCTTCTCGGCCGCGACATCGCCGAGATACACGCCAAGCGTCACCGGGCTGTAATTGGTGTGCGGCCAGGCCGGTATGTCCTGGTGCCATTTGACGATCTCGCCGGTCCCCGGCCATTTGTAATTGAGCTTGCTCGAGTGGAACTTGACGTCCGGCCCGACGAGGTCGGCGGCGATGTCGGCCAGCACCGACTCGCTCGCAAAGCGCCAGAAATCGGGATGGCGGTCGACCAGCACCCGCAGCCGCCGGACATGCGGGTGATCGGGGCCATGCTCGGGACCGAGATCGAATTCCTCATTCGACTCGCTGACCTCGCGGCTCTTGTCGAGAAACCGGTCTGACAGCGCCGACAGGTAATCGATCCACGAGTCGGGGATCAGCCCCTCGGCGGCGAGGAACCCGGTCTCGAAATAGCGCCGGCGCTGCTCGTCGGTCAGCACGCGGGCGGGGTGGGCGAGGATGTCTTCGGGCGTCATCTGGCGGCCATCGTCTGCAATGGGCGGCCGGGAATGGTATACCTGCCGCGTCCACGGAGGATACCGCCATGACGCTGACCCCAGAGCAGCTCCAGCAGTTCAAGGACGAGGGCTACCTGTTCCTTCCCGGCTGCTTTTCCGAGGCCGAGGTCGCGGTGCTGCGGGACGAGGCCGAGGCGATCTACGCGACCAATCGGCAAGAGGTCTGGCGCGAGAAGACCGGGGCGCCGCGCACCGCCTTTGCCGCGCACACCTACAACGAGGCGTTCCGCCTGTTGGGCTCGCACCCGCGCCTGATCGAGCCGGTCGAGCGGGTGTTCGGCGAAAAGCTCTACATGCACCAGTACAAGATCAACGCGAAGGCGGCGTTCGAGGGTGATGTCTGGCAGTGGCACCAGGATTACGGCACCTGGGCCCGCGACGACGGCATGCCCGAGCCGCGAGCGATGAACATCGCCGTGTTCATGGACGAGGTGATGCCGATCAACGGCCCCTTGATGATCGTGCCGAAGAGCCACATGCACGGCGTCCTCTCCGCCGGCCACGATCTCGAAACAACCTCATACCCGCTCTGGACGCTCGACAACGAGACGGTCACCAGGCTCGTCGAGCAGGGCGGCATCGTCGCCCCGACCGGCAAGCCCGGCTCGGTGCTGATGTTCCACGGCAATCTGGTCCACGCCTCCGCGCCGAACATCACCCCCTACCCGCGCCGGATCGTCTACCTGACCCTCTGCGCCGTCTCGAACCACATCCGCAAGCCGACCCGGCCCGAATGGATCGCCCACCAGGATTTCCGCCCGATCGAGCCGGTACCGGACAGCGCGCTTCTCGACTACGCGCGCACCGTGACAAAGGCGGCCGCGGAATGAGTCTCCACGCAAAAGCCCGCCAACGCGCCGCCGCCGGAAACCCGATCAAGGTTGCCCTAATCGGTGCCGGCAAGTTCGGGTCGATGTTCCTGAACCAGGTTCCGACGATGCCGGGGGTCGAGATCGCGGTCATCGCCGACCTCGACCCCGACCGCGCCCGCAACGCCTGCCGCACCGTCGGCTGGGACGCCGCCCGGATCGCCCGCACCCGTTTTGTGTCCGGGGGCGCCGAGGCCTGTGCCGACCTCGAGGTCGAGGTGGTGGTCGAGGCGACCGGCGCACCGCCCGCCGGGATCGCCCATGCCCGCGCCGCAATCGCGGCCGGGAAGCACGTCGTCATGGTCAATGTCGAGGCCGACGTGCTGGCCGGGCCGCTGCTCGCCGAGGAGGCGCGGGCAAAGGGAGTGGTCTACTCGCTCGCCTATGGCGACCAGCCGGCCCTGACCTGCGAGATCATCGACTGGGCCCGTGCCTGCGGGTTCGAGGTCGTCGCCGCCGGCAAGGGCACCAAATACCTGTCGGCCTACCACGCGGTGACCCCCGACGACGTCTGGGCCCATTACGGGCTCACACCTGAGGAGGCCCTGCGCGGCGGGATGAACCCGCAGATGTTCAACTCATTTCTCGACGGCACCAAATCGGCGATCGAAATGGCGGCGATCGCCAATGCGAGCGGGCTCGACGTGCCGCGCGATGGGCTTTCGTTCCCGCCCTGCGGGGTCGACGACCTGCCCGAGGTCCTGCGCGGCGGCCGCTCACTCGAGCGCGACGGGATGGTCGAGGTCGTCTCCTGCCTGGAGCGCGACGCCCGGCCGGTGTTCCGCGACCTGCGTTGGGGCGTCTACGTCGTGCTCAAGGCGCCGAACGAGTACGCGCGCACCTGCTTCAAGGAATACGGGCTCAAGACCGACGCCAGCGGCTGGTACGCGGCGATGTACAAGCCCTACCACCTGATCGGGCTCGAGCTCGGCATGTCGGTTTTGTCGGCGGCTTTGCGCGGCGAGCCGACCGGGCAATCGCAAGGCTGGCGCGGCGACGCGGTCGCCGTTGCGAAGCGCAATCTGCGCGCCGGCGAGACGCTCGACGGCGAGGGCGGCTACACGGTCTGGGGCAAGCTCGTCCCGGCCGCCCGCAGCCTCGCCGAGGGCGCCCTGCCGATCGGTCTCGCGCACAAGGTCCCCCTCATCCGCGACGTTCCTGCCGGCGAGATCGTCCGCTGGTCCGACGTGTCGGTTCCCGACAGCGAAGCCGTCCGCGCCCGCCGCGACATGGAACACCGCTTCGCCACCCCAAGCGCCCTCGCCGCGCAGTAGACGGTGATGGTCATCGCGTCGCGCTCAGTCGGCTAAACCCAGTTCCAGCCGACTTGATCGATTGGGTTACGGATAGGACGGGGGCCGCATTCGGATAATCCGGTTGCGCTCGACCCCTCACGAGCCCGCGGCGACGGTGGCGGCCTTGGCGGGGCGCTGCGGTTCGGCGGCAGCGGGCGCCGGGCTCGCCGACAGCATGCCGTAGAGCTGTTCGACCGCCCCGGCGCGCTTCTCGTCGAGCTTGAGCCCCTTCATGCCGGAGAGGACGCGCAGCCGGCTTTGGCGGACGAACAGGCACTCCTCGACGAAATCGGCCGCAGCGACACGCTCGCCGAACGGAAACAGGTAGCCGCTCTCGCTGTGGACCATGTGTTCGGGCACGGCCCCGACCGCCGAGGCGACGACCGGCAGCCCGCAAGCCAGGGCCTCCACGATGCCGAGGCCGAAGGATTCCAGCCTGGCCGTGGAGAGAAAGCAGCCCCCCAGATGGGCCAAATCCCGCATCATCTGGGCGAGGTCGTGCTGCGACAGGTTGTAATAGACCTTGGACTCCTCTTCGATACCGAGAAGCGCCAGCTGGTCGATGAAGTCGTGGACGTATTCGTCTTCGAAACGCAGGCTTAGAACGAAGATCGGCTGGATCCGCAACCCGCGCTTTTTCAGAAGAGAGGCGATGTATACGGCGTCGCGCCAGTTCTTGCGTTCGTCGAGCCGTCCCACCCACAGCATCGGGCGGGCATGCGAGGTTGCCAGCGGGGCACGGTTGTCCGCCCGGAAGATCGTCGTATTGATAAAATTCGGGACGATCTCGATGTCCTCGAACGGGATGCCGGCTTCGGCGTGCACCCAGTCTCGCGACCAGGCGCTCGGCACCACGATCTTGTCGAACGATCCTTTGAGCGCCCCCACCGGTGCCACCGTCGCGGGCGGGCAATCATGCAGCTCGAGATATACCTTCAGCCCGTCCCGCTTCAGGTTCCGCGCCATGTGAAAATGGGAAAACAAGGTGACGCACGGAATGCCTTCCTGGCGGATGAGGTTGTAGACATTGTTGTCGACCGCGAGGTGACCGACGAAAACGTGGCGCGCACCTTCGCTCTGGAGCGAGGCGACGCCGCCGCGGTCGCGAAGGAAGTAGAAGTACTCCTCGACGCCGCGCGGCTGCAGCATGCGCATCCGCTCGCGGATGACCGATACGATGCCGCCGAGGCTGCAGTTCTCGTAGATGGTGAGATGCTTGGTCATGCCTGCAGCCTCGCCGCTTGGTGGCCGTAACCAAGGTGCCGCAAGGTCTCGCTGGTCCGCAGTTCCCAAGTGGTTCGCGACAGGTATTCGCGAATTTCCCGGCCATTCTCTTTTGTCACCGGTGTCCCCAGGGCACGCAAGATCATCACCTTCAGCGATCTGTCGGCCGTATAGAGAAAAGTGAAAGGCGCGCCGCGCAGATTGTGGACGTCGGAGTGGACCACCTTCAAGCCGGCCGCGAGGTACTGGTAGTATTTGATCGGATCCAGTGAAAACGTGATGCTGTTTGCCTTGAACGGAAGTATGCCGACGTCCCAAGTCGAACTGATCTCGTAGAATTCCTCGATCGTCTTCTGGCCGAACAGCTCGACGTTAGGCAGTGCGAGCTGGGCCGGGTCGTGCAGCCCCGGGCCAACCAGCTCGAATTTGACCTTCGGCAATTCCTTGGCGGCCTGGGCCACGGCGTCCACATCGAACCGGCCGCCGAACATGTGGCCGAAATAGCCGATCTTGACCCGTTTCGACTTCCGCTGCTCGATGGCCTGTTCACTCCAATTCAGATCGACGTAACGGAAGGCCTCCTCCTCCAGGCCGTTCGGGAGTACGTGCACCGCGTCCTCCGGTGCACCGAATGCGATGGCACGATCGCGCAGTGGACCGCTCACCGTGATCACCGCGTCCGCCGTGCGGCACATACGCCGCTCGAGGTTTGCGTTGTACCACTTGCCGTATCCGGCGCCGGCCGCCTTCATCCCTCCGGGGTCGTCGCGCACTTCGTAGAGGATCGTCCAGCCCTGGTCCTTGAGGAGGTCCGCGAGCAGAAACGTCTGGCTGTCACAGAGGCTCGAGCAGATGAAGATGCCGGGTTTCACGTGCCGCTGGAGCAGGCTCTGCATATGCAGAAAGAATTCGGAGCGTCGGACTTGGGTGATGCCGGGCGCGGGCTGCACCACCGGGATCGTGTCGCTCAGCGGGATATAGGTTACCTCGAAGCCGAGCTTGCCGAAATTCTCCGACAGGTAATGCGGCCGGAGCCGCAGGACGTCCTCGCGGAACGGGCCGGCGCTGGTCGAATAGACGATGGGGACGCCGCCGGTTCCCTGCCCGGCCGATGTTTCGGCGGCTGGTGCTTCCGCGTGTTCCTGGCAGGATTTCACGCTCGAAATTGCCGGCGACTCGGTGAGCGAGACATCCGTCTTTCCGACGACGGAGACCTGAACCTCGCCCTTTGCCGCTCCATAGGGCGGCACGAGCGAAATTTCCTCGGTGATGCCCACGGGCGAGGGGGCGAGCGGCTTGCGCCGCTCGAAAACGCCGCTCCCTATCGCCTTGAAGCCGTGAGGAGTGGCGGTCAGGAGCTCGCCGTTTGCTCCCCAATAGCGCAGGCCGACGACGCAGGATACGCCATCGGCCGTGCCGGTCGGTCCGACCGCGACCTTAAGGATGGGTTGGTGATAGGGCTGGACCTCAAACGCGACGTCCGACTTGCTCTTGCCCGCCGTGGGCGATTTGGCAGGCGCGGCGTCGGTCGTCGCGGCCGTCTTCTTTGCAGCGGCTGCGGGACGGCGAGGCGCCTCGGGAACAGGTGTACTAGCGGCGGCTGGCGGCGCATTCGCAGCGGGAGGCTGCTGGACGGCAGGTGTAGCCGGTACCGGTGCCGGTTCCGGCGGTGCCGTGCGGGAACTGAATTCCATAAAGGCGGTGCTGCGGACCAGCGTGACGTCGGCAAGATCCGTCCCCCGGTGGAACAAGACCATATCGCTTTCGGTGAAAGCGAGCGTCGTGGCCGCCGAATCGAATTGGATGGAGATCTCGATGACTGGCGACATCAGCGCCGCGGGAAGCTCGATGCGGCTCTCCGTCCGCCATATCCCGTCGATGCGGTCGTTGACGACCACGACGGCATCTTCCGGACGCAGGCTGATGTGAATCAGGATGTTTTCGCCGGCGATATAGTCGACCGTCGTCGGAATGCGATCGTGAACCCCGACGAGCCTCAGATTGTGAACGTCGCCTGGGGCGACGGGCTGATTCAGATCAATTTCCAACGATCAATCCCCGAACATCTAATACATAGGCAAACGCAAGAGTAGCAGACCAATCTTAAGATAAGAACTAGAGCGGAATCCGATCAGGATCGAGCGTAACCGCTGTTGGCGAAGAAGTTGGCGCACTCGGTAGGTTTGTAGAGGTCGAGGAGGATGCCGATGCGTTGCCAGAGGGCGTCGAGGGATCGCTCCTGGGCCTTGCGCAGAT
>DASXFE010000048.1:0-2639 GCA_036489765.1 Allostellaceae bacterium | reverse complement strand
CCACCGAAAAACGCTTCAACGCAAAGGCCGCTAAGGTTTACGCAAAGGACGCGAAGGCGTCGAAGCGGGCGCGCAGCGCCATTTAATTCACAATGAGGCGGCGAGGCAGTGAGAGTTTGGGTTATCCCCCCTCACCGTCTCACCGCCTCATTGTGGTTCATTTCGGGTTCGCCGCGACACGAATGCCTTTGCGTCCTTTGCGCTGAAAAAAGGACGGTGGGTTTCGCTGCGCCCTACCCACCCTACGCCCCTCAGCCGACACTCAGTGCTGCTGCATCCAGGGGGCGCGGTGTTCGCGCAGGAGCGTGACGAATTTCTGGCGCTGCTCGGGCGATAGGGTCGCGAGGTAGGTCAGCGTGGTTTGGGTCGCGTCGTGGGCGAAGGCGTGGCGTTTTGCCGCCGCCTGCTCGAAATCCTGTTCGATCTGTTTCTGGTCCGGCTGCGCCTTGGCGATTTCGGCCCAAGCCTGGCTGACGATCGGGTCGAGCTCGGCGCGCATCAACTGGGCGCGCGCCCGCATCAGGTGAAAATACTGCTCGAAGCTGGCGCGCTGCTGCGGGTTGAGGTGCAGATCGTCGGCGAATTCCTGGGGGCGTATCGGCGTTCGCGGCGGCTCGTGCATCCGCAGCCACAGCGCGCCGCCGATAAAGCACAAATTGAGGGCCGCCGAGAGGATCAGCAGGACGAACAAGGCGCGGGGCCTCCGCCGCGCTGCGGGCGCTCCGCCATCGGTTGCGGCGATCACGAGCCGAGGCCGTCGCTGATGCTGTGGAGAACGCCGCCCGATGGGTCGACGAGGTCGCCCACAAAGCTCTCGTCGTTCGACTGGTTGATCTGGCTGAGCGCGACCGAGGCGTCGCTGCCGAGGGCGAAGCCGAGCCAGCACGCCATCACCACCGCCGCGGCGAGGCTGCCCCAGCGCGCGACCAGGAACAGGCTCTGCGCCGGCCGCACCCGAGGCCGGAACGGGATGAGCTGGCCCCGCGACCCGGCGGGATCGGCGACCAGCGCCGCGGCGCGGGCGATCACCCCATCGTCGGCCGGCGGATGCGAGGCCGACGCGAGGACGCGGGTCGCGGCGATGTCGCCGGCGGCCTCGATATCGGCCATCAGGAGCGCGGCGACGCGGTCGTGCTCGTCGGGGTCGAGGCACGCATCGGCAAACCCGGCGAGATCGAGCAGTCGCTCGCCCTCATCCGGCTCGATATCCGCAGCCTGGCAGTATTGCCAAATCGCCTTGTCAGACGAGTTCGGCCGGCTCTCGCCGCTCGCCTGGTCTGTCCGCGCCATGCAGTCCACACTCCTATCCAATTTTCTACGGTGCCTCTGACACCATCATCCCCGCAACCTATTGGTTATCACCTCTAGGTTACTTCAGCTTTGAAATGAGCGCGCAATTTCAGCATCGCCTTGTGGTGCGCGCTGCGAACCGTT
Organism: Allostellaceae bacterium; assembly: GCA_036489765.1. GTDB lineage: Bacteria > Pseudomonadota > Alphaproteobacteria > ATCC43930 > CGMCC-115725 > DATARH01. Next base: position 1,205 of record DASXFE010000048.1, on the reverse strand, counting down.
TGCGGATCGATGCCGAGCGCCACGGCGACCTCGGCCACATCCATCTCGCGGTCGTAGAGCATCGTCAGAATCTCGCGCTGGCGGGGCGACAGCAAGGCGTCCGGCAGCTTGATCCGCTCCACCGGCATGACCGGGTCGACCGCGAGCTGTGATTCGGGCACCAAGTCGATCGGCGTCGAATCGGCGCGGCGGCGGCGCAGCGCATCGCGCGTGGTGCTGCGCGCGACGATCGTGATCCAGGTCGAGATCCCGGCGCGTGCCGGGTCGTAGGTGCGCAGCAGGCGATAATTGTCCTTGCACAGCCGCACAAAGACTTCCTGCGTGAAATCCTCGATATCGACGGGCGCCGAGGCGACGCTGCGGACCGCGGCGACGATGAGTCCGGCATAGCGGCGAACAAACGCCTCCCAGGCGCGTTGGTTGCCGCTCAAGAGATCGTCGAAACCGCCACCCTGCGCCAATCAAGGGATCCTAAATGCCAAACGTTCGTAATGACTTGGCCTGATGGCCTAGGTCATCCCGGCAAAGAAGTCGTTGCCCTTGTCGTCGACAACGATAAAGGCGGGGAAATCCACGACCTCGATCCGCCAGATCGCTTCCATGCCAAGCTCGGGATATTCGAGCAACTCGACCTTCTTGATGCAATCCTGTGCGAGACGCGCGGCCGGCCCGCCGATCGAGCCGAGATAGAACCCGCCGTATTTCTTGCAGGCATCGCGCACCTCCTGGCCGCGATTGCCCTTGGCGAGGCTGATAAAGCTGCCGCCGGCGGCCATGAACGGGTCGAGATACGAATCCATGCGCCCCGCCGTGGTCGGCCCGAACGAGCCCGACGCATACCCCTCCGGCGTCTTGGCCGGGCCCGCGTAATAGATCGGGTGGTCCTTGACGTATTGCGGCAGGGGTTCGCCGCGATCGAGCCGCTCCTTCAGTTTCGCATGGGCGATGTCGCGGGCCACGATCAGGGTTCCGGAAAGGCTGAGCCGGGTCTTGATCGGATAATTGCCGAGGGTCTGGCGTATTTCGCTCATCGGCCGCCCGAGGTCGATCGAGACGACCTCGCCGCCGAGGCTCGCCACGTCGATCTCGGGCAGGTACTGCGACGGGTTCTCCTCGAGCTGTTCGAGATAGACCCCGTCGGCGGTGATCTTGCCGAGGATCTGGCGGTCGGCCGAGCACGACACGCCGATGCCGATCGGCAGGCT
>DASXFE010000024.1:0-12658 GCA_036489765.1 Allostellaceae bacterium | reverse complement strand
TCGGGCGTCACCAACCAGCTTGTCGGCTGGACCAACAGCTTCGGCGCCATTCCCGATCAGCAGGAATACGATGTGGTGGTCGCCTCGGGCGAGCAGGTGACGGCCGGGCTGATGGCGCTCGCGCTCCAGGGTCTCGGCATCGACGCGCGTTCCTGGCTCGGCTGGCAGATCCCGCTCAAGACGGACGGCGTCCACGGCAAGGCGCGGGTCGAGAACATCGAGGTAAAGGAGATGCTGCGCCGCTGCAAGGAGGGCCAGGTCGGCGTCGTCGCCGGGTTTCAGGGGATCGGCCCGCGCGGGCGGATCACGACACTGGGCCGCGGCGGGTCGGACACCTCGGCGGTGGCGCTGGCGGCCGTGCTCAAGGCCGAGCGCTGCGACATCTTCACCGATGTCGATGGCGTCTATACGACCGATCCGCGCATCGTTGATAAAGCGCGTAAGCTCAGTAGAATCACCTACGAAGAGATGCTGGAAATGGCATCTCAAGGCGCCCGGGTGCTGGAGACGCGCTCGGTCGAGATGGCGATGAACCATCGCGTGCGCCTGCAGGTCTTGTCGAGCTTTTCCGATATGCCGGGCACGCTCGTCGTCGATGAGGATGAAATCGTGGAGCATCGGGTCGTCAGCGGCATCGCCTACAGCCGCGAAGAGGCCAAGATCACCGTGGCAGGGGTGGCCGACCGGCCCGGCATCGCCGCGGCGATCTTCGGCCCCCTCGCGGACTCGGCGATCAATGTCGACATGATCGTGCAGAACGTCTCGGAGGCCGGCCAGACCGATCTGACCTTTACCGTCACCAAGGCCGACCTCGACCGCGCCATGGCGGTTCTGGATCAGCAGAAGGGCAAGATCGGCTTTACCGCGCTGCGTCCCGATTCCGACGTGGTCAAGATCTCGGTCATCGGGGTCGGCATGCGCAGCCATGCTGGCGTCGCCAAGCAGATGTTCCAGACGCTCGCCGACCGCGGCATCAATATCCAGGTGATCTCGACCTCGGAGATCAAGGTCAGCGTGCTGGTGGCGGCCGAATACACCGAGCTCGCGCTCCGCGCGTTGCACACCGCTTACGGGCTCGACGAGGGCTGATGAACCCCCGCGCCGCGCTCGACCACCTCTGGGCGCGCGGCCGCGCCTTTCTCGGCACCGAGCTTGCCGTGCTGGGCGGCGCGATGACTTGGGTGTCCGAGCGCAACCTCGTCGCCGCGATCTCGAACGCGGGCGGGTTCGGCGTCATTGCCTCGGGCTCGATGTCGCCCGGGTTGCTCGATGCCGAGATTGCCGCGACCGAAGCGCTGACGCGCCGCCCATTCGGCGTCAACCTGATCACGATGCACCCGCAGCTCACCGAGCTGATCGACGTATGCCTCGCGCGCAAGGTCGGCCACGTCGTGCTGGCCGGCGGCATCCCGCCGACCGCGGCGATCGCCCGCATCCGCGACGGCGGCGCACACGTCGTGTGTTTCGCCCCGGCGCTGGTGATCGCGAAGCGTCTCGTGCGCAACGGCGCCGAGGCGATCGTTATCGAGGGCAGTGAGGCAGGCGGCCATATCGGCCCGGTCTCGACCGCCGTCCTAGCCCAGGAGGTATTGCCGAACCTTCCGGAGGTGCCGGTCTTTGTCGCCGGTGGCATAGGACGGGGCGAGGCGATCATCTCCTATCTCGAAATGGGCGCGGCCGGGGTGCAACTCGGCACCCGCTTTGTCTGCGCCCACGAATCGATTGCCCATGCGAACTTCAAGCAGGCCTTCCTCCGCGCCGCGGCGCGCGACGCTGTTGCCTCGGTGCAGGTCGATCCGCGCTTTCCGGTGATCCCGGTCCGCGCCCTGGTCAATCCCGCAACGCAGCGCTTTACCCAGGTGCAGCGCGAGGTCATCGAGCGTTTCAACCAGGGTGCGCTGACCCAAAAGGAAGCGCAGCTCGAGATCGAGCATTTCTGGGCGGGCGCCTTGCGCCGCGCCGTCATCGACGGCGACGTCGAGGCCGGGTCGCTGATGGCGGGGCAGAGCGTCGGCCTCGTCACCCGCGAGCAGAGCACGCCGGATATCCTCGACGAGCTCGTGGCGCAGGCCCTGGCCGGACTGGCCGCCCGCACGCATTACGGCTCACCGGAGGGCCGGGACGCGGCGGAATGAACGACGCGCCGGCACGCCCCGCCCCTCCATCCGGCGGAAGCGCTTCCGGGGCTGCTGAGGGGCACGTAACCGGGGTGCGGCGGTTGCTGCGCCGGCTGCGCGACATCATGGCCCGGCCGGGCACCGCGCAGGAACGGCTCGACCGCATCGTCAACCTGATCGCCGCAGAGATGGTGGCCGAGGTGTGCTCGGCCTATGTGATGCGCGCCGGCGAGGTGCTGGAGCTGTTCGCGACGGTCGGCCTCCGGCCCGAGGCGGTGCACCGTACGCGGCTCCATGTCGGCGAGGGGCTCGTCGGCGTCATCGCCGCGACGGGCCGCCCGTTGGCGCTTGCCGACGCGCAGATGCACCCGAATTTCGCCTACCGTCCCGAAACCGGCGAGGAATTGTTCCACTCGCTGATGGGCGTGCCGGTGCTGCGCGGCGGGCATGTGCTCGGGGTGCTGGTCGTCCAGAATCGCACGCTGCGCCACTACTCCGAGGATGAGATCGAGGTCGCGCAGACGGTCGCGATGGTGATCGCCGAGCTGATCGCGACCGGCGAGCTGGTCAACCCGCTCGAACTGGCGCAGGGGCGCGACGTCGCGTTACCGATGCGGCTCGACGGGCTCAGCCTCAATCCCGGCCTCGCGGTCGCGCCGGCCGTGCTGCACGAGCCGCGCCTCGCGATCCGCCAGGTCGTCGCCGAAGATACCGAGGCCGAGCTGGCGCGGCTGCGCCAGGCGATGACGGCGATGCAGCGCGCGATCGACGAGCTTGTGGCGACGAGCCATCGGCTCGGCGCCGGCGAGCACCGCGAGATCATCGAAGCCTATCGCATGTTCGCCGCCGATCGCGGCTGGCTGTCGCGGATCACCGAGGCGGTCAAAAGCGGCCTCACCGCCGAGGCCGCGGTCGAGCGCGTCAGCGACGAGACCCGGGCGCGCATGGCGCAGATCGCCGACCCGCTGTTGCGCGAGCGCATCTTCGACCTCGAAGACCTCGCCAACCGGCTCCAGCAGTTTCTTTCCGGCCGCACCCCCGGCCCGGCCGAGATGGAGTTGACCGGCGACTTCGTTCTCGTCGCCCACTCGATGGGACCGGCCGAGCTGCTCGACTACGCGCATCGCCGGATCGTCGGGCTGGTGCTGGAGGAGGGGTCGCCGACCGCGCATGTCGCGATCGTCGCCCGCGCCTTCGACATCCCGGTTGTGGGCCGGGTCCAGGACGCGGCGGGACGCATCGAGCCGGGCGACCTCGTTGTGGTCGACGGCGACCGCGCGCGCGTCCTGATCCGTCCGAGCGAAGACATCCAGCAATCGGTCGCCGCCGCCGTTTCGTTGCGGCGCGAGCGGCGCGAACATTACGCGACCCTGCGCGACACCCCGGCGGTGACGCGCGACGGCGTGTCGGTCTCGCTGCTGCTCAATGCCGGCCTGCTGCTCGACGTCGCCCAGCTTTCGGCGACGGGGGCGGAAGGGGTCGGGCTGTTCCGCACCGAGATCCCGCTATTGACCCGCGACGCCTTTCCCGATGTCGCCGACCAGACCGAGTTCTACCGCCGCGCCTACGAGCAGGCGGGCGGGCGGCCGATCGTGTTCCGCACGCTCGATATCGGCGGCGACAAGATGCTGCCCTACCTGCCGCACGACGCCGAGGAGAACCCGGCGATGGGCTGGCGGGCGATCCGCATCGGCCTCGACCGGCCGGCGATGCTGCGCCAGCAGCTCCGCGCGCTGGTGCGCGCCTCGGCGGGCCAGGAGCTCAGGGTCAAGTTCCCGATGATCGCCGAGGTTGCCGAGCTCGAGCGAGCCCGCGCCCTCCTCGATACCGAACTGGCGCGGGCTGCCGCCGAGGGTCGTACCCCGCCGCGCGCGGTCAAGATCGGGGTGATGCTTGAAGTCCCGTCGCTGTTGTGGCAGCTCCCGGCGCTGTTCGAGCGGATCGATTTCCTGTCGGTCGGCACCAACGACCTCGCGCAGTTCCTCTACGCCTGCGATCGCGGCAACCCGCGGCTCGCCTCTCGCTACGATGTACTGTCGGCGCCGATGCTGGCGCTGTTCCGCCATCTCGTCGAAGCCTGCGAGGCGGTCGGGATGCCGCTCAGCATGTGCGGCGAGATGGCCGGCAATCCGATCGAGGCCATGGTGCTGATCGCGCTGGGCTTTCGCACGCTGTCGGTGGCGACGACGGCGATCGGGCCCGTCAAGGAGATGGTGCGCAGCCTCGATGCCGGCGCGGTCGCCCGCTATCTCGACGAGATAGGCACCCGTCCCGACCATTCGCTGCGCCCCCGGCTCGAAGCGTTTGCCCGCGACCGCCGGGTGGTCGTGTAGGCACGCTGCGCCGCTCCTTTCGCCTACCCAAGGATGTCGAAATGTTGCCCGACCTCGTCGTCGTCCGACGAGTCGTCTATCGCCGGGCCGCGGCAACACCTGCGGTCCGGAGGGTGAGCCCCGCTCTGCCCAAGCATTGTGCAGGGCGCAGGGCTCTATTGCGTCCTGCGCAAATCTTCTCCTACACTCTTGACTGGCCTAAATTTCCTGGCTGCGCATCGCCGGCGAACGGCGCAACGGACGAAAAAGTCGAACAGGCCAGGTCGCATGTAGGGGAGGAAATTTATGTCTGTAGCCGGGTCTGCGCATACCGTCCCGTGGTGGCGGGAACCTACAAAGGATCAGTGGTTGGCATGGGTGGCGGCCTGGCTGGGCTGGCTGCTCGACGCCTTCGATTTCACCATCTTCCTGTTGATCATGGTGCCGATCTCCAAGGAGTTCAACGTACCGCTGGTCGAGGTGTTGACAATCTTTACGGTCACGTTGTGGGTCCGGCTGATCGGCGCGACCGCCTCGGGTTGGCTGGCCGATCGGGTCGGCCGCAAGACGCCGCTGATGATCTCGATCCTGTGGTACTCGGTGTGCAACTTCATCGCCGGCTTTTCGCCGAGCTTCTGGTTCCTGTTTCTGTTCCGGGCGCTGCTCGGCATCGGCATGGGCGCCGAGTGGCCCGCCGGCGCCGCGTTGGCGATGGAAAGCTGGCCGCCGCGGTCGCGCGGTCTGATGAGCGGCATGCTGCAGGGCTCGTGGGGCCTCGGCTTTCTGCTCGCCAGCGTGATTTACGGGTTCTTTTACGATCAGATCGGCTGGCGCGGCTGCCTGTGGATCGGCATCGCTCCGGCGCTCGTCGTCCTCTACATCCGCAAGTTCGTCAAGGAACCCGAGGTGTGGAAGGAGAACCGGGCGAAACAGCAAGCGCAAAGGGAATTCAAGGCGCCGCTGATCGAGCTGTTCAAGCCGAAGCTGCTGCCGAACACGCTGAGCTCCTGCCTGTGGATGGCCAGCAGCTTTGTCACCTACTACACCTGCTTCGGGCTCTTCGCGACGCATCTGCAGAAAGATCTGGGTTTTGGGCCGGGTGCGGTGGCACTGCCCAACGCGCTGTCCAACCTCGCGATCTTTATTTCGAGCTGTGTGTGGGGCTCGATCGCCGACAAGATCGGCCGCCGCTGGGCGATGATCATTCCGGCGCTGATCGGCATTCTCGTCACCCCGTTCTATCTCGGCCTGTTTACGACGAGCTATCCGATCCTGGTGGCGGCCTTTACGGTGCAGGGCTTCTTTGTCGGCAGCATCTACGGCCAGAACCCGGCCTATCTGAACGAGCGGTTCCCGACCGAGGTGCGCGCCACCGCGGCGGGCTTCTGCTACCACCAGGGGGCGATCTGGGGAGGGTTGTGCGGGCCACTCCTCGGCATGTGGGCGGCGAGCGTCGGTGGGTTCTCGATCCCGATGCTGGTGACGACGATCGTCGCGCTGCTCGTCTTTGCGCTCTCGCTGGTGTGGGCGCCTGAGACGAAGGGTCAGGTGATGGTCTCCGACATCCAGCTTGCCGGCGCCGGCGACGATTAGCCGCCCGACACCGCGCATCACGGCAAACGGCCCGGGCCTTTCACGGGCCGTCTTGCTTTGCGTGACGAGATGACACGCGGTCGGGATCCCAATGCTGATCACGACGATATTCGCGCTGCCGGTCTTCGCCGGCTCGGTCCTGTTGGGGCCGGAGACGATGCGCAAGGTGCTGGTAGGCGATATCGAGCTTGCCGCCGGCGACGGCGACTGACGCGGCCTCAGCGCGAGGGCTGCAGCTGGATGTCGATAGGGGTCTGGTAGGAATAGCCCGACCGCCCCTCGGTGAGCGTACTCATGTCGACGGCGTTGCCGAGCGAATGCGACACCGCCGCCGCGTCGGCATACCCGGCGCGGCGGCAGGCGATCGCGATGTCGCCGGCGTCGCGGCCGACCATGGCGATCCCCGGGGTCGGATTGACCTCGCCGACCTTCTCGCCGCCGCGCGTCAGCGTGCAATCGGCGCCCGGCGGCATCGTCGAGACGAGGATGTCGGTGTCCTGCCAGTGGTCCGCATAGCAGCCGGATAGCGCGGCGGTCGCGGCGACGGCGAGGATCAGGGAACGCCACATCGGTCTTCTTCTCCTTCAGCGCCGCACGGCAAAGCTGCGGCCGATCAGTTGGCGATGGATCTGGTTGGTGCCCTCCCAGATCTGCGTGATCTTGGCGTCGCGCAGCAGGCGCTCGACGCGGTAGTCCTTGATATAGCCATACCCGCCGTAAAGCTGCACGGCCTCGGTGGCGGCGCGCATCGCAAGGTCGCTCGCGCGCAGCTTCAGCATCGACGCCTCGACCCCGATATCCGCAACGCCGCGGTCGACGAGGCTCGCGACATGCCACAGCCAGCTTTCGCACATCGCGAGATCGGTGGCGAGGTCGGCGAGCAGGAACTGGATCCCCTGGAACTCGACGATCCGCCGCCCCGATTGCCGCCGCTCGTTGATGTAGTCGATGGCGTCGTCGAAGGCGGCCCGTGCGATCCCCAGCGCGTGCGCCGCAACGCTCGGCCGTGATTTGTTGAGCGCCGCCAAGAGCAGCGCCAGCCCCTCGCCCGGCTCGCCGAGCAGATTGGCGCGCGGCACCCGGCACCCGTCAAAACCGAGCGCGCAGGTCGTCGAGGCGCGATGCCCGAGCTTGTCCTCCTTGCGCAGGATCGAAAAGCCGGCCGTACCCTTCTCGACATAAACCGCCGAGATCGCGCCGCGCCCGTCTCCGAGCTCGCTCCATTTGCCGAAGAGGAGATAGAGATCGGCGACGCCGCCGTTGGTGATGAAAATCTTGCCGCCATCGATGACGATGTCGTCGCCATCGGGCCGGAAGCGCGTCGTCATGCCGGTCGCGTCGGACCCTGACCCCGGCTCGGTGATCGCCAGCGCGCCCAACGCCCCCTCGGCGACGCGCGGCAAGAGCCTCCGTTTCTGCTCCGCGTCGCCGAAGTCGATGAGCGGCTTCACCGCATGGAAATTCGTCGCCCAGATGATCCCGGTCGACGCACAAGCCGCCGAAATCTCGCGCACGCAGGCGAGATACGCCGCATAGGAGAGCGCCGCCCCGCCATAAGCCTCGGGCACGAACATCGCATTGAGCCCGAGCCCGTTGATCGCCTCGACATTCGCCCACGGAAACTCGCCGCTGCGGTCGTACTCGGCGGCGCGAGGTGCGATCTCGTCGCGGGCGAGCGCGCGGACTGAGTCGAGAAGCTGTCGCTCTTCGTCGGATAGCGGCGGCACGGCGTCGAGGCGCTCGAAGACCGGCGTCATTACCACGGACCGTGGATCTCTCGCCCGCATCTGCCGGCGAGTGCGGGCGAGACGCCCGCGACGGGCCGCTCTGAAAGCAGCAAGATGTTCTTTTTTCGTTTCAACAAGGCGGCGGGGGTTTTGGTATCACCCTGGTTACCGCGGGGGAATGGGCCCCCGCAGTCTACCAGGGAGAGAGGGATGAAAATCCATCTCTTCCTGGCCTTCAGTTGGAGACGGTTGCGGTTCAGGCTCCGTCTTCGGCTGTAGGACCAGGGCGCTGGGGAAGTCAGCAGCTTCCCCAGCTGCCCCTGGAAGATAGGAAATCTCGTATCCGCTGACAAGCACAGGGACATTCTACTCATCGCGGAATGCCGCCTTGCGTTTCACGATAAACGCCTCCATCCCCTCCGTTGCGTCCCTGGTCTGGAAGGCCAGCGTGTTCAACTCAGCCTCGGCCCGGAGCCCGTCTTCGAGCGAGAGGTCGTGCGCCCGCATCACGGCGTCGCGGGCGAGGGCGAGGGCGGGAAGGCCGTAGCCCGTCATCTCGCGGGCGTAGGCTTTGCCGGCCTCGATCAGGTCGGTGTGGACCAGGCGGTGGACGAGGCCGATGCGTTCGGCCTCGTCGGCGTTGACCGTGCGGCCGGTCAGGATGATGTCGAGGGCGCGGGCCTCGCCGATCAGGCGCGGCAGGCGCTGGGTGCCGCCGTAGCCGGGGATCAGCCCCAATTTGATTTCGGGCAGGCCGAGCCGCGCCGTCTTGAGGGCCAACCGGAAATTGCACGCAAGCGCCAGTTCGAGCCCGCCGCCGAAGGCGTAGCCGTTGATGAGGGCGAAGGACGGCATCCTCAGCGTGCCGAAACGCGAGATGATGCGCTGGCCGTCGGCCGCGTCGCGGCGCTGCGCCGCGAGGCTGCGGCCGATCAATTCCTTGATGTCGGCACCGGCACAAAAGGCGCGATCGCCGGCGCCGGTGACCAGAAGGGCGCGGGCGTCGCCGGTTGCGACCTCGTCAAGCGCCGCATCCAATTCGCGCAGCGTCGCGAAATTGAGCGCGTTGAGCGCCTCCGGCCGGTCGAGGGTCAGAAGCGCGAATTCGTCGGCGCGGGCGAGATGAACCGTCATCGATCGATCATTATCCAATTAAAACAATATGTTGAAAAGGAATTATCAGCAACATAACAGTGCCGGAACAGCGGGATAACAGCGAAGGGATCAGCAGCCGGCTGCTCCGCTTCATCATTCCCGCTTTCGCGGGAGCGACGAGTAGAGTGGTAGGGTCTCACGGGGCGCTTCCATAACGCACGATCATGTTCTTTTTCCGGTCAAGCGCCGGTCCAGCGAACGGCGTCGGGGGCGATACGGCCGGATTTGGCCCATTCGACGAGCTCGCGCTTCAATATCTTGCCGCTGGCCGTCAGCGGGTAGGCCTCCATCGCGATGAAGTATTCGGGCATGTCGTATTTCGACAGGCCTTCGCGATGCAGGTGCAGCAGCACCTCGTCGGCCACGAGCGCGGTTTCGCCCTCGTGGTAGATCACCGACAGGCACATTTTTTCGCCGAGCCGCTCGTCGGCGACGGCGAATGCGGCGCAGCGGGCGACCGATTTGTGCCGCATCGCCAATTCCTCGATCCGCGCCGAATGAATGTTGTGGCCGCCGCGGATGATCAAATCCTTCTTGCGCCCGACGATTTCGAGATTGCCGTCGGCGTCGAAGCGGCCGAGATCGCCCGACATGAACCAGCCGCCGCGGTTGAACGACTCTTCGGTCGCGCGCTGGTTGTCGAAATAGCCGAGCATCAGGCACGCGCCGCGCCCGCCGATCTCGCCGACCTGGCCCGGCGGCAGCTCGATATCGGGGTTTTCCTGGTCGAAGAGGCGGATTTCATAGGCCGCGCACGACTTGCCGCACGTCGCGACGATCGTCTCGGGGCGGTCGCCGGGCAGCGTGTACTGGTGCGAGCTGTTCTCGCTCATGCCGTAGACGTTTTGCGGGATGACGCCGCGGTCGAGAAACGCCTGCGCGACCTCGCGCGGGATCACCGAGCCGGCCATGTAAAACGTCTTCACTTGGCCGAGAGGTTCTTCGGTCCCCTTGGCCGAGCCGCGCCGGCGCAGCTCGGCGAGGATGTCCATCGCATGGGTCGGCACGCCCATCACGTAGTGGGCCCCGGTTTCGACGATCCAGTCGAGCGGGGTCTTGCCCGGCGGCGGCGAGTTGACCACCAGCTCCATCCCGGCCGCCAGCGCCTGCGCGATCGCGACGATCGCGATGTGGTGCGAAAGGGGGCTCAGCGAGAGGAGGACCGTCGATGCGTCGTGGTGCCAGTCGTCCACCATCGCGCGGGCATTGGCGAGCAGTGTGTTCGCCGAATGCATGACCCCCTTCGGGGTCCCGGTCGTGCCCGAGGTGAAGGCCAGGTAGACGATCGCGTCGGCATTGCCCTCGACCGGCGCGAGCGGGCCCGGTTCGGTCGGGAAGTCGTCGGGGACCGAATAGACCCGGCGGAGGAAATCGAGCTCTTCGACCGCGGCGAAGATATCCGCCGTCTTCGCATCGGCACCATAGCCGGGCTGGGCGAACAGCGCGGCGGCGCGGGTGCGGCCGAGCAGCGTGACGATCTCGGCGACCGTGTAGTTCTGGTGCAGCGAGGGGTTGCACACATAGCCCTGCCGCGCGCAGGCGAGGAACGCGATCACCGCCTCGGCCCGGTTCGGCAGCCACACCGCAACCCGCTCGCCGCGCTTCAGCCCCGCCGTGTCGAGATCGGCCGCAACCGCATCCACCCGCGCCAGCAATTCCCGCCAGGTCAGCCGGTTGCCGGCGTCGCGCAGCGCGAACGCCTCGGGCCGCTCGGCGGCATGTTTCTGCGCGAGCGTGTAGAGCGTGTCGTCGCGCCACAGCCCCTCGGCATAATAGCGCCGCGCCGCCGCCGGGTCGTGCAGGGTGAGGAGGGTGTTGGTCATCGGTCGACTGTACCCTCTATGCCTCGTCCTTCGCTGCCGCCGGGAAAGAGTCCCGGCATATAATGAGCAGGCGGAAATACTGCTTCTCGCCCTCATCCCGCGATGGCAAGTTTCCGGTCAAATCGCTGTCCTCGCCGATGTTCGTTTCATGACCCAGGGACGCAACGCCTCTTGCCAAGCGGCCGGCGTCCCGGTGAAGTGGGCCGGCACGACGGAGGGATCGCCATGATAGACGAGTTGCTGCCGCAAGCGGAGCGCATCGCGGCAAAATTGAAGGCGCGCAAGGAAACCGTGAGCGTCGGCGAGTCGTCGACCGCGGGGCTGATCTCGGCGGCGCTGCTGGCGATCCCGGGCGCTTCGGCCTATTTCATCGGCGGCGCGGTGGTCTACACCCGCGTGTCTCGCACAGAGCTGCTGCGCGTCACCGACGAGGAGTTCGCGGCGCTGAAGGACATCACGCCGTCGACCGAACCCTATGCGCTGCTCTTCGCCCGCAAGATCCGCGAGCGCTGCTCGACACATTGGGCGGTCGGCGAAACCGGTACCGCCGGCCCGACCGGCAGCCGCTACGGCCACGCCGCCGGGCATTCCTGCATCGGCATCGTCGGCCCCAACGGCGAGCGGGCGACGACGGTCGAAACCGGCAGCGACAACCGCGTCGACAACATGCGGGTATTCACGCTGGCGGCCCTCGATCTGTTCGAGAAGGCGCTGGGGTAGCGTCGGTACACCTGCGGCAGGCGCAGCCCCGGGCAGGCGCGGTCGAGGCGGCGCTCACCGCCGGATCACGAACGAGCCCGCCGGCCGCCGATATTCCCAGCCGGCGCGTTCGAGGGCCGGGGTGTCATCGGGCTCCTCCGGGTAGCCGAGGCAGAAATAGCCGATCAGCCGCCAGTCCCCCGGAACGTCGAGGATCGTGGCCACCGCGCCGGGGCCGAGGATCGACACCCACCCCATGCCGATTCCCTCGGCGCGCGCGGCGAGCCACAGCGTGTGCACCGCCATCACCGCCGAATATTCGCTCGTCTCCGGTACCGTGAGGCGCCCGAGCCCATGGCCCTGCCCGGTCGTGGCGTCGGCGAAGACGGCGAGCTGGCACGGCGCGTCATCGAGCCCGGCGAGCTTCAGTCGCGCATAGATTCGCTGCCGCTCGGGTGACTGCGCGGCGAGCGCGACGGCGTTGCAGCGGGCGAAATCGGCCCGGATTGCCGCCCGCCGCTCCGGCGCGTCGACGAGCACGAAGCGCCATGGCTGGCTCAGCCCGACCGACGGGGCGAGCATGGCGGTCTCGATCAGCCGCGCGATCGCGTCCGCCGGCAGCGCATCGGGGCGAAACCGCCGCACGTCGCGGCGCCAGACCAGCAACTCGCGCAGTCGCTCGCGGAACGCGGGGTCGAAGACCGGCGCCTCGGCCATTCCGCTCAGGCGAGCCGGTCGTAGACCGCCGAGATCCGTTCGCGGTAGCGCGCCATCGAGAACAATTCGGCCTGCTTCCGCCCGCGCCGCGCCAGTTCGGCCCTGAGATCGGCGTCGGCGGCGATCGTCCGGATCGCGCGGGCGATGTCGCCGACATCGTTCGGGTCGACATAAAGCGCGGCGTCCCCGCCGATCTCGGGCAGGGACGAGCTCTTCGACGTGACCACCGGCGTCCCCAGCATCATTCCTTCGAGGACGGGCAGGCCGAACCCTTCGTAGAGCGAGGGGAACAGCACCGCCTGCGCCCCCTTGATCAGGCTGACGAGGGTCGAGCGGTCGGCGTAGTCGAGCCGCCGCACCCGCCGCTTCTCGGGGGCCAGCACGGCTTCCTCCGCCTCGATCGCCTTCAGCATGCGGGTCTCGGCCTCGTTGCTCCACCCGCCGCCGCCGACCATGACCAGAGGCGTTTTGGTTCCCGTTTGCCGATAGGCCTCGAGCAGCGCCTTGACGTTCTT
>DASXFE010000132.1:0-151048 GCA_036489765.1 Allostellaceae bacterium | reverse complement strand
CGCCGGGAGGCGTACGCCTCCCGGCGGGTCTAGCCTTTTTGGCCTCCTCTCCCCAGAGTCGTTCGTATGGAATTCCCGGAATTAGGTACAAACTCAGGTTCCACAAGCGTTTGTGAGACGCTTACCTAATTCGGCGTACTCTTGGTTGTGTGGTCCTCTATTGTACGTGCTATATGTGGGGCATGGCGTTCATTTTTGCCCTCGATCTTGCCGATCCGATCCCCACCGAACTCCACCCGGCGAATGGCGCATGTGCGGCGGTAGCATATGTCGGTTACGATGATGCCTGCCCGCTCACCTACTCGATCATGGTCGGCTTCGAAGTCGGGGCAGCTTGTCTTGAATACTACTTTAAGTTCATCGAGGCCGATGCCGAAGATTATACCGAACGGGATTATTGGGATGGGCGTGAAGTTGGTGAATTTGTCGATGCTGCAAGCCGATCACATATATTGGAAGTCGTCAAACGCGTCACCATATTATTGATCGAAGAGGTGCGTCCTGAATGTTTTTATTACTGTACTCATGGAGATGGACTTCCCCCGCACGCTCTTGAAAAATACCACCATATCAACGAAATCTTTACTGGCTGCGGGTACCGAGTCACGATGACGAACTCCAGTGGAGGCCGTTATTCATGGTGGGTGGAACAGGAGGCGCATCCCCCCGTTGTACCCGACGAGTCGAGTGGCTAAGATCGCCCCGCCGAACCTGGGAGAAAGATTATGACTAAGCGAGAGCAGCCCGACGTTGATCGGCAAGCTGCGCTTATGGAGAGCGCAGAAGAGCGCAAGACCGGATACCTCCGCAGGTGGCTGCAAGACCCCCGCTTCCGTGCGGCGCTCCATCGGCATGATTCGGAAGTTCTGCGGCGCAACACAAAATGAGTTGCGTGCGCGTGAGCTGACGCCGCCACATTAGGTACGGGGGCCCCGGCGAGCCGGGGCCTTTTCTTTTGCGCCCGCGCACGATCGATCAGGTTAGGTCGCGATCTCCCATCAATTGAATTTGCGCTGGCCTTCCTCATTTCCCTGTACGGCAAGCACCGCACACGAGTGGGTCGATTGACCAGGGCGGGATCAGCGGTATTCGGCCCGCGCTCTTGCATGACGCAGAGGGCAATTTCCTTCGTTGGAACCGGTCCTTTGACCTCGCGCGTCATGTCCAAGATCAGCCGCACGAACTCGCCACGAAGCAATGATCCAGGAGCGCGTCAGGAACCGTAAGAGCCACGGGAGCCGGAAGTCGTCTACGCCCTCAACGCCTCGTCCAGGTCCCGGATCAGATCCTCCGCCGTTTCCAGTCCGATCGAGAGGCGCACGACATCCGAGCCGGCGCCGGCGGCTTCGCGTTGGGGGTCGGTGAGTTGGCGGTGGGTGGTCGAGGCGGGGTGGAGGATCAGGCTGCGGGTGTCGCCGATGTTCGCGAGGTGGGAGAAGAGGCGGGTGTTTTCGACAAGCTTTACACCGGCCGCGTACCCGCCTTTGACGCCGAACGTGAAGACGGCGCCGGCGCCTTTCGGCAGGTATTTCTGGGCGAGGGCGCGGTAGGGGCTGTCGTTGAGGCTGGCGTAGGAGACCCAGGCGACCTGCGGGTGGACAGCGAGGTATTCGGCGACCTTCTTCGCATTCTCGACGTGGCGGTCCATGCGGACGTGCAGGCTCTCGATGCCGGTGATCGTCAGGAACGCGTTCATCGGCGAGAGGGTCGGGCCGAAATCGCGCAGCGCGACGGCGCGGGCCTTGGTGGTGAAGGCGAAGTCGCCGAAATTCTCGAAGAATTTGAGGCCGTGATAGGCCGGCTCGGGGTCGGTCAGCGACGGGAATTTGTTGCCTTGCGAGTAGTCGAACCGCCCGCTCTCGACGACCACCCCGCCGAGCGCCTGGCCGTGGCCCGAGAGGAACTTCGTCGTCGAATGGCAGATGATGTCGGCGCCCCATTCGAACGGCCGGCACAGATAGGGCGTCGCCAGTGTGTTGTCGACGATGAGCGGGATGCCGGCCTCGTGCGCGATCTGCGCGACCCGCTCGATGTCGACGATGATCCCGCCCGGGTTGGCGAGGAGCTCGAGGAAGATCGCCTTGTGCTCGGGCTTCAGCGCCGCGCGGAAGTTCTCGGGGTCGGTCGGGTCGACGAAATCGCAGTGCCAGCCGAGCTTTTTGAAGCTGAGGCCGAATTGCGTCAGCGACCCGCCGTAAAGGTTGCGCGAGGCGAGGAACGAGTCGCCGGCGCTCAAGAGGGTGAAGAACGTCAGGAATTGCGCGGCGTGGCCCGAGGCGCAGGCGACCGCCGCGCGGCCGCCTTCGAGATTGGCGACGCGCTCCTCGAGCACGGCGACGGTCGGGTTGGTCAGGCGCGAATAGATGTAGCCGAAATTGTGCAGGTTGAAGAGCGAGGCGGCGTGGTCGACGTCGTCGAAGACATAGGCCGTCGTCTGGTAGATCGGGGTCGAGCGCGCGCCGGTCGTCGGGTCGGGCGCGGCGCCGGCATGGACCGAGCGGGTCTCGAACCCGTAGGTGAGGTTGTGCGACGGGGCCGGCCGGTCCTTGACTCGCCGCGGCCGGGGCGCGACCGGGGCGCGGTTCTGGATGATCCCGCTGTTGACGCCGCTCCACGACAGCTCGCCGCCGAGCCGCCCGAACTCGATCTTCGGGCAGCGGTTCATGATCATCTCGATCCCCGCCGCCTCGGCGGTCGCCGCGGCCTCGTCGTTGCGGAGCCCGAGCTGCATCCACACGACGGGCGCCTTGATCTTGATCGCCTGCTCGACGATCCCCGGCGCCTCGCCCGCCGGGCGGAACATGTCGACCATGTCGACCTTGTCCTTGATGTCGGTCAGCGACGCGTACACCTTTTCCCCGAGCAAGGTCTGCCCCGCCGCGGTCGGATTGACCGGGATCACCCGATAACCCTTCCCCTGCAGATACTTCATCACGAAGTAGCTGGGCCGGTTCCAGTTCGTGCTCGCGCCGACCAGCGCGATCGTGCGGACGCGTTCGAGGATTGCGCGCAGCTTGGCGTCGGAATAGGGGATCGGCTCCAGATCGGCCATCGCTCAACCTCTTTCTCGGGGGCCGGAGTTTCGGCCCTTTGCCGGCGCGTTGCCACCAAAGAAAGCGGCCCGCCGGAGTGGGCCGCTGGTTGAGGCGCAGAGCGGGGGTTAGCTGAAGAAGCCGCCTTCGATGCTGGCGACCCCCTTCAACGGGATCGTCGAGTGGTCGCTGAGGGTGATCAGCGTGTCGGCGCCGCCGTGCGGTCGAACCGTAGGTCCTGGCCTGCGCCGGGATGACGGAGTCGGGAGGCTACAGCTTCCACCCGATCCAGTCGCACAGGGCGCGGCCCATGACGAGTTCGAGGTCGCGGCCTTTGAGCCACGGCATTTCCTCGGTAAACATCGTCACGCATTGGCGCCACGAGCACGGCATGCGGGTGATGTCGGTGCCCCAGAAGCTGCGCTGCGGCCCGAAGGTCTCGACGATCTGCTGGGTGTATTTGTGGATGTTCTTGAACGGGTAGGGGTGGCTCGAATTGCCCGGCGCGCCGGTGCATTTGACGGCGATGTTTGGGTGCTTGGCGAGGGCGAGGAGCTGGGCCTGGTTGGCGTGGGCCTCGTCGTCCTTGCCGTTCCGGTTGCGGCCGTAATGGTCGATGATGAGCTTGAGGCCGGGGTGCTTTCCGGCGATCTCGCCGAGGAGCGGGAGCTGGTTCGACGCCATCAGCGCGACCGGGATCCCGGCCTTTTCGCATTCCGGCCACAGCCAATCCATCGTGCCGTCGGTGAGCCAGGTCTGCTGGTGCGGCTGGGTGAAGGCCCAGCGCAGGCCGAGCATGCCGGGGCGCTGCTTCCAGCCGGCGATGAGCCCGCGGCTTTCCGGCTTGTCGGGCGGGAAATGGCCGAGGATCGCGAATTTGCTCGGGTACTTCGTCGCCGCGGCCTCGGCGACCGCGACAGAGTCGGAATCCCAGCCGGGCGGGTGGACGAGCCCGGCATCGACCCCGCCCTCCGCCATTTCTCGCAACGCCTCCTCGGCGGTCCAATGCGATGTCTGCCGGTGATGCGGCGGCGGCGAGCCCTTGGTCCAGAGATGGATCTGCGCGTCGACGATCAGCATAGGGTTCCTCCGCCGGGTCTGGTGCGGGCATGGTAAGCGATATCGGCGTCAGCGCGCGACCCTCACCCTCCCATCCCGTCGCGATGGGTCCCTTCCTCTCCCGCAAGCGGGAGAGGGTGGATCGCGAAGCGAGAGGGTGTGGGGCGGGCGGGACGCCCGCGCTCCTCTACTCCGCGGCGTCGAGAAGTGGGGGCGCCTTCAGATAACCTGCGGCCAGTCTCCGTCCCGTCTCGCGCATCAGCTTCTTGTCGGCTTCCTCGGATTTCGCGGGCGGGATGCGGACGACCGTGTTGTTGCAGTAGGTCGGGATCGCGCCCGTGTCGGTGCGGAAGAGGCCTTGCGGGTCCTGGCCCGTTTTCACGTCCTTGATGCCGCGGCGGATCTGGTTCCTCAGCATCGTGATGCCGCGGTCGGTGGTGCCGAGGTGTTCCATGCCGTGGACGGCGATCGGGCGCTGCGACACCTGCGCCTCGAAATCCTGCGGACGGCGCTGGGCCTGCTCGTAGGTGTCGGGGGGCATCTGGCCGGCGAGCATCTGCGAGCGGTCGACCCACCAGTCGGGCGTTTCGATGCCGGGGGTCTCGCTGACATGGCGGAGCTCGATGTACATCGCGTTGGTGTCGTCGATCGGCACGACCCAGCGGCTCATCATCGGGCCGCTAAAGGCGATCTCCTTCTGCCCCGTTTCCCACACCGGCGCGACCTGCTGCAGGTTGGGCAGCACATTCTCGACCGAGCGCGACCAGACGTTGTCGCCGACCCGCCGCGTCGCGATGTAGATGATGCCGACCGGGGTCTCCATGAATTCGAGCTCGGGGAGGACGCCGAACTCGTCGGTAAACACGGCGCCGCTGACGATCGTGTGCAGGAACGAGGTGTGGATCGCGTCCATCGTGTTTTCGAGGATCTGCAGCCAATTGCACGGATAGATGTATTTCTGGCCGGGAACCACCCGATAGCCGGGGCGGACAAAGCTGTCGTAGATCGGAAAGGCCGGCATCTCCTCGGGTGGGCCCAGATAGGCGAAGACGAGGCCGAACGCCTCCTGCACCGGGTAGGCGCCGTGGAAGAGGCGGTCCTTCAAGGTGCTCTTAGCCGGCTCGCCCGGGGTTTCTAGGATCGTGCCGTCGCAGCCGAAGAGCCAGCCGTGATAGCAGCAGCGGATGCCCTTTTCGCCGACGAGCCCGAATTCGAGCGAGGTGCCGCGATGCGGGCAGTGAAGTTCGAGCACGCCCACCTCGCCCGAGCCGTCGCGGAAGGCGACGAGGTCCTCGCCCAGGATGCGCAGCTTGAGCGGCAGGTCCTTCAAATCGTC
The DNA here is from genome assembly GCA_036489765.1 of Allostellaceae bacterium. Classification (GTDB taxonomy): domain Bacteria; phylum Pseudomonadota; class Alphaproteobacteria; order ATCC43930; family CGMCC-115725; genus DATARH01. The sequence goes on along the minus strand of DASXFE010000132.1, from coordinate 145,621 downwards.
GGAATAGCACACCGGCTGCCAGAAGCGGCGCATGTACTCGCCACAGGGCGTGTCGGGGCCGACATGGGTCAGCTCGGTGTCTTCCTTGGGGACGTGACGGTGGTGATAGCCGCTATACCGCGCCTTCAGATACGGGGCCCTGGTGACCATCGAAACCTCCTGTAGGGTAGAGACTCCCAAGCTCGTTCGTGCAGTGCTTTTCGCGTGATATTGTCATCGTTTGCGTTGCCCGCGAAACTGTTTGAGGCCTGCCGATCCCGCGGAGCACAACGATGAGCGCGAACCTGGAAACCGTACCGATTTCGACCGTCCCGAGCTGCTCCGCCTGCCGCGGACACCATCATGGCCATGTCATCGTGTCGGGGTCGTACGGCGGCCGCTACAACGCGTACAACGCATCGAAATGGCGGGTGCGCGGTGTGGTCATGAACGATGCCGGGGTCGGCAAGGACGATGCCGGGATTGTCGGGCTCGAATTCCTCGACCGGATCGGCGTTCCCGCCGCGACCGCCGGCGCCCAGACCTGCCATATCGGCGACGGCGACCATATGCTCGCGCACGGCGTCGTCAGCCACGTCAACGAGGCCGCCGCCGCGCTCGGATGCTCGGTCGGGCAAAGCGTGCGCGATTGCGCCGAGAGGATGCGTGCGGCACCGACCCCGACCCAGCTCCCGCCGGCGATCACCGAGGGCAACCGCCATATCCTCCGAGACAACCCCGGCGAGCCGCGCCTGGTCTGCGCCGACTCGATCGGCATGATCGTGCCCGAGGATGCCGGACAGATCGTCGTCACCGCCTCGCACGGTGCCGTCGCGAGCGGCCGGCCGGACAACGCGGTCGCGCCGGACGTCTACGCCTGCTTTTTCAGCGACGCCGGTCGCGGCGGGGGGATGGACGGCGCCGGCATCGCCCGCCTCGCCCCGCTCGACGCGCGCGGCATCCCGGCCGGAGCGGTCTCCGCCGACAGCGCCCCGATCGGCGATGCGCGGGCGCTGTACCACGACGGAGTGATGTCGCACGTCAACCAGGCTGCCGCAAAGAGGGGGGCGCGGCCTGGGATGAGGCTCAAGGAGTTCGTGGAGATTTTGATGGGGGAAGCGCGATCGGCATGACCGCATCGTAAGCGCCCTCCCAACCTTCCCCCGCTTGCGGGGGAAGGGGCTCGCGGCGTCGGTTGTCGCCATCATTCCCTCCCGCGCAGCGTGAGGGAATGATGGCGACTGGTTGAGGTGGCTACCGCGCCAATCCTTCCGCCCCGGCCGGGACGTCGTACATGGCGAGGGTCATCGACACGCTGGTGTAGAAGCCCATGAGGCAGGTCACGTCGGTGATGCCTTCGTGGCCGAGAGCCTTGACGGCGCGGTCGAAGAGGCCTTTCGAGACCCAGCGCGAGTTGATCAGGCTCACCGCCATCTCGTACACAACCTGCTCGCGCTCGTCGTCAAAGGAGGTCGGCTGGCCGGCCAGCATCGCCTCGACCTTGTCGTCGGGGAGGCCGGCGGCCTTGCCGGCGCGCTCATGCGCGTTGGTCGGGTAGATCGAGTGCCAATGGGCATTGGTGACGACGACCGCGATCTCGCGCTCCCGCTCGGAGAGCGAATACCCGGTGCGGAAATAGGCGCCGAGCGGACCCATTACCTTAACCAGCGCGGGGTTGTGGACGTAGATCTTGTTAGGGCCGGGGAGGCGCCCGCGGCTCTCGATCAGCGAGCTATAGCCTTCCTTCTGCGCCGGGGTCATCTCGTCGTAGGGGATCTCGGCATAACGACCAAAGGTCGGGGTTTCGGCCATGTTCGCGTCTCCTCGGTTTTGGGGATTTGATTGGATTGCCGAGCCAGCATAGCAGCCGGCGCGCGGGTTGCGAGGCGCTTGACGCGCGGGGCGGGGAGGGTGAGCCTCGCTTTCGTGCATAGGGCTATGCGTGCGAGTGATGTTGCGAGGCATTCGCAACGCTGCTAAATAGCCGGTCAGGGACAACCCCGAGGCACGCATGTACGTTTGCCTGTGCAATGCCATCACCGACCGCGACCTGCGCAGCCATACCGCCGGCGAGGATTGCTCGGTCGCCACGGTATACCGCTCGCTCGGCTGCGAACTCCAATGCTGCAAGTGCGTGCCGTTCGCCCGCCGGATGATCCGTCAGTCCACGGCGGTCATCGCGGCGCAGGAGGCCGGCGGCGACGACTGATCGCAACCGGACTGCAATCTTCCTCCCGGTTGTGCGTTTCCTCGGTTAAGCTTCTGCGGAAGCACACCGGAGGCGCAGCATGCAAGGCGACCGGACCGTCATCCAGCATCTGAACGCGGTGCTGAAAAACGAGCTGACGGCGATCAATCAGTATTTCCTGCACTCGCGGATGCTGCGGCATTGGGGCGTCACCAAGCTCGGCGACTACGAGTACAAAGAGTCGATCGACGAGATGAAGCACGCCGACCGGCTGATCGACCGCATCCTGTTTCTCGACGGGCTGCCCAACCTGCAAGACCTCAACAAATTGCTGATCGGCGAGAACGTCGCCGAATTGCTCGATTGCGACCTCAAGCTGGAGCAGGCGGCGATGCCGCTCCTGCGCGAGGCGATCGCCCATTGCGAAAGCGTGCGGGATTTCGTCAGCCGCGAGCTGTTCGAGTCGATCCTCCAGGGCGAGGAAGAGCACGTCGACTTCCTCGAGACCCAGATCGGCCTGATCGATAAGATCGGGATCGAAAACTACATCCAGCTTCAGTCGGGGCGCCCGGACTAAGGTTACTTCGCCGCCATCAGCTCCGGGGTCGGCTCCCGCCGGGCGGCGAGCACCGCGGGGAATTTGAGCGCGAAGGCGGCGCCGCCGTCGGGATTATCGCCGACCGAGACCGTGGCGCCGTACATCCTGGCGATCTCCGAGACGATGGCGAGGCCGAGGCCCGAGCTGCCCGTGCCGCGGCGGTCGCGACGCCAGAAACGGCGGAAGATGTACTCGCGGTCGGCGGGCGGGACGCCCGGGCCGCTGTCGCTGACCCGCAACACGCCCTCAGGCTCGACCGAGATCTCGACCACGGTTCCGGCCGGTGTGTGCGCGAGCGCGTTCTCGACGAGGTTGCGCACGGCGCGGCCGATCGTGTCGGCGTTGCCGTGCACCAGCACCGGGCCTTGGGTGCCGGACACGGCGACGGTGCGGTATCGCGACAGCGCCAGCGGGGCGAGGAAGCCCGCGATCTCGGTCGACACCGCGACGAGGTCGGCGGTCTCGCCGGGGTCGATCTCGACCGTCTCGAGCTCGGCGATCTCGAGGAGCTGGTTGACGAGCCGGCTCATGTTCTCGACATCCGCGCGTAGCGACTGTGCGAGGTCGCGGTCGCGGATCATGTCGATCTGAGTCCTGAGGATCGCCAGCGGCGTACGCAATTCGTGGGCGGCGTCGGCGGTGAAGGCGCGCTGGTTGCGAAACCCCTCTTCGAGCCGGTCGAGGGCCTGGTTGACGGCGCGCACCAGCGGCAGCACCTCGCGCGGCATCCCGGCCTCGGGCAGACGCAGGTCGGTGCTCGACGGGCCGATGCGCTGGGCGAGCGCCGAGGCGCCGACGATCGGCCGGATTGTGCGCCGGATGATCACGACGTCGATCGCGAGGAGCAGCAGGAAGATCGGCGCGGTGATCCAGCCGACGCGGCTGAAGAAGTCGTTGACGATGTCGTCGATCAGGACGTCGCGGTGGGCGAGATCCTGCGACACCTGAATCCACAATTTCTCGCCGGCGATCTCGACCGGCATGCTGATGCCGAAGATCTGGACGCCGTTGTACCAGCCGGTGAACGGCACCACCTGATCCATCGGCGGGGTCGTGCGGGTCACCGAGTGCTTGTTGGGGAACGAGGCGAGCAGAACGTGCCCGTCCGCCTCGCCGACGGCGTAGGAATAGCGCGCGTAGTCCGGCGAATAGAGGTCTTCCAGTCGCGGCGGCAGGTGGACGTGTAGCTTGCCGTCCGCACCGCGGCTGATCGCGCGAACGAGCTCGGCGGCCTGCTCGCGCAGCGCGCGCACGTGCAGATCGTCGGCGGCGCGTTGCAGCATCAGATAGAGCGCCAGCGGCATCAGGATCGCCGTCACCGAGATCGCGGTCAGGTGCAGCGCGATCGTGCGGCGGACGACCGAGCGCACGGGCGTCATGCGGCGACACCCTCGGCGATCATGTAGCCGACACCGCGCACCGTGTGCACCTGCACCGAGGCGCCGATCTCGGCGAGGTGGCGTCGCAGCCGGTGGACATAGACTTCGACCGCATTGGACCCGACCTCCTGAGAGAGGCCGTAAAGGCTGCTTTCGAGGAGGGTCTTGGCGACGACGCGGCCGCTGCGGCGCAGCAGGTGCTCGAGCACCGCGACCTCGCGCGCCGAGAACGCCACGGGCGCCTCGCCGACAAAGACCTGACGCGCGACTGTGTCGAGCGTCAGGTTGCCGAGCCTCAGCGCAAGGCCGAGCAGATTGCCCGGGCGACGCAGTAGCGCGTGCAGCCGCGCGACCAGCTCTTCGAGCGCAAAGGGCTTGACCATGTAATCGTCGGCGCCGCTCTGCAGGCCGCCGACCCGGTCCTTGACGCTGCCGCGCGCCGTCAGGATCAGGACGGGGGTCGCGTCACCCCGATCGCGCATCTCGCTCAGCACGGTGAGCCCGTCGGCGTCGGGCAGGCCGAGGTCGAGGATCACCACGTCGGGCCGGCTCGTGCGAAGCGCCGCGGCCGCATCGGCCGCCGTCGACAGCACGTCCACCGTGAAGCCGGCCGCCGCCAGCCCCTGCTTCAACAGCGCGGCGAAGCGCTCGTTATCCTCGACCAGCAGCAATCTCATCGGCGGCGTCCGATGCGTGATTGTCTCAGTGCGCCAGTATACATGAGTTTGAAGCATACCGGGGCCGCCCGTTCCGCGGCCCCGCGCGGCCGCGGTTGTCAGATCGCGTCGAGCTGCCAGGCGACGTCGTTGGCGATGCCCCACAGATAGCCGATATCGGCCTGGCCGACGAGCACGTAGGCGCGCCCCTGGTGGCGCCAGTACAACAGGTTCACGTCCTGGCGGTGGTCGAAGGTCGGCTGGCTGTCCGGCTCTTTCGACGAGCCGATGATCAGCGTCAGCGGCCCGATCGCCTTGTTGTCGGTCGTATAGATCAGTTGCGCCGCCGGCCGGCCGGCCTCGACGACGAGGCGGGCGCCGCGGAAATTGAGGCCCCACGGCTTGAGGTTGGGCAACCGGACCTGCTGCGGCAGCTCCTGGCTGATCTTCTGCAGCGCCTCTTTCGGGTCGCCGGTCGCCGGCACGTCGACAAAGGTGTTGTCGCCCGCGGCGACGGCCAGCTTGTAATAGCCGGCGGCGTTGTTGAGCCAGTCGTTGGTGGCGGTGTTGAGCGCGTTCGTCGGCGGAGCCGAGCTCCACTTGACGAGCGCCGGGATGCCGTAATACCCACCGGCGCCGCCGAGCCCGACGCCAAAGACGAGCGCCGCGGCGGCGGCCATCGGACCCCAGCGGCGGAACCCGGCGGTCGTGGACAGCTTTGGCGGCGGCGGGGCAAAGCGGATGATCTCGGCCTCGGGTGGCCTGGCCGAATCGCTGGCCGACCCCGCGGCCGATTCGCCGCGCGCGGCAGCGATCAGCCGCTCGGGCAATTCCTCGTTGAGGGTTTCGGCGAAGACGCTGCGCACCAGGCTCGCCGACGCCGCCATTGCAACCAGCCGGTCGCGCGCCGCAGCATCCCCTTCGAGCCACGAATCGACGTCCAGGCGAGCGGTCTCGTCGAGCTCGCCATCGAGATAGGCGACTAGCGCCTCGTCACTGCGCGTCAGCATGCTGCGTACTCCCGCCGGCGCCGGCGTCGAGGTGCTGCTGCAAGGCGATGCGGGCACGGGCCAGTCGGCTCATGATCGTGCCCATCGGCACGCCGACGACCTCCGCCGCCTCCTTGTAGCTGAGCCCCTCCACCGTCACCAGCATCAGGGTCGCGCGCTGGTCCGGCGGCAGGCGGTCGACCGCCCGCTTGACCTCGGCCAAGGCCAAACGTGCCTCGGCCCGCCGTACCGATTCGCTCGATCCCATCCGTTCCTCGGCGATCTCGCCATCCTCCTTGCGAACTTCGCGCGCCCTGAGCTGATCGATCCAGATCGTCTGCACGATGCGGAACATCCAGCTGTCGAACCGCGTGCCCTCCTGAAATTGATGCTCCCGTGCTAGCGCGCGCTCGCATGCCGCCTGGACGAGATCGTCCGCCTCGTTCGCCGACCGCGCCAGGCCGCGGGCAAAGCGGCGCAGGCGCGGCAGGACCGCGACCAGACGATCGCCGAACCGGGAGCCTCCGGGGTCGTTCCCGACCCGGCGGACCGCCGGTTCCGCATACTCCAGACGTTCCGACAACGCGGCTCCTCATGTTTTATTCCCCGGGGGGTGAAACCCCAGGTACTTGCGGCGGCCCCGCCGTTCAACTGGATTAAGGCGGCTGACTGTACCACGCCGGCAAATTGTGGCGAAAGCATAGGCGCGCATCGCCGCACTGCGGCACTAATCTCTTCACAAAACACACGTTGGGGAGCATAAGTCCCGCCGTCTTCGCAACAGAACGGCGAGCAGAACGGTAGCGCGATGAAGGTCGCCATCGTCAAGGAACGGCGCGCGCACGAGCGCCGCGTCGCGGCCACGCCGGACACGGTGAAGCAGATGGTCGGGCTGGGGCTCGGCGTTTCGGTCGAGGCCGGCGCCGGTGCCGCGGCCGGCTTTTTCGATTCCGCCTATGAAGCCGCGGGCGCCACGATTGCCGCCGACGAGGCGTCCGCGCTCGGCGACGCCGATGTTGTGCTCAAGGTGCAGCGGCCCGAAGAGAGCGAGATCTCGCAGTTCAAGCGCGGCGCGACGCTGATCGGCCTCCTGTCGCCGACCCAGAACAGGACCGAGGTCGAGGCCTATGCCCAGGCTGGGGTCAACGCCTTCGCGCTCGAGCTCGTGCCGCGCATCACCCGTGCGCAGACCATGGACGTGCTGTCGTCGCAGGCCAATCTCGCCGGGTACAAGGCCGTCGTCGACGCGGCCGCCGAGTTCGGCCGCGCCTTTCCGATGATGATGACCGCGGCCGGCACGATCAAGGCCGCCCGCGCGCTGATCATGGGCGCCGGGGTCGCCGGATTGCAGGCGATCGCGACGGCGCGGCGGCTGGGCGCGATCGTCTCGGCGACCGATGTCCGCGCCGCCGCCAAGGAACAGGTCGAGAGCCTCGGCGCGACATTCATCACCGTCGACGCAGAGGCCGCGAAGAGCGCCGAGACGGCCGGCGGCTACGCCCGCGAGATGGGCGAGGACTACCAGCGCCGGCAGCGCGAGAAGGTCACCGAGGCCTTGAAACGCACCGACATCGTGATCTGCACCGCGCTCATTCCCGGCCGCAAGGCGCCGATCCTGCTGAGCGCCGACATGGTCGCGGTGATGGCGCCGGGATCGGTCATCATCGACCTCGCGGTCGAGGCGGGGGGCAATGTCGAGGGCAGCGTTGCGGGCTCGACCGTGACCAGCGCCAACGGGGTCAAGATCGTCGGCCACCCGAACATGCCGTCGCGGATCGCGGTCGACGCCAGCATGCTTTACGCCCGCAACGTGTTGTCCTTCCTGCGCCTCCTCTTCGATCAGGAAAACAAATTCCGGGTCGACCAATCCGACGAGATCATCAAGGCGACGCTGTTGACGATGGACGGCAAGGTCGTCAATCCCGCGCTCCTCCCCGAACCCGCCGCCGCGAGCTGACCGGAGCCCCGATGGCCGATCCCACCGCCTTCGCCCCGCAGGCCGCCGAGCTTGCCGGCAACGCCCAGCAGCTTGCCAACCAGCTTCGCGACCTCGCGAACAATTTGGCGCTGGCGAGCCAGCAGGCGCCGCACGGCGCGTCGCCGTTCGTGTTCGAGCTGACCGTCTTCGTGCTCGCTGTCTTTGTCGGTTACTACGTCGTCTGGCGCGTCACCCCGGCCCTGCATTCGCCGCTGATGAGCGTCACCAACGCCGTGTCGAGCGTGATCATTGTCGGCGCGCTGCTCGCGGCCGGCCCGACCGGGATCAGCTTTGCCAAGATCATGGGCTTCGTCGCCGTGACCCTTGCCGCAGTCAACATCTTCGGCGGGTTCATCGTCACGCAGCGAATGCTGCAGATGTTCCAGCGCAAGAGATAGCGGGGCTGCTGTGAGCGAAAGCCTGTCGGCGCTCCTCTATCTGGTCGCCTCAATCTGCTTCATCATGGCCCTCCGGGGCCTGTCGTCGCCCGATACGGCGCGAAACGGCAACTATTTCGGCATCGCCGGGATGGTCATCGCCATCGTCACGACGCTCGCGTCGCCGGAGGTGGTGAGCTATTGGCTCATCATCCTGGGGCTCGTTATCGGCGGTGCGGTCGGCACGTATATCGCGCGCCAGATCCAGATGACGGCGCTGCCGCAACTCGTCGCGGCGTTTCACAGCCTCGTCGGCCTCTCGGCGGTCTGCGTCGCCTGCGCGGCTTTTACCGCGCCGCAGGCCTATGGGATCGGCGCGCCCGGCCATATCCACCCGGCGAGCCTCATCGAGATGGGGATCGGGCTGACCATCGGCGCGATCACCTTTACCGGCTCAATCGTCGCCTTTGCCAAACTGCAGGGGCTCGTCACGGGAAAGCCGCTGGTCTTCCCCGGCCAGCACGTGCTCAACGCCGCGCTCGGTGCCGCGATCATCGCGCTGATCGTGCTGTTCTGCGTCAGCGAGTCGCCGGTGATCTTCTGGCTGCTGGTGGTCCTGGCGCTGGCCTTCGGGTTCCTTCTGATCCTGCCGATCGGCGGCGCCGACATGCCCGTCGTCATCTCGATGCTGAACTCGTATTCGGGGTGGGCGGCCTGCGGCATCGGGTTCACGCTGTCGAACAGCCTTCTGATCATCACCGGCGCCCTCGTCGGCTCGTCGGGCGCGATCCTCAGCTACATCATGTGCAAGGGGATGAACCGCTCGATCTTCAACGTGATCCTGGGCGGGTTCGGTGGCGAGGGTGTCGCCGCGGCCGCCTCGGGCGGCGGGAGCGGCGACAAGCTGGTCAAATCGGGGAGCGCAGAGGACGCCGCGTTCATTTTGAAGAACGCCGGCTCGGTCATCGTCGTGCCCGGCTATGGCATGGCGGTGGCCCAGGCCCAGCATGCGCTCCGCGAGATGGCGGACATCCTGATCAAGGACGGGGTCAACGTGCGCTATGCGATCCACCCGGTCGCGGGCCGGATGCCGGGGCACATGAACGTGCTCCTCGCCGAGGCCAACGTGCCGTATGACGAGGTCCTCGAGCTCGACGAAATCAACCGCGATTTCCCGTCGACCGATGTCGCCTTTGTGATCGGCGCCAACGACGTCACCAATCCGGCGGCCAAGACCGACCACGCCTCGCCGATCTACGGCATGCCGATCCTCGACGTCGAGCGCGCCAAGACCGTCCTCTTCATCAAGCGTTCGATGGCCTCGGGCTACGCCGGCGTCGAAAACGAACTCTTCTTCCGCGACAACACGATGATGCTGTTCGGCGACGCGAAGAAGATGTGCGAGGAAATCGTCAAGGCGCTCGAGTAGCCATGAACCGGCGCGAGTTCGGTGCCCTCGTTCTCTGCGGACTTTCCAGCCTCTCTCGCGGGGCCTTCGCGGCCGACGGAAAAGCCCGGATCGGCTATCTGAGCTGGTTCCCCGAGAGCATGCGGGCTGACCTCGACCGCTTCCGCGAGGGCATGCGGCAGCTCGGCTATACCGAGGGTAAGACTTACGAGGTAGAGGCGTATTTCACGGGCGCTGACGCCGATCTGACCCGGCGCATGGCGCAGAAGCTGGTCGGCGAGCCGGTCGACGCGATCGTCGTCGTGGCGACGCCCGCCGCGCATATCGTCAAGGCGGCGTCGCAGACGATCCCCATCGTCATCTACTGCGCCAACGCGTTGGCGACCGGGCTCGTGCCGAGCCTCGCCCATCCCGGCGGGAACACGACCGGCGTGTCGCTGCTGATGACCGACCTTGCTGGCAAGCGGCTCGATCTGCTTCGCCAGATCAGGCCGTCTCTCACGGCGGTCGGGTTTCTCGGCTCGACCAGGGACCCGAACGCCCAGACCTTTGTGCACGAGACGCAGGCGGCCGCCGACCGATTGAAGCTCAAACTGTCGGTCCGCCTCGTCGACGGGCCAGAGGGGACCGATCCCGCCCTCTTTGCCGACATGAAGCGCGACGGCTGCGAGGCGGTGGTCGTCCAGCCGATCTTTACCGGCTATCAGGACAAGATTGTGCCGATGGCCATGCAGGCCGGGTTGCCGTCGGTGTCGGACTGGGCAGTCTTCGCCGACGCCGGCGCGCTGATGACCTACGGCGCGCCGCAGGCGGCGTTGATGCGGCGTACCGCGTACTACGTCGACCGTATCCTCAAGGGCGCCAGGCCCGGCGACCTGCCGGTCGAGCAGCCGACCGAGTTCGAGCTCGTCGTCAACGCGCGCACCGCGGCGCGACTCGGCTGGACCATCCCGCAGGACGTGCTGGTCCGCGCCGACCGCGTCATCGAGTAGCTGTTTATCAGGCGGAGTACTCGCCCGACATGCGGACATGCGCTCCGGCGGCCGTGATCAGCAGGCTGGCGGCGAGCAGCGCGACGAAGCCAGCGGCGTTGATCGCCAGGATGCGGCCGATGATCGCCGGCGTGTAGATCTCGGTGCCGCCCATGACGGTCGCCGAGACGATGTAGAGCGCGCCTTCGTAGACGACGAAGGCGGCGGCGAAGCCGGCGAGTGCGGCCTGGACGAGGCCGCCGTTGCGGGTCGCCGCCCGCGCCGCGAGCGTGCTGGCGACTGCGACCGCGCCGAAGATCGGCCCCCAGGCGAGCGTCATGGCGTCCCACGGGTAATGCAGAATCGTAAAGCCGGCGATCTGGTTGACCAGCCAGAGCGCGATCACGACCAGCAGCGCGTCGCGGCGGGGCAGGGTCATCGCGGCGATGGCGCCGAATGCGGCGAACGGCACCGCGCAAGCGAAGCCGAGGGTGAAGAGGAGGCTCGCGGCGAGCAGCAGCCCTGCCCACAACAGGCGGCGGTTGCCGGTGGCGAAGGCGGAGGTCGGGTCAGGCATTGCGATGCGTCCTTCTGGAATCGGTCAGTCGTGTCGGAAACCCTTGCCGGAGCGGTCGACCGGGTCGGGGTCGGGCATACCGAGCCATTCGGCGCGTAGCTGGTCCCATAGATCGAGCCGCGACCAGTCCGGCGGGCGGAGGATGTTGTCGTCGCCGTCGAGGAACGGGTTGGGGAGCAGCACGGTGACCTGCTGCTCGCCTTTGCCGTTGAAGAGCCGGAGGCCCCACGATACCGGCGAGCCGTCGCGGCTGATCCGGCGATAGAGCTCCGCCCGTGCGGTGCGGCGGTGATGCGCCAATTCGGGCGAGACCGGGTTCGCGCGGGTGCCCTTGTGCTCGCCGATGCAGATGTGGAAATGCGGCACCCCGAACGCGATCGTCAGATAACCGTCCATCATGCCGACGCGGTCGGGCGCCTGCGCCGCCTTCATCTCCCACGCCGCGCCCTGGATCAGCGGGCCGAAGGTGATGTGCTGCCAATGCTCGGTAAAGAGGCAGCGCAGCAGCTTTTCGAGGCTCGCCTCGTCGGTCGGCAGCGCAAAGACATCGACCGGCGCTCCGTCGGGTTCGATCTGGCGCTGCGGCTGGATCGGCGTGCTCATGGTCATCCTGTCGGCCTGATCCCAAGATCGGAATCACCGAGGCCGGCGAGCAGCTTACCGGTTTGTCGCGGCGAAGCCCAGTCATGGGCTTGCTCCCGCGACATCGCCGATCAGGCGTTCCAGGATGGGGAGGCCGGCGATGATCGCCGCCGGCCCCGGCTGCAGGATCAGCGGCGACTTGATCTCGTGAACCGCGTTGTTGGCGACGGCCGGCACCTGATCGAACCCGGGACGGGCCGTGACCTTCTCGGGGCGGAACTTCTTGCCGCACCACGAGCCGATGATGAGGTCCGGCTTGCGCGCGACGACCTCGGGCATCGTGACCACCCGGTCCCGGGCGGACTTTTCGGCCGCGCGGTCGCCGAAGATGTCGCTGCCGCCGGCGGTTTCGATCAGCTCCGAGACCCAAGCGATGCCCGAGATCATCGGCTCGTCCCATTCCTCGAAGTAGACGAGCGGCCGGCGCTGCCGCTGCCCCGCCCGCGCCCGGGCGGCGGCCACCTCGGCTTCGAGCCTCGCTGCGAGGTCTGCTCCCTTTTGCGGCGCGCCGATCATTGCGCCGAGCATCCGGACCATGTCGAAGATCTCGGCCAAACTGCGCTGGTTGAAGGCATGGACGGCGACGCCGTGCCTGACCAGCGCCGCGACGATATCGGCCTGGAGGTCGGAGAAGGCGAGGACGAGGTCGGGCTCGAGGCCGAGGATCTTCGGGATGTCGGCCGAGGTGAAGGCCGAGACGCGCGGCTTGTCCCGGCGGGCCTGGGGCGGGCGCACGCAATACCCCGACACCCCGACGATGCGGTCCTCTTCGCCGAGCAGGTACAGCGTCTCGACGGTCTCCTCGGTGAGGCAGACGATCCGTTCTGGAGGAAACATCACCCGCTCCCTTTCACGGCGTGGCGGTCACAGCGTCGGTGTGTCGAAGGCGACCTTGACGCCCCCGAACACGCCGAGCCCCTGATGCTCGAACCCGAGCGGCTGCTGGTAATGCCGGTCGAGCAGGTTGTTGATCCGCGCGAACAGCGTGATGCCGTGCCCGAGATCGTAGCTCCCGGTCAGGTTCACGAGCGTAAAGGGCGTCGCGAAGAGGCCCGTCGCGGTCCCGTCGCGATTGATGTCGGACCATTTCCCCGTATAGACCGCGCTGGCCGTGAACGACAGGGCAGGCGTCGCCTGCCATCTGGCATCGAAGCTCACCTTGTGCTTTGGGCGCTGGAGAAGTTCGGTGTGCGTCGTGTCGTCGTTGGCCATCGTATAGGTATAATCGGCCCGCAGGGTCAGCGTGTCCCACGGCTTGTACGAGATAAAATTCTCGAATCCATAAGTGGTTGCCTGGCCGATGTTGATGTCGGTCGTGAAGTTCAGGTTGGACTGGATCAGATTTTTGATGTCGTTGTGGAAGTAGGTGCTGCCAAACTGCACCTGCCCGTTCCATAACGATTCTTCGAAGCCGAAATCGTAGCCGACGCTCGTTTCCGGCTGGAGGTTCGGGTTGGCGAAGAAGCCGAAGGCGGGAAAGCTGTCGTAGAGCACGTCGAGGGTCGGCGCCTTGAACCCGGTGCCGACGCTGCCCTTTAGCTTGGTCCCGGTCTCGGGGATCAGATAGGCCGGCGCCTCCCGAAAGGTCGGGTGGCCGCCGAATGTGCCGTTGTCGTCGTAGCGGAAGCTCGCCGAGTTGAAGATGCGCTCGCTGAGCGCCGACTGCAATTCCAGGAAGCCGGCGTCGTTGGTGAGGTGGGCGGAGGCGGGGTTGGTATTGTTGAGCCGGTCGAGCTCGTGCTCGGCGCCGAGGACCAGGTCTTCCCCCGGCACCATGTGCAGCGTCCCCTTCCAGTCGAGCTTTTCGCGGTTGCCGTGGTAATCGGCCGGGTCGTTGCCGAAGGCGAGCGTGCCGGGGTTGGGATCGTAGAACCGGCGCCAGTATCCGGTATAGGCGAGCCCGAGGGTCTGCTCGAACCGCCCGTCGAACGATTTCAGGTGCGCGAAGACGCGGCTGAACAACTCGTGATCGTCGCTGTAGCTCGGCGCCGCCTCGGGGCCGAGAAAATCGTCCAGGGTCGAGTTCAGGTTTGTGTCGACGTAGCGGGCCACGGCGCCGACATCGAGATCGTCGGTAAGCTGGGCGCCCAGCTTTGCCGAGACGGTCTTGTTGTCGTAGTAGTCCGAATTCGAGGGCCGTCCCGGCACCACCAGCGGGAACGGCGTCACATCGGTGTCGCCCGAGTGGTAGTGGGCGAAGTCGACATTGTAGCTGAACCGGCCGACCGAGCCGCTGAGCCCGGTGGTCTGGTTGAACGTGTCGAACGAGCCGCCTTCGAGCGAGCCGTAGACATGCGGCGGACCCGAGCCGGCTTTGGTGATGACGTCGATGACGCCGCCGATCGCGTCCGAACCGTAAAGGCCGCTCGCCGGGCCGCGCAGCACTTCGACCTGCTGGATGTCGGAGGCGAGGATCTGCGAGAAATCGAAGGCGCCGGTGGCCGAGCTCGGGTCGCTGACGTCGATGCCGTCGATCAGCACCTTGGTGTGGTTCGCGTTGGCGCCGCGGATGAAGACCGAGGCTTGGCCGCCGGGGCTGCCGGTCTGCACGACGTTGAGCCCGGGTACGTCGTTGAGCACCTCGGGCAGCGTGCGCTGCTGCTTCTGCGCGATGTCCTGGCTGGTGATGACCGTGACGCTGCTGCCGATCTGGTCCTCGGGCGTCGGCAACAGGGTCGCGCTGACTACGACCGGCGGTAGCTGGAGCTGGCTGGTGCCGGCACCGGCGTCTGCCAGGGCTCGACCCGGCACGAGATCGTCGGCGCCGGCGGACGGCGGGTGAAGCGAAAGGACGACGAGCGCAGCGACAACGGCGGTCGCATTGTAGGCAAATCGGGCCATTTGGACCTCGCGGCAACGTGACACGTCACCGCGAACCAAAGCCGCCCCTACCGGACAGCTCTCCTGCCGGGAGGAACGAACCCCATTGGTGCACCCCGCCCAATGTGCCCGCGCGTGACCACGTCGACGGCAGGTCTCCTGGCTCGCGGGTCGCCGCCTTGCGCCGCCTTCCCAGCGACCCGAGGGTCTCCAGTGGCTATGTGGCGCTCGGCTCGCCGCCTACAGTTGCGGGGGCAGCCGCGGCTTCAGGCACCAGACCGGCACCCTGACCGCGTTCCCTTTTGATCCCCGAAGGGAACCGTCGCCGGAAACGATGTCACCGGCGGTTGAGGGCGTCAAGCGGGGGAAATTTGGGACCGCGGGCGTCTTGCCCGCCTCTTGGTTCGTAAGGGCGGGCGAGACGCCCGCGCTCCTTTCCGGCTAGTACCCCTCCCGCTCCATGCGCTTGCGGAGGAGCTTGCGATAGCGGCGGACGGCCTCGGCCTTTTCGCGGGCGCGCCGCTCGGAGGGCTTCTCATAATTGCGGCGCAGCTTCATTTCCCGGAACACGCCCTCGCGCTGCATTTTCTTCTTCAGGGCCCTGAGGGCCTGGTCGACGTTGTTGTCGCGAACGAGGACTTGCACGGGAATACTGCTCCGCTGACAGGCTGAACGGCGCGAACCCTAGCATTTCCGCCCGGCGTTGTGAAGCCGCGTGGCCCCTGCCGTCGCGGGAAGGGGCCATGACGCGGGTGCTAGCCCACGAGGATGGCGACGATCCGTCGTGTCCCGGGCTCGATGACGACGATCTCCTCGCCATAGAGGAAATAGTCGTAGCCGCGCCACGCGGGCGCGATCTCGACGATCCTCGGCGGCAGCGGAGCGAACTGGACCGCCGGCGGCACCGCCACCCCGACGTTGAGGCTGATGCCGAGGTTGTTGGCCCGCGGGGCGTTGTGGTTGTTGATGATCGTGTTGTGGATCTCGGTCTTCTGCGTCGTCGTCAGGTTGACCGTGGCCGTGGCGGAGGCCGATGCGGACGCGTTCGCGCCGTTTCCGCCGGCACCGTTCGCCGGTGTCTTGCCGGTCTCGGTCGAGCTGCCGCTGGTTGTCATGTCCGAATGACCGCTGGTGCGGTTCGGCGTGCTTTCGGTTGTCGAGCCGCCGTGCCCGGCGACCTCGGACGACCGGGTCGCGCCGGGCTGGTTCGGCGCGGCCTTTTGCGGTTCCGCCTGTGTCGCCTTCTGGGGCTCCGCTTGCATGGTTCTGTCGGGTTCGGCCTGGGCCCCCTTCCGGTGTTCGGCCTGGGGCGCTTTTCCGGGTTCCGTCTGAGGGCCGGCTGGCGATGTCGGGGCCGAGCTCGCCGCCGGCGCGGCAGGGGCGGCCGCTTCGCCCGGATGGGTTTGAGCCAGGGCCAACGCGCTGGTGCCGAGCAGCAGCGACGCCGCCAGCGTTGTCCGTATGAAGCCGTTTGGTAGCATTGAACGGTCCTTGTGTGAATCGACGATTGCCTCGCGAACGGCGCGTCGTGGCGGGTGTTCCGGCGAGACCGAGAATCAGGGCCGGTCGGAGGGGCCGAAAGCCGGCGCCCGCCTTTACCGGCCGGGCGGGGCGCCTCATATTGAGCCAATGGCTCTGTTGAAGATCGCCCGCATGGGCCACCCCGTTCTGCGCACCCGCGCGCAGGAGGTTCCCGACCCGACCGCGCCCTGGGTGCGCCAGCTCGTCGAGGACATGATCGAGACGATGGACGACGCCGGCGGCACCGGCATCGCCGCACCGCAGGTGCATGCGCCCTATCGCATCCTCGTCTTTCAGGTGCTCGGCGAGCGGGTCAGCGAGCTGCCCGGCGATGGCGAACTGCCGCTGACCGCCCTCATCAACCCCGAGATCGAGCTGAGCGGAGAAGAGCGCGTGCTCGGCTGGGAGGGGTGTCTATCGGTGCCGGGGCTGCGCGGGGTCGTGCCGCGGCATCTGCGCGTGCGCTATCGCGGGGTCGGGCTTGACGGCGAGGAGATCGCGCGCGAGGCGGCCGGGTTCCACGCCCGCGTCGTGCAGCACGAATACGACCATCTCGACGGGATCCTCTATCCGCAACGGATCACCGACCACCGCTTGCTTGTTTTCCTCGAGGAACTGCAGCGCCATCCGATCGATCTCGCGGAGTTCCTGGCCCAGCCGCGGCGAGAGGAGGTCGCATCATGAGAAGCCCGCTCGCGGAGGCCGACCGCGATCGGCTGATCGAGGCGATCCTGCCCGACGTGCCGTTTGACGGCTGGTCGATGGCGGCGCTGCGCAGCGCCGCGCAGCGCTGCGGCCTCGATGAGGGCGAGGCGCAGGCGCTGTTCCCGCGCGGCGCCCCCGACCTCGTCGCCGCGTTCAGCCGCTGGGCCGACCGCAAGATGCTCGAAAAACTGGAGGCGGCGCGGCTCGACGAGCTATCGGTGACTCCCCGCATCCGCCTCGCGGTCCACTCCCGCTTCGGGACCCTCACGCCGTGGCGCGAGGCGGTGCGCAGCAGCCTCGCCGTGCTGGCGCTGCCGCCGCACGCGGTGCTCGCCTCGCGGCTCCTATACGAGACGGTCGACGGCATGTGGTACGCGGCCGGCGACAAGGCGACCGATTTCAGCTTCTACACCAAGCGCGCAACCCTCGCCGGCCTTTACGCGGCCGCGGTCGTCTACTGGCTCGACGACCGCTCGGAGGGCTTCCGAGACACCACAGCCTTTGTCGACCGCCGCCTCGATGACCTGAAGCGCGTCGGCGACGTGCGCGCCCGTTTCGACGAGTTCCTGACCCGCTTCCCCGACCCTTTCCGGTTCTTCAGGGCGTCGCGGTAGGCTCCTCGCAATGACGGCTCACGTCACGTCTTGGGTAGCAATCGGGTGACGTGGCCCATCTTGCGGCCAGGCTTGACCACAGTCTTCCCGTAGAGGTGCAGCTTGGCGCGCGGATCGTCGAGGTGCCCGCGCCACCCGTCGACCTGGTCTCCGATCAGGTTCTGCATTACCGCATCGGAATGGTGCTCGGTCGAGCCGAGGGGCAGGCCGCAGATCGCGCGGACGAGCTGCTCGAACTGGCTGGTGACGCAGGCGTCGATGGTCCAATGCCCGGAATTGTGCGGGCGCGGGGCGAGCTCGTTGACGAGGACGGCTCCCGTTTTGGTCACGAACATCTCGACCGCGAGCACACCGACGAGATCGAGCTTTTCGGCGACGTGGCGGGCGATCCTCTCCGCGTCGGCGCTGATCTTCGGGGAGAGGCGGGCAGGGGCGGTCGTCGTATCGAGGATGTGGTTGACGTGCCGGTTCTCGACCGGCGGATAAGCGGCGAGCGCGCCGTCGGCGCCACGCGCGACGATGACCGAGACCTCGCAGCCGAAATCGACAAAGGCTTCGAGGATGCCGTCGGCGCTGCCCATCCGCCGCCACGCCTCGCCCGCCTCGGCCGGGTCGGCGATCGTCACCTGGCCCTTGCCGTCATAGCCCATGCGCACGGTCTTGAGGACCGAGGGGGTGCCCAGCGCGGCGAGGGCCTCGGTCAGCGCGGCCGTGCCGTCGACCGCGCGGAATTCGGTCGTCGCGGTGCCGATCGAGCGCAGAAACCCCTTTTCCTCGAGCCGGTCCTGCGAGATTTCGAGGATCTCCGGCCGCGGCATCACCGGCACCCGGGCGGCGACGCGGCGCACGGCCTCGGCCGGGATGTTCTCGAACTCGAAGGTCGCGACATCGACCGCGGCGGCGAAACGGTCGAGCGCCGCCGCATCGGCGAAATCCGCGATCGTGCGTTCGGCGCAGACTTGCGCGGCCGGGGCGTCCGCCTCGTCGGCGAAGACGTGGCAGCGATACCCGAGCGCCGCCGCGGCAAGCGCAGTCATCCGGCCGAGCTGGCCGCCGCCGAGAATCCCGATAACCGCACCCGGTGCCAGGCTCATGTGCCGACTGTCATTGACTGACCGGGCGCTCCGCGACATTGGCGGTCTGGTTCTGCCGCCATTCCTCGACGGCGGCGGCGATTGCCGGATCGCCGAGCCCGAGGATCGCGGCGGCGGCGAGCGCGGCGTTGACGGCGCCGGACCGCCCGATCGCAAAGGTCGCGACCGGGATGCCGGCCGGCATCTGCACGATCGACAGGAGGCTGTCCATGCCCTTCAGCGCGTGGCTTTCGACCGGCACGCCAAGCACCGGCAGCCGCGTCATCGCGGCCGCCATCCCGGGCAGATGCGCCGCACCGCCCGCGCCGGCGATGATCACCTTGAGCCCGCGACCGACGGCCGACCGGGCGTATTCGTAGAGGCGGTCGGGGGTGCGGTGCGCCGAAACGATTCGCGTCTCGTGGCTGACGCCGAGCTTGGCGAGCGTTTCGGCGGCGTGCCGCATCGTCTCCCAATCCGACTGGCTGCCCATGATGATGCCTACGGCCGGGCCGGCTTCTGGCATGAAGCTCCTTTCGCGATCCAGGACGGAAATGAGGCGGCAGAAGCGAGCATTATAGGGGCGCGCGGCTGGCGTACAAGGCGGGCCCGGGGCCGCCGGGTCACGTTGCGCGCGACGGATTTACGCGCCGCGTCCGGACCCGTTTTATCGTGGCTGGACAAGCGCGTCGCGGCGTTGTCGAATTCGCCCGGAGTGGGGAGGACGGCAAGCACATGGAGACCGGCGCGACCAGGTCGGCGGCAGCGGGTGCCGGGCGCTCGCCGGGCCGGCGCGCGGCCGACGCCGCCGAGCCCCCGACCGACCTCCAGGCCCTGATCGCCGAGCGCGAGGCGCTGCGCCGCGAGCTCGATGAGGCCAAGGCCCAGATCGTCCAGCTCGAACGCCTCGCCGACGAGGACGCGTTGACCCCGATCGCGAATCGCCGCGCCTTCGTGCGCGAGCTGACCCGCATGATCGCCTTTACCAAGCGCTATGGCGTGCCGTCGAGCGTCGTCTATTTCGATGTCAACGGCATGAAGCAGATCAACGACAACCACGGCCACCTCGCCGGCGATGCGGCGCTGAGGCTGGTGGCGAAGACGCTGCTGGACAATGTGCGGTCGAGCGATGTCGTCGGCCGGCTCGGCGGTGACGAGTTCGGCGTGATCCTCGCCCATACCAACGAGGAGCAGGCGAAAGCCAAGGCCGAGGCCCTGGCCAACGCGTTGTCGTCGGAACCCTTGCGCTGGGCCGGCGCCGACATCCGCGTCAGCGCCGCGCACGGCGTCTACTCCTTCACCGCCGGCGACGATCCGCAAGTCGCCATCGAATCCGCCGACCGCGCGATGTACCGCCAGAAACGGGCGCCGGCGGCGCGGTAGCGGGTCTTCGCCACGAAGACTTAAAGGCCTTGAAGAAAGCAGCGCGAAGCGGCGGTATTTTCACAATGAGACGGTGAGGCGGTGAGATCCGCCGCTCCGTCATCTCACCGTTTCACCGTCTCAACACTCAGGCGATGATGTCGGGCAGGAGCTCGCTCTCGATCTTCGAGATCTGGTCCTTGAGCGCGAGCTTGCGCTTCTTCAGGCGCTGCAGCTGGAGCTGGTCGAAGGGGACGAGCTCGACAGCACGGGCGATCACGTCGTCGAGATCGCGGTGCTCGGTGCGCAGCGCGGCCAGCCTGGCCTTTAGCGTTTCGACGTCGAGGTCCATCGGGGGCTCGTTGAATGCCCGATCATAGCACGAAATTGGGCTAGGGTAGGCCGCGGGGAAGAGAACCGTGGCGGGAAGATCATGGCGGCAGGCGGGCGCGGAGACGGCGAGGCGTTCTGGCGGTTTTCGCTCGCCTTCTACGCCTGTCCGGGTGTCGCGCCGGCGTTGATCGCGCTGCAGGATCGCTCCGGCCGCGACGTCAATGTGATCCTCCACGCGCTGTGGCTGGGGCTGGTGCGGGGGTATGCGATGAGCGCCGCCGATTTGGTCGTGGCCGAGGCGGCTGCCGCGCCGCTGCGGGAAGCGGTCGTCGTCGAGCTGCGCGGGCTGCGGCGCCGGCTGCGCGCCCATCCCGATCCCGACGTCCAGGTGTTGCGCCGGCGCGTGCAGGCCCTTGAGGTCGCAGCCGAAAGGGCGGTGCAAGGGCGGCTTGCCGCCTCTCTTGCCGCCTCTGTCGAACCGCGCGCGACGGCGCCGGCGGATCGGCTGGAAATGGCGCTTGCGAACCTCGCGCTGTACCTCGGCGCAGCCTCGGCCGAGTCAGAGACGATCGGCGCGGCACTCGTCGGGTTCAGTCGCCACGCTTAGCGGGGCGGCGGCGTTCTTCCTCGCCCCAGCGGCGCACCGTGCCGGCGTCGAGGCCGAAGAGATCGAGGACGCGGCCGAGGCTCTGGTCGACCATCTCGTCGAGCGTCTTCGGCCGGGCGTAGAAGGCCGGGACGGGCGGGGCGATCACCGCGCCGATCTCGGAAAGCGCCGCCATCGTGCGCAGATGGCCGGTATGGAGCGGCGTTTCGCGCACCATCAGCACGAGCCGCCGGCGCTCCTTGAGCACGACGTCGGCGGCACGCGTGAGGAGCGTCGTCGTCACCCCGGTCGCGATCTCGCCCATGCTGCGGATCGAGCACGGCGCGATGACCATGCCCATCGTCTGGAACGAGCCTGACGAGATCGACGCGGCCATGTCGCCGATCGGATGGACGACATCGGCGCGCGCACGGAGATCGGCCGGCTTCAGATCGGTTTCGAGCGCCAGCGTCACCTCGGCACTCTTGCTCATGACGAGATGGGTCTCGACCGGCAGATCGCGCAGCAGATCGAGGAGCCGGGCGCCGTAGACGATCCCGGAGGCGCCGCTGATCCCGACGATCAGACGGGGATGCCCGCTAGGTCGCCGCATCACCGCAATCTTTCCTCAAGGTTCTTTCTCCCTTGAACTCGCCGCTGCCGGCATATCTCCCCCGGTGGGACATGACAATCCCTGGCCGATCGGGCGCCGCAGGCGTAGCATCGGCCACGTAGTTGTCACGGTGAGGAGAAGACCGCATGTCTGAACCCGATCGGATCGTCGCGCTGAAGCAGCAGCACGCCGCGCTCGAGCACGAGATCACCGAGGAGAACGCTCGCCCGCTGCCGAACCACGACGCTATCGCCGATCTGAAACGACAGAAATTGCGGATCAAGGACGAGCTCTACCAGCTCGAACACCACTAGCGCCGCCTCGGCGCTTTTCCGCAGCGCACCCTGCCGCGGCGCGCGATTGCCGCGAAGCCTGCGCAGTGCCATCGTGACCCACATCGCGCCCGAGGATTCGATCGAGGATTTCATCCATGACCCTGTTTCGCGACCGCAGCGGCCCCCGCATCAAATACACGCCCGACGATTCGCCCTACGAGACGATCTCGGTCGACAAGCTGACCCCGATCCTCGGTGGCGAGATCGGCGGGGTCGACTTGCGCGACCTCAGCAATCGCCAGATGGACGAGATCCACCGCGCGCTCGCCGAGAACCTGGTCATCTTCTTCCGCGACCAGCACCTGACCCCGGACCAGCACCTCGATTTCGGCCGCCGCTTCGGCGAATTGCACATCCACCCGGCGGCGCCGGCCGACCCCGGCCATCCCGAGCTGATGATCATCCACGCCGACAAGGACTCCCCGCGCGCCAATGGCGAGGGCTGGCACTCGGACGTGTCGTGCGACCCCGAGCCGCCGATGGGCAGCATCCTCTACATCAAGACATGCCCGCCGCGCGGCGGCGACACGATCTTCGCCAACATGTACGCCGCCTACGACGCGCTCAGCGACCGGATGAAGACGTATCTCGACGGCCTCACCGCCCGGCACACCGGTGAGCACTACCGCGGCCAGTACGCGAATTACGGGGTCAAGGACAAGGACAGCTACCCCTACGCCGACCACCCGATCGTCCGCACGCATCCGGTGACCGGCAAAAAGGCGCTTTACGTCAACGAGGGGTTCACCCGGTTCATCAACGGCATCCCGCGCGACGAGAGCACCGGCATCCTCGCCTATCTCTACAAGCACATGGCGAACCCGCTCTTCCAGTGCCGCTTCCGCTGGGAGGAGAACTCGATCGCGTTCTGGGACAATCGCTGCGTCCAGCACCACGCGATGTGGGACTATTGGCCCCACACCCGCAGCGGCAACCGCGTCACGGTCAAAGGCGACCGGCCGGTTTAGCTCCCGCGGAAGGCCGGTCGCTGCCGCCAGAGCGAGGAGCATCGCCGAGCGCACGGAGTTTCCTGAGGTCGCTGCGCGAGAGGCGCGCCAGGACGACGACCTCGGCAACCTCTCCGCCTATTACAGCAGCCAGCCGAAATGGAAACCGCTGCGCCGGTCGAGCCCCGATGCGCTCGCCAAGGGGCCGGGCCTCGTCAAGGCGAAGCTCTGCGCGCAATGCCATACGCCGGCCCTCGCCGGGCAGGGTCCGGTGTCGCGCGCGCGGGCCAGCACATCGACTACCTGACCGAGCAGCTCAAGGCGTTCCGGGCCGGCAGCCGGGGCGACATCGACGGCAACACGACCTCGGTCGCCTCGATCCTCACCGACGCCGATATCGCAACCCTCGCCGCCTCGCCTTGATGACGCGCATCTTGATTCCGGCTGCGCTGCTCGCCATCGCGACCGTGGCGCCGAGGGGGTCTGCCCGGGCGCAGGAAAGCCCGGAACTGCCGGCCCGGGGGGTGCTTGCGCTTGAAGAGGGCGGCGCGGCATCCACCCCATTCACCAAGGGCAAGGGGCCGGGCCACGACAATTCGTACCTCGAGCGGTACGAAGAGGATTACAGCTATCTCCGCGACCCGACCAAGGCGACCGACCCGTTCGATCCGCTCAAACACATTCCGCTCGACACGACCGGTGACGCCTACCTGACCCTCAACGGCGAGGTGCGGTTCCGCTACGACAACACCGACCACAAGAATTTCGGCGCCGCCACCGGCGCGACAAAGCTCCCCGGCGGCAAGATCACCTACACGCCGGCGACGGGCACATCGAGCAACCAGCTTTACAAGCAGCGCTACGAGCTCGGCGCCGATCTGCATCTCGGGGACTATTTCCGCGCCTATGCCGATGTCTATCACGGCCAGCAGACCGGGCACGACGCCGGCACCACGGTGCCCGGCAACCTGCGCAGCGATTTCGCGGTGGTGAACGGGTTTGCCGAGATCCACGACAATACGGCAACGACCGAAACCGGGCTGCGCGTCGGCCGCCAGCAGGTCTATCTCGGCAACGACCTCCAGGTGCGCGCCAACGTCTCGACCAACCTGCCGTCGCCGGTCTTCGACGGGTTCCGGGCGTATCGCGACTGGGGATTCGCCCGGATCGACGCCTTCGCCTACAACGTCGTCGATTTCGAGAACGGCGTCCTGCGGGACAGGGACAACGCCCACACCAACCTGTGGGGCGTCTACGGCAGCTACGACTTGCCGCGCTTCAATCTCGCCGGCGCCGACGGCAGGCACACGATCGACCTGTTCTATCTCGGCTGGCGCTCCGACGCCTTCGCCAACGGCAAGGGCTCGGCGATCTATGACGACGCGCAGCTTTTGACGGGCACCAAGATCGTCGCCGCCACCGGCGCCGGGTTCGCCACCAGCCAGGACCATCGCGACACCTTCGGCCTCCGCTACCACGGCGAGTGGGGCGGCCTCGACTACGACTGGCAGGGGGCGTGGCAGACCGGCAGCTACGACGGGCTGACGGTCGAGGCGTGGGCCTTCAACACCGATACGGGCTACACGTTTCACGGCGTGCCGTGGAAGCCGCGGATCGGCGCCCATTTCGACGGCGCCTCGGGCGGCGCGAACACCGCGACGCGGACGATCTCGACCTATCAGCCGATGTACCCGAACACGCAGCACTACGTGCCGAACAACGAGCTCGCGCCGACCAATTTCTATGATGTTGCGCCGAGGATCAGCGTCAAGCCGACCGACACGATCACCGCCGAGTACTATTACTCGTTCCTGTGGCGCTATTCGCAGTCGGACGCGATCTATACCGGCGCGCCGTGGCCCGGCGGGAACGGCCAGAACAATTTTGCGGCCACGGTGCTCGCGCTGGGACGGACGATCGGCGAGCAGTCCGACCTGCGGATCACCTGGACAATCACGCCGCATTTGCTGACGCTGTTCGAGTGGGGCGTGTTCTTCCCCGGTTCTGCGATCCGCACCACGGGCGGACGCACGACGACATTTCTCGACGCCAATCTAACGTTCAAGTTCTGATATCTTCTTCAATTCTCAGGCAACTTGCCGGCGAGCCGCGCGTTACCGAGGGGATGGCGATGTCGGAGACAAAACCCGGCTCGGAGCTGCCGCAGTCGAATGCCTCCGAGCGTCCGATGAGCCCGGGCGCGGCGATCCTGGCGCTCGGGATCGTCTTCGGCGATCTCGGCACCAGCCCGCTCTACACGCTGCCTGCGGTGCTCGAGACGATGGGTGGCAAGATCTCGCCCGAGAACGGCCTCGGCATCCTGTCGCTGATCGTCTGGGCGCTGATCCTCATCGTCTCGATCAAGTACTGCATCTTCGTCATGCGGGCCGACAACAACGGCGAGGGCGGCATCCTGGCGCTGATGTCGCTGGTGGCCGGGCGCGGGTTCGAGCGCGCACCGGTCCTCGTCGTGATGGGGCTCTTCGGCGCGGCGCTGATCTATGGCGACGGCATCATCACCCCGGCGATCTCGGTGCTGAGCGCCCTTGAAGGGGTCGGTGTCGCGAGCGACGCCCTAAAGCCTTACGTCGTGCCGGCCTCGGTCGCGATCCTGGTGATCCTGTTCGCTGTGCAGAACCGTGGCACGGCGCGGCTCGGGAGCGTGCTCGGGCCGGTCATGCTGGTGTGGTTCATCACGATCGGGGTGCTCGGGGTGACCGGCATCTCGCAGCATCCGGCCGTGCTCCTCGCGATCGACCCGCGCCACGCGGTGCTCTTCCTCGTGCACAGCGGCTGGCGCGGATTTGCGCTGCTCGGCGGCGTGTTTCTGGCGTTGACCGGGGCCGAGGCGCTCTATGCGGATATCGGCCATTTCGGCCGTAACCCGATCCGCGCGTCGTGGTATGCCGTGGTGCTGCCGGCGCTGCTGCTCAACTACGCGGGGCAGACGGCGCACCTGATGACCAATCCCGGCGGAAGCGGTGCGCCGTTCTTCCAGCTTTGCCCCGGCTGGGCGCTCTATCCGATGGTGGCGCTGGCGACGATCGCGACGATCATCGCGAGCCAGGCGATCATCACCGGCGCGTTCTCGCTCACCCGCCAGGCGATACAGCTCGGCTGGTTCCCCGGGATGAAGATTTGCCAGACCTCGGACACCGAGTACGGGCAGATCTATGTGCCGTTCGTGAACTGGCTGATGATGGGTATGACGGTCGGGCTGACGATCGGGTTCGGCAGCTCGGCGCGGCTCGCCGGCGCCTACGGCACCGCGGTGTCGACGACGATGCTGCTCACGACCGCGCTCCTCTACAAGCTGATGCGCACCCGCTGGGAGTGGCCGATCTGGGCGGCGGCGCTGACGAGCGGCATCTTTCTGCTGATCGACCTGTTCTTCTTCTCGTCCAACCTGTTGAAGATCGCCGAGGGCGGCTGGGTCCCGCTGATCATCGGCACCATCATCTTCGTCGTCATGATCACCTGGCACGGCGGCGCCGCGGCGATGGCGCGCAAGCAGGAGACGATCGCGACCACGCCGGGCACGTTCCGCCGGCGCCTCTCGGCCAAGGGCATCGCCCGCCCGCCTGGCACGATCGTGTTCCTGACCCGCATGACCAACAAGGTGCCGCCGCAAATGCTGCGGCACCTCGAGCAATTCCACGCGATGCCGCAAACCGTCATTGCGCTGACCGTCAGGTTCGGGACGACCCCGCGCGTGCGCGCCGACAAGCGGCTGGAGATCGAGGAGGTCTTCCCGGGGTTCTGGGAGATGACGGTCAACTATGGGTTTGTCGAAGTGCCGGACCTGCCGCGCGCGCTCAAGAGCGCAAAGGCGCACGGCTGCCCGGCCGATTTCGCGAAGGCGGTATATGTCGCCGCACCCGACCGGATAGTTCGAGACCGGGGCAACCGGCACCTGTCGCGCTGGCAGCTTCCAATCTTCTCGTTCCTGTTCCGCAACGCGGTCCACGCCGTCGACCGGTTCAACCTGCCCCCCGAGAACTTCGTCGAGATCGCGCGCGAGATCGAGATTTGAACCATTCGCGACCGGTCGGGCGGATATTACCGTTCGCGGCGCCGCGCTCGATCCGCTAGAGTAACGAAACCGTGAGCTGCGGCGGCGTTCGCCGGCGGTTGCGCGCCGAACCTTGGAGGGAGCCGCGATGAATTACGGCTTCAGACTATATAAGGCGACCGGCACGGTTCACTCACCCGACGACCTTGCCGAGGAGACGACCGAGCTCCTCGACCCCGGCCTCGTAATTCGCCAGCGCCTGTCGGCCCTTTACCCACGCATCCACTGGCATCACGCCGAAACCGACCGCCTCATTTTCGGCACTCTCGACGGCGACGACGGCTGGTACGAATTCGTCCTCTACGAAGACCCCAACCGCAGCCTGACGATCAACACCTCGCCGACTGCCGTGACCCGATGGCTGATCCCCGACATCTGCCAAGCCCTCGGCCTCATCGCCCTCGACACGGAGGCCTATACGCTGATCGGGGGGTAGAGCGCGATAGGCGAAACGGGCGCCGGAGACCGCCATGTCCGCGCGCCCGTGATCGCCAACGACCCGATCCTCGCCCGCTTTCGCGCCGCGGTCGATGCGCTCTATGGCGACCGGATCGAGCGCGTCATCCTCTACGGCTCCCGCTCACCCCGCCTTCGCCCGTTCTCTCAACACAAACTTCTGGATCTTCCCGGTCGAGGTCTTTGGCAGGGGGCCGAAGATGATGTGGCGGGGGGCTTTGAAATGGGCCATGCGGTCGCGACAGAAGGCGATGATGTCAGCTTCGCTGGCGGCGGCGCCGTCCTTTAATGTGACGAAGGCGCAGGGGGTTTCGCCCCATTGCGGGTCGGGCCGGGCGACGACGGCGGCCTCCATGATCGCGGGGTGGCGGTAGAGCGCGTCCTCGACCTCGATCGTCGAGATGTTCTCGCCGCCCGAGATGATGATGTCCTTCGATCGGTCCTTGATCTCGACGTATCCATCCTCGTGCATGACGGCCAGGTCGCCCGAGTGGAACCAGCCGCCGGCAAAGGCTTGTTCGGTGGCTTTCGGGTTCTTAAGGTAGCCTTTCATCACGATGTTGCCGCGCATGAACACCTCGCCCATCGTCTGGCCGTCGCTCGGCACCGCGGCAAGGGTATCGGGATCGGCGACCATCAGTCCTTCGAGCACGGGGTAGGCGACACCCTGCCGCGCCTTGAGCCGGGCTTGGTGGTCGGCATCGAGTTCGTCCCAGTCGTCGTGCCAAGCGCAGATCGTCGACGGGCCGAACACCTCGGTCAGGCCATAGACATGGGTGATCTTGAACCCGCGCCCCTCCATGCCCTGGA
Organism: Allostellaceae bacterium; assembly: GCA_036489765.1. Taxonomy (GTDB): domain Bacteria; phylum Pseudomonadota; class Alphaproteobacteria; order ATCC43930; family CGMCC-115725; genus DATARH01. Next base: position 117,632 of record DASXFE010000132.1, on the reverse strand, counting down.
TCACGGCCGCGGGCGGCGCCGAGCCCGCGGTCATCATCGCGACCGCCTGCGGGAGCTTTTCGTTGCCGCGCGGCGCGTTGAGAAGGGCGTTCATCACGACAGGCGCGCCGCACAGATGCGTCACCCGCTCGCGCTCGATCGCGTGGTAGATCGCCGCGGCCTCGACCCGGCGCAGGCAGACATGGGTGCCGGCGAGCGCGGTCACGGTCCAGGTGAAGCACCAGCCGTTGCAGTGGAACATCGGCAGGGTCCACAGATAGACCGGGTGCTGCGGCATGCTCCAGACGAGGATGTTGCCGATCGCCTCCAGATACGCGCCGCGGTGGTGATAGACCACGCCTTTCGGGTTGCCGGTCGTGCCCGAGGTGTAGTTGAGCGCGACCGCGTCCCACTCGTCGCGCGGCAGCACCGGCTCAAACGCCGGGTCTCCGCCGGCAATGAAATCCTCGTATTCGACCACGCCGAGCCGCTCGCCGCCCGGCACGGCCGCGTCGGCGATGTCGATGACCAGCGGCTTCGTGTCAAGCAGCGTCAGCGCCTCTTTGATCGTCGGCGCGAACTCGGTGTCGGTGATGAGGGCCTTGGCCTCGCCATGCTTGAGGATGAAGGCGATCGTCTCGGCGTCGAGCCGGATGTTGAGCATGTTGAGGACGGCGCCGGTCATCGGCACGCCGAAATGCGCCTCGAACGCCGCCGGGATATTGGGCGCCATCACCGCGACCGTATCCCCGCGCCCGATCCCGCGGGCCGCCAGTGCGCTCGCCAGCCGATGACACCGCGCCGCCGTCTCCCGCCACGTATACCGCCGCTCGCCATGCACGACCGCAATGCGCTGCGGATAGACCGACGCTGTGCGCGCGAGAAACGCGGCAGGCGACAGCGGCACGAAATTGGCCGCGTTCTTGTCGAGCCCGGTTTCGTAGATGCCGGACATCGTCAGCCCCCGATCGGCAGGCCGGCGGGGCGGCCTTGCTGGTAGTGTTCTTTCGCGCTCGCGATCCCGAGCCAAGGGTGCATCGCATCCTCGTAAGAGGAATAGATCGGCGGCGGGAAATCCGGGTCGGCGAAGCAGCCCACCGCGATGCCGTAATAATCCGGGCCGCGGTCGCCTTCCCAGAATACGCTCGACCCGCAATGCGGACAGAAGTGAAAGCGGATTTCGAAGCCGCTATCCGCCGGGCGGCCAAAGATTTTGTCCTCGCCTTCGATCCGCACCTGGCTCTTCAGCCAGCGCGCGCCGGAGGTGACGACGGCGCCGGTGCGACGCTGGCAGGCTTTGCAGTGGCAGGCGTAAACGCGCTCCGGCTCGCCGGCCGCAATCGCCTTTAGCTTCCCGCAATGGCACTCGGCCACCCGCTCCATATCGATCCCTTCCAAGCCGGACCTTCCACGTCCGGCATTGTCTCCCTCGCTCCTGAACGAGTCGAGCCGCTTGGCAAGGCGATGCGTGCGAGGCACATTCGGCCAAATGGGCCGTGAGGACGCGATGAAACCACCCTATGCCGAGGCCTTTCGCCGGTCGCTCGATCACCCCGGGGAATTCTGGGCCGAGGCGGCCGAGGCGATCGATTGGGAGCGGCGGTGGGACAAGGTGCTCGACGACAGGCGGCCGCCGTTCTACCGCTGGTTCGCCGGGGCGCGGCTCAATACCTGCTGGAACGCGCTCGACCGCCACGTCGCCGCCGGGTGCGGCGAGCGCGACGCGCTGATCTACGACAGCCCGGTCACCGACACGATCGCGCACTACACCTATCGCGAGATGCGCGACTGGACGGCGCGGTTTGCCGGCGTCTTGAAGGGGCTGGGCGTCGAGAAGGGCGACCGCGTCCTCATCTATATGCCGATGGTGCCGGAAGCGGCGGTGGCGATGCTCGCCTCGGCGCGGATCGGCGCCATCCATTCGGTCGTGTTCGGCGGGTTCGCCGCGCATGAGCTCGCGACCCGGATCGACGACGCGAAGCCCAAGGTCATCGTCACCGCCTCCTGCGGCATCGAGACCGCCCGCGTGATCCCGTACAAGCCCTTGCTCGACGCCGCGATCGATGAGGCGGCGTCGAAGCCGATCGCCTGCATCGTGCTGCAGCGGCCGATGTGCGAGGCGTCGATGGTCCGTGGCCGCGACCGCGACTGGCACGAGCTGATCGACGCCGCGGCCCCGGCCGACTGCGTGCCGGTGCTGGCGACCGACCCGCTTTACATCCTCTATACCTCGGGCACGACCGGGATCCCGAAAGGAGTCGTGCGCGACAATGGCGGGCATGCGGTCGCGATGTCGTGGTCGATGAAATACGTCTACGGCGTGTCGCCCGACGAGGTGTGGTGGACCGCGTCCGATATCGGCTGGGTGGTCGGTCACTCCTATATCGTCTACGCGCCGCTGATCTACGGCTGCACCTCGGTCATGTATGAAGGAAAGCCGGTCGGCACGCCCGACGCCGGTGCGTTCTGGCGGGTGATCTCGCAGCACAAGGTCGCCGCGTTCTTTACCGCCCCGACCGCGTTCCGCGCGATCAAGCAGCAGGATCCGGACGGCAAGTTCATCAAGGCGACCGACCTGTCGCGGTTCCGCACCCTATTCCTCGCCGGCGAGCGTGGCGACCCGCCGACCATCGCCTGGGCGGAGGAGATGCTGAAAAAGCCGGTCATCGACCATTGGTGGCAGACCGAGACGGGCTGGGCGATGGGTGGGAATTGCCAGGGGCTGCAATCGCCCGGGATCAAGCACGGCTCGTGCAGCTTTCCGGTGCCGGGTTCCGACGTGCGCATCCTCGACGCCGAGCAAGAGGGCAGGGCGATCGAGATGAAGCGCGGCGAGATCGGCGCGATCGCGCTCAAGCTGCCGCTGCCGCCCGGCGCCTTGCCGACGCTGTGGAACGACGACGAGCGCTACGTCTCGTCATACCTCAGCGCGTTTCCCGGCTACTACCAGACGGGCGATGCCGGGTTCATCGACGAGGATGGCTATCTCTACGTGATGACCCGCACCGACGACATCATCAACGTCGCCGGGCATCGCCTGTCGACCGGCGGGATGGAGGAGGTGCTGGCGGCGCATCCGGATGTCGCCGAATGCGCTGTGATGGGGATCGCCGACCAGCTCAAGGGCCAGGTGCCGCTCGGCCTCATCGTCTTGAAGGCCGGCGTCAACCGGCCCGGCGGCGAGATCCAGCGCGAGGCCGTCGCGCTGGTGCGCGAGCGCATCGGCCCGGTCGCGAGCTTCAAGGAAGCTCTCATCGTCGATCGCCTGCCGAAGACGCGCTCCGGCAAGATCCTCCGCGGCACGATGCGCCGCATCGCCGACGGCGAGACCTATACCGTCCCCGCGACGATCGACGACCCGGTGATCCTCGACGAGATCACCGCCGCGCTGACGAAAGCCGGGTACCCGCAGGCGCGTTAGGCGGCTGCATTCTCACGCAAGCGGGCGACTGCTCCTATGCAGTCGCCCACTCCGCGTGTGAGGACTCGCTTCACTCACATTGTCCCAGATGGCCCAGGCCACGGCGGCCCGGCGCCGATGGGGCAGCCGTCACGCCACGACGAGATCGGGTACCAGCTCCTTGCCCTTCGTCTCGGGGCCGAGGAACAAGGCGACGATAAAGCTGGCGAGGCCGACGCAGGTGCCGATCGCCATCGGGATGGCGAAGCCGAGATGCCAGTCGATCGCTAAGACCGCGATGACCGGTCCGGTCAGTCCGCCGAAGATCGCGCCCTGGTGATAGCAGAACCCGCTCGCGGTCGCGCGCACCTCGGTCGGAAAGCGTTCAGCGAGATAGCTCGGGTTCTGGCCGAAGATGCCGCCCGCGGCAAAGAGCCCTTGCAACCCGAAGAACACGACGATCATCGTGTAGTCCTGGGTGAAGAGGTAGAGCGGCACCAATGGCAGCCCGATGATCGCCGGCGCGATCATCGCCCACCGCCGGCCCCAGCGGTCCGCCACCCAGCCCCAGAAAAAGCCGGAGACGAAGAAGAGGAGGCTCTGGATCATCACCGGCAGGGCGACGAGCCCGGGGCTCAGATGCAAGTCGCGCTGCAGATAGGTCGGGAAGAGGCCGCCGATCGAATAGCCGACGACAAACCCGCTCGCCATCCACCAGCACGCGGTCAGCGTGTTGCCGATCAGCGCCCGCTTGAAGATGCTGAGGAGCGGGACCTTGACCTCACGCTTCTCGGCCTTTTGGCGCCGCCGATTTTCGAGCCAGACCGCCGGCTCCTTGACGTGGCGGCGGATGTAGACGAGCAAAAGGGCCGGCAGCACGCCCATGATCAGGAGGCCGCGCCAACCGATCGAATTGTAGAAGAGGCCGTAAGCCGCGCTCGACATCAGCGCGCCGAGCCCCCACGACGATTGCAGCACCCCGGCCATAAACCCGCGCGAGCGTACCGGCCAGCTCTCCATCGCCAGGGCCGCGCCGACCGGCCATTCGGCGCCCATCCCGATCCCGAGGAGCGCGCGGAACAGGAACAGCAGCCAGAATGACGGGGCGATCCCGGCCAGGAGATTGCACAGCGAGTACCAGGCGATCGAGATCATCAGCGGGCCCTTGCGCCCGATCCGGTCGGCGAGCCAGCCCGATGCGGTCGCGCCGACGAGGCGCATCCACAGCGTGATCGTGAACACCGCCGTCACCGCCGTCAGCCGGACGTGAAACTCCTGCGAGATCGGCAGCATAATCAAGAGAAAGACCGTGAAGTCGAAGGCGTCGAGGGTCCAGCCGAGCCAGGCGGCCACCCAGGCATGCCACTGGTCTCGAGTCGGCTCTTTCCACCACGGGACCGCGCTCGCGGTCGCGACCGTCGCCATGACGCTTCTCCCTGTTCATTGCGGGCTGTTTCCCAGCCTCGCAACGAAGGGTACGCCTAGCGCGGCGGATTGTCGCGGGTGTCTGCTAACCGTGCGGGAATACGGGAGGAATCAGCGGCCGTAATCCTCCGCCGGTTCCACCTCGTCGTTGCCGTAGATCGGCTCGGGGTCGGTCGAGGCCGGGCGCGGCTTGCCGCGCAGGCTGCGGGCGATCGCCTGGTCGAGCTCGTCGAGCGTGCAGAGGCCGAGGCCGACCGGGTGCCGCGGCTTGATGTTGGGGCTGTTCCAGTGGGTCCGGTCGCGCACCGCGTTGATCGTCGGCTTGGTGGTGCCGATCAGCTTCGAGATCTGCGCGTCCGACAGCTCGGGATGGCTGCGCAGCAGGTACATGATCGCGTCGGGCTTGTCCTGGCGCTTGGCGATCGGTGTGTAGCGCGGGCCCCTGTGCTTGACGAATTGCTGCGGGACCGCCTGCGGCGACAGCGCCAATTTGCGCTCGGGGTCGGCCTGGCACAGCTCGATCTCTTCAGCGGTGGTCTGGCCGTTGGCGACGGGGTCGAGTCCCTGCATCTGGATTGCGACCTCGCCGTCGGCGATGGCTTGCACCTCAAGCGCATGCAGCCCGCAAAACTCGGCGATCTGCTCGAAGGTGAGGGCGGTGTTCTCGACCAGCCAGACGGCGGTCGCTTTAGGCATCAGCGGAGTCGGCATGAATGTGTTCCCGATCGGGCGGCGGCGCAGGGCGCACCGCTTCACGCATTATCGCATGGGGTGGATATAATATTCACATGCGCCGGTGGGAAGCGGCACGAGGGGAGGCAGGGATGGACGAAGAGGATTTGTTGCCGCAGCGCCAAAAGCCGAAGCCGCGCGACCTGAGCCTCTTGGGCATCGCCGAGCTCGAGGAATACATCGCCGAGATGCGCACCGAAATCGCGCGGGTCGAGGCAGAAATCGCCGAGAAGAAGAAACATGGCGGCGCCGCCGAGGCGTTGTTCCGGCGGTAGATGCTATGATATCATGATATCTGCCGCCGAGGGAAGAATGGCGCAATTGATAGTGAGGAATTTGGAAGAAGACGTGAAAGCGCAGTTGGCAGAGTGCGCCCATAAACATGGGATGAGCCTCGAAGAGCTGGTGCGCGACATTCTGCGCGCGGCAGCGGTCGACAGGCACCCCTCCGGTGGGCTCGGCACCCGGATTGCATCGCTGTTCAAAGACGTCGGGTTCAAGGAGGGCGAAATACAGGAGATGCGGGGATTTCCCATCCGCCCGGCTAAATTTGACGAATGATCGTGATCGACACGAACGTGCTGTCGGTCGTCATGCGCCCCGACCCGGATCGGTGGGTTTTCGACTGGCTCAACCGCCAGCCGTCGGCGGCGATTTGGACCACGGCCGTCAGCATCTTCGAGATCCGATTCGGATTGGAGCTGCTCCCGCCAGGGCGTCGCCGCTCACTTCTCGAGCGGGCGTTCGACCAAGTGCTGGACGAGATGATCGAAGGCCGCATCCTGACGCTCGACGCGGCAGCGGCTCAGCAGGCGGCGATTCTCTCAGCCCGCTACCGCCGCGCCGGCATCCCGCAGGAGTTCCGCGACTCGATGATTGCCGGCATCGCCGTTACGCGTCGCGCCACCTTGGCGACGCGCAACACCCGTCATTTCCCTGACCTGCCCATCCCGGTCATCGACCCCTGGGCTGCGTGAACCCTACCGGTCGGTAAGCGGCGGCAACCCGCGCTCCGCGCGCACGTCGTTGATGATCTGCAGCACGCGCTCGCGGTAGGGGCGGTACTGGATGCCGAACTCGGTCACCACGCGCGAGTTGTCGATCATGAAATTGCCGCTGCGCTCGCGCCCGCCCGTATCCTGGTCGAAGGTGATCTGCGCGTCGGGGATGAACTCGCGCACGATGTCCGCGATCTCGCCGAGGCTGATAGTCTGGCCGCCGGTGTTGTAGATCGCGTGCTCGGGTTTGTCCTTCATCGCGACGCGGGCAAAGATCTCGGCGATCTCGTCGACATGGACGGGCGCGCGCATCGCGTCCTTGTAGGGCATGCTGACGGGCTCGCCGCGCGCCGGCCTCGTCACGATGAATACGTGGTCTACCGAGCCGAAGATCTTGTCGGGGCCGGTGACGTTGGCCGGGCGGATCGTCGTGATCTCCATCCCGTGCTTGTCGCGATAGTCCTGCGCCTGCCACTCGTTGAAGATCTTGTGCATCGCGTATTGCACGTGGCCGTGCTTGTGGTCGGTCTCGTCGACCATCCGCTCGCCATAGTTCTTCTGCTCGCCCGATACGGCGACCGAACTCGCATAGACCACCCGGTTGACCCCGGCGAGCCGCGATGCCTCGAAGCAATTGTCCATGCCGAGCACGTTGAGCTTGAAGGCGACGCGCGGCGGCAGATCGCTGCCGATGTAGTAGGCGAGGTTGATCACGCGATCGGGCTTCGCCTCGATGATCCGCGCCTGAAAATCGTCGAACTGGCTGACATCGCCGCGCACCACCCGCACCTGCTTGCCATAGGCCGAGTAGTCGGCGGTCTGCGGGTTGATGTCCATGACGACGATCTCCTCGCCGCGCTGGACCAGAAGCGGAATGAGGCGGCGGCCGATAAAGCCTGTTCCGCCGGCGACGAAGGTGGTCATGGGGGTTTCCTTCCGATGCGTTCAGGTGCGATTCGGCAAAGCCTAGCCCCGCAGGGGTAGGGTCGGCAACTCGGGCGCTCCGATTCCGCGAGGTCAAAAATAAAGCGCTTCGCCCTTTCGGATGATGGCGAAAGGTCTTGCGAAAGAAAGCGGGTTCGGATAGGGGCGGCTATCGGGTGGGCTCGCCTGTTCTGAAAGAGATCGGGCCCTTCGCGCAAGACAATCGTTCGCCAGGGCGCCGAGAGTCAGAGTTTCCGAGCCCGTCTGGAGGACCTGCGCAGCGGTCGGCCGCTGAACAAAAAGAGTTCGGCCTCCGCCGGAGTTGCAATAGTTAATGAATCGGCGCACCGCGAGAATGCGATTGGTACTACGCATTTCGGGTACGTTGAATCGCACGTCCCCGTAGACCCCAATTTGCCTCGAATTCCGTACTGGCAAAGGCGCAAGGGCGCGCTTTGACCGTAAAGAACCGGGCTGGTCTTCCGCCAGTGGCGGCTCTGGAAAGAGAGGGTAAATGTTCGCCGGCCGCGTTCTCAGTCTCTTCCTATTGGCATTTCTTCTTGCGTTGGGAGTCGTGAGGCCCGCGTTTGCGGACCTCATGCTTGGCCTCAGATTAAGCGAGCAGGGTTACGCCACCTATACCGTGACCGGCAGCGCCGATCCGCTGATCAGCACGCAGAACTTCGGAACCTTCACGACAAACATCCAAGTCAACAACGTCTCCACCGATCCGTTGTCGATCGATCTCGGCTCGCTGAACCTCAGCTCGCTTGCGCCGGGGAATTTGACGATCGAAGCCTCGGTCACGGGCCTCGATTCTCCTCTTGGGGCAACCGCGTTCCTCAGCCAGCTCAGCGGAAATGGCTTCGGCTCCCTGGGCTCGGTCAGCCTCAACACGTACCTGTCCAACTCGGACACGATGTTCGGCACCGACACACTGCTCACCTCGCTGAACGCGACGGCAAGTCTCTTTGCGGAGAGCCAATCGGCTGCGACGACGACGACGGGTCCGTACGCGATTACCGAGGTATTGACCATCAACACAACCGGTGTTGCCGGAGCGAGCGTCGACGCGTCGACAACGGCGGCGCCCGAAATCGACGCCCGCGCAGGGGGCGTGGCAATCGCCTTTCTTGTCGGCCTAGTCGCCTTGTTGGCCGAGCGGCGGCGGCGGCCCGCGGCCTCCGCCTGAGTTGCGGGGATCGGAGCAGCGGATAGTCGTGTCAGGTGCGCGGTTTTCTGATGGTTGAAGCACATTCCGAGGCGCCCGTGTTTGGCCCCGGGCGCGGGGTGGCGGTTCGCTGGTGCGCCATGGCGGGGGGGCTTGTCGCGGAGGGCGTCGCCCTTACCGTCAGCTTCGACAGCCCCGTCATGTCGGCCAGCGATAACTGGTGGGTCGGGCTCGAAGCGGCGGCCCCGGATCTGTTGCGGATCCTCGCCGCCTTCTTCGGCGCCTTCTTTCTGCTGCTCGCGCCCCGCCTCGCCGCCACGCTCGCCGACGCGCGGCGATGCTCGGACGGATATAGATGGCAGCCGTGGCTGCTGCTGCATTGCCTCGCCGTCGTGCTCCTCTTCGCGTTTGTCGCGCGGTCCGGCCTCGGCAGCGGAGCCCCGGGTGCCAAAGGACCGGGCGGCGGGTGGGCCCTGTGCGGCGGGATCGCCCTCGCGGCGGCCGCCGCCGCCCTGTGGTTCCTGGCGGTCGCGCCCCATCGCTACTGGGGTAACTTCCTCTCCGGCGAGCGCTTCACGGTGATGGCGGCGTTTGGGGCGGCGATGGCAGCCTGGCTCGGCGGCGAGGTCGCTCAGGCCTTCTGGCGGCCGATGGGTTCGGCGGCGTTCGTGCTCGCGGACCGGCTGCTGCGGCTCGTATATGCCGACGTGATTACCGAGCCGTCGCGGCTGCTTCTCGGGACGCCCGGTTTCCGGGTCCAGATAGCGCCCCAATGCTCCGGGTACGAGGGGATCGCCCTGGTCGTCACCTTTCTCGCGATTTATCTGTGGCTGTTCCGCGAGCGCATCCGCTTTCCCGAGGCGCTCCTGCTGTTTCCGATCGCCGTGACGGCGGTCTGGCTGGTCAATGTCCTGCGCATCGTCGGCCTGGTCATCATCGGAAGCTCCTTTTCCCGACAGCTTTCCGCGGGGGCGTTCCATTCGCAGGCCGGGTGGATCGGGTTCCTCGCCGTGGCCTTGGCCATGGTAGGGATCACCCATCGAATGCGGTTTTTCGCGGCTCGGCGCCGCGTGGCGGTTCGGCACGAGATCAATCCGAACGCCACGGCATTGCTGATGCCGTTTCTGGTGCTCGTCGGATCGATGATGGTCACCAGGGCTTTCTCGGACGGCTTCGACCGCCTCTACCCGTTGCGGGTCTTGATCGTGGCGGGCGTGCTGCTCGCGTCCTTTCGGGTCTACAGGATGTGGGATTGGAGCTGGTCGTGGCTTTCCGTCGGCATCGGCGGCGCCGTGTTCGTCATCTCGCTGGGGTTGGGCGGCGCGGCCGACGGCGCGGCCACGGGTGCGGCGGTCGCTGGGCTCGGCGGCGGCGAGCGGGCCATCTGGCTCGGCTTCCGGGTGGTCGGGTCGATATTCGTCGTGCCGCTGGTCGAGGAGATGGCCTTTCGCGGCTATCTGCTTCGGCGCCTGACGGCTGCCGAATTCGAAGGAGAGGCGGCGGAACGGTTCAACTGGATCGCGTTCGTGCTGTCCTCCGTTGCCTTTGGACTGCTGCATGGCAGGTGGATGGCCGGAACCGCGGCGGGTATGGCGTTTGCCCTCGCGCAATATCGGCGCGGCAAGCTTGCCGATGCGGTCGTCGCGCATATGACCGCCAACGCGCTGATCGCACTTGTGGTCTTGATCACCGGCGCCTGGGCACTGTGGTCCTAGGGCAGGGCGTGTTTCTTCAGGTCATGCGCCGCGACGAGCTCCCGTAGCCGCGGGATCAGCTCGTTGCCGTATTGCACGGCGTCGGGGCGGGGGTCGTAGCCGCGGATCAGGAGACTGGTGGCGCCGAGCTTGTAATATTCGAGCATCGCGCGAGCGACCGTGTCGGGAGTGCCGACGAGGGCGGTCGAGTTGCCCTGTGCACCGGTCGCGACGGCGAGCGGGGTCCACAGGCAGGTGTCGTGAAGTTCGGCATCGGCGGCGGCCGCGAGAAGGCGCTTCGATCCGGCGTTCTGTCGCTGCGGGGCCGCGGCGCCGCCGCGTCGGGCGAGGATGCGGTCGAGAATGCCGCGGGCGCGGTCCCAGGCCTCGCCCTCGGTGCGGCCGAGGATCGGGCGGGTCGAGAGGCTGAAGGTCGGGGTACGGCCGTATGGCGCCGCTGCCGCGCGCACGCGGGCCATGAAGGCGGCGGTTTCCTTGAGCGGCTCGCCCCACAGCATGTAGACGTCGACGCCGGGCGCGAGAGCGCGGATCGCCGCGTCCGACCCGCCGCCGCCATAGATCGGGATGTGCGGCTCCTGCCGGCAGCGTATGTCGGAATGGGTGGCGCGAGTCTTGAAGAACTCGCCCTCGTGATCGAACGGCCCGGGCTCGGTCCAGCAGCGTCGCAGGAGGCCGATATATTCGGCGGAGCGGCGATACCGTGTTTCGGAATCGGTCCAGTCGCCGTCCTTCGCCTGATCGGCGTCGCTGCCGCCGGAGATGATGTGGACGGCGAGCCGGCTGCCGCAAAGCTGGTCGAGCGTTGCCAGCTTTCGCGCCGCGACCGGCGGCGCGACGAAGCCCGGGCGGTGCGCCAGGAGGAACCCCAGCCGCGTGGTGACAAACGCGGCCTGGGCGCCGACGAGGAACCCGTCGGGCGCGTCCGAGTAATACCCGATCAGCACGCGATCGAAGCCGGCGCCCTCGTGGATGCGCGCGGTCTCGGCAACGACCTCGGCGTCGAAGGGCGGCCCCTCGGGCGGGATGATTTCCGACGACACCCGCGGGGCGATCCAGCCGATCATCTCCACGGGCATGTGCGGGCTCCGGGCATGGGCGAGGGAAGTCTCCCCTCTCGATCAAGGGGAGGGATCAACGAGCCGGGGGAGCTTAAGCCACCGCAGAAACCGTGTCTCCGCGTTTCCGCAACGCGGCGACGATCCCGTCGTCGCCGACCAGCATCTCCAGCGGCATCAGGACAAAGGCGCCGGACCCGGCCTCGTTCCCTTTGAGCACGGCCTCGAGGCGGCTGCCCAGCAGGTACTTGATCCCGTCGCTCTGGAGCATCTGCGTCGCGCCGCGCCGCGACAGTTCCTCGGACAGGCTGTGGATGTCGGCACCGCGCCGCGCCGCCATAAAGCTGTTCGAACTGGCGGCCGATCGGTCCACCCTTCGCACGCAGATCCAGCATATAGGCGATCGTGTGCTGGCCGATACGCTTGTCGAGCGCGCCGAGGTTGGGCGCGAAAACCATGCCCTTCAGCTCGGTGTCGGAGATCAGCACCATCGACCGCCGCCCCGCCTGCACCGCGCGCTCGGCGATCGTGCCACCCGCCGTCGGGCTCGGCGGTGTCTGTCCCTCCCCCATCATGAGGATCGTCGCCTCGATCCCCGGCATCCGCTCGACCGTCGGCGCGAGTCGCGCAAAGCTCTGCTGCACGACGGTGCGGAACGCCGCCGCCGTCTTCGCGTCGAGCTGTCCGACGACCGGGGGCAAGGAGGGGTCGATCTTCATCGGCGGCATCACCACCGTCGCCGGAAAGTCCTGGATCAGCCGTTGCGCGGCGATCGCGCGCCTCTCCCCCTCTGCCACGATACCGGCGACCAGCGAGGCTGCGATGCGCTCATAGCCGAAGATTGTGCTCGCCGACTCCCCCGTGCCGAATTGCCAGAACACAGCGCGATCGTCGCTCGCCGCCCAGGCCGGCAGTACCGCGGCCGATGACGCCGCCAAGGCCAGGCGCACCATATGGCGCCGGGTAAGCCGCATCGCCGCCCCACTCGCGATGCGCCGCCGCTCGCGCGTCAGGACGATTTCGCGGCGTGCTGCGGTTTGCCCTTGCGCTTGGTCGATGCGAAATCGTCGAGCTGTTTTTCGCTCATCGATTTGTACATCGACTTCGACGCGCCCTTGAGGCTGGCGACCTTGCGCTCGTCGCGCTTGGCCGACAGAGCCGCGCCTGCCGCCTTCTGCTGTGCCTGTGATTTCGCGGGCATCCCGCCACCTCTCTCGCCAAGGACCGGGGCCGTCCCCGTGTCTGATGGTGAATCGCGGCCCACCTGTCGAGGTTCCGCCGCGGAGGGTGAAGGCAGCGGCTTAGCGGCCGGCGCCTTGCTCTGGTACTTTGGCCAGCGGAGGCGGGTTATCCCCGCGCCCCGCCAGGCGGTCGTAGACCTCGGCGACCTTTTTCATGGTACGCCGCGCGACCTCGTCCTTCATCGCTTCGCCTTTGGCACGGGCCTCTTCGGCCATGTCCCGCCAGCGCTTTGACTCGCCCGTCATTGCAGACAGCGACATCTCATCCACGATCCGAATGTCCCCCAGCGTACAAAACAACGCCGTTGCCGGGGCGTTCCTTGAGAAGGTCGCGTGTCAGGTTTGTGTAAGGAATGCCTCAAACTGACGCACCTGACGGGAAGGTAGCGGCGGGCGGCTACTGCTTCGCGTATTTCCGCAGCCCTTTGCCGACATTCTCCGCGCCGATCACATTTCCGTCAGCATCCGCCGCGACGCCTTCGCCGCCCGACAGATCGGCCGGCGGGTTGGCGCGGGGGATGAAGTATTTGACCGTGCCGTCCTTGGCGCTGCCGATGCGGATGCCGCGGCGGCAGCCGGGGTCGGGGGTGCAGCCCGTCTTGTCTTCGGTCTGCGAGTCGGCGACGTAGAGCGTGTCGTCCTTGTCGATAAAGACGGCGCTCGGGCGGCCGAATTGCCGCCACTCGGCTAGGAACTTGCCGTCCTGGTCGAAGATCTGGATGCGGCTGTTCGAGCGGTCGGCGACAAAGACGCGGCCCTGGCTGTCGAGCGCGATGCCGTGCGGCACGTCGAACTCGCCCTGGCCTTTTCCCTCCTTGCCCCAGGTCTTGAGCCACTTGCCGTCGGCCGAGATCTTGACGATCCGCGCGTTCGAGCCGGGCCCATGCCCGTCGGCGACGAAGATCGTGCCGTCGGGCGCGATCGCGACCGAGGTCGGCTTGTCGAAATACCCCTCGGCGCTGCCCGGCATGCCGGGATGGCCGAGCGTCATCAACACCTTGCCTTCGGGGCTGAACTTGACGACGACATCACCCTTGCCGTTCTTGCCGTCGGCATCGGCGACATAGACGTTGCCCTGTTTGTCGAGCGCGATGCCATGCGGGAAGACGAACATCCCGGCGCCGAAGCTGGCGAGCAACTTGCCGCTCGCGTCGAAATGGAGGACCGGCGGGAGGTCGGGGCTTTTCAGGCAATCGCCGCCGCAGCGCTCGAACGCCCAGATGCTCTTGCCGTCGACCCCCGGCGTCGCCGCGATGACCCCGCCCCACGGATGGTTCGCCGGCAACTCGCCGAACTTCACCCCGGTGGCATAAGGCCCCCGCGGCAGATCGATCGACGGCATGTCGGCGGCGATTGCGGGAGCGAAGCCAGCCAGCAGCAGCGCGATCGCGAGACGCATCTTCATTGCCCGTCTCCTCCCGAGTGTTTTGCCAACTCTAGGGCGAAGTGCGCCATCGTGGAAAGCAAAGGAGCGCGGGTGTCCCGCCCGCAGGTTTTCGTCAAGACGCGGGCGAGACGCCCGGCGCCCTTTAAGTGCGCCAGTCGAGGAAATGGCGCTCGGCGCGGCCGATCAGCCAGCCAATCACGAGGCCGAGCCCCGACAGGATCGCGACGCCGGCGATGAGCTGGTCGGTGGCGAAGAGGGCGCCTGCCTCGAGGATATAGGCGCCGATGCCGTATTGGGCGCCGATCATCTCGGCCGCGACGAGCAGCACCACGGCGATCGACGCCGAGATGCGGAACCCCGAGAGGATCGCCGGCAAGGCGCCGGGGATAACGATCTTGCGCACGATCGACAGCCATTTGAGGCCGAAGGACTGGCCCATGCGGATGAGGTTGCGATCGACATTGTCGATCCCGCCGTAGGTCGCGACGACGGTCGGGAACAGCGTGCCGAAGAGGATCGTCGCCACCTTCGACCCTTCTCCGGTGCCGAACCAGATCACGAAGAGCGGCAGGAGGGCGATTTTCGGGATCGGGAACGCTGCCGAGACGAGCGGCACGAGCCCGGCCCGCGCAAGCGAGAACAATCCGATCGACAGCCCGATCGCAACCCCCAACAGCGTGCCGAGCGTCCAGCCGACGACGAGCCGATAGAGGCTCGCGCCGAGATGCTTCCACAGCATCCCCGTCGCGACCAGATCATGAAATGCGCCGAACACCGCGACGGGCGACGGCAGCGCGACATCGCTGATGACCCCGGTCTGCGAACCCGCTTGCCACAAGAGGATCAGCACCACGAAGACGATCGGCCCGATGATCCAGATCCGCCGCGGGCGAAACCCGCCGCCGCGGAACGGGACGGCGCGGGCGGCGGCAGCCGAAACCGCGTCAGGCGGCATCGGTCAGCTCGCGGTCGGCCTCTCGGGCCTCTTCGCGCAGGAGCGTCCACACCTGGCGCTGGACCCCGTCGAGCTCGGCGGGGCGGCCGGCACGCTCGGCGAGCGGGATGTCGATCGCGATCTCCTCGCGGATCGTGCCGGGCCGCCGCGACAGCACGATGATGCGATGCCCGAGCCGCACCGCCTCGGCAAGGTTGTGCGTCACGTAGCAGGCCGAAAACCGCTCGCGCGCCCATAATTCGACGAGATCGTCCATCAGCAGCTCGCGGGTCTGCGCGTCGAGCGACGACAGCGGCTCGTCCATCAGCATTACCGCCGGGCGCACGCTCAGCGCACGGGCGATCGCGACGCGCTGCTTCATCCCGCCGGAAAGCTGGCGCGGCCAGGCGGTGCGAAAGTCCGAGAGTCCCGTGCGGGCGAGCACGTCGTCGACGATCTCGCGCGTGGCCCGCTCGCCGATGCCGTGGTCTTCGAGCACCAGCCGTACGTTGCCCTCGACGGTCCGCCACGGCAGCAGCGCGAAATCCTGGAAGATGTAGGTGAGCGGATTGAGCGAACCCGTCGGCGGCTCGCCGGACAGCAGGACGCGCCCGCGATCCGGCCGCTCGAGGCCGCCGATAAAGCGCAACAGCGTTGACTTTCCGCATCCCGAGGGCCCGATCACCGCGACGATCTCGCCCTCGTCGATCGTCAGCGCGATGTCGCGGAGAACGTGTGTCCTGCCGTAATCGTGGCTGATGCCGTCGATGGTGACGCGCATTAGTGCCGCCTCTGGTGAATTGTCATTGCGAGGCGCCCGTCGGGCGCCGCAGCAATCTCGGGCGGAGAGGTCTCCTGTGGCCCGGCATTGCCGCGTCGCCTTCGGCTCCTCGCAACGACAACGAAGTGCGGCACTAGTCAGTCTTCACAAAACTCGTATCGACGAGCTTCTCGATCGAGGCATCCGCCGGCACCATTTTCTCGCTCTTGAACCAGTCGAGCTGGTCCTTGACGCTGGCAAGGTTGAGGCGGGCGTCGGGGGCGATGCGCATCGCCCCGGCGCGGATCATCGGGTCTGCCTTCTCCGATGGCGTCGAGGCATAGACGTATTTGTGGATGATCGCGACGATCGCGGCGACGTCCTTCTCATCCATCGTCTTCTCGACGAGCGCGGCGTTGTAATCCGCAACGCCCTTCGAATAGGCGGCGAGATACCGCTTCACGAGATCGGGTTTCTTCGAGATGTTCACGGTCGAGGTGAAGACCGTCGTCACCTGGTAATCGGGCGCGTAGTCGGAGATCTTGCCGATCACAAACGCATCGCCCGTCTTCGCCAGGTTGTCGGCGATATTGGGCTGGATCGACCAGGCGTCGATCTGCCCGCTTTTGAGCGCCGCGATGACCACAGGCACCTTTTGCAGCGGCTTCAGTTCCATCGCCGAATCCGGAAACCCTTCCTTCTGCGCGATCTTGTGCGCCATGTACTGGAACGACGACCCGGCCGTGGTGATGCCGAAGATGCGGCCCTTGAGCTGCGCCGGGGTCGTGATGCCCTCGTCATGCGCCTTTTTCGATACGAGGATCTTTTCGCCCTCGATCCCCGGCGCCTCTTCAAGCGCCCCGCCGATCACCTTGACGACGCCCTTGCCGGCGAGGGCGATCAGCGCGCCGGTGATCGCGGTCACGCCGAAATCGACATCGCCCGATGCGATCGCCACCGCCATCGGCTCCGACGCCTCGAAGGTCACGAACTCGGCGTCGAGCCCGGCTTCGGTGAAATAGCCCTTGGCGAGGGCGATGAAGGTCGGCGAGTGCGAGGCGAGCGGGAGGATGCCGATATGAATCTTGTCGGCGGCGCGAGCCGGGGTCGCGGCCAGCGCCCCGGCGGCCAGCGCGGCCAAACCGAATTCCCTGCGGGTCAATGGCATACGCGCCGTCTCCTCACCTGATGCTGCAGGCTCTTTCCGCATCCCGCCTTTGGCGGGAAACCTACCATACCGAATGGGGGCAAGGCTGCGTTGCGGCAAATCGGCTTTGCGGCGGGCGGCTCAACCCTTGACCGCGCCCGAGGTCAGGCCCGCGACGTAGTGCTCGACGAAGAAGGAATAGATGATCGCCACCGGGACGGAGCCGAGAAGCGCGGCGGCCATCAGCTGCCCCCAGTAGAAGACGTCGCCCTTGATCAGCTCGGAGATGACGCCGACCGGGACGGTGCGGACCGTGGTTTTGGTCAGGAAGATGAGGGCGTAGAGGAATTCGTTCTGCGCCAGGGTGAAGGCGAAGATGCCGGCCGAGATGAAGCCCGGGGTGCAGAGCGGCAGGAAGATCCGGCGCATCGTCTGCATCCGGCTGGCGCCGTCTATGCGGGCGGCCTCTTCGAGTTCCATCGGAACGGTCTTGAAGTAGCCGAGCAGCAGCCACGCGACAAAGGGCACCAGCATCGTCGGATAGGTCAGGATCACCGAGGTGAGCGTGTTGCCGAGGCCGAGCTGGTTGATGATGTCGGCAAGCGGGATGAAGAGCAGCGGCTGCGGCACGAGATAGACCGCGGCGACCCCGATGGCGATGAGCCCGGCGCCGGGGAAATTGATCCGGGCGAGCGGGTAGGCGAGCATCGTGCCGAGCACCAGTGAGATCGCCGTCGAGACGACCGCGACGACCATGGTGTTCCACGTCCACAACAGGAAGTTCGTGGTGCGGAACAGGTCGATAAAATGCTTCAAGGTCGGCGCGTGGACGAGCAGCGGGTTGGTGTGAGTGCTGTAAAGCTCGCTGTTCGGTTTGATCGACGTGATCGCCATCCAATAGAACGGCAAGAGCGTGATCAGCAGAAAGATGAGGACCGGTGCCCACACTTGCACCGTCCGCCGAATCGGGCCCTGGCCGGTGATCATGCGTCCTTCTTTCTGAGATAGAGCGAGATCGCGACGATCAACAGCGCCAGCGCCGGCAGCATCGTCAATGCCACCGAGGCACCGAGCCCGAGCTGTCCCGCGCCCATGCCGATGTCGAACGCATAGGTCGCGAGCAGGTTGGTGGCGTTCTGCGGCCCGCCGTGGGTCAGGACGTAGACGAGCTGGAAATCGGCAAAGGTGAAGATCACCGAGAATAGCGTCACGATCAGGATGATCGGCTGCAGGATCGGCAGGGTGACAAAGCGGAAGCGCTGCCAGGCGCCGGCGCCGTCGATCGTCGCCGCCTCGTACAGCTCGATCGGTACGGTCTGGAGCCCGGCGAGAAGGGTGATCCCGTAAAACGGCAACCCGCGCCAGGTGTTGATCACGATGATCGAGCACATCGCGAGGATCGGGTTGCCGAGCCAGGAGGGCCCCGGTTTTGGCCAGCCGAGATCGACGAGGACGCGGTTGACGACGCTGAACGCGGGGTCGAGCATCCACATCCACGCGATCGTGCTGAGCACGGTCGGCACGATGAACGGCAGAAGCAGCAACGCCCGGACGATATTCTTCATCCGGAACTGCTGGTTCATCGCCAGCGCGAGGCCAAGGCCGAGGATCATCTTCAGGACCGTCGCGGCGGCGGTGTAGATGAAGGTGTTGGCGAGCACCTGCCAGAACACCTGGTCGTGCGCGTCGTGGATGAAGTTGCCGAGCCCCGCGAAGGTGCCCGTGTGGGCGACCATCCGGTTTTCGAGGCTCAAAGCGATCCCGTAGAAGAACGGATAGCCGACAAGCGCCGCCAGGAAGAGGATCGGCGGCGCCATCATCAGCCAGCTGAAGACGCTGCCGCGGTCGAGCCATTCGCCGAGCGAGACGCGCCGGCGCGCATGGCCGCGGACGGCGACGATAGGTTCGGTGCGGACGGCCATCTGCGTGCCCTCGGCCTTAGAGTTCTTGCCGCTTAGGTAGGATGACCTTCCTTCCAGCCGTCACCCCCGCGAAGGCGGGGGTCCAGGGGCGTGCGACGGAGCGTTTGCCCTGGATTCCCGCTTTCGCGGGAATGACGAGGAAAGAAGCGGGCCTCATCCGATTATCCCTACGCGGACTTGTAGATTTCCTTGAGCTGAGCCTCGGCGTTCTTGATGACGTCCTTGGTTGCGCTGCCGCTACAGGCCTTGGCGAACATGTCGATGACGACGTATTTCGCGATCGCCTCGGCGAGGCGGCGGTCGGGTGGGGCCGGCCAGCCGGGCAGGTGGGCCGTCGCCATCGCGTCGCGGTAGGGTTTGTTGCGCGGCTCGACGTCCCACATCTTGGCGGTGTCGTAGCCGTGCAGCACGGGCTGGTAATAGCTGTCGGCCGAGGCATACCAGGCGCCGAGCTGCTTTTCGTCCATCAGCCAGGCAAGAAAATCGTGCGTCGCCTGCTTCTCGGGCGAGAAATTGAAGATGCCGTGGCTGATCGCGTTCATCAGGTGGAACCGGCCTTTGGGGCCCTGCGGGTTCATCGCCTGGTCGGTGACCTTGGCGATGTCGGGGAAATCGCGCTTGGCAAACCACAGGATCGATTCGGCATTGTTGGTGCAGGAAATCTGCTCGGCCATCCAGGCCTTGTTGTTGCTGACGTCGGTCCAGGAGAGGCAGTCCTCCAAAAGGCAATCCTTGAAGAACTTTCGGGCGAAATCGACCGCGGCGGCGGTTTCCGACGAGTCGATCGAGACCGTCTTGCCGTCATGCTCGACCTCGTGCCCGCCATAGGACCAGAGGAGCGGGTAAAGCCAGCCGTGGTTGTCGCCAAAGCCGTGGCCGAGCTCGAACCCGAACGGGTGGTCTTTCGCCTTGAGCTTCTTGCCGACCTCGTAGAGCTCTTCCCAGGTGTCGGGGAAGGTCTTGACCCCGATCTCGGCAAACCAGTCGGTGCGCCAGTTCATCAGCTGACCGATATTGCAGAACGGAATCGCCTTCCACTTGCCGTCGATCATGCCGGCTTCCTTGCCGACGTCGTACCAGCCGCCCTGCTTCTTGCCCATGTCTTCGGCGATATCGCTGACGTCCAGCAGTTTGTCCTGGTAGAGGAACGGGAAGAGGAGCGCCAGCATCGACACATCGGCACCCGAGCCCGTCTCGATGATCGCGCTATCGCGTGACGGCAGGCTGCCGACGGCGGTGATCTCGTAGACCACCTTGACCCCGGTCTGCTTTTCGTAGGCCGGCGCCAGCGTGTTCTGCATGTATTCGTCAAAGGTTTTGATAAACGAGCTTTCGTGCAGAAGGGTTATGGTCTTCCCATCGGCCCATGCGGCCAAAGGCGAAAGCGCCGCGGCCGCCGCGCCCATTCCGGCGATTTTCAGAACATCCCGACGCGACGATGCGCTCATGGTGCCGCCTCCCCTCTGCATTCGCGGCCTTGCCGGCCGCATCCCTTATTCTGGGCATCGTAATGCTTTTGAGGGCAAGCCGAAAGAGCGCGTGAAACGCTCATTTCGGCGTTACCGGAGACTATTCCTACGCGAGACAGCGGTCGTGGCATTCGAGGTTAACGCTGGTTCAACATTTCGCCTGTAGGTATGGGCAACGCGCCCGGTGAAGGAGGGCCTCACCAGGGCGCGAATCGCAACGGGTGACCCATGCACAAAGCACTTTACGCTCTACCCGTGTTGATGCTGGGGTTTGCCCAGCCGACCGCCGCCGCCGACGGCGCCAAGCAGGATTTCACCCTCGTCAACAAGACCGGCTACGAGCTCAAGGAGCTCTATGTTTCGCCGAGCAAGACCGACGATTGGGAGGACGACATCCTGGGCAAGCACGCGCTCGGGGACGGCAGCAAGGTCAACATCCATTTCAGCCCCAAGGTCCAGACCTGCAAGTGGGACCTGAAGGTGGTCTACACCGAAGACAGCTCAAGCGCGGTGTGGAACGAGATCAATCTGTGCGAGGTCGACAAGATCACGATCCATTACGACAAAGACCGCGACGTCACCCGCGCCACGTTCGACTGAGCTTCCGTCACGGCATCAACGCCCTTTCCGTCGAGGTGAGGGCCGGAGGCGAACCCCTCTTTCCGGTTGCGAGAGAGGGTTCGTCACGGCTGCGGGTCGACGGTCTTTCGATGACGATTTTATGACGGCATCATAACGGGGTTGTTCTAACGAGTAGCGCAGCAACTTGGAGCGGCCGGATGGCCAAGGTGATCAAGCCGGCGAAGTCCCGCCGCCTGCGCGACCGGACCGCCGTGCCCAAGACCAAACAGGCCAAAGGCGGAAAGGGGCGGAAGTGGCGCGGGTTCGCCACCGATATCGTGTCGACCCCGCTGGCCGCCGAGATGGTGCGGTCGCGGCAGGTGGCGCCGCCGCGGCCGCCGGGGCAGGAGCCGCTGCTCGAATCCGGTGTCCTCGCGTTTCGCTATGAGGGCAACGCCGAGCCGATGGTGCTGCTGATCAGCAAGAAGCGGTCGAAGAAATGGGGGATTCCGAAGGGCCGGATCCCGGCGCATCTGAGTTTTTCCGAAAGCGCGGCCAAAGAGGCGTTCGAGGAGGCGGGGGTGGTCGGCCGCGTGTCGCCCTCGGCGATCGGCATGTACCGCGCCGAAAAATCGGGCGCGAACCCGCTCGTGAAGCAGATCATCGAGGTTTGGGTCTATTTGCTCGAAGTCACCGAGGCGCTGCCCGATTGGCCGGAAAAGGGCAAGCGCGCAACCCGCTGGGTCTCGTGCGAGGCGGCCGCCCGGCAGCTCCGTGAACCCGTCCTGACCCATCTCTGCCACCGCCTCGCGCAAGGGTGACGGAAGCGTCCCCGACGTCGGGACGCGCGGTAGACGGTTGCGCGAGGGTTGCGTAAAGTGGCCGGAGTAGTGACCGCTGGGCTGGTCGTCCCGGCAACGAGGACCAGGGGGGACATTATGGGCCGCGACACCATCATCGCCGGGATTTCGGCGCTTTTCGCCATTGCGCTCGCCGGCAGCTCGACGCGGGCGGCGGATGCGCGCCATTTCAGCTTTGCCTACGACCAGCCGAAAACGACCGCGTATGGCGTCGCCGGCGACACCTTCGCCGCCAAGCTCGCCGAGCTGTCGCACGGTACGATGCTGATCGACCAATTCCCCGGCGCCCAGCTCGGCCAAGAGCCGCAGGTGCTGCAGAAGCTGCGCACGGGCGATGTCGATTTCAGCATCACCTCGACCGCGAACGGCGCGACGCTGCAGCCCGAATCCGGGGTCTTCTCGATCCACTTCGTGTTCCGCTCCGAGGCGCACCTCTTGAAGTCGCTTGCCGATCCGGGCGTTCCCAAGGCTTTCCTCGACATGATCAATGCCAAGGTGACCGGCACGCATGTCATGGCGCTGATGACGATGGGCTTCCGCGACATGTACGGGAAAAAGGAGGTCCACAGCGTCGCCGACCTGCAGAACGTCAAGGTCCGCGTGCAGGCGACCGCGACCGAGGACACGATGTTCCCGGCCTATGGCGCGCAGACCGTGCACATGCCGTTCGGCGACGTCTACACGGCCTTGCAGACCGGTATCGTCGCGATGGCCGAGAACGGAATCAACGTCTACCAGTCGAACAAGCACTACGAGGTCGCGCCGATCATGTCGCTGACCCAGCATGAGGCGAACAACAACATGCTGTGGGTCTCGGACAAGGTGTGGAACAGCCTCAACGACGAGCAGAAGGGCTGGGTCCAGGCTGCCGCCGAGGAGGTCGCCAAGGTCGAGCCGCCGAAGGCGCTCGAGCTCGAGCACGAGTCGATGGCGAAGCTGCAGAAGATGGGGGTCAAGTTCGTCGACGGCGTCGACAAATCCGGCTTCATCAAGGACGCCGAACCGCTCCAGGACAAGCTTGCCGCCGAACTCGGCCCCGGCGCCGTCAAGGTCCTGACCCTCGTGCGGGCGATCAAGGATTAGGGCCAAGGATTAGGGGCGGTCTCGGGTTGCACGCCTGTTCAAGCGTCCTTCGGGACGGCGCTTCGCGCCTCCTCGGGATGAGGAAGTCTGTGGATGGCACCAAATACGTTCCTCATCCCGAGAAACCCGCGTAGCGGGCGTCTCGAAGGACGCTTTGCCGCTCCTCCCGCCCGGCCAAGCCGACCGTGAGCAAACTTCCCTCTCTCGTCCTCGACCGCCAGCGCCACCTGAAATGGCGGGCGTTCGACGGCATTGAGCAGATGCTGATGGTGCTGTGCGGGGTCGCGCTGGCTGGGTTTTCCTGCACCGTGTTCTTCGATGTCGTGACCCGGTCGATCGGGCATCCGGTGCTGTGGGTGCAAGAGGTTACGACCACGTTCTTCGTGTACGGCATCTTCATCGGCACGGCGGCGGCCTGCCGGCGCAACGACCACCTCAACCTTTCGGCGATCGCCGAGTCGCTGACCGGCCCGCTGCGCTACACGATCGAGACATTCAACCGGCTCGTGCTGATCGGGGTCGGGCTATGCATGGTGTATTTCGGCTTTATCAATTTCCTTGAAGGCTTCCACGCCTACCGGATGCCGTCATTGACCCCGCTCGCGTCGCTCTATGCGCCGATCCCGGTCGCCGGCGCATTCGTGGTGCTCTTTGCGATCGAGCAGCTCGTCAACGGCTGGCGGAACGGCTTTGCGAGCGCCGAGGACGGCAAGAGCGCGTCGATGCTCGGCGAATACGACACCTCGATATGATCCCCACCTCGCTATGACCCCCACTCCGATATGACGGCCGAAAACGGCCTCATCGTCGGCCTGATGGCGGTGATGTTTCTGGTGTTCGGCTATCTCGGCGTGCCGGTCGCCTTCGCGCTGATGGCCGGCGTCATCATCGGCACCTTGTTCACGCCGGTGAGCCTGCCGTCGATCATGACCCAGCTTTTCAACGGGATCGACGCCGAGGCGCTGATGGCGATCCCGTTCTTCCTGCTGGTCGGCGAATTGATGACCTCGGCCAATGTGGTTGTCCGTATCGCCGAGCTGTCGCAGGCGATGGTCGGCCACATCCGCGGCGGGCTGGCGCAGGTCGTGACCGTGTTCAGCATGTTCTTTTCCGGGATGTCGGGATCGTCCTCGGCCGATGTCGCGGTGCTGAGCCGGACGATGGCCCGGCCGATGTCGCAAGAGGGATATTCGCCGGCGTTCGTCGCCGCGCTCATCGCAGCGGCGGCGACCATCGCCAACCTGGTGCCGCCGAGCATCATGGCGGTCGTCTATGGCGCGATCGGCAACGTCTCGATCGCCGGGCTCTTCCTCGGCGGCATCGCGCCCGGTCTGATGGTCGGGTTCGGGCTGATGATCTACTGCTATTTCTTCGGCCCGCCCGGAAAGCGCCGGCCGCGCGCGACGCTCATCGAGTTCACCGATGCGACCAAGGCGGCGGCGCTGCCGATCGTGATCCCGATCATCCTGCTCGGTGGGATCCTGACCGGCTGGTTCACCCCGACCGAGGCTGGGGTCATCGCGATCGCCTATATCCTCGTCGTCGTGATCCCGATTTTGAACTGGGATCACCTGAAGCGCCTGCCGCGCGATTTCGCCCACGCCGGGCTGATCTATTCGCTGCCGCTGATCACAATCGGTGCGGCCTCGGCGTTCGGCTGGATGCTCGCTTATCTGCGCGGACCGATCGTCGTTTCGGGGTGGATCACGGGGTTTGCCGGCGACAACCCGTACAAGATCATGTTTGCGCTGGTCGCCCTCTTCACGATCGTCGGCGACTTTATCGAGCCGGTGCCGTGCATCGTCATCTTCATGCCGATCGTCAACATGCTGACCGACGCCGGCAACATCAACTCGGTGCATATGGGCGTCGTGTTGATCGTGACGCTCGCCTTCGGTCTGATCACGCCGCCCTATGGATTGGCGCTGCTGATGGCGTCGAAATTCGTCGGCGTCAGGTTCTCGCAGGCGCTCCTGGCGTCGCTGTCGATCTATACGATCTTTTTCATCACGATCGCGGTCTGCATCTTCTGGCCCGATTTCGTGCTGTGGCTGCCGAAGCACGTGTTCCCCGAATCGGTCGGATGCTTCAAGAACCCGAGCGGCGTGGGGTATATCTGCCCCGGCTGAAACGGGGACGCCCATGCCCGATGAGATTTCCCGCTACCAGGCCAATCTGCGCGGCGAGGTCGATGGCGCGCGGCTCTACCGCGCGCTTGCCGAGAGCGAACCGGACCCGCGGCTGAGCCAGGTCTACGGCCGTCTCGCCGCGGTCGAGGAGGCGCATGCCGAGCTGTGGCGCAAGGAGCTCGCGCGCCGCGGCGCTGTTGCCCAGCGGGCCGGGCCAGGCTGGCGGACGCGGGCGCTTTCCTGGCTCGCCAGGCGCTTTGGGCCGCAATTCGTCCTGCCGACGATCAGCACCCTCGAACAGCGCGACGAGGTCCAATACGACGACCAGCCCGAAGCGGTCGCCGCCGGGTTGCCGGGCGCGGAGCGGTCGCACAACCGCGTCGTCCAGGCGATGGGGGCGGCATTTCCGCAGGGCGCCGGCGGCAGTACGCTCGCCCGGATGGAGGGGCGCCACCGCACCGGCGGCAACGCGCTGAGGGCCGCGGTGCTCGGCGCCAATGACGGGCTCGTCTCCAACCTCAGCCTAGTGATGGGCGTCGCCGGGGCCGAAGCGCAGGGGAAGACCATCCTCCTCACCGGGCTCGCGGGTCTTGTCGCCGGCGCCTGCTCGATGGCGATGGGCGAATGGCTCTCGGTCACCAGCTCGCGCGAACTGAGCGAGCGGCAGATCGCGGTCGAGGCCGACGAATTGAAGCGGATGCCTGAGGAGGAAGAGGAGGAGATGGCCCTCATCTACCAGGCAAAGGGCCTCGACGAGGCGCAGGCCCGCGCGCTGGCGAAAAGCCTGATGGCCAACAAGGACACCGCGCTCGACACGTTGGCCCGCGAAGAATTGGGCATCGATCCCGAAGAGCTCGGCGGTTCCGCCTGGTCCGCCGCCGGCTCGTCGTTCGCACTGTTCTCCGCGGGCGCGATCTTCCCGGTGGCGCCGTATTTCTGGCTCGACGGGCTCCCGGCTCTCGGCGCGAGCCTCGCCTGCGGCGGCGTGGCCCTGATAATGATCGGCGCCGGCACCTCCCTCTTCACGGGAAGAAGCCTCGCCCTTTCCGCCGGGAGGCAACTGGCGACCGGCTTTCTCGCCGCCGCGATCACTTACGGGATCGGGAGGCTGGTGGGCGTGACGCTGGGCGGGTAACGAAGAATCCTCTCCGCCCAATGGGGGGAGAGGGGGAATTCTGGGGTTTAGGGCTCTACGTCGCGATCCAGAAATCTGCGATCACCGCCATTCCCGGCGCGGGCATCGGCATGGGGGTTTGGACGCAGACGAACGGGTGGGGCTGTTTCCCACGGCGCGCGGACCACGCCATTGCGACGCCGGGGAAGGCGGCGACGTCGGCGCAGAAATACTGGGCGCGGAGAAGCTTTGCCATCGATGTGCCGGCGGCGGCGCACAACGCTTCGGCGTAGTCGTAGATCGCGGCGGCCTGGGTGGCGCCGGCGTGGGAGAGGCCTTCAAAGCCGGGGGTGTTGTGGCCCGCGACGTGGCCGTGGTGGTCGATCGGCATCAGGCCGGACGGGAGGAAGAATTCGCCGATCTTGATGTGCGGGCCGTAGGCGGCCATGCCGGGGAGGTCGGCCTCGACAACTTCTTTCCGGCGTATCGCCCCATTTGCCAGGGCGATCAGGTTGATCTCGATGATCCCGCCTCGGGTCGCGAAGGACTTGGTCGGGACGACGGTCACGGCGCAGGGGATGCCGGCGTAGTATTGGTTCCACACATCGAGGCAATCGGGCGCGTCGGCGATGTCGGCGAGGTAGATTTGCGCCTTGACCGAGCGTTCCAATGACGATCCGGCCGCCTCCAGCGTGGGCTTCAGCTTGTGCTCGATCAGGTACTCGGTCTGCTTGCGGATCGGGACGCCGAACCAGGCGGCCCATTCCGGGACGACGACACGCGGATCGAGCCCTTGGCCCGGGTTGTGGGCCATCTGCCCGGCGACGAAGACGAGATCGTCGCAGACGATCGCCGGCACATACCCCGAGGTCGGCGCCGAGGTGATGCCGGGCGGGTGGATCTTCCTGATCTCGTGGCCGCGCTCGACCGCGATCAATGAGGTCGAGATCGTCGACGCGCCGCCGAAGACGCGCTCCATGACGACCGAAGTGCTCGGCGGGATGTAGTCGCGAAACGCGTCGTGGCGGGCGAGGTGATAGCCGGTGACGGCGCGCGGGTTCGGGTAGTACTGGTCGAGGCGGAGGCTGTGCGCGAGGTCGCTGCCGAATTCGTGCAGCAGCCGCTGCATGCGGGCGAAGACGAAATCCGCCTCGCGCCGGCTCTGGTGCTGGCCGTAGAGCGGGAAGCCCGGCGCGCCGGCGACGGCGTAATCGAGGGCGCCGGTTTCCCAGTCATAGGCCTCGTGCCCGGTCAGGAACACGAACTTCCCGGCCTTGACCGCATAGGCGTAGCAGACGGGCGTGCCGAGCAGGTGCTCGACCGATTTGACCGCGATGTCGGTCATAGCGCGTCCGACCCTTGCATCGCAGCCTCAACCATGTTGATGCCGCGCACGTGGTCGTTCGGGCATACCGGCTGCCAGTAGCGCCGCAGCAGTTCGCCCATCGGGCTGCCCTGCTCGACGCAGGTCAGCTCGTCATCCGGCGGCGGCGTCTGCCGCCCATAGGCCGATTTCATCGGTCGGCTCCTTGCGTCAAAGCAGCTGCCCGCCGTCGACCGCGATCGTCTGGCCGGTGACCCACCCCGCGAGCGGCGAGGCGAGGAACGTCGCTACCCAGGCGATCTCCTCGGGGCGGCCGAGCCGGCCGAACGGGATGCTGCGCAGGATCGAGTCGTAAAGACGGGGGTTGTCGGTCTTGCGCTTTTCCCACGAGCCGCCCGGGAACTCTATCGAGCCGGGGGCGATGCAGTTGACGCGGATGCCCTTTTTCGCCTGCGCCGCGGCCTCGCTCTGGGTGTACTGGATGACCGCGGCCTTGACCGCGCCGTAGGGCGGGGTGCGGGCGGAGGCGCCGAGGCCGGAAATCGACGAGATGTTGATGATCGCGCCGCCGCCGGCCGCCTCCATATGCGGCAGCGCCGCCCAGCTCGCCCGTACCGTCGCCATCAGGTCGACCGCGACGCTCGTCTCCCACCCTGCCTCGGTGTTGGCCGATCCGAAGGCCGACGCGTTGTTGACCAGAATGTCGAGCCCGCCGAGCGCCTCGGCCGCGGCGGCGACATAGGCGGCGATCTGGCCCGCGTCGGCGAGGTCGCAGGTCGCGGCGTGCGTGGTCGCCCCGGTCGCGGCGATCTCGGCCCGCGTCTGTTCGAGTGCCTCGGCGCCGCGCGCGCAGAGCGACACCGCTGCACCGGATTCGGCGAAAGCGAGCGCGATCGCCCGCCCGATCCCCCGGCTGCCGCCGCACACAACCGCCCGCTTGCCCGATAGATCGATGTTCATCGCCCCGCCGCCCGCACTGAGGTTTCGTGTGGCGATGTTGCGCGGATTGCGCGGGTGACGCCAGCCCGATCCACCCGTTCGGTCGAGCGAAAATGCACGGCCCTGTTGCGTTTCCTCCTTGAACGGCGGAGAATCGTCGCCATAACGAAGGCATGACGGTGAGCCAATATATGCTGGGGGTCACCGAGCCAGTCGCGCACATCCAACGCCGCGGTCGCGGAGGGCGCCCGTCGCGACTGCAGTCCGCCCAGCTTTCCGACCGGATCCTCGACGTGGCGACGGCTTTGTTTCTGAGCCACGGCTTTGGCACGACGAGCATCGAGGCGGTCGCCAAGCGCGCCGGCATCTCGAAGCGGACGTTCTATCACCGGTTCCGCGGGAAAGAGGTGCTGTTCGAGGCGGTTGTGCGCCGGCTGATCGAGCGGTGGATGCCGCCCTTCGACTCGACGTTGCTCGACGCTCCCGACATCGACGCGGCGCTTCGTCGCGCGGGAGAACACATCCTCGGCATCGCGCTCAAGCCCGAGGCGCTGGCGCTTCACCGCATCGTGATCGCCGAGGCGCGCCAATTTCCCGGGCTCGCCCGGATCCTCCACGACCTGGGCGCGGCGACGGGGGTCGAGCGCATTTCACGCGATCTCGACCGGCGCATCGCCGCAGGAGAGCTGGGTCCCTGCGATACGCGGTTCGCCGCCGAGCAGTTCATCCTGATGGTCGTCACCGGCCCGCAGCGCCGGGCCCTGGGGCTCGGCATCCCGCTCGGAAATGACGAGCTGTCGGCGTGGGTCGCGGGCACGGTGGGGCTCTTCCTCGACGGGTGCAGAACGCGAAGAAACGGCGCCGCGTGAAACGGGCGGTAGTGCACCCTTAGGCATTCCCGCGACCGGGTTACTCAGCCAGGGATCGTTTCGGAAAACGCGGCGTATACCCGAGTGCAGACAGGACGCAAAGCCGCCCTGTCGTTCGCATAGGGGGCCATCAAATGACGAAGCGGTTTCTGGCACTGCTCGGCGGGTGCGTCGCGGTGACGGCACTTTCCTGCGCCGTACCAGCGCAGGCGCAGTGGTATATCGGCGGGGAGGCGGGCTGGTCGGACCTGACCGACGCGCACGACCATGGCGGCGGCGGGCCGACGATCAAAAAAAGCTTCGACGACGGCTACTCCGTCGGCGCCCGTGCCGGCTACCAGATGGGGCCGTGGCGGTTCGAGGAAGAATACGTCTATCACAACAATGGATTGGACCGGCTTTCGGTAGCCGGCTTCCACGTGCCGGGCGCGAGCGGCAGCCGCAGCAGCCACGCGATCATGTCCAATGTCATCTACGATGTGAACATGGGCTGGCCGGTAACGCCGCATATCGGCGCCGGCATCGGCGCGGTCGATGTCGTCGAGAACGCCAAGCTGCCCGGGATCGGCGCGCTCGCCAACGACGATAGCTGGCAATTCGGCTACCAGGGCATCGTCGGGGCGACCTACAACATCAACCCCAACCTGTCGCTGGATGTCGACTACCGCTATCTCGCGACGACGGACCCGAGCTTCCATTATTCGCCGAATGTCGGGGGCGGCACCTATCACAGCAGCTACGCCACGCATAACTTCCTGGCGAGCCTCGTCTATCACTTCGCTCCGCCGGCGGAACCCATTCCCGTCGCGGCGCCCGCCGCCGTGCCGGCGCCGCCGCCCCCGCCGCAACGGCAGGTGTTCCTCGTGTTCTTCGACTGGGATCGCGACACGATCACGCCGCAGGGCGCGCAGATCATCCAACAGGCGGCCAATGCCTATCGGAGCGGCGCGCATGTGCAGCTCCAGGTGACCGGCTATACCGACCGGTCCGGCTCGCAGGCCTACAACCAGCGCCTCTCCGAGCGCCGCGCCAACAATACCGCCAACACGCTTGTCCGCGACGGCGTGCCGCGCAATCAGATGGCCGTCAGCGGCCGCGGCGAAAACGACAACCGCGTCCCGACCGCCGCCGGCGTGCGCGAGCCGCAGAACCGGCGCGTCGAGATCGTCTTCCCATAGCGCGCAACGCCTCCCGCGCGCTCCTACAGGGGCCTGCCTCGGCAGGCCCCTTTTTTGCTGCCGCCGTGTCATTGCGAGGAGAGCCTATACGGTGCGTTCATCGCCCGCAAAATATCTGCCGGATCAATATTCCTTCTTCCCGGCCGACCGACGACATGAAGTGCCTAGTAGCGCGTGCGCCTGAATGGCGGCGGTGGAAGACGGCTGGATTCGGCCAGGGACCGGGTCCGCGAGCTGACCACCAAAAATACTGCGCCGGCCCTTCCGCTGGAATACCGGGGGAAACGCGCTTGGGCCGCGTGATCGCGGCAGTTGCACGGCGGCGCGGGGACGCGGATACTCCGGGGGTCCACGCCCACGCGGATTTGCCATGCGGATTGCCATCGCTCTTATCGTCCTGCCGGTTCTCTTTTCCGGGTGCACGCCGTACATCCCGACAAAACCCGATTTCGGGACGAGCGCGCTGGCGCCGGCGGGCGACACGCCGCCGGAATTTGCCGAGTTCAATGGGTATGACGCGGCGCGGGGGCCGCTCGTCGCCGATCAGATCTGTGCGACTCCGTACACGGCGGTCGAGCAGAAGACCGTCGACGCCGCGCCGGGAACGATCATCACCGGCCGTGGCACCTGCCAGGACCACGTGCCGCTTGTCGGCTCGGGAAACCCGATGCCGCCATGGCTGCAAAACCCTGAGCCAAGCTGGGTGCAGAACTTCGATCCGTCGGCCCTGCTGCCCTAGGGAGGCCCTTACGCGGCGGCCGAGGTCTCGGTCGGGATCTCGCCGCGGTCGCGCAACAGACCGTCGAAATAGGCGATCGTGCGCTGCAGCCCGATGCGCAGATTCGTGCGCGGCTGCCAGTTGAGCAGCGCCTTTGCCTGCGATATGTCGGGGCAACGCTGGATCGGATCATCGACCGGCAGGGGCTGGTGGACGACCTTCGAACGCGAACCGGTGAGGTCGAGCACCATTGCGGCAAGCTCGGCGACCGACATCTCGACCGGGTTGCCGAGGTTCATCGGCCCGGTGATGTCGTCGGGCGCGGCCATCATCCGCACGAACCCTTCGATCAGATCGTCGACATAGCAGAAGGCGCGGGTTTGCGTGCCGTCGCCGTAAAGCGTGATCGGCTCGCCCTTCAGCGCCTGGACGATAAAGTTGGAGACGACGCGGCCGTCATTCGGGTGCATCCGCGGCCCGTAAGTATTGAAGATACGGACGACGCGGATCCTCAGATTGTGCTGGCGGTAGTAATCGAAGAACAGTGTCTCGGCGCAGCGCTTGCCTTCGTCGTAGCAGGCGCGCGGGCCGATCGGGTTGACGTTGCCGCGATAGGATTCCTGCTGCGGGTGGATATGCGGGTCGCCGTAGACCTCGGACGTCGAGGACTGGAAAATCTTGGCCTTGGTGCGCCGGGCGAGGCCGAGCATGTTGAGCGCGCCGAGCACGCTCGTCTTGGTCGTCTGCACCGGATCGAACTGGTAGTGGATCGGCGAGGCGGGGCAGGCGAGGTTGTAAATCTCGTCGACCTCGACATGCAGCGGCTCGCAGACATCGTGGCGCATCGTCTCGAAATGCGGGTCGTCGAGCAGGTGCAGGATGTTGTCGCGCCGCCCGGTGAAATAATTGTCGACGCAGAGCACGTCGTTGCCTTCGGCGATCAGCCGCTCGCACAGATGCGAGCCGAGAAAGCCTGCACCGCCGGTCACGAGAACGCGCTTCAGGGGAATGGGCATCGAGGCAGATCCTTAGAAGCGGTGGCTGAGTCAGGCACGGGCGCGAAGGTGCGAAGCGGATTCGGCAAGGGCTGCCGGGCGGCCGATGCTGTGATAGGTGAAACCGGCGGCGACCATGTCCTGTGGCTCATAGATGTTGCGCAGATCGATAACGACCGGGCTGTGCAACAACTGCTTCAAGCGGTCGAGGTCGAGGCCGCGGAACTCGTTCCATTCGGTGAGCAGCACGAGGGCGTCGGCCTCGATCATCGTCGCGTAGGCGTCCTCGCAATACTCGAGGTCCGGCAGCAGCTTCCTCGCCTCGTCCATACCCTCGGGGTCGTAGGCGCGGATTTTGGCGCCGCCCTCGATCAGTGCGGGCAGGATCGACAGGCTCGGGCTGTCGCGCATGTCGTCGGTGTTGGGCTTGAAGGTGAGGCCGAGCACCGCAAGCGTCTTGCCGGCGAGCGTGCCGCCGCATATCGCTGCGATGCGGTCGGCCATCGCCAGCTTGCGCTGGTCATTTACGCGCAGCACGGTCTCGACGATCGAGAGAGGCGCCTCGGCCTCCTCGGCGGTGCGGACGAGCGCGCGGCAATCCTTGGGGAAGCACGAGCCGCCAAAACCCGGGCCGGCATGCAGGAACTTGCGTCCGATGCGGCCGTCGAGCCCGATCCCGCGCGCGACATCCTGCACATCGGCGCCGACCGCCTCGCACAGATTGGCGACCTCGTTGATGAACGTCACCTTTGTCGCGAGGAACGCATTGGCCGCGTATTTGATCATCTCGGCGGTCTCGATGGTGGTGAACACCATCGGCGTCTCGAGCAGATAAAGCGGGCGGTAAAGCCCGTGCATCACCGACCGGGCGTGCTCGCTGTCAGTGCCGATGACGACCCGGTCGGGTCGCATGAAATCCTGGATCGCCGAACCCTCGCGCAGGAATTCCGGGTTCGAGGCGACATCGAAGCTGCCGGCCGGCAGGCGCTGCCCGAGGATATTGGCGACGCGCCGCCCGGTGCCCACCGGCACGGTCGATTTGGTGACGACGACCGTGCGCTGCGCCTTGCCGGCGAGCGCGCCGCCGATCTCGTCGGCGGCGGTGAAGACATAGGAGAGGTCGGCGTGCCCGTCACCGCGCCGCGATGGGGTGCCAACCGCGATGAACACGGCGTCGGCGCCGTCGAGCGCGGCGTCGAGGTCGGTCGTAAAGGTGAGCCGCCCGGCCGCCCTGTTCGTTTCGACGAGCTTGTCGAGGCCCGGCTCGTAGATCGGGATCTCGCCGCTCTGGAGCCGGGCGATCTTGCCGGCGTCCTTGTCGACACAGATCACCTGGGCGCCGAACTCCGAAAAGCAGGCGCCGGAGACCAGGCCGACATACCCCGTCCCGATCATCGCGATGCGCATGGCACCCAATCCTCACCATGTTGTTGTGACCAACCGAGCCCAAAACGGGCGGTGCGCCGGCTTATTCCGCCGCCGCCGGTTGCGGCGTGCTGACGCACCCCTGCGTCGTATCCGCGTCGAGGGAACAGATCATGGGGGTGCCCCGTTATGGTCGC
Organism: Allostellaceae bacterium; assembly: GCA_036489765.1. Lineage (GTDB taxonomy): Bacteria > Pseudomonadota > Alphaproteobacteria > ATCC43930 > CGMCC-115725 > DATARH01. The sequence continues at coordinate 84,041 of DASXFE010000132.1, read as the reverse complement.
GACCCGCATCCTCGAGCCGATCTCTTCTCCATGTCTCACTCGATCCTCGTCACCGGCGGCGCCGGATATGTCGGCAGCCACGCCTGCAAGGTGCTGGCCAAGGCCGGATATACGCCAGTTGTATTCGACAATTTGTTGCGCGGACACCGCGAGGCGGTTCGCTGGGGGCCGCTGGTCATCGGCGAGCTGTCCGACCGCTCCGCGCTGGTCGCTGCCATGCGCCAGCATTCCGTGACCGCCGTGATGCATTTCGCCGCGTTCGCCTATGTCGGCGAATCGGTCGCCGACCCCGAACTGTACTATCGCAATAATGTAATGGGTACACTTAACTTGCTCGCAGCGATGCGAGAGGCGGGAATCGGCTCGATTGTCTTTTCCTCGACCTGCGCCGTCTATGGCGAGCCGGACGAAATTCCGATGCGCGAGACTTTGCCCTTGGCGCCGGTCAACCCGTACGGTGAAACCAAGCTGGCGATCGAACGGGCGCTGCGGTGGTATTCCGGCGCTTATGGCATCCGCTATGCGGCATTGCGCTATTTCAACGCGGCGGGCGCTGACCCGGAAGGTGAAATCGGCGAGGCGCATGATCCGGAAACGCACGTTATCCCGCTGGCGATCCGGGCGGCGTTGGGGCAGGCGGGTCCGATCGGCGTTTTCGGCACAGACTATCCGACCGCGGACGGGTCGGCGGTGCGCGACTACATCCATGTGACCGATCTCGCCGACGCGCATGTCCGCGCATTCCAGTATCTCGAAAAGGGCGGGGACAGCGCGGCGATCAACCTCGGCACCGGCAGCGGCAGTTCGGTTCTTGAATTGATCGCCTCGATCGAACGCGTCAGCGGCCGCAAGGTGCCGCACAATCGGGGGCCGCGCCGCGCCGGCGACCCACCCGCGCTCATCGCCGATCCGAGCCTTGCGGCAAAACTCCTCGGCTGGCGCGCCACCCATTCGGACATGGACACGATCGTCCGCACCGCGCTCGCCTGGCACGAAAGGCATCCGGTATGAGCGCGCGCACGATCGATACCGGCGCCGCCGGCAGGTCGGGCATCTGGGTCGACGGGCGCTTTTTTCGCGACGGGCCCGACAAGTATTTCGTCAAGGGCGTGACCTACGGGCCCTTTGCCGTCGGCAGCCACGGCGCGCCGTTCCCCGAGGCCGAGACGGCCGCGCGAGATTTCGCGCTGATGATCGAGGCCGGCATCAACACCGTGCGCGTCTTCACGGTGCCCCCGGTATGGCTGCTCGACGCCGCGGCGACGGCGGGGCTCAGGGTCATCGCCGGATTGCCGTGGTCGCAGCACATCGCGTTTCTCGGCAGCGAGGCGACCAAGGAGCGGGTGCGCCGGGCCGTACTCGACGGGGTGCGGTCGTGCGGTCGGCACCCGGCGATCTTTGCCTATCTGATCGGCAACGAGATCCCGCCCGACATGATCCGCTGGCATGGCGCCGAAGCGGTCAAGCGCTTCCTTGCCGAGCTTCATGCGGTCGTCAAAGCCGAGCATCCGGGCGCGCTCGTCAGCTATGCCAATTTCCCGTCGACCGAATATCTCGTCGTCGATTTCGCCGATTTCCTCTGCTTCAACGTCTATCTCCGCAACGAGCACGCCTTCCGCCGCTATATTGCGCGCCTCCACAACATCGCCTTCGACAAGCCGCTGGTGCTGACCGAGTTCGGCGAGGATTCGATGCATTCGAGCGAGGCGGTGCAGGCGGAGGCGCTGTCGTGGCAGGTTGGCGCGGCGTTTTCGGCCGGGGTCGCCGGCACCTGCGTCTTCGCCTGGACCGACGAATGGTTTACCGGCGGCCACCCGATCGAGGATTGGGCCTTTGGCCTCGTCGACAAGGACCGCAACCGAAAGCCGTCCTTCGCCGAGGTCGCGCGGGCCTATTCGGGGCCGATTCCGCCGCCGTTGCCGCACGCACCGCGCGTCTCGGTCGTCGTCTGCGCCTGTAACGCCGAGACGACGATGGAGCCGTGCCTCGTCTCGCTCGAGCGTCTCGACTATCCCGATTACGAGGTCGTCGTCGTCAACGACGGGTCGAAGGACGGCACCCGCGCGATCACCGAGCGCCATCCCTATGCCCGGCTGATCAACCAGGAAAATAGGGGCCTCTCGGTCGCGCGCAACGTCGGCGCGGAGGCGGCGACCGGCGAGATCGTCGTTTATACCGACAGCGATTGCGTCGCCGACCCCGACTGGCTGACCTATCTCGTCGGCACGATGGAGCGGGGCGGGCTCGCCGCCTGCGGCGGCCCCAATTTCCCGCCGCCGGAGAACAGCCTGGTACCGGCCGCCGTCGCGGTGTCGCCGGGCGGGCCGTGCCACGTGCTGATCGACGACGAGATCGCCGAGCACATTGCCGGCTGCAACATGGCGTTTCGCCGCGACGTGCTGCTGGGGCTCGGTGGGTTCGACGCGATCTTCCGCGCCGCCGGCGACGACGTCGACATTTGCTGGCGGCTGCAGGACGCGGGCTATGCGATCGGGTTCAGCCCGGCGGCGATGGTCTGGCACTACCGGCGCAACACCGTCGAGGCCTATCTCGGCCAGCAGCGCGGCTACGGCAAGGCCGAGGCGCTCGTCTACGCAAAGCACCCGCAGCGCTTCAACCGCTTCGGCCAGGCGATGTGGACAGGGCGGATCTACGGCGACCTGTCGAGCTCGCTGCTGCTCGGCCGCACCGCGCGGATCTATTCCGGAGTCTTCGGGCGCGGGCTGTTCCAGAGCCTCTACGAGCGGCCGACCTCGCTGCCGCAGCACCTGCCGATGACGTTCGAATGGGGTGTCGTCGCGCCGGTGCTGGCGCTGGCGGGGCTGGTCGCCGGCGGATGGTGGTCCCTCCTGGTTCTGCCGCTGCTGCTGACCTGGACGATCTGCCTCGTCGGCGCCTGGCGCGCCCGGATCGACCCGCGCTTTTCCGGCCTTCAGGCTCGCGCGCTGGTCGCTCTCCTCATCTGGCTCGGCCCGGTCGTGCGCGGGTACGAGCGGCTGAAATGGCGCCTCAAGGCGTTGCGTGCCGCTGCACCGGAACCCGCTGCCGACGGGCTGCGTCCGTCGCTGTCGTGGCGCGACCGGGGCTTTGTCCTATCCTACTGGAGCGAGCACGGCGAAGAGAAAGAGGCGCTGCTCGGCGGGGTCATGGCCGCGGCGGTCGCGCACGGCTACGCTGCCGTAATGGATACGGGCTGGGGCGGCTGGGATCTGACCGTCTCGCGCGGCGTCCTCGACCGCGCCCGCATCCTGGTCGCCGCTGAGGACCATGGCGGGGTCAAGCGGCTCTACCGGCTGCGCTGCCGGCCGCTGCTGTCCGGCGCGGCGCGCGGCGGGGGTGGATTGCTGGCGGTCGGCGCCTTGCTGCTGGTTCTCGGATGGCCGGTGGCCGGCGCGGTCGCGGCGATCGCTGGGGCCTTCACGTGTGCCGGGATCGCGTGGCAGATGTATCGGTTTGCCGGACGGATGCGGCGGCTCACCGACCGCGCCGCGGCGGAGGCCGGGCTGACCGCGCTCGATCTGCCCGACCGCGGGCCCTTGCCGACCGGCGCTCCGCGCACCGCCTGAGACCTGCACCGCCCGATGTTCCGGAAGCTGCTGCCCTATCTCGCCGCCTATCGCTGGCGGGTCGCCTGGGCGCTCGCCCAGGTGTTCCTGATCGCCGGGTTCGAGTTGATCAAGCCGTGGCCGCTGCAGATCGTCATCGACGACGTCCTCGGCGGCAAGAAGATCGGCGTGGCGATCGCGGCATCGTGGAGCCCGGAGGTGCTGCTGGTCGCGGCGTGCCTCGGCGTCGTCGTCGCCTATATCGGCAGCGGCGGGATCACGCTCTGGCACAACTACACGACGATCCGCGTCGGCCAGAGCATGGTCAATGACTTGCGTGGCGCTCTTTACGCGCATCTTCAACATCTGTCGCTCGCCTATCACCTGCGCCAGCGCGGCGGCGACCTGCTCTACCGCATCACCGCCGACAGCTTTGCGGTGCAGACGATGGTGATGAACGGGATCCTGCCGATCGTCTCGGCGCTGATCCTGCTCGCCGGGATGCTGCTGGTGCTGTTCCCGCTCGACCCGCTCTTGACGGTGCTGGCGCTGACCGTCGTGCCGGTGCTGTTCGCGCTGATCTCCGCCTTCAACAAGAAGATCGTCGTCGTCGCCGGCGACGTGCGCGAGCGGGAGAGCCGGGTCTATTCGCTCGTGCAATGGGGCATGTCGGCGATCAAGGTCGTGCAGGCCTTTGCCAAGGAAGACGAGGAGCATGGCCGCTTTATGGGCGCGAGCCGCGAAAGCCTGCGCGCCACTCTGCGGCTCTACACCTGGCAGACGCTCTATTCCGGCGCGGTCAACCTGGTGATCGCAGTCGGTACCGCCCTTGTCATCTACGCCGGGACGCGGGCGGTGATGTCGCACGCACTGACGGTCGGGCAGCTCGTCGTCTTCATTTCGTACCTGGCGCAGCTTTATGTGCCGATCAACCAGATCACGCAGAGCTGGGGCCTGATCGCCGGGGCTGTGATGGGGGCGCGCCGCGTCTTCGAGGTGCTCGAGACCGAGGGCGACCTCAAGGACGGCTGGCGCGAATTGCCGGCCGAAGGCGCGCGCGGCGAAGTGCGCTGGCGCGACGTCGCGTTTCGCTATCGCAGCGACACGCCGGTGCTGGAGGGCATCGACATGCGTGTGGCGGCCGGTGCCACGATCGCCATTGTCGGCCCGACCGGCGCCGGCAAGTCGACGCTGCTGGGGCTGTTGCCGCGCTTCTTCGACCCGACCAGCGGCGTGGTCGAGATCGATGGCGTCGACCTGCGCGAGTACACGCTGCGGTCATTGCGCAACCAGATCGGCATGGTGCTGCAGCCGCCGCTCATTTTTCCGCTGTCGGTGCGTGACAACATCGCCTATGGCCGCCCGGGCGCGAACGATGCCGAGATCGAGCGGGCCGCGCGGCTCGCCCGCATCCACGACCGGATCATGTTGCTCGAGGGCGGCTACGAGGCCGGGCTCGGCGAGGGCGGCGCCGCGCTGTCCGAGGGCGAGAAGCAACGCATCACGATCGCCCGTGCGCTCCTCCGCGACGCGCCGATCCTGATCCTCGACGAGCCGACCTCGGCGCTCGATGTCGAAACCGAGGCATTGGTCATGGCCGGGATCGAGGAATTGATGCACGGCCGCACCACCTTTATCATCGCGCACCGGCTCTCGACGGTGCGGCGCTGCGACCGGATCATCGTGCTGCGCGACGGCGGCATCGCCGAGGAGGGGGCGTTTGCCGAGCTCCTGCGCCGCGGCGGCATTTTTGCCGACTACTACCGTACCCAGTTCGCGGACGAGCGAGCCGAGGCGCCAAGTTTGTAGCGTTTATGCAACATTCAGGTGTTGCATTGCTGCCGATCATCGATAGGTCGGCCCCGCAACCGAAAGATCGCACACGGCCGGCGATCGTCTTGTGACAACAAAGCTGCTCCTAATAATCCCCACAGATTGAAATTCACCGCAATCATGGCGATTGGGTGACTCTTCAATGCTCGACAATAACTGTGGTGAATTCGGTATTGTTTTCTTTGCAACAACCGCAAGAGCGGCTTTATCCATGCCGCTGTAACAATCCGTAACATTCTTGTTGCAAGGCCTGGACGGCTCCGCTACGGTCCTGGCGACTTAAGGGACATTGCACCCGAGTTTACGGCGCGTTGGGGCGTTGAGGGGCGGTCCAGTCTGTGTTCCGGCTCGGCCGGGCACAGGCGGGCCCGAATCCGCGGGGGGACATGACCACCGACAATCCGCGCTGGGGCAGCTTGAAGCGCCCCGACACAGAATTCGCGGCCCACCTCGCAACTCGTGCGACAGGATTGTTGCGGGGTCGTCGCCGTCTGGTGACATCGAGCGGCGTGTTCGCCGCTGGTGTTGTCGCGGTCGCCGCCGGTATCGCCGGATATCTCCATTACGCCGGCATCGCCGCCAACGAGCGCGTCGCCGCAATCCATGCGGAGACCGCGAACGCCGCCCTGCAGGACGAACTGGGCAAGGTGCGCGACGAACTCGGCGCGATCAACGGGCGGGTCGCGGCGCTGTCGGCCGCCCAGCAAAAGCTCGAGGCCGAGCACAATGCGGCGCCCGCGCCGGGGGTGTCGTCCCCGCTACCCAAGGGTGCCACTCCCGCGCAGCTTGGCCACGCGCTCGATCAGGCGCAGAAGGAGCGAGCGACGCTGTTGGCGCGGCTGAGCAAGGCGGAAGCCGACGCTCGGCGGGTGCAGCAGCTCGAAGCCGAGCGTGATGCGCTAAAGGCCCAACTCGCCGCGCTCGAGCAGAAGAATTCGATGCGAGAGGCCCCGGCCGCCGGCCCAGCCGCCGCCGCGGCGCAAGCGCGGCCGGGGCCGAAAGCCGAGGCCGCCGCGGTGCCGAAGGGCGCCGCGACCGCGGTCGGTCAGGTCGAGCGAGAGTTGGCCTCGGCCGGTGTCGACGTCAAACGGCTTTTCTCGCAATTCGGCGTCAGCCGTGGAGAGGGCGGCCCGTTCGTGCCGATCCCGAAGGGCAAAGCGATCCCGGAACCAACGCTGACCCCGGAAAAGTTCGCGGCGATCCGTACGATGATGAAGGCGCTGCCGGTGACGGCGCCGCTGTCCGAATTTACGGTCGGCAGCCCATTCGGCGCCCGCGAAGACCCGATCAACGGCCGCGAGTCGTTCCATACGGGGCTCGACCTCGACGCCCCCTATGATTCCAAGATTTATGCGACCGCGCCAGGCGTCGTGACCTATGCCGGGTGGCGCGGAGACTATGGCAAGATCGTCGAGATCGACCACGGCCACGGCATCACCACGCGCTACGCCCACATGCACCAGTACACGGTGTCGGTCGGCCAGCACGTCGCCGCGCATCAGCAGATCGGCTATGTCGGCAGCACCGGCCGCGCCACCGGCCCTCACTGCCACTACGAGGTGCTGGTCAACGACGAGCCACAGAATCCGGCCAAGTTCCTCCAGATCGGCCACATCCTCCCCGTCTCCGCCACGCGGTAGCAAAACCGCGTCTACTGTACGGGCGGCGGATCGTCGATCGGGATCGGCCGGTCGTCGGGACGGGGCGTCGGGATCGGAGACGGCGGCTCCTTGATCGGCGGCGGCAGGTTCGGGTCGGGCGGGGGCGCGGGCGGTTGACCTGGCGGGGGCGTCGGGTTCGGGCCTGCGGCGCTGATGGCAAAATTTTTCATGCCGGCGAAACGCCGTGCGTTGCGGGTTTGATCCCGCGGAAAGTCATTCGCTTTTTGGGAACGCCTGAGCGCGTCGGTGGTTTACCAGACCAGATCGATGCAACCGCCGAGGATCGGCTTCCGCCGAGAACTTCGACGAGAAAGGCAGAAAATGGGCCTTATCCTGTTGATTATCCTGATCTTGCTGCTGTTTGGCGGCGGTGGTTGGGGCTATTCCCGCTATGGGTACGGCGGCGGCATGGGGATCGGCGGCATCCTGCTGATCGTGCTGATCGTCTATCTGGTATTCGGCTACGGACACGTGTAGCTGAACGTCATTGCGAGGAGCGCAGGGATCAAGCGATCTCGGGGCGGGGTAGCCTCCTGAAGCCCGGGATCGCCCAGTTGCTGCGGCTCCTCGCAACGACAGCGCAAAGAGTTACCGCGCCAGATCGCTGACGAGCGAGAAGGCGTTGGCGTTGGCGGTGCCGCTGCTTTGGCCGCGATAGACTTGAAGATTTTCGAGGACGCGCTGGACGTAGATGCGCGTCTCGGTGAACGGGATCGTCTCGATCCAGTCGACCATGTCGACATCATGACCGCGCGGGTCGCCATATTCCCCAAGCCATTGGCGGACGCGGCCGGGCCCGGCATTGTAGCCGGCGATGGCGAGCGCGTAGGACCCGCCGAAATCGTTCAGCAACCCCTCAAGATAGTTGCGACCGAGCGTGATGTTGTAGGCGCCGTCATTGGTGAGCTGCGGCAGCGAATAGCCGACCTGCATCTTCCGCGCGATCGTCTGCGCCGTCGCCGGCATCAGCTGCATCAGCCCGCGCGCGCCGACACGGCTCGTCGCGTACTGATCGAAGGCGCTTTCCTGACGTACGATCGCATAGATCAGCGGCGACTCGACCGTACCGCCGGGAGGCAGCGGCGTGATCGGATAGCCGTGGACCATCAACGGTACGCCGGCATCCATCGCGTGGCGGGCGACGGTGATCGCGAGGTCGATCCGCCCATGGCTCTCGGCAAAGGCGGCGAGCATCGCGAAATCCATCCGGTCCTTTACGGTCTCGGCGAGGTGAGCGACAAAGATGCGGGTGTCCTCGCGGTCGCCGGCTGCGGCGAAGAGCGCGGCGGCGCGGAGGGTCTCGATCTTGTCGAAGGTGGCCTGAGCGTCGGCGGTGGGTTTCGGCTCGGGCACCGGATGCGGCGGTGCGTCTTCGCCCAGTTGATGCGCCGAGAGCTGGCCGTAGAACGTCGCCATGTTTTCGGCCCCGGCGGCATACCACTTGATCGCGAGGTCGTGCTTGTTCTCGGCCTCGGCCGCGCGGCCGCTCCAGTAGGCGGCGCGCGACTTGGCGTAGGGCTGGTCGACCCGGGCGAGGATGTGCGCGAAATGGTCGAACGCCGCATCCGGCCTTTTCAGATAGCGCAGCGCGATGTACCCGGCGAGGAACTCGGCGTCGGAATAGGCGCTGCCGTCGGTGAGACCGTGCTGCTCGACGATCTTGAAGGCGATGTCGGATTTGCCGGCGGCGAGGAGCTGGCGGGCGACGATCTGGCGCTCGCCCCACCAGGCAAGCGGCCGCTGCGGGTTGTCGGGATGGGCCAGCAGCATCTGCCCGGCCTCGTCATACATGTTCTGCTTGCGGCGCCAGCGCACCTCGTCGAAGAGGAAGCCGGCATTGGTCTGCAGCGAGGTCGGCACCTTGGCGACGGTTGCGGCGACGTCCTTGGCGCCCGAAGCGAGAGCGAGGCGGGCCTCGGCGAGCGCCCGGTAGTCGGACGGGACGAGCGGCAGCATCCGGCGCGCGGCATCGGTGTTGCCGTCCCAGAGCAGCCGGTCGAGACGCTGCTCGTTGTCCTCGGGCCGCATCGAGGCGCTGTAATGCGCCATGAAATTGCGCTCGTCCGCGGGCAGAAAATCGTCCTGGACCCAGGTCGTGCGCAACAGGCTGGTGCCGTCGTCGGTCTTGCCGGCCTTGATCATCAGCTCGGCCTGGCGAACCTTGCCGACGGCGCTGATCGGCGGGTGCGCCTTGAACCAGTTGGCGGCGGTGTCGTCGGTTTCGGCGACGAGCGCGGCCTCGGCGTGGCGCTGCAGCGTCTTCTGGTACGGCCAGTCCGGATTATGGGCGATGAAATCGGAAATCTCGGCAAAGCGGCCGGCCGCGAGGTTGCGGGTGTAGTCGAGCCAGCGCACGATCTTCGACGGCAGCGGGTCCTTGCTTTGCCCCGCCTGCGCATAGGCCTGAACCCAATCGCCCCGCTGGGCCGCGACAATCGCCGCCGTGCCGAAGCTGAGATCGGGCCCGGCCAGCTCCTGCGCGTAAGAAGCGGACAGCGGCAACATAAAGATCGCAAAAGAAAATGCGAATATTCGTAAGAATCGGAGCAATGATCGGCGCCTTGCAAATGTTGACGATGAGTGTGAGCAGAGTGTTTATGGATTTTCGGCGGGCGGGGCAAGCCGAGCCCCGCAAATCGCGGAGTTGAAGGGAAAACCCGGCCGGATTATCGTAAACCCTTACCCCCGGTCGGAGGAATCGATGTCTGCGATGTTCAAAGGGTCTTTCGTCGCGCTGATTACCCCGTTCCGTGACGGTAAGGTCGACGAGTCCGCGTTCCAGGAGCACGTTGCCTGGCAGATCGGCCAGGGCACGCACGGGCTGGTGCCCATCGGTACGACCGGCGAATGCCCGGCGCTCGACGATGACGAGCAGCGGCGCGTCATCGAGCTCACCGTCGAGGTCGCGAAGGGGCGCGCGCCGGTCATCCCGGGCACCGGCTTCAACTCGACCCAGCACACGATCCACGCGACGAAGGTCGCGAAGGTGGCCGGCGCCGACGCCGCGCTCGTCGTCTGCCCCTATTACAACAAGCCGACCCAGGAAGGGCTCTACCAGCACTTCAAGGCCGTGCACGACGCGGTCGACCTGCCGATCGTGATCTACAACATCCCGGGCCGCAGCTCGGTCGACATGTCGAACGCGACGATGGCGCGGCTCGCCAAATTGCCGCGAATTATCGGGGTCAAGGACGCGACCAACGATCTGACCCGGCCGCTCAAGATGCGGGTGGAGATCGGCAACGACTTCTCGCTCTTGTCGGGCGAGGACGGCACCGCGGTCGCCTATCTGGCGCAGGGCGGCGACGGCGTTATTTCCGTGACCGCGAATGTCGCGCCGCGGCTCTGCTCTGAGATGCACGAGGCGTGGCAGAAGGGCGATGTCGCGACCGTGCGCACGATCAACGAGCGGCTGATCCCCCTCCATGAAGCGCTCTTTGTCGAGACGAGCCCGGCGCCGGTCAAATACGCCGCCTCGCTGCTCGGCCGCTGCAGCCCGGACGTGCGCCTGCCGCTGTGGCAGACGACGCCGGAGACGCAGGGCAAGGTGCGCGACGCGATGCGCGGGGCCGGGCTGGTCAACTAGGCTGGTTTCAGGGGTCAGGGAGCCGCGATGCGGGCCGCCGATCGCCACGTTGCGCAAAACCGCCGCGCCCGCTTCGACTACCTGATCACCGACACGCTCGAGGCCGGGCTGGTGCTGCACGGCACCGAGGTCAAGGTGCTGCGCACCGGGCAGGCCAGCATCGCCGAGAGCTATGCCGACGAGACGGGCGGCGAGCTCTTCCTCGTCAATGCCAACATCCCCGAATACGGCTCGTCGGCGCATTTCAACCATGAGCCACGCCGCAAGCGGAAGCTGCTGCTCCACCGCAAGGAGATGGACAAGCTGCTCGGTGCGATCAAGCGCGAGGGCGTCACGATCGTGCCCCTCTCGATCTATTTCAACGACCGCGGCCGCGCCAAGGTCCAACTCGGCCTCGCCCGCGGCAAACGCAAAGCCGACAAACGCCAGGCCGAGAAGGACCGGGACTGGCAGCGCGACAAGGCGCGGATCATGAAGAGCGGGATGTAGGCTGCGAGGGCCGAGCGCAGCGAGGTGCGCAACGGCGACGCTACCTTCCCAACCTCTCCAGCACCATCGCGAACACCGCCTCGAACATCGCCGGGGTCAGCTTGCCTGTGTTCGTGTTGAGCCTCGAGCAGTGGTAGCTGTCGGCGAGGATGAGGCCGTCCGGCAATTCGTGGATTGCGGCGTGGGCGAAGGGGTAGGGGGCGCGGCGGAGGGCTTTTGCCGAAAGGACGGCATTGTGGGCGATCGAGCCGAGGGCGACGACGGCGCGGAGGTTGGGGAGGAGCGCGAGCTCGGCGGCGAGAAAGGGGCGGCAGGCCGCGATCTCGGGGGTGTCGGGGCGGTTTTGCGGGGGGACGCAGCGCACGGCGTTGGTGATGCGGGTGCGCGCGAGGGCGAGGCTGTCGCCCTTGTGGGCGGCGTAGGTGCCGGTGGCGAGGCCGAACTTGGCAAGCGTCGCGTAGAGGAGGTCGCCCGCATAGTCGCCGGTAAACGGGCGGCCGGTGCGGTTGGCGCCGCGCAGGCCGGGGGCGAGGCCGACGATCAGCAACTCGGCGTCGGCGCCGCCAAAGGGCGGCACCGGCGCGTTGTGCCAGTCGGGGTGCGCGCAGCGCTGGGCCGTGCGGAACCCGGCGAGGCGCGGGCAGAGCGGGCAGTCGGGGCCCGGCAGCTCGGGCCCGGCCGCCGCGAGGCTCACTGGACCTCGACCGGCTCGCCGCGCATCCGCGGCGCCTCGTCGCGGGGGTGGTGGGCCCGGGCGATCTGCGGCGCGAGATCCTGAAGCTCGATAAACTGGTCGGCCTGACGGCGCAGATCGTCGGAGGCCATCGGCGGCGACGAGCGCAGCGTCGAGATCACCGAGACCCGGACCCCGCGCCGCTGCACGGCCTCGACGAGCCGGCGGAAGTCGCCGTCGCCGGAAAAGAGCACCGCGTGATCGATGAACTGCGCCATTTCGAGCATGTCGATCGCCAGCTCGATGTCCATGTTGCCCTTGATCCGGCGCCGGCCCATCGCGTCGGTGAACTCGCGCGTCGGCTTGGTCACCATCGTATAGCCGTTGTAGTCGAGCCAATCGACGAGCGGCCGGATCGGCGAGTACTCCTGATCCTCGATCAGCGCCGTGTAATAAAATGCACGAATCAAGCGCCCCTTCGATCGAAACATTTCCAGCAGGCGTTTGTAGTCGATGTCGAAAGCAAGGCCGCGCGCTGCAGAATATAAATTGGCACCATCTATGAATATCGCGATACGCTCATCTGGATGAATTAACATCACATGCTCCAGGGATTAAGGAATGTCGGCAGTTTCATCCGAGTGTAACGCGCCGTCAAGCGCGGCGCCGGGATGCGCCCAGACGGGATATTGGCAGGCATGATCATCGTCGGGATCGGCAGCAACCTCGCCGCGCCGGGTTATGCGTCGCCGCTCGATACGGGGCTTGCCGCGCTCGATGCGCTGGCGGCGCCGCACTTCCACCCGGTGGCATGTTCGCCCTGGTATGAATCGGCGCCGGTTCCCGAATCGGATCAGCCCTGGTTCGCCAACGCGGTCGCGCTCGTCGAGACCGAACGCGAGCCGGAATTCGTGCTCGATTGGCTGCTGACCGTCGAGGGCCGATTCGGGCGCGTGCGCGGCGAGCGCAATGCGGCGCGGACGCTCGATCTCGATCTCATCGATTACGACGGGCTCATTCTCGACACGCCGCGCCTCACCTTGCCGCACCCCCGCATGCACGAGCGGCGCTTTGTGCTGGCGCCGCTTTGCGATCTCGCGCCGGGGTGGCGGCACCCCCGTCTCGGCCTCGACGCGGCGGCGCTGCTCGCCCGGCTGCCGCCCGGCCAACCGGTGCGGCGGGCAGCCGTGCCATAGCAATCATTGTGGTTGAGCGGCGGGACCGATATAACCGCCGCCGCGCCGGTGGTCTCGGGTATCGGGACCGGGCCGGCGCTGCCTGCCGCCGCCAGTCCGGTGAAGCGATGTCCGTCTATGATGCGGCCCGCGCCAATATGGTCGAGAGCCAGATCCGCCCGAACAAGGTAACCGACGAACGGGTCATTGCGGCGTTCAGCCGCATCCGCCGCGAATTGTTCGTTCCGCCCGCCCTCGCCGGCATCGCCTATGCCGACGAGAACCTGCCATTGGGCGGCGGCCGCTACTTGATGCAGCCGATGGTCGCGGCGCGCCTGTTCCAGGCGGCGGCGATCGGGCGCGGCGACACCGTGCTCGTGGTCGGCGCCGGGGTCGGTTACGAGGCGGCCCTGGCGGCGGCGCTCGGGCGCAGCGTCGTGGCGCTCGAAAGCGACGCGGAGCTGGCGCGGCTCGGCCGTGCCGGGCTCGTCGAGGAGCGGATCGCCGCGGCCAGCTATGCCGAGGGGCCGCTGCCCTCGGGTCACCGCGCGCGGGCGCCGTACGATGTGATTCTCTTCGGTGGAGCGATTCCCGAGATCCCAGCGGAAATCGCGGGCCAACTGGGCGACCGCGGGCGTATGCTGGCGGTGCTGCGGCCGGGCCCCGGCATCGGCCGGGCGACGCTTGTCACGCGCACTGGCGAACTCCTCGCACGTCGCGCTATCTTCGATGCGGGGACGCCACTGCTGGCCGAGTTCGCAACCAAGCCAGCCTTCGTGTTTTGAGGGTTCGATGGCCCAGCGTGAAAGCTGCGTGAGAAGGGGAGCGGTGCTGTGGCTGGCCCTCGGCATCGTGGGGGCGGTCGCAGGGGGCGGCGGCGCGTCGGCGCAAACGCTGTCCGAAGCGCTCAGCTACTCCTACAACAACAACCCGCAGCTCCTCGCCCAGCGCGCGACGCTGCGCGCGACCGACGAGCAGGTGCCACAGGCGCTGTCGGGCTGGCGGCCGACGGTCAATTTCAGCGGGCAGGGCGGGTTCGAGCGCGGCGCGCTGAGCCAGAGCGGTGGCTCCTCGGTCTTCACGAACTTCGTCCAGCGCCAGCTCGACCTCAGGGTGACCGAGAACGTCTACAACGGCGGCCGCACCGAGGCGCAGACAAAGCAGGCGATCAACACGGTCGAGGCGGCGCGGGCCCAGACGCTGGCGACCGAGACGACGGTGTTCCAGGCGGTCTGTCAGGCCTTTCTCGACGTGGTGCGGGATCAGACCTTGGTCGAGGTCAACCGCAACAACGAAACGGTGCTGAAAAAGCAGCTCGACGCGACGCGCGACCGCTTCAAGGTCGGCGAGGTGACGCGCACCGACGTCGCCCAGGCCGAATCGTCGTATTCGCAGGCGGTGGCGACGCGGATCGCGTCCGAGGGGCAGCTCGAGGTCAGTCGCGCCAATTACACCCGCGCGGTCGGCCATCCTCCGGGGCGGCTCGTGATGCCGAAGGAACGCCCGGCCCTGCCGAAGACGCGCGAGGAAGCGCTGAACATCGCCGCGACCGACAACTTCAACATCATCTCGGCGAACTTCACCGAGCTTGCGGCCAAGAACAATGTCGACGCGGTGCGCGGCCAGCTCCTGCCGCAGGTGAACATCGTCGGCGACTTGAACCGCAGCTACGCGCCGTCGATCACCCTCAACGTCGCGCGCGAGGACACGGCGAGCGTCGTCGGGCAGGTGACCGTGCCGCTCTACGAAGGCGGCAGCATCTATTCGCAGACCCGCGCGGCCGAGCAGCAGGTCGGCGCACGGCGCAGCCAGGTCGACGACGCGCGCCGCGCCGCGGTGCAGACCGCAAGCCAGGCCTGGGACACCCTGCAATCGGCGCGGGCCTCGATCGCCTCGTTCGCGGTCGCGGTGAGGGCAGCGCAGATCGCGCTTGCCGGCACCCAGCAGGAGGCGCTGGTTGGCTCGCGCACGGTGCTCGACGTCCTGATCTCCGAGCAGCAGCTTTTCACCACCGAGTCGCAGCTCGTCCAGGCCGAGCATGACGGGGCGGTCGCCGAGTTCAACCTCGCCGCCGCCACCGGCCGCCTGATCGCCCCCGAACTCCACCTCCCCGTGCAGATCTACGACATGGAGAAGCACTACCGGGAGGTGAAGGACAAGTGGCTCGGGTTCAAGGGCGGGCTGTCGGAGTAGCCTTTCACCGCACCATCGTCGCGCGTCCTTCGAGACGGCGCTTCGCGCCTCCTCAGGATGAGGAGCAGTCGGGTGCGGCATAAGCTGATCGGTGCCCAGGCCTTCCTCATCCCGAGGAGCCCGCCCGCGGGCTTCTCGAAGGACGTACAGACCGTGCCCCGAGTAGGATTTCCCCCTCCAACACACTAGATTAGCCGGATGCTGGACAAGACCTACCGACCCGACCTCGTCGAGCCGCGGCAATATGCCGAGTGGGAGCGCTCGGGCGCGTTCGCCGCCGACCCGAAGAGCAGCGCCAAGCCCTACACGATCATGATGCCGCCGCCCAACGTCACGGGCAGCCTGCACATGGGCCACGCGCTGACCTTTACGCTGCAGGACATCCTGATTCGCTTTCAGCGCATGCGCGGGCGCGATGCGTTGTGGCAGCCGGGCACCGACCATGCCGGCATCGCCACCGAGATCGTCGTCACCAATCAGCTTGCCGACAAGCAGATCGACAAGCACGACCTCGGCCGCGACAAGTTCATCGAGCGGGTGTGGGAGTGGAAAGCCGAGTCGGGCGGCACGATCGTCAACCAGCTCCGCCGCCTCGGCGCCTCGCCCGACTGGGCGCGCGAGCGGTTCACGATGGATCCCGGCCTCGCCGCCGCGGTGCGCAAGGTGTTCGTGACGCTTTACCGCGAAGGGCTGATCTATCGCGACAAGCGGCTCGTCAACTGGGACCCGGAGATGCACACGACGATCTCCGACCTGGAGGTCGAGAGCCGCGAGACGCGCGGCAAGCTGTGGCACATCCGCTACCCGATCGAGGGCGCGGACGGGGAATACATCGTCGTCGCGACGACCCGGCCGGAGACGATGCTCGGCGATACCGCCGTCGCCGTGCACCCCGAGGACGAGCGGCTCGCGGCGTTCGTCGGCAGGAATGCGGTGCTGCCGCTGGTTGGCCGGGCGATCCCGATCGTCGCCGACGAATACGCCGACCCGGACAAGGGCTCGGGCGCGGTCAAGATCACCCCGGCGCATGATTTCAACGATTTCGAGGTCGGCCGCCGGCACAACCTCGCGATGATCAACATCTTCGATCGCGACGCACACCTGACCGATGCCGTGCCGGAGGTCTATCGCGGGCTCGACCGGTTCGAGGCAAGAAAGCGCGTGCTTGCCGATCTGGAGGCGGGCGGCTTCCTCGACAAGATCGAGGATCACGTGCTGATGGTGCCGCACCACGACCGCTCCGGCGTGATCGTCGAGCCGTGGTTGACCGACCAGTGGTACTGCAACGCCGGGGAGCTGGCGAAAGAGGCGATTGCGGCGGTCGAGGACGGCCGCACCAAATTCGTCCCGCGCCAGTGGGAGAACACCTATTTCGAGTGGATGCGCAACATTCAGCCCTGGTGCATTTCGCGCCAGCTCTGGTGGGGGCATCAGATCCCGGCCTGGTATGGGCCGGACGGCGCCGTCTACGTCGCCGAGACCGAGGAGGAGGCGCAGGCGGAGGCCGGCGCCGGCGTCACCTTGCGCCGCGACGACGACGTGCTCGACACCTGGTTCTCGTCGGGGCTGTGGCCGTTCTCGACCCTGGGCTGGCCGGAAGAGACCGAATACCTGAAGCGGTACTACCCCGGCGACGTGCTGGTGACGGCATTCGACATCATCTTTTTCTGGGTCGCCCGGATGATGATGCTGGGTCTCCATTTCATGGGCGATGTGCCGTTCAGCACGGTCTACATCCACGCCATCGTGCGCGACGAGCGCGGGCAGAAGATGTCGAAGTCGCGCGGCAACGTTATCGACCCGCTTGAGCTCATCGACAAATACGGCTGCGACGCGCTGCGTTTCACCTTGTCGGCGCTGGCCGCGCCGGGCCGCGACATCAAGCTCGCGGAGAGCCGCGTCGAGGGCTACCGCAACTTCGCGACCAAGCTGTGGAACGCCGCGCGCTACGCCGAGATGAACGGCTGCACGCCGGTCGCCGGGTTCGACCCGGCCGGATGCACGCTCACCGTCAATCGCTGGATCGTCAGCGCCACGCGCGCCGCCGCGACCGCCGCCGCCGAGGCGCTCGACGCCTATCGCTTCGACGAGGCGGCGAACGGGCTCTACCAGTTCGTCTGGGGCAATTTCTGCGACTGGTATCTCGAATTCACCAAGCCGATCCTGCAAGGCGGCGATGGGGCGCAGCAGGAAGAGACCAAGGCCGCAACCGCCTGGGTGCTCGGCCAGATCGTCCATCTGCTGCATCCGATCATGCCGTTCATCACCGAGGAGGTGTGGCGGCAATCGGCGGGCGAGAGCGCGGGGATGGTGATGACCGCACGCTGGCCCGACCTCTCGTTCCACGACGCCGATGCGGTCGCCGAGATGGAGTGGGTCATCGCGGCGATCTCGGCGATCCGCGGCGTCCGTAGCGAGATGAACGTGCCGCCGGGCGCGCGCGTGCCTCTGTTCGTGCGCGATCCCGACATGGCCGCCGCCGCCCGGATCGACCGCCACCGCCACCATTTTCAGCGCCTCGCCCGGGTCGAGCCCGAAATGGGCGAAGGCAAGGGCATCCAGGCCGTCGTCGAGGGTGCGACCTTCATCCTCGCGCTTGGCGAGATCGTCGATCTGCCCAAGGAAATGGCCCGCCTCGCCAAGGAGATCGGCCGCCTCGACGGCGACCTCGCCAAATTCGCCGCCAAGCTGTCGAACCCGGCCTTCCTGGAGAAGGCCAAGCCCGAGATCATCGAGGAACAGCGCGACCGCGAAGCCGACACCCGCCGCGACCGCGACCGTCTCCATGCGGCCTTCCAGCGGCTGGAAGCAGTGTAAGCAAAGGAGCGCGGGCGTGCCGCCCGCATTTCTTCTTGGGACGGGCGAGACGCCCGCGCTCCGGCTAGCTTGCCTTTTTCTCGTGCTCCATCACCGCCCGCAGGATCGCATTGATCCGCGTCTGATAGCGCGGATACCGTCGGAAGTGCTCGAGCACGTCGTGGTCGAGCCGAATGCTGATTTGCTCCTTTGGCTTCGGCATCACGAGCGTTGCCGTCGCAAACCAATTTTCATCAGCTATCGGCGGCGCGTCGGGATCATCCCGAACCGAAGCCTCAATTTCTTCATCGGTCAGCGCGTCAACCCGCGCCCAATCAGTTTGGGGGCGACTGCGCGCGTCTCGCGATTTCCGCCTCATAGGCGTCTCTCTCGCGGACATTTGCCCTCCTTGCCGAGATGATACGACGGCGCTCTACGCGCGGCGTGTACAGGACTGCCAAAATTCGGCCGCTGACTGTGCGGCTGCATTGGCGCTCCTCCTGCAGGAACCAAATTTTCTCTCTTTGTATCGCTACAATGTATATACATGTGCGTGCCGTCAAGATCGAAGCTTTCCGCCTCGCCAGGCCGCTGGTAGTCATCCCACAGCTCTAGTATGTTCTGCATTGAATCAATCCAGATGAGGTAGGTCGGTGACGCTGGGTGTCGGCGATCTGGTTTCTCGTGGGGTGGTCGACGAAGAGCGGCTGCCGGAGCTGCGGCTTGTGGCGGCGCGGTATTCGGTGGCGCTGACCGAGGATGTGGTCGGGTTGATCGATCCGTCGGAGCCGGCGGACCCGATTGCGGCGCAGTTCGTACCGAGCGGGGCCGAGCTTCACGAGCATCCGCAGGATCTGTCGGACCCGATAGGGGACGAGAAGTGGTCGCCGGTGCCGGGGATTGTGCATCGGTATCCGGACCGGGTGCTGCTGAAGCCGAACCTCGTGTGCCCGGTCTATTGCCGGTTCTGCTTTCGCCGCGAGGTGGTGGGGCGGAAAGACGGGGTTCTCGGGGCGGCAGCGCTGGGGCTAGCCTTCGACTACATCCGCGGGCGGCCGGAGATCTGGGAGGTCATCGTCACCGGCGGCGACCCGTTCCTGCTGTCGCCGCGGCGGGTCAAGGCGATCGTCGCCGCCCTCGAGGCGATTCCGCATGTCGCGGTGATCCGCTTTCACACGCGGGTGCCGGTGGTCGATCCGGGGCGGGTGCGGCCCGCGCTGGTCGCGGCGCTGGAGAGCGACAAGGCCGTCTATGTCGCGATCCACACCAACCATCCGCGCGAGCTGACGCCGGCGGTGAAGGGCGCGGTCGGCCGGCTGACGCGGGCGGGCATCCCGGTGCTGTCGCAGAGCGTCCTGTTGCGAGGGGTCAATGACGACCCGGCCGTGCTCGAAAGCCTGTTGCGCGGGCTCGTCGCGATGCGGGTCAAGCCGTATTACCTGCATCATCCCGATCTCGCCCCGGGTACCGCGCATTTCCGGCTCGATATCGAGCGCGGGCGGGAGATCGTCGCGGGGTTGCGCGGGCGGGTGTCGGGCCTGTGCCAGCCGACCTACGTGCTCGATATCCCCGGCGGCTACGGCAAGGCGCCGATCGCGGCGAGCGCGGCACACGAAGGCGACACACCCGGCGAGTGGATCGTCACCGACCGCGACGGCGTCCGCCACCGCTATCCGCCGCCCCCCGGCTGCTCGACGGGCGGATGAACGGCTCTGGGCTGCCTGCCGTCCTGATCGTCGGCGGCGATGCGTTGGCGCTCAACACCGCGCGCGAAATCTGCGAACTCCAGGGCCATCATGTCACCGTTCTGTGGAGCGAGGACGCCGAGTTCGCCAGCCAGGTAGAGGCGATCGGCGCGCGTTTTGTTGCCGGGTTGCCCGGGCGGCTCGGCAGCCTCGAGCGCGCCGGGGTCGCCGAGGCAGTGACGATCCTGGCGCTCTCGGCCGACGACCAGCTCAATCTGCGCGCCGCGCTCAGGGCGCGCGACGTCAACCCGCAGATCCGCATCGTGCTGCGCCAGTTCAACCGCACGCTGGCGCGCAAGATCGAGCAGAACCTGCCCGATTGCTCGGTCGTGTCGCTGGCCTGGCTGTCGGCCTCGACCTATGCCGCGGTCGCGCTCGACCCGTCTTCGTTCCGCGGGCTGGAATTCCCCGAGCGCGGCGGGCCGCTGACCGCCTTTGCCTCGCGCACGGCCGAGGAGGCGGGCATCACCGGCGAGACGATCACCGACGCCGAGGAATCGCTCGATCTCCGCATCGTCGCGATCGGCGAACGGATCCGGTTCGACCGTGACGAGCGGATCGCACGCGGCGTGCGGCTCGTCCTGCATGGGACGCTCGAGGAACTCGCCGCATCGACGCCGCGCCGGCCGGCTATGGCCGACGGCGATGCCATCGTTCCGCGGATGCCCAGGTTGCCATGGCGCGCGCGGCTGCGGCGGATCGATCGGTTCATGGCCATGTTCGCGCTGGCCGCGCTTATGCTTTTTGCCGTGGGCACCTGGCATTTCCGCTACGCCTTCAGCACGCACTGGCTGACGGCCGCCTATTTCGTCCTCGCGACGATGACGACCACCGGGTACGGCGACCTGACCCCGGACCGCAACAGCGATCTCGACATCCTGATCGCGATGATGCTGATGCTGGCGGGGGTCGTGCTGACCGGCATCTTTATCGGTTTCGCCGCATCGATGCTGACCCAGGCGCGCTATGTGCGCATGCAGGGGCTGCGGCGCATCCGCCGACGCGGGCACATCGTCGTCTGCGGCGCGGGGAGCATCGGGTCGGGGGTGATCGACCTCCTGCTCGGCTCCGGCCGGTCGCTTGTCGTCGTCGAGCGCTCGCCCGACCCGGCGCTGATCGAGCGGGCGCGGGACCAGGGCTTCGACCTCCTGACCGGCGACGCCAGCCGCGACGACACGCTCGACCTGTGCAACCTCGGTGCCGCGCACAGCCTCGTCGCGCTGACCAATGTCGACACGCTGAACCTCGAAATTGCGCTCGGTGGGCGGGTGCGCAATCCCGACATGCCGATCGTGCTGCGCATCGCCGACGCCAGCTTTGCCGCCTCGATCGCCCGGCACTTCCAGTTCGAGACGACGTTTTCCGCCGAGGCTTTGGCCGCACCGGCCTTTGCCGGCCTGTCGCGGCTCCCCGGCGCGCGCGGGCGCATCGTGATCGCCGGCCAGGAATTCGGCATCGGCGAGATGCCGCTCCCGGAAAACTACGCGTCGGTCGTGCCCGAGGGCGCGTTCCCCCTCGCCGTCATGCGCGAGGAGAGGCTCGTCGCGGTGCACCGGTTCGACGAGGTGTATCCCGGCGAGACCGTGCTCGTGCTGTTCCCGCGCACGGTGATCGCCGAACGCGGCGACACCTTTGCCGCGATTGCCGACCGCATTCACAATGTAGCAGCGATCGAATCTATGGAGCCCGGAAACAATTAAGCATCAATTTTCTGGTGCATTCGTCCAATTCGCCAAATATGCGCGCCATGCAAATGCGTCGCCCTTGGATCGACCACTCGGAGCTGCGCCGGGACCGCCGGTACTTGCTGCCTGCCTTGGATGTCACGATCGGCGAGGGCAAATACCACGCCATCAACTGGTCGATGGGCGGATTGCTGATCGACGGTGTGTGCCACGACATCGGCTCGCGGGTACGCGGGTCGTTCGGGGTCGCCGGCTCGAGCGAGCCGATGCCGTTCGCGGCGACCGTCGTGCGCATCGACCCCGCATATGGCAGCTGCGCGATCTGCTTCGACCACCCCAGCCTCGAGCATTTCGAACCGGACGAGAACCTGTTCGGCGAAATGCTCCACTAGCTACACGGCCAATTCGCACCAGATCGGGGTGTGGTCCGAGGCGCGTTCCTTGGCCCGCGGGCTCTTGTCGATGTTGCAGTCGGCGATGCGGTCGGCGGCGTGTGGCGACAACAGCAGATGGTCGATCCGCAGCCCCTCGTCGCGGCTCCAGCGGCCGGCCTGATAGTCCCAGTACGTGTATTTGTGCGGGTCGCGGTGGAAGACGCGGTAGGCGTCGGTGAGGCCGAGATTGAGAAGCGCGCGGAACCGGGCGCGCGATTCCGGCTGGGTCAACGCGTCGTCGCGAAAGGCGACCGGGTCGTAGACGTCGTCGTTGGTCGGGATGATGTTGTAGTCGCCGGCCATCACGAACGGGATCTCGCGCCGGAGGAGCGCCTGCGCGCGGGCATAGAGCCGGTCCATCCAGGCGAGCTTGTAGGTGAACTTGTCGGTTGCGATCGGGTTGCCGTTGGGCAGGTAGATCGAGACGACCCGCACCTCGCGACCGTCGCACTGAAAGCTCGCTTCGAGATAGCGGGCGTGGTCGTCGAACGCGTCGCCGTCGAGCCCCCGCGTCACGTCGCAAAACGGTACCTTCGACACGATCGCGACCCCGTTATAGGCGCGCTGCCCGATCGCCTCGACGCTGTAGCCGAGCGATTTCACCTCCAGCGCCGGGAAATCGCTTTCGAGGCACTTGATCTCCTGAAGGCACAAGACGTCGGGCTGCGCGCTTTTGAGGAAATCGAGGAGGTGCGGCAGCCGCACCTTGACCGAGTTGACGTTCCACGTCGCGATCTTCATTGGATTGGGGCCTATTTCTTCGGCGACCAGCCGTAAGCCTTCGCCGTCGAGGCGCACATCAGGATCTCGCGGTCGCTGTCGCTGAGCCGGTCGGTCTTGAGGAACGGCTCGACGGCCTGCGGGTAATCGACGACGGCGTAGGCCCGGGTCCAGTCCGTCCCCCAGAGGCAGCGGTCGAGGCCCCAGGCGTCGAATACGCGCTGGAGCGGGTCCCAGATGTCGTTGAACGGGTAGGGTTGCTTCGACAATGTGCAGGCGCCGCTGACCTTGATCACGGCGTTCTTGCGCTTGGCGAGCTCGACGATCTTCGGCAGGTCGGCCCAGGGATGCTCCGGCGCCGGGGGGACGCGCGGCTGCAAAATGCCGAGATGGTCGACGATAAAGCGCGTGTCGGGATGGCGGTCGATCAGCTTCATGCCGTTGTCGACATTGCCCCAGAAGAGGACGTTGACCGGGAAATCGTATTTGACGGCCGCTTGGCAGATCCGGTCGAGGCCGGGATCGTCGGGCGCGCGTTTCGCCTCGGGCGTCAGCATGATGCGGATGCCGACCGTGCCCGGGACCTTCTTCCACTCGGCGACGACATCGGCGACGGCCGGGTCGTCGGGGTTGACCGGCTTCACGAGGGCGAAGCGGCCGGGATGCGCTTTTTGCACCTCGACCGCATAGCTCGCGTCGTACTGGTACATCGAGAAGGCGGAGATGAAGATCGCGCCATCGACGCCGACCTTGTCCATCGCCGCGACCATCTCGTCGCCGGTAACGTGGTCGGGCCAGTTCGGCACGCTGTGCCAAGGCCGCTTCGGCGTGTTCGCCTCGTAGACGTGGACCTGGGAATCGACGACCGTCATCGCGCGCGCTCCGTATGGGATGCGCGAGTTTGGCCGCCGCGGTCGGTTGATGTCCAGGGGGCCGCCCGAGATATTTCCCCCTCTCCCCCAATGGGCGGAGAGGGGAGAAAAATTTAGGCGATCGAGAACGAGTTGCCGCAGCCGCAGGACGAGGCGGCGTTGGGATTTTTGATCTGGAACGAGGCGCCCATCAGGTCTTCGACGAAATCGACCTCGGCGCCGTTGAGAAGATCGAGCGAGGTGTCGTCGACGATGACCGCGATGCCGCCGCGCTCGAACACGAAATCGTCGGGGTTTTTCTGGTCGTCGAAGCTGATGCCGTACTGGAACCCCGAGCAGCCGCCGCCCGAGACCGCGATGCGCAAATAAGCATCGGCGGCATCCTCCTGGATCTTGAGGGCGGAAATCCGTTTCGCCGCGCTTTCGCTGACGAGCACGCTGCGTTCGCCCACCGCTTCCGTTGCATCAGCCATGTGCTCAGCACTCCATCTCGCTCGCGACCGCGCCCAGGTGTATTTAAGCATAGCGAGCGGCGTGTCAAAGGAGCTTGAGGATGCTGAGGGTGTTGCCGGGTGGGCGCGGCGCCGAGCCCATGTCGGAAGGCGCGCTGGGGCCGGCGGACAGGCTGCACATTCTGCGGACGCTCGAAAAGAAGGCGCTGTGGCTGTCCACGTGGATGATCCACAACGCAAATCACGTCCGGCCGAACCGCGACGGGCTCAAGGTCGGCGGGCACCAGGCGTCGAGCGCGTCGGTCGCGACCCTGATTACCGCGCTCTACCTCGACGTGATGCGGCCGCAGGATCGGCTCGCGGTCAAGCCGCACGCCTCGCCGATGTTTCATGGGCTGCAATATCTGTTGGGGCATCAGAGCCGCGAAAAGCTCGAGCGGTTCCGCGCCTTTGGCGGAGCGCAGTCCTATCCGTCGCGGACCAAGGACGGCGACCGGGTCGATTTCTCGACCGGATCGGTGGGTCTCGGCGTCGGCATGACGCTGTTTGCCTCGCTGGTGCAGGACTACGTGCGGCTGAAGAAGCTGACGCCGACCGACGAGCCGCCGGGCCGGATGATCGCACTCGCCGGCGACGCCGAGCTCGACGAGGGCAACATCTTCGAGGCGCTGCTCGAGGGGTGGAAGCACGATGTCCGGAACCTGTGGTGGATCATCGACTACAACCGGCAAAGCCTCGACGCGGTCGTCTCCGACCGCCTCTTCGGCCGCATCGACGAGTTGTTCCGCCTCGTCGGCTGGCGCGTCGTCACGCTGAAATACGGGCGGCTGCTCGAGGCCGCGTTTGCCAGGCCCGATGGCGAGCACCTCCGGGAATGGATCGACCAGTGCCCGAATTCACTCTATTCGGCGCTTGTCTATATCGGCGGCGCGGGATGGCGGGAGCATTTGCGGCGCGACCTTAACCGCTATCCCGGCATCCGCGCGATTCTCGACGAGCACGATGACGAGCAGCTCGCGCGGCTGATGACCAATCTCGCCGGGCACGACATGGAGGCGGTGCTCGACGCGTTCCACGCCATCACCGACGACCAGCCGACCTGCTTTATCGCCTACACGATCAAGGGCTACGGCCTGCCCTTTGCCGGTCACAAGGACAACCATTCAGGACTGATGAACCTGGAGCAGATGGAGGAGTTTCGCCAGGCGATGGCGATTCCCGAGGGCGCGGAGTGGGACAAGTTCACCGGGCTGGATGTCGGCGAGGACGTGCTGACCGAGTTCCTCGAAAACGTGCCGAGGGCGCAGAGGGAGGCGCGGCACCGCACGACTCCGCGCATCCCGGTGCCGCCCGTGATCGACGCGCCGCGAGGCAAGACGCTGTCGACGCAGGAGGCGTTTGGCCGGATCCTCGGCTCGGTGGCGGCGAGCGGCGGGGCGCTGGCGGACCGCATCGTCACGACCTCGCCCGATGTCACGGTGTCGACCAATCTCGGCGCCTGGGTCAATCGCCGCGGCATCTTCGACCGCGCCGAGCGGGCCGACACGTTCCGCGAGGAAAAGGTCGTCTCGGCGCAGCGCTGGGCGATGTCGCCGCAGGGGCAGCATATCGAGCTCGGTATCGCCGAGCAGAATTTGTTCCTGCAACTGGCCGCGCTCGGCCTTGCCGGGCCGCTGTTCGGGGCGCGGCTCTTGCCCATCGGCACGCTCTACGACCCGTTCATCAAGCGGGGGCTCGACGGGCTCAACTATGCCCTGTACCAGGACGCGCGGTTCATCGTCGTGGCGACGCCCTCGGGGATCACGCTGGCACCCGAGGGCGGCGCGCACCAATCGGTGTCGGAGCCGCTGATCACCCTGGCGCAGCCCGGCCTTACCGGCTTCGAGCCGGCCTTTGCCGACGAGCTCGCCGTGCTGATGCGCTGGGCCCTCGCCGAGATCCAGGAGGAGGACGGGCAGTCGGTTTATTTTCGCCTGTCGACCCGCCCGGTCGAGCAGCCCGAGCGGAATGTCGGGCCCGACCTCGCGGCCGACATCGTCGCCGGCGGCTATTGGCTGCGCGAGCCGGCGCCGGGGGCCGAGCTGGCGATCGCCTATACGGGTGCCGTCGCGCCCGAGGCGCTGGCCGCGTGGGAAGCCATTCGCGAGGACATGCCGGGTGCGGGGCTCCTCGCCGTCACCTCGCCCGAGCGGCTCCATCGCGACTGGCAGGAGGCCGCCTCCGGCCGGACGCCGAGCGCCGTCGGCCGGCTCCTGGGACGGCTGCGGCGTGGTGCCGCGCTCGTCACCGTCGTCGACAGCCACCCGGCGACCCTGTCGTGGATCGGTAGCGTGGCGGGAAACGCCGTCACCGCGCTTGGAGTCGACCATTTCGGGCAATCGGGCGACATCCCCGACCTTTATCGCGCCTATGGGCTCGACCAGGAGGCCATCGTCGATGCGGCCGCTCGGGCCTGCCTCGGCATGCTCAACCGGTAAGGGACCGTTAATACTATCGGGTGATGGTCAGCGATCTGGTGC
The DNA here is from genome assembly GCA_036489765.1 of Allostellaceae bacterium. GTDB lineage: Bacteria > Pseudomonadota > Alphaproteobacteria > ATCC43930 > CGMCC-115725 > DATARH01. Next base: position 57,663 of record DASXFE010000132.1, on the reverse strand, counting down.
GAGCCCGAATTTTGACCCCGCGGGTGGGCTGACTGCTATTGCGGAGCCCGAGCCTGGCTTGGTATAGCCTTCCTTGTAGTGGGTCGAGTACACGGTGTGCCGCCCGAACCATGAAGTTGAGCGGTCTTGCCGGGCCATCTGGTGGGAAAGCGGCGGAACATCGGCAAATGACGACCTATCCGGATACCAAGCGCGACGTGGGAACATTTTGACCTGTGCTCATAACCCATCGCAGTGGTTGAGATAAATGGACCGTGACGACGACGTCGAACGGCTGTTCTCCTGGATCAAGACTCCGGACCTGCACTACCGCGAGTTCGCCGCTCAACGTGAGGTAGCCGACGCGGTGGCGACTTGGCCGGCGCTCCGCGACGCGGTGCCGGAGCCGAACCCGTCCGACAGACATCTGGAACCCCCGGGGGGCTCTTACGACGAAGAACTGCTCCCCGCCGAGCGGGCGCGGCACTTCGACCGGCCGGAGGCGGTCTTCGGGCATCACGACCTGCATCCGCACCACGTGGTGGAGCAGCCGCCGCGGGAAGAAGCCGCCCGCGAGGCGCCGTGGGCGGAGACGGCGCCAGCCCCTATCCGGCACGAGCCCGCGCCTCCGCCCACCTACGTCGAGCGTTCCGCGCCGCCGCCAGCTTATGTCGAACGCCCGGCGCCGACCGTCGTGCGGCGGGAGCCGCCGCCGGCCGCACCGCAACGGGTGCCTCAGCCGCCTTCCGCCCCGCCGCAGGCTCAACCGCCTGCCGCCCAGGAATACCAGGGATTCGAAGAGGCGCACGAGACTCCGCCGGACGAGCAGCAAGAGCATGAAGGGCAGACGCGTTCGCTCGATGCGATCTTCTCGCGCGTGGCGCATCAGCCCCGCGCGCCGCGCGACGGGCGCAGCAGGCAATCGTCATCCGGGCCCGGCCTGGGGCCTGTTTTCCGGCGGCCGCGCTGAGACCGGGATCATGCCTGGGGACATGTACTTCGGGATCACTATGCTAGATCGCGTCTCCGGCAGCGCGGCCGCGCAGGATAGCGCGCCCGTCGCCGGCCGGGGACGCTGCGCCCTGGTGCTGGCGACCTAGGCGTTGGGGGAGGGGGACAGGGGATGCTGGGTTTTCTCAGGCGACTGGTCGGCGGTGGATTCGCCGGTCAGAACCTGGTGCTTGGAGCGCTGATCGTCGCCGGCGTCTTCCTGCTCGGCATCGTGATCGTCACGCCGCTCGATCTCGTCTCTCAGGCGCTGTTCGCGGCCCTGACCATCATCGCGATGCTGATCATCAAGGGGCATCCGTCGCGCGGCGTGACGCTGATGCTGATCACGCTGTCGATCGTGCTGTCGACCCGCTACATCTGGTGGCGGCTGACCGACACGATGCAATTCGCCTCGGTGCTGGAGGCGGTGCTCGGGATCGGCCTCATTCTTGCCGAGCTTTACGCCTGGCTGGTGCTGGTTCTCGGCTACATCCAGACCGCATGGCCGCTGCGACGGCCGCCGGTAGGACTGCCGGAGGACGTCGCCGAGTGGCCGACCATCGACCTGTTGATCCCGACCTATAACGAGCCGCTGGCGGTCGTGCAGAGCACGGTCTACGGCGCGCTGTCGATCGACTATCCGATCGACAAGCTCCAGATTTACATCCTCGACGATGGGCGGCGCGACGAATTCCGCCAATTTGCCGAGGCGGTCGGCGTCGGCTACATCACCCGTGACGACAACCTCCACGCCAAGGCCGGCAACCTCAACCACGCGCTGACGCAGACGAACGGCGAGTTACTCGCGCTATTCGACAGCGACCACGTGCCGACCCGCGCCTTTCTGCAGCTCACCGTCGGCTGGTTCCTGCGGGACCCGAGGCTCGCGCTGGTGCAGACGCCTCACCATTTCTACTCGCCCGATCCGTTCGAGCGGAACCTGCGCGGCGCCGCGACCGTGCCCAACGAAGGGCAGCTGTTCTACGGGCTCGTCCAGGACGGCAACGATCTGTGGAACGCGGCGTTCTTCTGCGGCTCGTGCGCGGTGATGCGGCGCGAGGCGGTCGAAGAAATCGGCGGATTCGCGATCCAGACCGTGACCGAGGACGCGCATACGGCGCTGCGCCTGCATCGCGCCGGGTGGAATTCGGCCTATCTGCGCCTGCCGTTGGCGGCGGGCCTCGCGACCGAGCGGCTGGCGATCCATGTCGGCCAGCGCATGCGCTGGGCGCGTGGGATGACGCAGATCTTCCGAGTCGATAATCCGCTCTTGGGACGTGGGCTGAATGTCGGCCAGCGCATCTGCTATCTCAATGCGATGCTGCACTTTTTCTTCGGGCTGCCGCGCTTCGTGTTTTTGACAGCACCGCTGTGCTACCTGATTTTTCAACTCAACATCATTGCTGCGAGCGGGCTCATGGTCGTCGTTTACGCCGCCCCGCATCTCATCCACTCGACGGTGACCAACTCGCGGTTACAATCGCGTTATCGGCATTCGTTCTGGGGCGAAATCTACGAGAGCGTGCTCGCTCTCTACATTCTCAAGCCGACCCTGGCGACGCTGGTCAACCCCAAGCGCGGTAGGTTCAACGTGACGGAAAAAGGCGGCCTGCTGCCGCGCGACTACTTCGACTACAAGATCGTGCGGCCGCATCTGATCATCGCCGTCCTGCTGATCGCCGCGCTGGCGATCGGGATCACCCGGTGGCTCCTGAACGACCTCGCCGACACCGAGGTTCTGGTGCTCAACGTCGCGTGGGCGATCTTCAACCTGCTGACCGTTGGCGCCGCCATCGCGGCCGGCCGCGAGACGCGGCAACTGCGCAGCTCGGTGCGGCTCGGCCTCACCGTGCCGGGCATCATTCACCTGCCGAGCGGACAGACCGTCGCCACCCAATCGCGCAACCTGTCGACGACCGGCGGGATGTTCGCGGCGCCGCGGCCGCAGGGCGTCGGGACCGGCGAGATCGTGCAGATCGAATTGCCGATCGGGGGCGAGCGCGCCACGATGCTGCCGGCTCGCGTCATCGCCTGGGACACCGATTCCCTGCGTGTCGCCTTTGACGAACTCACCCTGCGCCAACAGCGCGACCTCGTACGTATCGTACTTTGCCGGGCCGACGCTTGGCTTGACTGGGAGGAACATCCGATCGACCGGCCCCTGCGCTCGGCGCGCGAAATCCTGATCAGCATCGGCGGCCTCTTCGTGCCGGCGCGCCGTCGGCCGGGCGTTGTCGGTGGTGCGCCGATGGCGGCCGTGCCGGACCCCGACGACCGGCCGACGCGGACCCGCGAGCGGGTCAACTCATTCCTGCTGATGGGCGCCGGCCTCGGCCTCGGCCTCATGGCGCTGGGCGGAACGGCGATGGCGCAATCGTCGGCGCCGCAGCCGCGGCCGCCTGCCGGGATCGGCGGCGCGTCGACGATGGCCGCCCCGCAGCCGGCCGCACCGACGATGGGCGTGCCGCAGATGTCCGCCGGGCCGCTCACCGGCGCGGCGGCGCCGGCACCGCAAGGATCGCAAGTGCCGATCCCGCAGCCGACCAATGGCGGGGTCAACACCGCGCCCGCCGCACAGAGCATCACGCCGCCGAACCAGCCGGGCCTGCCCGGGCCGGCCGGGGCAGGGGCTCTCGCGTCAGGCGCCGCCGCCAACGGGCCGCACGGCTCGACCCGGCAGGAGGTGCTGTCGCTGCGCGATCTGGGCGCCAACGCCCCGATCCGCCTCATCGGCGTCCAAGGCGAGGGCAGCCTGCCGTTTTCGGTCCGGCGCGACGAGGTCGTCACCGGCGGCAAGATCGACCTCAGCTACGCCTATTCCCCTGCGCTGATCCCCGAGCTGAGCCACCTCTCGGTGCTGCTCAACGGCGAGGTGCTCGGGTCGCTGCCGCTGCCAAAGGAGACGAATTCCGGGGCGACGGCGAGCCTCAACATCAACCCGGTGCTGTTCCAGGAGGACAACCGCGTCCTCTTCCGGTTTATCGGCCACTACACGCTCGGCTGCGAAGACCCGCTGCATTCGAGCCTGTGGCTGGTGCTGAGCAATACCAGCAAGCTGACGATGCAGCTCGAAAAGCTGCCGCTCGCCAACGATCTGTCGCTGTTGCCGACGCCGTTCTACGACCCCAAGGACATGCAGGCGCTGACCCTGCCGTTCGTCTTCGCGGGCCATCCGTCGAACGCGACGCTGCAGGCGGCAGGCACCGTGGCGTCGTGGTTCGGTGCGCTCGCATCCTATAAGGGCGCGAGCTTCCCGACCTATCTCGACTCGGTCCCCAACACCAATGCGGTCGTGTTCGCGACCCAGTCGGAAAAGCCGGCCGGGGTCGACGTCCCGGCGATCAACGGCCCATCGGTTGCGGTCGTGACCAACCCGAACAATCCCGAGGCGAAGCTGCTTCTGGTCATGGGCCGCACCCCCGAGGAGATGAAGGCGGCGGCCGAGACGCTGTCGCTCGGCTCGGCGGCGCTGAGCGGGCAGACCGCCCAAGTGGGTGTCCCGCAGGTGCCTGAGCGCAAGCTCTACGACGCGCCGCGCTGGGTCCCGATCGACCGGCCGGTGCGGTTCGGCGAAATCGTTCAGCCGACCGACCTGCAGGGCAACGGGCTCGTCCCGGGCCTCCTGACGCTCAATTTCCGCACCGCCCCCGACATCTTCGTGTGGGGCAATGCCGGCGTGCCGCTCGACATCAGGTACCGCTATCCGGCGGGCACCTGGCTCAATTTCCCGGAATCGCGGCTCGACGTCTCGATCAACAACTCGTACCTGCGCAGCCTGCCGCTGACGCAGGAGGGCGTGGCGCGTCAGGTCAAGGACATGATCTCGCCCGATTTCGTGATGAACGAGCAGACCGTCCGGGTGCCGCCCTATTACGTGTTCGGGCAGAACCAAGTGCAGTTCTATTACGATTTGCGCCCGGTGAAGAAGGGCGAGTGCCAGGACGTGCTGCCGACCAACGTCCAGGAATCGATCGACCCCGACTCGACGATCGACCTGTCGCACACCGAGCGGTTCACCCAGCTTCCCAACCTCGCCTTCTTCGTCAATTCGGGCTACCCGTTCACTCGCATGGCCGACCTGTCGAACACCGCTGTCGTGATGCCCGACCAGGTCGAGGCGCCGGACATCCAGACCTATCTGACCCTGATGGGAATGATGGGCGATTCGACCGGGTTCCCGGTTCTGCGCAGCACGGTCGTAAGCCCGAACCAGGTCAACTCGGTCGGGGACAAGGACCTCCTCGTCCTCGGCTCGATCGGGCATCAGCCGCTGATCGCGCAATGGGCCCAGAACAGCCGGCTGCGCGTCGATGGCGGGCGGCTCCGCGTCGGCGTCAGCTCGCCGATCGACCGGGTCTATACCGCGCTTGACCCGAACGCCGAGGAAGAGCGCCATCGCGTCGATCAGCTCCTGGTGTCGCAGGGCGACAATTTGTCGGCGATGATCGGCATGGAATCGCCGCTGCACTCCAACCGCAGCGTGGTGATGATCACCGGGTCGAGCCCCGACAAGGAAATGACCGTCGTCAATACCTTCCGCAATCGCGACCTGTCGCCCCTGGTGCAGGGCGATCTGATGGTGGCGACCGGCGGCAAGGTGACCAGCTTCCGCGTCGGCAGCGAGTACACGGTCGGTAGCCTGCCGATCATCACCAAGGTTCGGTGGTGGCTCGGGAACTCGCCGCTGCTACTGATCCTGTTCACGCTGATCGGGGTCCTGATCATCGCGCTCGTGGCCTATGCGCTGTTGAGCCGGCTGGCCGCGCGGCGCCTGGGTACACGGGCGGCCCGCTAACCCGGCGGCGACGCCGCCGGCGCGAAGGGACGAGTAATGAGATCGTGGGTTCGGCCTTTCGTCCTCGGATTGCTGCTGACGGCGGCGATTCCGACAGCCGCCGTTCTCGCGGACGAGAACGCCGAGCAGGTTCTGCTCGACAAGGCGAACTACTGGCGTCTCAAGGACAGACCGGACCTCGCCATCCAGGCGTTGACCCAGCTTCTGTACATCAACCCCAACCAGGTCGAAGGGCTCTACCAGCTCGGCATGCTCGACGTGCAGCAGGGCAAGACTGCCGATGCCAAGTCGACGCTTGCCCGGTTGCAGAAGGCGGCGCCCGATAGCCCCCATATCAATGATCTCGAAAACGCGATCCGCGCGGGAAAGGTCGGGCCGAACGAGCTCAGCGAGGCGCGCAAGCTGGCGCAAAGCGGCCAGCTCACCGAGGCCATCCAGAAATACCAGCAGACCTTTCACGGTCCGCCGCCGCCCAGCTTCGGCCCCGAATATTACCTCACGCTGGCCGGCACGCCGGGCGGTTGGGAACAGGCGAAAGACGGGCTGACGCAGCTCTCGCAGTCTTCGCCCAACGACAAATCGATCCAGCTCGCACTCGGCCAGGTGCTGATCAACCGCGAGACGACGCGTCCCGACGGCATCGCCATGCTGATCAAGCTGAGCAAGGACCCGGTCGTCGGCGGCGATGCGGTCAAGGCCTGGCGGCAGGCGCTGCTGTGGGGGGCGACGCGGGAATATTACGGCCAGTACCTCGCGCAATTCCCGAACGACCAGGAGGTGCGCCAGCGCGCCAACGACATCGCCGCCCAGGGCGGCGGCGCCCAAGGCCAGGCGGCGGCGCCGTCGCAAGGCTATGTCGACCTGCAGCACGGCAAGACCGCGGCGGCGGAAAAGGAATTCGCCAGCGACCTCAAGTCCAATCCGGGCGATGCCCAGGCGCTCGGCGGGATGGGGCTGGTAAAGCTGCGTCAGGAGCGGTTCGCCGAAGCGCGCGACCTCCTCGGCAAGGCGATGAAGGCGGACCCGTCGAACGAGAAGCAATGGGCCCAGGCGTATGAGAGCGCGAGTTTCTGGGGCACCGTGCAGCAGGCGAAATCGCTGCAGGCTGCGGGCCGGTTGGCGCAGGCGAAGTCGCTGTTGACGGGCCTCCTCGCGCATCCGCATGCGAATGCGGCCGGCGCCGAGATGGTGCTCGCCAATATCGACGAGAAGCTCAAGGACTATGCCGGCGCCGAGGCGGCCTACCGCCGGGTGCTGGCCGTGCAGCCGCGCAACGGCGACGCGCTCGTCGGGCTTGCGGGCGTGCTGCGGGCGGCGGGAAAGACCGCCGAGGCCGAGCAGATCGCCTCGCGGCTGACCCCGGCCCAGCGCGCAAAGCTGGGCTCGGGCGGCGGCGGCGGTGGCAGCCAGGAGGAGGCGCTGCGCAAGGCGGCGAAGGACGCCGAGGCCAACGGCAACAACCAGCTCGCCGACCAGAGATTCAAGGAGGCGATCGCGGCGGATCCCAAGGATCCGTGGGTCCGGCTCGACTACGCCCGCTTCCTCGCCGGCACGGGCCATGTGGATCAAGGCTTCACGATCGTCGCCCCGTCACAGACCGGCAATACCTCGACCAGCGTTCTGGCCGCGTCGATGTACGATGTGCAGCAGGACCATTGGGCCGACGCGCTCGACAAGATCGACCGGGTGCCCGCCGGCGAGCGCTCGAAGGATTTGGCGAATTTCCGCGACCGCATCCTCTCGCGCGCCACCGAAGACCGGGCGAAGCGGCTGGCCGCGCAGGGCAACAAGGCCCAGGCGATCCGGATCCTCAGCGCGCTCTACGCCAGCCCGAACGTCCAGCCCGATGAACGCCGCGTCGCCGTCTACGACCTCTACCAGTTGGGCGAGCACCAGGCGGCGATACAGCTTGCCGCCGGCGCGATGGCGAAAGGCGGCCGGGATGGCGCGAAGGCCGGGATCGATTACGCCAAACTGCTCGTCACCGACGGGCAGTACGGCCGGGCGCGCACCGTCGTCGACCAGGTGGAGGCGAGCGGGCAGCTCAGCACCGACGATCGCGACGATCTGCTGTCGGTCAAGGCGCTCCTGGTTTCGCGCGATGTCGACAAGCTGATCCGCGCCCACGACCTCGCCCGCGCCTATGACGAGATGTCGCCGCTCTATGCGGCGCGGCCGAACGACCCGATCGTGCTGGTGACGATCGGCCGCATCTACGCCGCCGGCAACCGCAACGACGAGGCCCTTCAATACTTCGACAAGGCCTATCAGCAGGATCCGAGCAACATCGACGTGATCCGCGCGGTCGTCATGGGGGCGATCCAGGCGCAGGAATACGACCAGGCCGAGACCTACCTGACGAAAGGCGCCGACGCCAACCCGAACAACCCCTGGATCTTCTTCCTCAAGGGCCAGCTCGCTCATGCGCGCGGCAACAATGCCGAGGCGCTCGAGGATCTGAGAACGGCGCAGCAGATGGCGAAGGAACAGGGGATGACCGCGCCGTCCGAGTCGGCACCGGCCACGACGACTCAGCCAGGGCTGCCGCCCAATCCGTTCCGGAACTCGAAAAACTCGACGCCGGCCGGGCGGCGGTTGATCGATGCCGGGTAGGGGGATCACAATGCGCGAGAGCGTGGCCTCGGGGTGGGTTTCCCGAGAGGAGGACCGATGAAGTTGTGGGCCCGGCAATTGGCGCTGGGGTTGCTGCTCACCGCCGCGATACCGCCGGCGGCGGTCCGTGCCGCTGACAGCGCGGACCAGATTCTGCTCGAGAAGGCGAACTACTGGCGCCTCAAGGATCGGCCCGACCTCGCGCGCGACGCGCTCGACAAGCTGCTGTCGGCCAATCCGCTCCAGCCCGACGCGCTTTATGCGTATGGCGTCCTCGAACTGCAGCAGGGTGACGTCGCCGGCGCGCGCGGCTACCTGTTGCGGCTGCGCCAGGCGGCCCCGACCGACCCGCGCGTCGCCTCGCTTGAAGTCTCGCTCGCGGGCGGGCACACCCCCGCTGCGGCGGCCCCCGTGCAAAGCGCGGCCGACAACACTTCGGCGAAGAAGCCCGCGCAGGCTGTGCATCCGACGCCGGCCCCGGCCGAGGACGCGATGGCGGCCGCCGCGCGCACGTACCAGCAGGCTGTCGCCGCCAGTCCGAAAAACCCGCTGGTGCGGCTCGACTATGCCCGCTTCCTCGCGAGCCGAGGCCAGGCGGCGCAAGGGTTCGCGACGGTGGATCCGGCGGCTTCGGGCAACACCCCGGCCGCGCTTTACGCGGCGGCCATCTTTGACAACGAACAGCATCGGCCGGCCGATGCGCTGGCCAAGCTCGATCGCATCCCGGCGGCCCAGCGTAGCGCGGATATGACAAAGCTGCGCGCCGACATTGCCGCGCCGGCGACGATCGAGCACGCGAAGATGCTGACGGCGTCGGGCAAGGGCGCTGAGGCAAAGGCGCTGCTCGCGGCCGCGCCATCCGCTCCGGGGAGTGCCTCGGTCGCGCAGCTCGAGCCGCGTGCCAAGGCAAGTCCCAATGATCCGAAGCTGCAATCGGCGCTTGGTCACGCTTATGCCGATGCGGGGCAGTATCCGCAGGCAGCGCAGGCTTTCGCGGCCGCGTACCGGCTCGATCCGAAGAACCCCGACGCGCTCGCCGCGCTGATCGACGCGACCATCCAGGACCGCGATACCGTTGCCGCGGGGCGCTATCTCGGTGCGGGGCTGGCGGCCTATCCGAAAGACCCGCGGTTCCTCGGGCTCGAAGCGAAGCTCGCCCAGGCCGCCGGCAACAGCCGGCCCGCGCAGAAGAGCCTCACCGGCAGCAGCGCCGCCCCGCCGCAGGCGGCGGGCTCGCTTGCCGCCGGCGCCGGGTCGTCGGAGCCGCCGCCGCTCTCGGCCTCCGCCGACAGCGCCGATGTTTCACCCGCCCGAAGCGCGACACGGGGCGCCGCGCCGGTGCAGATGGCGAGCCTGCCGTCGAGCGGCGCCTCCGATGGCGACCTCAGCCCCGATGCAACGACTTCGGGGAGCGGCGGCAAGCGCACGCAGGTGGCGCAGCTCGAGCTCGACGTACCGGGCCCCGTGCCGATCGCCGCGGCTCAGGCGTGGAAGACCCCGCCGGCCAACCCCAACGCCCCGCAGCAACAGGATTCGCTACAGCTCGACATCGAGCAAAGCATCAATCAGATCGAGTCCGAGAATAACCCGACGCTCGAAGGCGGATTCGTCTATCGCGGCCGGTTCGGCACCTCTGGGTTGAGCCAGTTGAACGAGCTCGCGGCGCCGTTCGATCTCACCTTCGCGCCGTGGTGGACCGGGAAGATGACGGTGTCGATGTCGCCGGTGTGGCTCGACTCCGGAGATGTCGGCGGATCGTCGCTGCCGCTGTTCGGGGCGAACCAGACCCTTGTGGCCAACGGCTTCTCCTCGGTGGTGCCGGGCGAACAGGGTGCGTTCGGCGCGCTGGGCTCGATCGCCTACGCCTATGGCGACTTCAGCGGCAAGATCGGCGAGTCGGCGTGGGGCTTCCCGGTCGTCAACTGGATCGGGAATGTCGCGTACAACCCGAAATTCCTCAACGGCCAGCTCAGCGCCAAACTGGAAGGGTTCCGCGAGCCGGTCACCGACAGCCTGCTCTCATACGCCGGCACGCACGCGAACCTCGCAGGGCCCAATGCGCTCACCGGCAACGCCTTTGGCAACAACGGCACCTGGGGCGGCGTCGTCAAGTCGGGCGTGCGCGGGTCGCTGTTCTACGACGACACCGAGATCGGTGCGTACGGCATCGTCAACGGCGAGTTCCTGACTGGAACCAACGTCGCTCAGAACAGCGAGATCGGCGCGGATATCGGCGCGTATTTCCGGCCGTGGCGCACCGACACGCAGGCGATCCGGGTCGGGATCAACCTGAACTATTCGGGCTTCGACAAGAACCTGTCGTTCTACACCTTTGGCCAGGGCGGGTATTTCAGCCCGCAGAACTACATCGGGCTGACTTTCCCGGTGGAATGGCAGGGGACCCAAGACAAGTGGAGCTGGCTCGCGGCGGTCGGCCTCGGCATCCAGCACTTCAACGCCAGCTCGAGCGCCTTCTACCCGAACAATCCGTGGGCCCAAACCCAGCTCGAGTTGGCTGGGGCGGCGAGCGGCACCACCACTCAGTACTCCGGAACCCATTCCACCGGGCTCGCCGCGGATGTGCGCGGGCAGATCGAATATGCGGTGGCCAAAGATCTGTCGGTCGGCGCAGCGGCGCAATACGACAACGGCAACGACTACAACGAGGGCATCGTCAAGGTCTACTTCCGCAAGACCTTTGCCGCACCGCCCCCGGTCGCCCCGATCCTGCCCGGTACCCCGTCGGGCGGCCCGGCCGAGTCGTCGCCGCCGCCCGCGGTCGAGGGCGCGCCGGCGGGCGTGGCGCCGGGTGCCCCGACACCGGTGACGCCGCCACCGTTGTCGAGTCCGCCTCCGGCTGCCGAAGCGCCGCCCGCTCCGCCGCCGCCCGCCCCGCCGGGTAGCCCGCCGCAATCGGCGGGCTGAGCCGGGTGCGAGGACGACGGGGACGGATCGTGCGCGCTCGGCGTTGTCGCCGGTAATCGCATTTTCATCAATTTCGGCGAATACGATTGAACCGCACGGCTGATGCCGTAGCGGGCGCGCGGGGTTGGCCGGGCGCACGGGATTGGCGGGCGATGAAGTTGGCGAGGGCGGGGCTCTTGGTATTGATGATCGGAGATGGCCATCCCGCCGCCAAGGACTTCCTCCTATCGTCGCTGCACACCGCGACCGAGGATGCGGCCGCCAGCGCGCATTCGCTCGACTTTTCAAAGCCGGGCGAGTGGCCGACCTTTGACGGCGAGCACCTGACCTTCGACAGCTGCCAGATCTGGGGAAGCGACATCGCCGGCGAAATCGAGAAATTCGCCGCGATGCCGAAGCGGCATTGAGAGCGAAACCGGGAGGAGATCGCGACCTATGAATGCGGCACTGGCCGGTTTTGCCATGCTGATCATCGGCGACAGTCACATCGGGGCGGCCTGGTTCTTCAACGATGCGTTGCAGAACGCGCTGGTCGCCCAGGGCGCACAGTTGAATTCGTTCGGCGTCTGCGGCTCGGGCGCGGTGGACTGGGTCACCCCGGCGCCGATCTCCTGCGGGCGCGCCGAGAGGCACAACGGCGACCCGGCCAAGATCGAGAACGAGCGCGGGTTGCGCGGATGGTCGCTGGCGGCGCTGATCAACCAGTACAAGCCGAACCTCGTGGTGATCGAGCTGGGCGATACGCTCGCCGGCTATGGCCAGACGCCGACGCTGCCCCGCGACCTGATCGCCGAGCAGGTTCAGACGTTGCTGACCCCGATCAAGGCGCGAAACCTGTCGTGCATCTGGATCGGCCCGCCCTGGGGCACCGAAGGCGGCGCCTACAGAAAGACTTTTCAGCGAGTCAAGGAAGTTTCGGACTATTTGTCGCAGATCGTCGCACCTTGCCACTATGTCGACTCGCTGAGGTTTTCCCAGCCCGGTCAATGGGATACGCGCGACGGGCTGCATCTGACCGAGCAGAGCAACGAAGCCTGGGATAAATATCTAGTAAGTTCTATCGATCAAATTGCGCAAGGGCTGCCGCGGCATTAGTCGCGACGGAAGGCGAATACATTTCGTCTGCGCAATGGTGCAAGGAGCAGCAGGGATGGTAATGAACGCGGCGCTGGCAGGCATGGTGATTTTGGCGATCGGCGACAGCCACATGGCCGGGCGCGACTACCTGCTGACCAATCTTCACGACCAGTTGGCGGCGCAGGGCGCGCAGGTGCATTCGTATGGGATGTGCGGCGCCAATGCCGGCGACTGGCTGTTCCCGACGACCGTGTCCTGCGGCCGCGGCCAGCACGATCTCAACGCCCAGCCGGTCACCGATCGCAACAAGGTCGCGCAGACCTGGAACCTCAACACGCTGATCAGCCAGTTCCACCCGAACCTGATCATCATCGAGCTTGCCGACACGATGGCGGCGTATGGCAGCGCGTTTCCGGGCCCCTGGATCTACGACCAGATCCACCGGCTGACCGCGCGCATCCATCAGGACAACATCGGCTGCGTCTGGGTCGGCCCGATCTGGGGCAATCCCGGCCCGCCGTATTTCAAGACCACCGAGCGGGTCAAGCAAATGTCCGATTTCCTGTCGCAGAACGTGGCGCCGTGCAGCTTTATCAATTCGACCGCGTTCTCGCAGCCGGGCCAGTGGCCGACGACCGACGGCCAGCACCTGACCCCGAGCGGATATCACCAGTGGGGCGCGGACATCACCAACGCGGTCGTACAGCTCAAGGCGCAAGGCGCGATCAGGTAAACAGGGGGACGCGGCAACAATGAACGGGCTTTTGGCGGGACTCGCGATCTTGATGATCGGCGACAGCCACATGGTGACTAACGACTATCTGATCACGACCCTGCACAACGATCTGATGGAGCAGGGCGCGACGGTCAACACCTACGGCATGTGCGGCACCAACGCCGGCGACTGGGTCTACAAGACCACGGTGTCGTGCGGCGAGGCGGAACGTCACGGCGCCAAGGCGCCGGTGATCAATCGCCAGCCGCGCGCGCCGGGCTGGACGGTCGACGAGCTGATCAACGCGAACCATCCGAACCTCGTGGTCATCGAGATGGGGGACACGATGGCCGGCTACGGCCAGCAGGATTTCCCGCGCGGCTGGATCTACGAGCAGGTGCGCACGCTGACGCAGCGCGTCGCGGCGCGCGGCCTCCCCTGCGTCTGGGTCGGGCCGCCCTGGGGCAACGAGGGGTCGTCGTATCACAAGACCTTCGATCGGGTGCGCCAGATGAGCGATTTCCTCGCGCAATCGGTCGCGCCCTGCCAATTCATCGACTCGACGCAGTTCTCGAAGCCGGGCGAATGGCCGACCATCGACGGCCAGCACCTGACCGCGAGCGGCTACAAGATCTGGGGCAAGGACGTCGCCGATTCCATCGAGCGCATGGTCAGCTCGGGCCAGATCAAGAAATAGGGGCGAAAGCGATGCTCTCTCTACCCCGCTTGGCTCTCGCGTTCGTGCTGGGCGCGCTGTGCGGCCTGACGCTCACCGATCCGGCGCGCGCCGCCGAGGGACGGCTCTATCCGAGCGGCCCCCCCAACGGCGTCGCCTATCTGCGCTTTGCGAATTTGTCGTCCACGGCCGCCAAGGTCACTTCGGCCGGCGGCACGCTCGACCTCGAGGCGAGCGGTGCGGCACGGGTCGGCGAATTCCTCGGGGTGACACCGGGGACCGAGCTCACCGGCACCGTCGCGATGGGCGGCAAGACCACGCCGATCAAGGTGACGCTGAAGCCGAACGAGTTTGTGACGGTCGCGATCACGAGCGGCGCCGGCGGCGCGCCGTCGGTCTCGCTGCTGCGCGAGGAGCCGACCGATTTCAACGCGCAGAAGGCGGCGCTCGCGCTTTACAACGTCGACAAGGGATGCCCCGGTGCGACGCTGACCGCAGGCGACGACCACACGCCGGTCATCGCCAATGTCGCGCCCGGCATGGATGGGCGGCGGCTGGTCAACCCGGTGAGTGTCGCGCTCGGGGTCGCCTGCGGCGGCAATTCCACCAAGGTCGAGCTCGGCGCGATGGCCGCCGGCGACCGCTACAGCGTCTTCTTGTTTGCGCCAGGGGGCGGGGCCCGCCAGTCCCTCGCCCTCGCCGACAAGATGGCGCCGTTCCGGCCCTGAGCTGAAAGAGGCAGCCGCGCCGTGATCTTCTCGTCGGTCGAATTCCTGGCACTGTTCCTGCCGCTGTTCCTTGCCGCCTATCTGGCGACGCCGCGATCGGCGCGGAACCTGACGCTGTGCCTCGGCAGCTGGGCGTTTTATGCCTGGTGGATGCCGCTGTTCCTGCCGCTCATCGTCGGAATCACGTTTGTCGCGTGGTTCCTCGGCAGGATCATCGAGCGGGCGCCGGAGGAACGGCAGCCGGCGATCATGGGCGGCGGCATCGTCGTGATCCTCGGCAGCCTGTGCTGGTTCAAATACGCGAACCTGCTGGTGGCGACTGCCGACGAGGGGCTGGCGCAGGTTTCGATGGGGCCGATCCCGTGGACCGCGGTCATCCTGCCGATCGCCCTGTCGTTCACGGTGCTGCAATCGATCTCCTACCTGATCGACGTGCGCCGTCGCACGGTCGCTGCGGAGCCGAGCTTTATCGCCTTCGCCGCCTATCTCGACATGTTCCCGCACCTGATTTCGGGCCCGATCATCCGTTATTCCTGGGTCGACAAGGACCTGGTGCGGCGGCAGATCACGCTCGACGACCTCGCCCACGGAGCGCGGCGGTTCATGATCGGGTTCGCGGTCAAGGTGCTGATCGCCGATACGCTGGCGCCGCTGGTCGAGACCGCCTTTGCGCTGCCGCACCCGACGCTCGCCGATGCCTGGCTCGGCAATATCGGGTTTGCGCTCCAGATCTTCTTCGATTTCGCCGGGTATAGTGCGATGGCGATCGGGATGGGGCGGATGCTCGGGTTTCACTACCCGGAGAACTTCCGCGATCCGTACCTGGCCGTCTCGATCCAGGATTTCTGGCGGCGCTGGCATATCAGCCTGTCGACCTGGCTGCGCGACTATCTCTACATCTCGCTCGGCGGGAACCGCAAAAGCGAGGCGCGGACCTACACCAATCTGTTCCTGACGATGGCGATCGGCGGTTTGTGGCACGGCGCGAGCTGGTCGTTCCTGCTCTGGGGCGTCATTCACGGCACGGCGCTGGGGATCGCCCGGTGGTGGAACGCGCGGAATCTGTGGATGTGGGCGCCGCTGTCATACGCGCTCACGATCCTCACCGTACTCTTCGCGTGGACGCCGTTTCGGGCGACCAATTGGGAAGGGACCGTGGCGATGCTCTCCGGCCAGATCGGCCTCAACGGCGTCGGCATCAGCGACCAGATCGCCGTGGCTTTGCGGCCCGTCGAGGTCCTCTGGCTCGGCATCGGGATGGTCGTCGTGCTGTGGCCGGCGTTTCACGCGAACTACCTGCCGCGGTACCGGCCGCCGGAATGGTGGTCGTCGGTGTGGCCGCCGCTCGTGTTCCTCTACGCGATCGCGGTCATGATGGGGCACCAGACCGTGCCGTTCCTCTACTTCCAATTCTAGCGGAGCGGCACGAATGACGTTCGGGGATCGATCGCTCTTGCCGCCCGGGCAGGAACCCTTTAGGGCGTGGGCGATGCGCTTCCGCTTTCGCCTGTCATTGCTGCCGGCTTTTGTCCTGGCGGCGGTGCTGCTGGTTGGACTCGGATCGAACATCGCGGCGATGGCGTGGCGCTCGGGCCCGGTCGGGCGGTATTCGTGGCGCCAGATCGCCGACGGTAAGCCGACCGCCGATCTGGCCCATTTCCTCTTGCACGAAAATCCGCTCGCGGACGCGCTGGTGACCTCCGACCGCGTCGTCGCATACGGCGCTGTCGGCGACCTCGGCGACCGCGTGCGCCAAGGCTGCGGCAACTGGCTGTTCCTGACCGACGAATTGCAGGTCTATCCCGATCGGGACTCGTCATTCGCGCGGCGCGTCAAGATTGTCTCGCAAGTGGCTGATTTTTTGAAGGCCCGCAACATCAGCTTGATCGTCGCCGAGGTGCCGGACAAGTCGCGGGTCGAGGCGAGCCATCTGTGCGGCGTCGACCGGTCCGCAGCACTGGCGCCGCGCTACGGCCAATTCCTCTCTGCCCTCAGCGCGCAGGGGATTGCCGTCGCGGATCTTCTAAAGCCGATCGCGGCGGTCGGCGGCGAGCGTTATTACCGCACCGACACGCACTGGAACGAGCGCGGCGCGAAGGCGGCCGGCGATGCGCTGGCCGCCGATCTGAAGGCGCGGGGGCTCGCGCCGTCGCAGCAGGCCGTCTATCGCGTCACCCCCGAGCTGAAACAGGAACGCGTCGGCGACCTGATTCGTTTGGCCGAGCTCGATTCGGTGCCGTGGCCGCTGCGGCCGCGCGGCGACATCGTCGCGTCGACGCGAATCGAGGAATCGGCGAAGGCCGGGACCGGCCTCCTCGACGAGGTGCCGGCGCCGCAGCTCGTCGAGATCGGCACCTCCTTTTCGCGACGGGCGAATTTCACCGACTATCTCGGGATGGCGCTGGGAGCTCCGGTCGACAATCGGGCCAAGGATGGCGGCGGGTTGACGAGCGCCGCGATTGCCTATTTTGGCGATCCAGCCTTCACCAAAACCCCGCCAAGCGTTATCGTCTGGGAAGTGCCGGAACGCATGTTGCAAGAACCGATTGCGGCCTCGGACGAGGCATGGGCCGCAGGACTAGGTGGCCGCCGTGCCCACTGATGCCGCCTGCATTGCCGGCGGCCGCGGGTCCGATCCGGAAGGGGAGCTGTAAGGAATGGTGACCGCGCCGGGGGAAGCGGATCGGATTTCGCTGCGCTACTTCGCTCAGCAGCATTGCGCGCGCCAATGGGCGCATTTCATCGCTGCGATGTTCGCCGAGTTCGAGGAGCGGGTCGATCCGGCCGAGGCTGACCAGTTTCTCGAAACGCTGGGGTCCCGCATGGCGCAGTCGCTGCCGCTGCGCCGCTGCGATAGCCTCGAAGAGCTCGAGGAAGACATCAACGCCGTGCTTGAAGGCATTGATTGGGGCTGGGTGCGCATCGAGGAATCCGGGGGTTTCATCGAGATCGAGCACGGTGCCTACCCGCTGGTGCCGCAGGACGAATCGCGGCGGAGCTGGATCGGACCGGCGCTCGAAGGGCTTTATACCGAATGGATGACGGGTCAGGGCGGTGACCCCACCTGCTCGGCCCGGCTGGCCGAGACGCCCGCCGAGGTCGGCGCGCCGATGCGGTTCGCCTACGGCCGGCACGAATAGGCCGCGCCGTTTAGCCGCCGCCGCGGGGATTGCCTCGCGGCACCCGCGATGACAGCGTCGCGCGATGCGGTCGATTCTCGCTTTCCTGCTCGTGCTGACGGCGTTCGCGGCGCCGGCCCGCGCCGGAGACGCGTCGTTTGCCGATCAGTGGGGCGTCTATCGCGACCGGTTCGTCACCGGCGACGGGCGGGTTATCGATACCGGCAACAAATCCGTCAGCCACACCGAAGGGCAGGGCTGGGCGATGCTGTTCGCCGAGGTGGCGGACGACCGGGGCGCGTTCGACAATATCTGGGGCTGGACGGCGGCGCACCTGGCGCAGCCCGGCACCGCCCTCTTCGCCTGGCGGTGGGACCCGGCGGACGCGAAGAACCCGGTCGCCGACACAAACAACGCGTCGGACGGCGACACGCTGATCGCCTGGGCCCTGATCCGCGCGGCGGAGCGGTGGCACGAGCCGAAATACCAAGCGGCGGCGCGGCGCATCGCCGGCGACATCCGCAACAGGATGCTCGCCGCCGTCGCGCGCCGGCTGGTGCTGTTGCCGGGGCGCGACGGGTTCATCCGCGAGGACGGCAGCATCCTCGTCAACCCGTCCTATTACGTCTATCCGGCATTCACGGATCTGGAGCGTACGGCGCCGGGTTATCAATGGCGCCGGTTGCGGATCGACGGGCTGGCGCTGCTCGACGAAGCGAAGTTCGGACCGTGGCACCTGCCGTGCGACTGGGTGGCCGCGGAACCCGACGGCAGCGTCGTGCCGGCGCCGGGATTGCCGCCGCAATTTGGGTTTGCGGCGATCCGGGTGCCGCTTTACCTGATCTGGTCGCACCACGGGACCCCGGCGCGGCTCGCGCCGTATCTCGATTTCTGGTCGAGCTTTGGCGACAAGCCGATCGCGGCCTGGACCGATGTCAGCGACGGCAAGGTCGCGCCGTTTGCCGCGCCCTCGGGGATGCAGGCGGTCATTCAGCTCGTCCGCGAGTGGCGGCATCCCGACCCGACGCCGCTGCCGACGATCGGCGACCATGACGACTATTACTCGGCGAGCCTCATCCTCCTGTCGCGGATCGCCCGGCAGGAGGCGGGTGGCTAGCGGGTGCAGTGGCACTTCTCTCCTCGTCATTCCCGCGGAAGCCAGAACCCAGGCAACCGCCGCCCACAGCCTGCCCCTGGACCCCCGCTATCGTGGGGTGACGGATGAAAAGGTGATTGTCGCCAGGTCATGTTGCTGCTTACATCCAGCAACCCCTTGCACAACCTGTAGGAATTGCGCATGTCGGGTTCCCGTCGGCGGCGGTTGCGAAGGGTGGCGAACTATGTTACCAACCGCGCGGATTTTCCGGGGCCGGTGGGCCCCGGCGGCGTTTCCGTGCCGCGATCCACCGACCAACGACGTGTCGCGACACTGGTTTCGACGGCGCGCTGATCGAGGACCGCTTTCCGTTGGCTTCCGAATCGACAGGCGTTTCCGGCCTGGCTGAACGTTACGCGGCGGCACTGTTCGAGCTCGCCGACGAGAGACACGCCCTCGACGCGGTCGCGGACGACCTGCGCGCGTTGCGGGCGATGCTGCACGACAGCCCGGACCTGTCGCGCCTCATCCGCAGCCCCGTGTTGTCGCGCGAGGAGCAGGGCAAGGCGATCCTGCTCGTCGCCGAACGCGCCGCGCTGTCGCAGCTGACGCGCGACTTTCTCGCCGTCGTCGCGCGCAACCGCCGCCTCTTCGCGGTGCCGGCGATGATCGAGGCATATCTCGCCCAGCTCGCCGAGCGGCGCGGCGAGGTCACCGCCGAGGTGACCGCAGCGCAGCCCCTCACAGAGGCGCAGAGCAACGCCTTGGGCGACCAGCTTCGCCGCGCGGTCGGCAGCCAGGTCACCGTCGACCTCCACATCGACCCGGCGCTCATCGGCGGCATGGTGGTCAAAATCGGCTCACGCATGGTCGACGGGTCGCTAAGAAGCAAATTGCAACGGTTGCGGCTGGCGCTCCGGAGCGCCGGCTAGAGGACTTTGGCTTAAGAGGGCGTCATGGAAATTCGCGCCGCGGAAATATCCGCGATCTTGAAGCAGCAGATCGCCGGCTTTGGCAGCGAGGCGGATGTCGCCGAGATCGGCCAGGTGCTGTCGGTGGGTGACGGCATCGCCCGCGTCTACGGCCTGGATAAGGTCCAGGCCGGCGAGATGGTCGAGTTCCCGAACGGGATGAAGGGCATGGCCCTCAATCTCGAAAGCGACAATGTGGGCGTCGTCATCTTCGGCGACGACAGCGGCATCCGCGAGGGCGACACGGTGAAGCGCACCGGCGCCATCGTCGACGTGCCGGTCGGCAAGGGGCTCTTGGGGCGCGTCGTCGACGGCCTCGGCAACCCGATCGACGGCAAGGGACCGCTGACCGACGTCACGCGCACGCGCGTTGAGGTGAAGGCGCCCGGCATCATCCCGCGCAAATCGGTGCACGAGCCGGTGCAGACGGGGTTGAAGGCGATCGACGCGCTGGTGCCGATCGGCCGCGGCCAGCGCGAGCTGATCATCGGCGACCGCCAGACCGGCAAGACCGCCGTCGCGATCGACACGATCCTCAACCAGGCCGGCGTCAACGCCGGCAGCGACGAATCGCGCAAGCTCTATTGCGTCTACGTCGCGATTGGGCAGAAGCGGTCGACGGTGGCGCAGATCGTCAAGACGCTCGAAGACTACAATGCGATGCAGTACTCGATCGTCGTCGCCGCAACCGCGTCGGAGCCGGCGCCGCTGCAATTCATTGCGCCCTATTCCGGCTGCGCGATGGGCGAGTATTTCCGCGACAACGGCATGCACGCGCTGATGATTTACGACGACCTGTCGAAGCAGGCCGTCGCCTATCGCCAGATGTCGCTGCTGCTGCGCCGCCCGCCGGGACGCGAGGCCTATCCGGGCGATGTGTTCTATCTGCACTCGCGGCTCCTCGAACGCGCCGCGAAGATGAACGAGGACCACGGGCTCGGCTCGCTGACCGCACTGCCGGTCATCGAGACGCAGGCCGGCGACGTGTCGGCCTATATCCCGACCAACGTCATTTCGATCACCGACGGGCAGATCTTCCTCGAAACCGACCTGTTCTACCGCGGCATCCGGCCTGCGATTAACGTCGGCCTGTCGGTCAGCCGGGTCGGGTCGGCGGCGCAGATCAAGGCGATGAAGCAGGTCGCCGGGCGCATCAAGCTCGAGCTGGCGCAGTACCGCGAGATGGCGGCGTTCGCGCAGTTCGCCTCCGACCTCGACGCCTCGACCCAGCGCCTGCTGGCGCGCGGCTCGCGCCTCACCGAACTCTTGAAGCAGCCGCAATTCTCGCCGGTGCCGATCGAGGAGCAGGTCGCGGCGATCTTCGCCGGCACCAACGGCTTCCTCGACCGGGTTCCGATCAACGATGTCGGGCGGTTCGAATCGTCGATGCTCGGCGAGCTCCGGGCGCGCAAGCCGGAACTGCTCGATGCGATCCGCAACGAGCGCGAAATCTCCGAGGCGACCGATAAGGGCCTGCGCGAGTTCCTCACCGGCTTTGCGACGACCTTTGCGTGATCTGCCGATGGCGTTGTCATTTAGTCTCGTCACCCCCGCGCGAGCGGGGGTCCAGGGGCGGCGGCTTCGTCGCTCGCGCTGGCTTCCCGCTTGCGCGGGAACGACGATGAAAAGAGAAGCCGTTGAATTTTGTGAGTGGCGGCGCTAACCGATGCCTAGCCTAAAAGACCTCCGTAACCGCATCCGCAGCGTCCGGTCGACGCAGAAGATCACCGCAGCCATGAAGATGGTCGCGGCGTCGCGGTTGCGGCGCGCGCAGGAGCAGGCCGAGGCGGCACGGCCCTATGCGCAACGCATGGAGCGGGTGCTGCGCTCGCTCGCGGCGCGCATGGCCGGCATCCCCGGCGCTCCGCCACTGCTTGGCGGCACCGGCAGGGACCAGACGCATCTCCTGGTTGTCGCGACCTCGGATCGCGGGCTTGCCGGCGGGTTCAACGCGACGATCCTGCGCGAGGCGCGGCGCCGGATCCGCCAGCTCGAGGCCGAGGGCAAGACAGTCAAGATCCTGACGATCGGCCGCAAGGGCCGCGACGGGCTCCGCCGCGACTATGCCCGCCTTATTCACGACAGCATCACCGATATCGGCCGCCGGCGCGTGTCGTTCGACGAGGCGCGCGACGTCACCGGGCGGGTGATGTCGCTGTTCCTCGCCGGCGAGTTCGATGTCTGCACGATCATCTTCAACCGCTTTCGCTCGGCAATCACCCAGATCGTGACGGGGCAGCAGCTGATCCCGTTTGCGCTCGAGGAGGGCGGGGACGCGCCCGACCTCGGCGGCGCCATCTACGAGTTCGAGCCGTCGGAGGAGGAGATCCTCGCCGATCTCTTGCCGAACAACCTCGCGGTGCAAATTTATACGGCGCTCCTCGAAAACGCCGCCAGCGAGCAGGGCGCACGGATGACCGCGATGGACAACGCGACCCGCAACGCCGGCGAGATGATCGACCGCCTGACGATGAACTACAATCGCACCCGCCAGGCGGTCATCACCAAGGAATTGATCGAGATCATCTCCGGCGCCGAGGCGCTGTAGGAAAGCAAGGGTCGGAACATGGCAGGACACAACGTTGGCACGATCACCCAGGTCATCGGCGCAGTCGTCGATGTGCGGTTCCCGGGTGAGCTGCCGTCGATCATGAACGCGCTCCATGTCGACAATGGCGGGCGCACGCTGGTGCTCGAAGTGGCGCAGCACCTGGGCGAGAACACGGTCCGCACGATCGCGATGGACACGACCGACGGGCTCGTGCGCGGCGCCGAGGCGACCGACACCGACAGCCCCATCATGATGCCGGTCGGTCCCGAGACATTGGGCCGCATCCTCAACGTCATCGGCGACCCGGTCGACGAGCGCGGCCCGATCGTGACCAAGATGAAGTCGCCGATCCACAAGCAGGCGCCCGCCTTCATCGACCAGTCGACCGAGGCCGAAATCCTCGTGACCGGGATCAAGGTCGTCGACCTCCTGGCCCCTTACGCGAAGGGCGGCAAGGTCGGGCTGTTCGGCGGCGCCGGGGTCGGCAAGACCGTCATCATCATGGAATTGATCAACAACATCGCGAAGGCGCATGGCGGCTACTCGGTCTTCGCCGGGGTCGGCGAGCGCACCCGCGAGGGCAACGACCTCTATCACGAGATGATGGAATCGGGCGTCATCGTGCCCGATGGTCCGGGGTCGAAGGCCGCGCTGGTCTACGGCCAGATGAACGAGCCGCCGGGGGCGCGGGCCCGCGTCGGCCTGTCGGGGCTGACCCTCGCCGAATACTTCCGCGACGAGGAAGGGCAGGACGTGCTGTTCTTCGTCGACAACATCTTCCGCTTTACCCAGGCGGGCTCCGAGGTGTCCGCGCTCCTCGGCCGCATCCCGTCGGCGGTCGGGTATCAGCCGACCCTCGCGACCGACATGGGCGCGCTGCAGGAACGCATCACCACGACCAAGAAGGGCTCGATCACCTCGGTGCAGGCGATCTATGTGCCCGCCGACGATCTTACCGACCCGGCGCCCGCGACCTCGTTTGCGCATCTCGACGCGACGACGGTGTTGTCTCGCCAGATCGCCGAATTGGGCATCTACCCGGCGGTCGACCCGCTCGACTCGACCTCGCGCATGCTCGACCCGCGCGTCGTCGGCGACGACCATTACCAGGTTGCCCGCGACGTGCAGCGCGTGCTGCAGACTTATAAGAGCCTCCAGGACATCATCGCGATCCTGGGCATGGACGAGCTCAGCGAGGACGACCGGTTGACCGTCGCCCGGGCGCGCAAGATCCAGCGCTTCCTGTCGCAGCCGTTCCACGTCGCCGAGGTCTTCACCGGCTCGCCCGGCGTTTTCGTCAACCTCGACGACACGATCAAGGGGTTCAAGGGCATCGTTGCCGGTGAATACGACGAGATGCCCGAGGCCGCATTCTACATGGTCGGCACGATCGAGCAGGCCGTCGAAAAGGCCCGCAAGATGGCCGAGGAAGCCTAAGTGGCCGACCGCGTCCAGTTCGAGCTTGTCTCGCCGGAGCGCCTGATCCTCTCGGAAATGGTCGAGATGGTCGTGGTGCCGGGCAGCGAGGGAAATTTCGGCGTATTGCCCGGCCACGCGCCGCTCATTTCGCTGATCCGCCCCGGCATGATCGAGGTCTATGAGAACCGCGCGGTGACGCAGCGGTTCTTTATCGTCGGCGGCATCGCCGAGGTGACTCCGGAGCGGTGCACGGTGCTGGCCGATGAGGCCGTCGCCCCCGAGACGCTCGACCGCGCGGTGCTCGACGCCGAGTTGACGACGATCGCCGGCAACCTGCCGAGCCTGCGCGACCAGGTCGCCCGTGTCAGCGGCACCGAGCGCGAAAACCTCGCCGCCGAGCTCCGCCAGCTCGAACGCCAGCAGGCGATCGCCCAGGCCAAGCTCCTCGCCACGGCCGAACGGGCGCACTGAGAGCCGTTATTGCGAGGCGGCGAAGGCGCCGCGGCAATCTCGATCTGGGGAGCCTCCTGCGGAACGAGATTGCTCCGCCGCGCTCGCAATGACAGTTTTCGGGTATGGGCTCCTGGACCCTCGACGACATCCCCTGGGCCAGCTTCGACCGCACCCGCGTCGACCCCGACCTCTTGCGCATCGTCAAGGCGGCGAGCCTCGTTGAGTACAACGGCGCCGCCTACGCGCATCACCTCTGCCGCATCTTCTCGGATGACCCGGAGTTTCAGGCGACCGCGCGACGCTGGGGGGCCGAGGAAACCCAGCATGGCGAGGCGCTTGCGCGCTGGGCCGCGCTCGCCGACCCGGATTTCGATTTCGCCGCCGCCTTTGCGCGCTTCCAGGCAGGGTATCACGTCGATTTCGATGCCGAGGCGTCGCGGCGGGGCTCGCGCTCGGGCGAGATGATCGCGCGCTGCATCGTCGAGATCGGTACCAGCTCCTACTACACCGCGCTCAGGGAAGCCGCCGCCGAGCCGGTGCTGGCCGAAATCTGCCGCCACATCGCCGCCGACGAACTGCGGCACTACCGGCTGTTCTACAAGAACTTGCGCCGATGTCTGGCGCGCGAACATCTGGGCCGCTGGGCGAGGCTGCGCGTGGCGCTGGTCCGGGTCGGTGAGTCCCAGGACGACGAATTGCCCTACGCCTATTTCGCCGCGAACGGCGGCGGGGAGTACGAGCGTCGGCACTGCGGTGGCGAGTACGGCCGGCGCGCGTTCAGCTTATATCGAAGGCACCACGTCGAACGCGGCGTCGCGATGCTGCTCAAAGCCGCGGGGTTCAAGCCGAACGGGCGGCTCGGGCAGGTCGCCGGCGCCGTGGCGTGGCGGGCGATGCGTTGGAAGGTGGGAAGGCTCGCGGTCCTTTAGTCTTAGAAGAACGTGCGCACGGCCTCGGTCACGGTGTAATCGTCGTCGACGACGTAGAGCACCGGCCATTTGTCGAATGTCAGGCACGGGTGCGAAACGCCAAATCCGACCATGTCGCCGATTTGCAGCGGGGAGCACGCCGGCACGGTCATGTGGCAATGCTGGTCGTTGAGCCCGGTGACGACATGCCCGTCACCGACCGGGCGCGGGTGCCGGTCGCCCGGCCGGCACCAGAAGAGCGGGACCGGCAGCTCGTCATACGACACATCGCGCTTGCCCATCGTCAGCAGGGCCTTTTCCGGCTCGGGGCGCGACTGGACATAGGCCCAGACCTCGAGCGCCGGCTGCAAGCCCTCGCCGATCGCACCCAGTTCGGGCGAGCGCGCGACGAGGTCCGCGAACGCCTCGCGGTACAACACCGAATCGTGGGTCAGATAGCAGCCGCTGCGGGTCAGCACCACGACCGTACGCTCGATGCCCGCCAGGGCGAAGCGTTTTGCGACCATGTCGTAGAATGCCGAGCCGCCGGCGCTGAGGATCAACGGGCCCGGCGCGAACAAATCTTCGCGCGCCGCGCCGACCGCCATGGCGACGAGAAAATCGAGAAAGTGCGCCACCCGGCCGGCGGTTTCTGCCGCGGTCGCGCCGTGAAACAAGCCCTCGAAACCTTCGACCCCACGCAGTGCCAGCGTTGCCCCGGCGTCCTTGACCGCGCGCGCGACGTCGAGCGCGGCGGCGAGATCGCGGCAGCCGGTCCGCCCGCCGGGATAGCCGCCTTCGAGCAGCACCTGGAGCGGCCGTTCGAGCCCAGCCTCCCGCACTGCCGCCGCCAGCGCCGCGACATTCGCCACCGAATCGACAAGGCAGTAGAAGTCGAACTGCGGATCCCGCTTGAGCTCGTCGACCACATAGCGGATCGCCTGACGGCCGACGAGCTGGTTCGCGAGCACGATGCGGCCGACGCTGAAATCGCGCGCCACCTGCACCTGCTGGATCGTCGCCAGCGTCATCGCCCAGGCGCCGTCGGCGAGCTGCCTGGCGAATAGCTGTGGGCTCATCGTCGTCTTGCCATGCGGCGCGATCGCCGCGCCCGATGCGTCGAGAAATCGCCGCATCCACGCGCCGTTATGGGTGAGCGCAGCGTGCTTGAGCACGGCGATCGGCAGCGTCATATCCTCACGCAGCACGTTCCATCGCCTTGCGCTGATGGCGCCGAGCGGGAACGGTGCGGTGCCGCCGGGGATGCCCTTGATGCGGTGGTCGAGTTGCAGCAGGTCGAGCGGCGCGAGGTCCATCACCCTGCCCTTGCGTGGTGATCCCCCAGCACCTGGGCGATCACCTGAGTCACTTTCTTTCCGGTTGGGATGTGGAGGAATTCGTTGGGGCCGTGCGCGTTCGAGTGCGGGCCGAGGACGCCGGTCACGACGAATTGCGCCTGCGGGAACTTCTCGCCGAGCATCGCCATGAAGGGGATCGAGCCGCCTTCGCCCATATAGGCCGGCGGGGCGCCGAAGGCGCTTCCCGAGGCGCGGGCGAGCGAGGCTTCGAGCCATGGGGCGAGTGCCGGCGCGTTCCAGCCGGATGACGCGACCTGGGAATCGAAGGTGATCTTTGCGCCATAGGGCGGGTCTTTTTCAAAGAGGCCGCGGACGATCGTCTCGGCCGAAGCGGGGTCGAGGGTCGGCGGCAGGCGCAGGCTCAGTTTGGCGGTCGTGAACGGCAGGAGCACATTGCCGGCGTTGCCCGGGGTCGGCAGACCTTCCATCCCGGTCACGGCGAGCTGCGGGCGCCAAGTGCGGTTGAGGACAAGCTCTGAGAGGTCGTCGTCGGCGGGGTGCATACCGGGGACGAACGGGAATTTGGCGTAGATCTCGGTGCCGAGCGCGGCGGCGGCGCGCTTCGCTTGCGCGACCCGCTCGGCCGGCACCTGCACATAGAGCGCTTCGGGCCGGATCGCGCCGGTTTCCTCGTCTTCGAGCCGCGACAGCAGGCGCCGAAAGATGCGGAAGCTAGACGGCACCACGCCGGACGCGTCGCCCGAATGCACTCCCTCGCCGAGCACTTCGACGGTCAGGGTACTGGCGAAGACGCCGCGGAGCGACGTGGTCAGCCACAATTGGTCGTAATTGCCGCAGCCGGAATCGAGGCAGACAACGAGCGACGGGCTGCCGATGCGCGGGGCGAGGTGATCGACGTAATACGGCAGGTCATAGCTGCCGGATTCTTCGCAGGCCTCGATCACGATGACGCAACGCGCGTGGCGGGCGCCCTGGTCGTGGAGCGCGGCGAGCGCGGTCAACGCGCCGAACATCGCGTAGCCGTCGTCGGCACCGCCACGGCCGTAGAGCTTGTCGCCGTCGATACGCGGCTGCCACGGGCCATAACCGTCGAGCCAGCCGACCATCTCGGGCTGCTTGTCGAGATGGCCGTAGAGGAGGACCGTGTCGGTGCCTTCTTCTCCCGGCACGTCGATGAAGATCAGCGGCGTACGGCCGGGTAGGCGGATCGTGTCGAGTGTCGCGCCCGGCATTGCCGCGATTTTCGTCCGCGCCCAGGCCTCGAACATCGCGACCGCCGCGTCCATGTGCCCGTGCGCCGCCCAATCCGGGTCGAAGAGCGGCGATTTGTTCGGGATCTTGATGTAGTCGAAGAGGGTCGGAACGATCTCCTCGCTCCAGCAGCGATCGACAAAGCCCCTCAGCCGTGAATCGTCCAGCATCCGCCCGCGCTCCGCTTGTCCGGGCGCGATCGTACCACCGTCATTGCGAGGAGCGGAGCGAGGAAGCAATCTCGGACCGAAGGAGCCTCGGCCTATCGAGATTGCCGCGGCGCCTGTGGCACCTCGCAATGACGGTTCAGGCAAATGATCCTCGTCTTCGGCTCGATCAATGTCGATGTGGTGGTGCCGGTGCCGCATCTGCCCGGCGCCGGTGAGACCGTGCTCGGCGGCGACTATGCGCTGCTGCCGGGCGGGAAGGGGGCGAACCAGGCGCTGGCCGCGCGGCGAGCCGGGGCCGAGGTGAGGCTGGCTGGCGCGGTCGGCGGGGACGGTTTCGCGGCGGTGGCGCTCGAATTGCTGCGGCGGAACGGGGTCGATCTCCGGCTGGTGCGCGAAGTCGGGCGGCCGACCGGGTGCGCCGCAATCATGGTCGGCGCAGGCGGCGAGAACCTGATCGCGGTCGCCTCGGGGGCAAACGAAGCGGCGACGGCGGAGCAGGTGCCTGATGGGCTGTTCGAGCCGGGCACGACGCTCGTCTGCCAGATGGAGGTGCCGGCGGCGGAGACCGTCGCGCTGATCCGCCGCGCGCATGCGTCCGGAGCGCGGACCGTGCTGAACCTGGCACCGGCGTTGCCGCTCGACCCGGCGGTGTTCGAGGCGCTCGATTGGCTCGTCGCCAATGAGGGCGAGGCGGCGACGCTCGGCGCGGTCCGCCCGCGTCAGGGGCAGGTTGTGACGCTGGGCAAGCGTGGTGCGATCGCGACGCTGGCCGCCGGCAGCACGATCGCGGTGCCGGCGCTGCCGGTCGCGCCGGTCGATACGACCGGGGCAGGGGATACGTTTGTCGGAGCGTTCGCGGCGGGGCTCGATCTGGGGTTCGAAGCCGCGGTGGCGCTGCGCTTTGCCGGGGCGGCGGCGAGCCTCGCCTGCCGTGGTCGCGGGGCACAACCGTCAATGCCGGACCGCGAGGCGATCACGGCCGCATTCAGCCCTCCCCCTTGATGGGAAGGGGCTTTATTGCCGGGATCGACTGGAACTCCCGGAGCACGGCTTCGTAGACCGCGCGCTTGAACCACACGATCAGCTCCGGCAGTCGTGCCGGCGCGACCCATCGCCAGGCGTCGAATTCGGTGTGCTCGGTGGCGAGGTCGATATCGGCGTCGGTGCCGGTGAAGCGCATCGCGAACCATTTCTGGCGCTGGCCGCGAAACCGCCCACCCCACGGGCCGCCGCCCATCTCGGGCGGCAGGTCGTAGTGATACCATTGGGCGGTCTCGGCGATGATTTCGGCCTTGGCGGTGCCGATCTCCTCGGCGAGCTCGCGCAACGCGGCCTCGCGCGGGGTCTCGCCGGGGTCGATCCCGCCTTGCGGCATCTGCCAGGCGGAGAGCCCGGCCGGCATCCCGATGCGCCGGCCGACGAGCGCCTCGCCGGCCGCATTCAGCAGCATGATCCCGACGCAGGGCCGGTAGAGCGGCAGCTCGCTCGCGGCCAACTCGGTCTTCGAACCCGGCGTCAGTTGACGACGTGCCCGTTGTTGAAGAGGCCGATGCCGCGCAGGAGGTCGACGGCCCGGGCGAGCTGGTAGTCGTCGGCGGTGCCGAGCACAGCGGGATCTACCGTCCCCTGATCGGCGCCGCTGTCGGTCTTGGGCTTGTCCTGATCCTTATCCTTGTCCTTGTCGACCACGAGTTTGCCGGTCGTGTCGGCGGTCGCCTTCTCGATCTTGGCGGGCTCGATCTGGATGTCGGGCTCGATCCCCTTGGCCTGGATCGAGCGGCCGGACGGCGTGTAGTAGCGCGCCGTGGTCAGCCGCATCGCGCCGTGGCCGGGCATCGGGATGATCGTCTGCACCGATCCCTTACCGAACGACCGGGTGCCGGCGAGGATCGCCCGGTGGTGATCCTGCAAGGCGCCGGCGACGATCTCGCTGGCCGAGGCCGAGCCGCCGTTGATCAGCACGACCATCGGGAGCCCATTGGCGAGGTCGCCGGGCCGGGCGTCATACCGCTGCGCGTCCTCGGCGCGACGGCCGCGCGTCGAGACGATCTCGCCCTTGTCGAGAAACGCGTCCGATACCGCGACGGCCTGGTCGAGGAGACCGCCCGGATTGTTGCGGAGGTCGAGGATGACGCCTACCAGCTTGTTGTTGGACTGCTGCTTCAGGTTTTTCATCGCAGCGTTGAGGCCGACATCGGTCTGCTCGTTGAAGCTCGAGATGCGGACATAGCCGACATTGCCGTTTTCGAGATGCGAGTGGACCGACTGGACCTTGATGTTGGCGCGGGTCAGCTTGACGTCAAACGGGTCGCGGCCCTCGCGGCGGATCGTCAGGGTGATGTCGCTGTTGACGGGACCGCGCATCTTCTCGACCGCCTCGGGCAGGGTCATGCCCTGCACGGCCTCGCCGTTGAGGTTGGTGATCAGGTCGCCGGGTTTGAGCCCCGCGCGCGCGGCCGGGGTGTCGTCGATCGGCGAGACGACCTTGACGAGCCCGCTCTCCATCGAGACCTCGATGCCGAGCCCGCCGAACTCGCCGCGGGTCTGCACCTTCATGTCGTCGAAATTCTTGGAGTTGAGATAGTTCGAGTGCGGATCGAGCGAGGTCAGCATGCCGTTGATCGCGCCCTCGACCAGCGTATCGTCACCGACCTGGTCGACGAAATTCGCCCGGGCTGCGTCGAACACGTCGCCAAAGAGGTTGACCGCCTTGTAGGTCTCGGCGGTGTTGGGCGCCGTGCTCGGAGCCGCCGTGGCGGTGCCCATGTCCTGATGCAGCGTCACCGCGAAAACGGTCGCCGCGGCCGCTGCGGCCAGTCCCAATCGGTTCATTCAGTCACCCTGTGATCTTTGGTCCGTTGGTCGTTTGCCTGGCCGCCGCCCTGATCGGCCAGCGAGAGCTGGGGATCCACCGGGCGGCCGTCCTGCCGCAATTCAAAATAAAGCGTGACGCTGTTGCCAGCACTCGCAGTCCCGGGAGCCTTTGCGGCGTCGGGCAGCGTGCCGATCGGCTCGCCCGCCACGACCCATTCGCCGATTTTCGCATCGACCCGGCCCAGGCCGGCGACGACCGAATGATATCCGCCGCCGTGGTCGATGATCAAGATCGTGCCATAGCCGCGGAAGGGGCCGATGTAGTCGACCTGGCCGTCGAACGGGGCGACGACGGCCGCGTCACCGATCCCCGCCAGCGTCACCCCCTGGGCAGGCGCCCCGATTTCGTTGTCCTGGCCAAAGCGCTGCACGACCGGCCCGGCGATCGGCACGGTAAGCGTTGCGGCCTTGTCGAAGGTCTTTGGCGATTTGGGACGCGTCGGGTCGGTGGCGGACTGGTTCTTGGCCAATGCCGCACGGGAGTGGCGCTCGCGCTCGCGGATTTCGGCCTCGGCGTCGCCGCGCTGGATGAGGTCAGGCAGGTCGACCGCGACAGTTCCCTGCTTCAGCGAGCGCGGGTCGCTGTCGGCATCGTCGCCGAGGAGTTGCCGGCGCAGATCTTCGCGCTTTGTGTCGAGCTGGTCGACACGCTGGCGCATTGTCCCCAGCGCCTGGCGATCGCGCGTCAAATTGTCCTGCCTGGCGAGGGCCGCGTCTTTTAGCGTTTCCAGACGCTGCAATTCGGCGATCAGCATGTGCGCCCGCTCGCTCAACGCCGGAACGGCCGCCGCCATCAGCATGCCGCTGCGCAGCCGATCGATCGGCGATTGCACCGCGAGCAGCGCCGCGAGGCGCGGCGTGTGGACATAGCGTTCGAGCGCCGCGAGCAGCGAAGCGGCCTGGCGGCGGGCGTCGTCGAGCGCATGCTGCTTGGCGTCGAGCTGGCCATCGGCGTCGGAAACCGCGCGGAACTGCGATCCGATCGTCAGCTCGTGCCCCTGCACCGCACGCGCGGCGGCGATGCCTTGCTGGATCACCGTGTCGAGCTGGGCGACGAGCGCGTCGGGCGCCGCCGCCGCGGCCGGATGGACGGGATGGGAAGCGGCGAGCGCGGGAAGCGCGGAAAAGCAGAGGCCGGCGAGGGCAAGACCGCCCTTGGTGAGCCGCGTCGCCACGCTCAATCCGCGGCGCGCCGCCCGCTATCGTCGGCGATCAGCGAGCGGCCAGTCATCGCCGGCGGTGTCGCGAGGCCGAGGAGGTCGAGGAGGGTCGGGGCGATGTCGCACAGCCGGCCCTGGTCGACCTGTTTGATCGCGGCGGAGGCGTTGACGACGAGGAACGGTACCCGGTTCAGCGTGTGCGCGGTGTGCGGCTCGCCGGTCTCCGGATCGCGCATCATCTCGGCATTGCCGTGGTCGGCGGTGATGACGAGCGCGCCGCCAGCCTGTTGCAGTGCCGTCGAAATGCGGCCGAGGCAGGTGTCGACGGTCTCGACCGCCGCTGTCGCCGCGGCAAGGTCGCCGGTATGCCCGACCATGTCGGTATTCGCATAATTGAGCACGATCAGGTCGAATTTGGCCGATTTGATGGCGTCGACGACCTTGTCGGTGAGCTCGTTGGCTGACATCTGCGGCTGCTGGTCGTAGGTCGCGACCTTTGGCGACGGAACCAGGATGCGCTCCTCGCCGTCGAACACCGTCTCGCGCCCGCCATTGAAGAAAAATGTCACGTGCGCGTATTTCTCGGTCTCGGCGATGCGGAGCTGCTTCAGCCCGGCCTTGGCGACGACTTCGCCAATCGTGTCGGTGAGGTCGAAGGGCGGGAACAGGGTTTCGAGAAAGCGGTTCAGCTCCTGCGAATACTCGACGAGGCCGAGCGCCGCGGCGAACTTGACCTTTTTCTCGCGCTCGAACCCGGCGAAATCGGGGTCGGCCAGCGCGGCGCCGATCTCGCGGATGCGGTCGGCGCGGAAATTGGCGAAGAGGATGCCGTCGCCGTCCTGCATCCCGGCGTAATCGCCGATAGCGGTCGGCAGGACGAACTCGTCGGTCTCGCCGCGGCCATAGGCAGCCTCGACCGCGGTGATCGGGTCGTCGGCATGCTCGCCGCCTGCCATCGTGATCGTGTGGTATGCCTTGGCGACCCGGTCCCAGCGCTTGTCGCGGTCCATCGCGTAGAAGCGGCCGCTGACCGTGGCGATCGGGATGTCGCCGGTGTCGGCATGGAATTGCTTCAGGTAGCCGAGCGCCGATTTCGGCGGCGTGTCGCGGCCGTCGAGCACGGCATGGACCGCGACCGGCACCTCCGCCGCGTGCAGGATGCGGGCGAGCGCGGCGATCTGGCGCTGATGCGAGTGCACGCCGCCCGGCGAGATCAGCCCGAGCACGTGCGCCGTGCCGCCCTTTTCCCGGACCCGGACGATAAACTCCTTGAGCCCCGGCATCGCGGCCAGCGAGCCGTCATCGACAGCGGCATCGATCCGCGGCAAATCCTGAATGACGATGCGGCCGGCCCCGATATTGGTGTGCCCGACCTCGGAATTGCCCATCTGTCCGTCGGGGAGGCCGACGTAATGCTCGCTCGCATTGAGCTCCGAATGCGGCCAGCGCTTCATCAGCGCGTGCCAGACCGGCGTCTTTGCCTGCGCGATTGCGTTGTCCGCCTTGTCGGTCCGGTCGCCCCAGCCGTCGAGGATGCACAGGATCAGGGGGCGCGGGCGCGGGGGCATGGGCGGATCAGCCTCATTGTGACGGTTTTACGGATGTATACGCGAAACTCCCGCGACCGCGGTAGCGTTCCCGCGCGCAAGTGACGCCCCAGGTTGAATTTTGGCTCTCGCCGGCGTTCCGCAAGCGGTTCGCCGGCCCGATTCACCAGTTCGCGGCTGTCTCGGGAGCGAGAACGGCGCGGTAGCAGGCCTTGCGGTCATCGGCCGAGAATTTGGAAAACGACGGGTCGGCATCGCCGCAGCGGCGCAGGGCGTCGTGTTTTCCAGGATCCGACGGGTAGGCCCCACTGATGCTGATGTCGCCGTGCTGGATCAGCGCGCCGATGGCACCCAATCCCATCAGGATCAACAGCCCCCACATCGAGAAATAGCTGTACGACATGGCGACCTCCGGAGCGCTCTCGCCCATGGCCATGCAATTATAAAAATAGCGGATATAGTTAATTTCTTCTAAAGAGAGTGCTCACTCGCGATGATAGGGATGGCCGGCAAGGATCTGCTGGGCGCGATAAAGCTGCTCCAACAGCATGATCCGCGCGAGGAAATGCGGCCAAGTCATTGATCCTAACGACAACGTGGTATCGGCCCTGGCCAGAACCGGTTCGGCGAGGCCGGCGGCGCCGCCTATCGCGAAGGCGACCGTGCCGGTGCCTCGATCGGCCCAATCGCGCAGATGCGCGGCGAGGTCGCGGCTCGACCAGGATTGGCCGCGCGGGTCGAGCGCGACAACGCGGGCGCCGTCGGGGATTGCGGCGACGATCAGCGCCGCCTCGCGCGCCTTCAACGCCGCCTCGGGCAGCGGCCGCTTTTCCTCAAGCTCGGTGATAGCGGGCGCCGGCACCAGCCGCCCGGCATATTCGGCCTGCAGATCGAAAAACGGCCCGCGCCGCATCCGGCCTATGGTCAGGATGTGGTGGCGCATGACTGGCTGCTCAAAGCGGCGGGTGGATGAGGGTGGGCGGGGGCACCTACCGCCGCGCCGCCTCGGCGTCGGGCGCTGCTTCGCCCCACATTTTTTCGAGATTGTAGAAGAGGCGGATTTCGGGGCGGAACAGGTTGACGATGATGTCGCCGGCATCGATCAGCACCCAATCGCCCTGCGCCTTGCCCTCGATCGCCGCGCGGGCGTGGCCACGCAGTGCCTCCGCAAGATGGTCGGTCATCGCGGCGACCTGCCGCGACGAGCGGCCGCTGGCGATGACCATGTAGTCGGCCATCGCCGTCTTGCCCGCGAGGTTGATCGTGACGACGTCCTCGGCGTGGCTGTCGTCGAGGCTGGCGAGGATGCGCTTCAGCAATTCGGCCGAGCTGTCCTGCGTCTTCACCGCCCGCTTGGCACGGCGGGGACGGCGCGGCTCGGCCTGGGCCGCGCGGATCGCGGTCGCCGAATGCGGGTCGAGCGGGGTTGGGAAAAACACCCAGGCCGGCGCCGCCATGCCCGCGAGCCGGCGGGCGCGGTCGGGGGCGATGCGGGCCTGTGCATAGCGCTGCGCCGCGGGGCCGGCGAGGGCGCGGCGGGCGGTTCCGCCGCGGTCGAACACGGCGATCGGCACATGGTCGAAAATCTCGGTCCAGCGCCGCCACCGCGGGATCTGCGCGAGATTGTCGCCGCCCATCAGCCAGACGAACTCGGCGCGGGGATAGCGGTGGCGGAGCCGGGCCAGCGTGTCGGCGGTATAGGTCGTGCCGAGGCGCTGCTCCACATCACTGACGACGATCCGGCGCTCGCCCTTCGCCGCCGCCTCGGCCGAGGCGAAGCGGGTCGCGAACGGGGCCATGCCGTCGGTCTTTTTCAACGGGTTCTGCGGCGAGACGAGCCACCACACCTCGTCGAGATCGAGGTGGCGCAGCGCGAGCCGGCTGACATGCACATGCCCGCGATGGGCGGGATTGAACGACCCGCCGAGCAACCCGATGCGGCGATGGGCGCTCAGGGCCGCACCTGACCGGTGCCGCGGACGAGGTATTTGTAGGTGGTCAGCTCGGCCGGCCCCACCGGTCCGCGCGGCGGCAGGCGCTGGGTCGAGATGCCGATCTCGGCGCCCATCCCGAACTCGCCGCCATCGGCGAACTGCGTCGAGGCATTGACGAGTACGATGGCGCTGTCGACCTCACGGAGGAACCGTTCGGCCGTTGCGTCGTCTTCGGTGACGATCGCGTCGGTGTGGTGCGAGCCGTAGCGCTCGATATGCTCGATCGCGCCGCCAACGCCGTCGACGAGACGCACCGAGATGATCGCGTCGAGATATTCCTTGCGCCAATCCTCCTCGCTCGCCGGCACGGCGGCGGGGTCGAGCGCGATCGTCTCGGCGTCGCCGCGGATTTCGCACCCGGCCTTGTGCAGGTCGGCGAGGATCGCCGGGAGCTGCGCCTTCGCGGCACGGTCGACCAGGAGGGTCTCGGTGGCGCCGCAGATCGAGACGCGCCGCATCTTGGCGTTTAGCACGATCGCGCGCGCCTTTTCCGGGTCGGCGGCGCGGTCGACATAGGTGTGGCAGAGGCCTTCGAGATGCGCGATCACCGGCATCCGCGCCTCGCGCTGCACGCGTTCTATCAGCGAGGCGCCGCCGCGCGGGACGATGATGTCGATCGCGCCGACCATGCCGAGCATGATGCCCACCGCCTCGCGGTCAGTCGTCGGCACGAGCTGGATCGCCGCCTCGGGCAGCCCGGCCGCCTTGAGCCCGTCGCCAAGCGCCGCGACGAGGGCGCGCGATGAATGAAAGCTCTCCGATCCGCCGCGCAATATCGCCGCGTTCCCCGATTTGACCGCGATCGCGCCGGCGTCGGCGGTCACGTTGGGGCGGCTCTCGTAGATGATGCCGACGACGCCGAGCGGCACCGCGACGCGCGAGATCTTGAGCCCGTTGGGGCGAGTGCGATCGTCGAGCACCTTGCCGATCGGGTCGGGCAAGTCGGCGATGTCTTCGAGGCCTTTGGCGATGCCTTCGAGCCGTTTCGGGTCGAGGAGCAGCCGGTCGACGAGCGCGGCGCCGATGCCGTTGCCCTTGGCCGCGTCGACATCCTGGGCATTCGCCGCGAGAATTTCGGCCGCCCGCGCCCGCACTGCGTTGGCGGCCTCGTGCAGCGCCGCAGCCTTGGTTTCGGGCGATGCCAAGGCCAGTGCCGCCGCGGCCTCGCGCGCGTCGCGGCCGAGCTTTGCCATCGTGCTCTTAAGGTCGTTCGGCAGTGTCATCGCGGGTGCTCGGTCAAGACGAGGTCGTCGCGGTGGATGATCACGTCGCGGCCACGATAGCCTAGGATGGCCGCGATTTCACCGCTCTTGTGCCCGGCGAGGCGCGCGACGTCGCGGCTCGCATAGGCCGAAAGCCCGCGCCCCGCCTCACTACCGGCCTTTGTCTTGACGACCACGCAGTCGCCGCGATCGAAGTCGCCATCGATGCCGACGATGCCGGCGGGGAGAAGGCTCTTGCCTTCGCGCAGCGCGCTCGCCGCGCCGTCATCGACGATGATCGCGCCGGCGGGGTTGATCGCGCTGGCGATCCAGGTCTTGCGGGCCGAGCGCGGCTCGGCGCGGGGAACGAAGAGGGTCGCCTTGCCGCCGGCCTCGATCGCGGCGAGCGGACCGGTGCGGCCCGGCGGTTGGCCTTTGGCGATCAGCATCGCACACCCGGCGTTCATCGCGATCCGCGCGGCGGCGAGTTTGGTCACCATGCCGCCCGAGCTGTACCCGACCGGCGCCGCGCCGGCCATCGCCTCGATCGTGGGACCGATCTCATCGACGAGCGGGATGTGCGCGGCGGCGGGATCCTTGCGGGGGTCGGCGGTGTAGAGGCCGTCGATGTCGGAGAGCAGCACCAGCATGTCGGCGCTGATCATCTGGGCCACGCGGGCGGCGAGGCGGTCATTGTCGCCGTAGCGGATCTCGGCGGTCGCGACAGTGTCGTTCTCGTTGACGACCGGGATGGCACCCAAGGCCAGAAGCTGTTCGAACGTCGCGCGGGCGTTGAGGTGGCGGCGGCGCTCCTCGGTGTCGCCGACGGTCAGGAGGATCTGCGCGACCGTGACGCCGTGGCGGGCGAGCGCCTCTTGATAGGCGTGGGCGAGCCGGATCTGTCCGGTCGCCGCCGCCGCCTGCTTTTCTTCCAGGCGGAGGGCGCGCCGCGCGAGCCCGAGGTGGTTGCGCCCGACCGCGATCGCGCCCGACGAGACGAGGATGATCTCCTGCCCCCGCGTCCGGCACCGCACCAGATCCTCGACGACGCCGTCGAGCCACGCCCGGCGAATCTCGCCGTCGGCGCCGACGAGGAGGGCCGAACCGATTTTGACGACGAGGCGCTTGGCGGCGGCGAGTGCGGCGGCAGGATTCCCTATCATTCCCCCTCTCCGCCCATTGGGGGGAGAGGGACGGGGTGAGGTGGGGATGCTCCGTCGGCGGATGCCCACCTCACCCTCCCGTCGCTCTGCGCCGGGCCCCTCCCTCTTCCCCCGACGGGCGGAGAGGGGCTTTCTCTTGCGGCTTCGATCTGCGCGTAAACCGCGCCCAGCAGCTCCGTCAGGCCGTGACCGGAGACGCCCGACAAAGGCAGCACCGTCGAGCCCTTCGCGGCCCGTTTCAGCGCCTTCAGCTTTTTCGTCACCTCGGCGGGGCCGATCGCGTCGACCTTGTTCAACCCGACAATTTCCGGCTTCTCAGCCAGCCCGGCGCCATAGGCTTTGAGTTCGGTGCGGATCGCGCGGTAGCTGGCGACGACGTCGTCTTCGGTGCCGTCGATCAGGTGGAGGACCACCGCGCAGCGCTCGACGTGCCCCAGGAAGCGGTGGCCGAGGCCGGCGCCGTCGCTGGCGCCTTCGATCAGGCCGGGGAGGTCGGCGAGGACGAATTCGGTGTCGTGGACCGGCACGACGCCGAGTTGCGGGTGGAGGGTCGTGAACGGGTAGTCGGCGATTTTCGGACGCGCGGCCGAGACGCGGGAGAGACGGGTCGATTTGCCGGCGTTGGGGAGGCCGACCAGACCGGCGTCGGCGATCAGCTTGAGGCGCAGCCACACCCAGGTTTCGCGGCCGGGCCAGCCGGGGCCGAAGCGGCGCGGGGCCTGGTTGGTCGAGGTCTTGTAGTGGAGGTTGCCGAACCCGACGTCGCCGCCCTGGAGGAGCACGACGCGCTGGCTGGCCTGGGTCATGTCGGCGAGGACGGTTTCCCGGTCGTCGTCGAGAATTTCGGTGCCGACCGGCACGCGCAGCACGAGATCGTGGCCGTCGGCGCCGGTGCGTTGCCGACCGGCGCCGCCGCGGCCGTTCTGGGCGCGGAAATGCTGCTGGTAGCGATAATCGATCAGCGTGTTGAGATTGTCCTGCGCCTCGAACACGATGTCGCCGCCGCGGCCGCCGTCGCCGCCGTCAGGCCCGCCGAACTCGATGAATTTCTCGCGGCGAAAGCTCATCGCGCCGCGCCCGCCGTCGCCGCTCTTCAGGTAGATCTTGCACTGGTCGAGAAATTTCATCGGGTCTGTCGGTGGGGCTTGCTGCATTGAAAAAGGGGAGCGGCCGGGCCGCTCCCCTCAAATCCTTCCGGCTTGGGAAACGGCCTCTATTCGGCGGCTTCCCGCGGCGGGACGACGGAAATGAAGGTGCGCTCGCCGCTGCGGTGGAACTGCACGTGACCTTCCTCTAGCGCGAACAGCGTGTGGTCGCGGCCCATGCCGACCTTGTCGCCGGGATGAAACTTGGTGCCGCGCTGACGCACGAGGATGTGGCCGGGCACGACGATCTCGCCGCCGAACTTCTTGACGCCGAGACGCCGGCCGCGGCTGTCGCGGCCGTTGCGCGAGGATCCGCCTGCCTTTTTATGGGCCATCCCGAATTCTCCTTAGGCGCCGGCAGTGATGCCGGTGATGCGCAGCACCGTCTCGTACTGGCGGTGACCGTTCTTGCGCCGATAATTCTGCCGCCGCTTTTTCTTGAAGACGATGATCTTGGGCCCACGGCGCTGCTCGACAAGGGTCGCGCTGACGGAGGCGCCAGCGATCAGCGGCGCGCCGGTGGTGATATCGGCGCCCTCGCCGACCATCAGCACCTCGCCCAGCTCGATCGTCGTGCCCGGATCACCGGCGAGCTTCTCGACGGTGATCAAATCGTCCTGGGCGACCTTGTATTGCTTTCCGCCGGTGCGGATCACTGCGTACATGTTCAGAGCCAGATCAGGGGCGCGGCAAAGCCGAAAAAGCCGGACGAAGACACTCCGTCCGGCGGCGCGGAATATAGCCACGCGCGCCGTCGTGTCAATCGGATTGGCGGTCAACAAAAAGGAGGGGGCGGGTTGCGCGGCATGGCACCGCTTTGACGCGGGGACGGGCGCTCTCTACATTGGGCCCGTGCCGACGAGGGGCCTGTAGAGCCGAGCCGGCCTGCGGGAGGAGCGTTGGTAGGCATGGACACCATTCCCAATAATCGCGCGACCGAAGAGGAGGCGCTGCAGTTTCATTCGAGCGGCCGCCCCGGAAAGCTGTCGATCGCGCCACATAAACCCTTGATGACGCAGCGCGATCTGTCTCTCGCGTACTCGCCCGGCGTCGCCTATCCGTGCCTCCATATCCAGCGCGACCCGGCGACCGCGTTCGACTACACGTCGAAGGGGAATTTCGTCGCGGTCATCTCGAACGGCACGGCCGTGTTGGGACTCGGCGATCTGGGCGCGCTGGCGGCGAAGCCGGTCATGGAAGGGAAGGCGGCCCTCTTCAAGCGTTTCGCCGACATCGATTCGATCGACCTCGAGATCGATACCAAGGACGTCGACGAGTTCGTCAACTGCGTGCGCTTCCTGCATCCGTCGTTCGGCGGGATCAACCTCGAGGACATTCGCGCTCCCGAATGCTTCGTCATCGAAGAGCGGCTGCGCGAATTGCTCGATATCCCGGTCTTTCACGACGACCAGCACGGCACCGCGATCATCGCGACGGCGGGGCTGATCAATGCGCTCGACCTGACGGGCCGTAAGCTCGAAGACATCAAGATGGTCGTCAACGGCGCCGGCGCCGCGTCTATCGCCTGCGTCGAGTTGCTGAAGTCGATGGGGCTGCCGGGCGCCAATGTCGTCATGTGCGACACGCGCGGGGTCATCTATCGCGGCCGCACCGACGGCATGAACCAGTGGAAATCGGCGCACGCGACGGATACGAGCGCGCGCACGCTGGCCGAGGCGATGCAGGGGGCCGATGTGTTCTTCGGCCTCTCGGTCAAGGGCGCGGTGACGCAGGACATGGTCCGCGCGATGGCGGAGAAGCCGATCATCTTTGCGATGGCCAACCCCGACCCGGAGATCACGCCCGAGGAGGCGCGCGCCGTGCGTCCCGACGCGATCATCGCGACCGGGCGGTCGGATTACCCGAACCAGGTCAACAACGTCCTCGGCTTCCCGTTCATCTTCCGGGGCGCGCTCGACGTGCGGGCGACGGCGATCAACGACGCGATGAAGATCGCCGCAGCCGAGGCGCTGGCACGGCTCGCGCGCGAAGACGTGCCGGACGAGGTCTCGGCCGCCTATACCGGCGAGCGCCTCGCCTACGGCCCCGAATACATCATCCCGGCGCCGTTCGACCCGCGCCTCATCTCGGCGGTGCCGGCGGCCGTGGCCCGGGCGGCGATGGAGTCGGGCGTCGCGCGGAGGCCGATCCCCGATATGCCCGGCTACGAGCGGGCGCTGCGCGCGCGGCTCGACCCGACGGCGGCGGGGCTCGACCTCATCTTCGAAAGCGTCCGCGCCAACCCGAAGCGCGTGGTCTTCGCCGAGGGCGAGGAGGAGAAGACGATCCGCGCGGCGCTGCAGTTCGCGGCGAGCGGCTATGGCAAACCAGTGCTGGTCGGGCGCGAGGAACGCATCCGCCAAACGATGGCGAATATGGCGCTCAACTCCTCGGAGCCGCTCGAAATCCACAACGCCAGGCTGTCGCGCCACAACAAGCGCTACACCGACCTTCTCTACGCCCGCCAGCAGCGCAACGGCATGCTCCATCGCGACTGCCAGCGCCTGGTGAACCAGGACCGCAACGTCTTTGCCGCCTGCATGGTCGCGTGCGGCGATGCCGATGCGATGGTGACCGGCGTCACCCGCAACTCGTTCGATGTGCTCGACGAGGTGAAGCGTGTCGTCGAGGTCGACGACGGCTCGGTGATGTGCGGCGTGACGATCGTGCTGGCGCGGGCGCGGACGGTGCTGCTCGCCGACACGCTCGTCAACGAGAACCCGACCCCGGCCCAGCTCGCCGAGATCGCAGTGCTGGCGGCGGCCAAGGCGCGCTCGCTCGGGCTTGAGCCGAGGGTCGCGCTGCTGTCGTATTCGAGCTTTGGCAATCCGGGTGGGCAGCAGGGCAGCCGGGTGCGCCAGGCGGTCGAGCTCCTCGACAAGCGAGGCGCCGATTTCGAGTATGACGGCGAGATGAGCGCCGATGTCGCACTCGACGAGCGGCTGATGCGGCAGCTTTACCCGTTCTGCCGGCTCAGCGGGCCCGCCAATATCCTGGTAATGCCGGATCTCGACAGCGCCAATATCAGCGCCAAATTGCTGCCGATCCTGGGCGGCGGGACCGTCGTCGGGCCGCTGCTGATCGGGCTGTCGCGGCCGGTGCAGATCGTCAATATCGGCGCGACCGTCTCGGACCTCGTCAACCTTGCCGCGCTCGCGGCCCACGACGCGATCCGCTGATCGCCGCTTCGCTGCGGCCGTCCTATGACGGGCCGCGGGCTGCGCCGGCTATCGGCGCTCGTCGCCGCCATATCGCTACCGAGCGCGCTGGTTGTCGTCTTTCTGTACGCGATCGGGCGGATCGACCCCCGGACGGCCGGGATCGGGGCGATCCTGTGTCTTGTCGTGACCGCGCTCGCGGCGACGCCTGCGGCTTGGTCGCTGTCAGTCGTGCGGGATGCGATCGAGAGCCTAGGCGCCGAGAGCGGGAAGCTGCGGCGGCCGCGGCGGCTGACCCCGACGACGAGCGCGCTCGCTCGCGCCTGGCGCGGCGCCGAGGCGCGGGGCAACGAGGCGCGGGCCCGGCTCCTCGCGGCCGAGGCGGTGATCGCGGGGCTGCCCGACCCGATGATCCTGCTCGATGCGCAGCGCCGAATCGTCCGCGCCAATGCGGCCTCGGTCGAATTGATCGGCACGGTGCCCGAGGCGCGCGACCTCGCAGCGTCGCTGCGCAATCCGGCGGTGCTTGCGGGGGCCGACGCGGTGTTGCGGGGCGAGGCGGCGCGGATCGTCGAGTTTTCGCTGACCGTGCCGGTCGAGCGCTGGCTCAGTGCCCGTTTCGCGCGGATCGACGGCCCCTCGCTCGACGGATCGGTCGCCGTGCTGACGCTGCATGACATCACCGCCTTGAAGCGCGCCGAGCAGATGCGCGCCGATTTCATCGCCAATGCCGGGCACGAGCTGAAGACGCCGCTCGCCTCGCTGAGCGGGTTTATCGAGACGCTGCGCGGCCCGGCGCGCGACGACGCGGTCGCGCGCGAACGCTTTCTCGGCATCATGCAGGAGCAGGCCGAGCGGCTGGGGCGGCTGGTCAACGACCTCCTCTCGCTGTCGCGGATCGAGCTCAACGAGCATGTCGCGCCGACCGGGCGGATCGCGCTGGCGCCGATTATCGAGCACGTCGCCGACACGCTCGAATTGCGCGCGGCGGATCGCCGCATGGACTTGGCGCTCGCGATCCCCGCCGAGCTGCCTCGGGTGCTCGGCGACCCCGACGAACTGACGCAGGTGTTTCAGAACCTGCTCGACAACGCGATCAAATACGGCAGGCCGGCGAGCCGGATCTCGGTTGCCGC
The DNA here is from genome assembly GCA_036489765.1 of Allostellaceae bacterium. GTDB lineage: Bacteria > Pseudomonadota > Alphaproteobacteria > ATCC43930 > CGMCC-115725 > DATARH01. Next base: position 14,529 of record DASXFE010000132.1, on the reverse strand, counting down.
AGCGAGCGAAGGCGGCTTTGTCCGGGTCGCCGTCGCCGACCGCGGCGACGGTATACCGGCCGAGCACCTGCCGCGGCTGACCGAGCGCTTCTATCGTGTCGACACCGCCCGCTCGCGCGAGTTGGGCGGCACCGGCCTTGGGCTCGCCGTCGTCAAGCACGTCGTCAACCGGCATCGCGGCAGGCTCGACATCGCCAGCACGCCAGGGCAGGGGTCGATCTTTACCGTGTGGCTCAGAGCCGTGGAGGAGTAGGGCGGAAAAGCATGGCGCATTCCGCCATGGGATTGCGCTCCGCTCATCCGCCCCGCGGTCCTCCGTGTCGCTGTCACATAAGCGCAATCGAACGGTCATATGACTGTATTCCGGGCTGGGTAGAAGGCGCTCAACCCGCGGCCCTCGCGGGCAAATGTGCTGACATGATGGGAGGCCTTTCGTGAACGCTCGCCGTTTCACGCTGCTGGCGGCCGCGGCCGCATTGATTACCGCCGCGAGCCCGGTGCTCGCCGCCGACATCTCCGGCGCCGGCGCGACGTTTCCGTATCCGATCTATGCCAAATGGGCCGAGGCCTATAAGGCCAAGACCGGGACGAGCATAAATTACCAGTCGATCGGCTCGGGCGGCGGGATCAAGCAGATCACCGCGAAGACGGTCGATTTCGGCGCCTCGGACATGCCGCTCCAGCCGGATGTGCTGGCCAAGGACGGGCTGCAGCAATGGCCGATGGTCATGGGCGGCGTCGTGCTGGTCGTCAATCTGAAGGGGATCGGGCCGGGCCAGCTCAAGCTCGACGGCAAGACCGTCGCCGGGATGTATCTCGGCACGATCTCCAAGTGGAACGACCCGGCGATCAAGGCGCTGAACCCGGGCGTCGACCTGCCCGACAAGGCGGTCGCGACGGTGCACCGCTCTGACGGGTCGGGCACCAACTTCATCTTCACGCACTATCTGTCGCAGGTCGATGCGGACTTCAAGGCGAAGGTCGGCGAGAACACCTCGGTCGAATTCCCGAACGGGCTCGGCGGCAAGGGCAATGAGGGCGTTGCGGCGCTGACCGGGCGCACCGACGGTGCGATCGGCTATGTCGAATACGCCTATGCGCTCCAGAACAAGATGACCTACACGCTCCTGAAGAACCACGACGGGGCGTTCGTGTCGCCGACTGCGGCCAATTTCCAGGCCGCCGCCGCCAACGCCGACTGGTCGAAGGCACCGGGCTTCTACCTGCTCCTGACCGACCAGCCCGGCAAGGAGAGCTGGCCGATTACCGGCGCCACCTTCATCCTGCTGCACAAGCAGCAAGAAAAGCCGGCGACCGCGCATGCGGTCATGAGCTTCTTCGACTGGTCCTACCGCAACGGCGGCAAGATGGCCGAAGACCTCGCCTATGTGCCGATACCCGACAGCGTCGTGAAGATGGTCGAGGACAGCTGGAAGACCATCGTCGGCACCGACGGCAAGCCGATCTGGGACGGCAAGTCGTCGTAGGCGATGCGCTCAACCGTCAATAACGAACCTAGGTCATTCCGGGCCGGCCAATCGCCGGACCCGGAAACCGGGAACAGGTCTTCGCCATGATGGGCATGGCTGGTGTTCATGGGTTCCGCGTCCGCCTGCCGGCGCCCCGGAACGACCAAATGAGCGTCGGAGCATAGCGTGGCAATTGAGGTCGTGACGGTTCCTTCGGCGACGGCGCGCCGGATCCGGCGCACCGGGACGGGGGATGCCGTCTTCCGAGGACTGACCTTTCTGTTCGCGGTCCTGGTGCTGGTGATCCTCGGCGGCGTCATCTTCTCGCTCGTCCAGGGGGCGCTTCCCGCGCTCAGGAAATTCGGCCTCGGGTTCATCGTCGGCCAGGCGTGGAACCCCGTCACCGAGAATTTCGGTGCGCTCGTCGCGATCTACGGCACGCTCGTGACCTCGGCGATCGCGATGGCGATCGGCATCCCGGTCGCATTCGGGATCGCACTCTTCATCACCGAGCTGTGCCCGAAATGGCTGAAGCGGCCGCTGGCGACGATGATCGAGCTGCTGGCGGCGATCCCCAGCATCATCTACGGGATCTGGGGGTTTTTCGTGCTGGCCCCGTTCATCCAGGAGCATATCGAGCCGCTGCTGATCGACTCGCTCGGCAACATCCCCGGCATCGGGGTCCTGTTCGCCGGCCCGCCGCTGGGGATTGGGGTGCTGACGGCCGGGTTCATCCTCGCTGTCATGGTGCTGCCGTTCATCTCGGCGATCATGCGCGAGGTGTTCGAGACCGTGCCACAAATGCTGAAGGAAAGCGCGTTCGGGCTGGGCGCGACGACGGCCGAGGTCGTATGGCGGGTGGTGCTGCCCTACACGCGGATCGGCGTCGTCGGCGGGATCTTGCTCGGACTCGGCCGCGCGCTCGGCGAGACGATGGCGGTGACGTTCGTCATCGGCAACTCGCACCACATCAACGCCTCGCTGTTGCAGCCGGGCACGACGATCTCGGCGGCGCTCGCCAACGAATTCACCGAGGCGGTCGGCGACATCTACGTCTCGTCGCTGATCGCGCTCGGCCTCATCCTTTTCGTGATCACGTTCATCGTGCTCGCGATCGCGAAGATCATGCTGATCCGGCTGCAGCGGCAGGCGGGAGGCTAGGGCGATGCAGGTCTATACCCGCCGCCGCGCGGTCAACTACGTGATCATGGGCTTGTCGCTGGCGGCGACGGCGTTCGGGCTGCTGTTTCTCGTTTTCGTGCTCGGGACGCTCTTGACCAACGGCCTCGGCGCGATCCGGCCGAGCCTCTTCACTGAGACGACGCCGCCGCCGGGCAGCGCCGGCGGTCTCCTCAACGCGATCTGCGGCAGCATCGCGATGACCGCGATCGCGACCGCGATCGGTACCCCGACAGGAATCCTCGCCGGCACCTTCCTCGGCGAATACGCACGGAACAGCTGGTTTGGGGAGATCGTGCGCTTTATCAACGACATCCTGTTGTCGGCGCCGTCGATCATCATCGGGCTCTTCGTCTATGCGGTGATGGTCGTGCCGATGGGGCATTTCTCCGGCTGGGCCGGGGCGGTGGCGCTGGCGGTCATCATGATCCCCGTGGTCGTGCGCACGACCGAGGACATGCTCCGGCTGGTGCCCAATTCGCTGCGCGAAGCCGCGGCGGCGCTCGGTGCGCCGAAATGGCGGATCATCGTCACCGTGACCTACCGCGCCGCGGTGCAGGGGATGCTGACCGGCGTGCTTCTCGGGATCGCACGGATCTCCGGCGAAACCGCGCCGCTGCTCTTCACCGCGCTCAACAACCAGTTCTGGAGCGCGGACATGAACGCGCCGATGGCCAATCTGCCGGTCGTCATCTTCCAGTTCGCGATGAGCCCCTACGCCGATTGGACAGCGCTCGCCTGGGGCGGGGCGCTGTTGATCACCGCGACGATCCTCGTCCTCAACATCGGCGCCCGCTATCTCGCCTCCCGGAGCAGTTTTGAGAAATGAGTATGAGCTTATCCTTGGCCCAATCCCGTCCCCCGATCCCGGACGCGCGGGCGCCGGATGCGCCCGCCGCCGTCGTCACGCCGTTTCCGATCAAGGTGCAGATCCGCAACGTCGGGTTCCACTACGGCACGTTCCACGCGCTGAAGAACATCAGCCTGCCGCTCTACGACCGCAAGGTGACCGCTTTCATCGGCCCGTCGGGGTGCGGCAAGTCCACGCTCCTGCGCATCCTCAACCGGATCTACGAGCTCTACCCGAACCAGGTCGCCAGCGGCGAAGTGCTGGTCGACGGCGAGAACATCCTGGCGCCGGGGCTCGACCTCAATGTCGTGCGGGCGAAGATCGGGATGGTGTTCCAGAAGCCGACGCCGTTTCCGATGTCGATCCACGACAACATCGCGTTCGGGATCAAGCTCTATCATCGGCCGTCGAAATCCGAGCTCGACGACCGGGTCGAGGACGCGCTGAAGCGCGCCGCGCTCTGGGACGAGGTCAAGGACAAACTGCGGCAAAGCGGGCTCGGCCTCTCGGGCGGGCAACAGCAGCGGCTCTGCATCGCCCGCGCGATCGCGGTCGCGCCCGAGATCCTGCTGCTCGACGAGCCGGCCTCGGCGCTCGACCCGATCTCGACCCAGCGCATCGAAGAATTGATCTCGGAATTGAAGGCCGATTACTGCATCGCCATCGTCACGCACAACATGCAGCAGGCGGCGCGCAGCTCGGACTACACGGCGTTCATGTATCTCGGCGAGTTGATCGAGTTCGACGAGACGGAGAAGATCTTTACCCACCCCCGGGTAAGGCGGACCGAAGACTACATCACGGGTCGTTTCGGCTGACGGAGGTGAAGGATGGCGGCCGAGCATATCATCAAGAGCTATGACGAAGAGCTGAGCCGGCTCAGTAAGATCATCGTCGAGATGGGAGGCTACGCGGAAAGCCAGCTCGCCGCCTCGCTCGACGCGGTGGGGCGGCGCGACAGCGCGCTCGCCGTCCAGATCATCGAGGGCGACACCCAGGTCGACGACCTCGAACGCGAGCTCGACAATCTGGCGATCCGCCTCTTGGCGCTGCGCCAGCCGATGGCGCGCGACCTGCGCGAGATCTTTGTCGCGCTGAAGATCGGCAGCGATCTCGAACGCATCTGCGACTATGCCGCGAATGTCGCCAAGCGCTCGATCGCGCTGTCGCAGATCCCGCCGATCCAGCCGATGCACGCGCTGCCCCGCATGGCGCATCTCGCGCTGCGCCTCATCAAGGACGTCATCGACGCCTATGTCGCGCACGATGCCGACAAGGCGCTCGCAGTGTGGCGGGCCGACGAAGAGCTCGACGAGATGTATGCGAGCCTCTTCCGCGAGCTCCTCACCTATATGATGGAAGACCCGCGCAATATCGGCGCCTCGACGCACCTCCTCTTCATGGCCAAGAACATCGAGCGGATCGGCGACCACGCGACCAACATCGCCGAGAACCTCTATTACCTCGTCCACGGCACCGCGCTGACCGAGACCCGGCCGAAAGGCGACAAATCGAGCCTCGAAGTGGTCGCCCCCGACGCGGCGCCCGGGCGATGAAGCCGCTCGTTCTGATCGTCGAGGACGAGGCGCCGCTCGTCACCCTCCTGCGCTACAACCTCGAGCGCGAGGGGTTCGACGTGGCCGAGGCGGCGGACGGCGAAGAGGCCCTCTTGTCGATCGCCGAGCGCAAGCCCGACGCGGTCCTGCTCGACTGGATGCTGCCCCAGGTGTCGGGCATCGAGGTATGCCGCCGGATCCGCCGGGCGGCGGCGACGCGCGTCATGCCGATCATCATGCTGACCGCCCGTACCGACGAGGCCGATCGCATCCGCGGGCTCAACAGCGGCGCCGACGACTATGTCGTCAAGCCGTTCAGCCCGAGCGAGCTGGTGGCGCGGCTGCGCGCCGTCATCCGCCGCGCCCAGCCCAGCATGGCCGAGGATGTGCTGCGCTACGCCGATCTGGCGATGGACCTCGTCGCGCACCGCGTCTCGCGCGCCGACCAGCCGATCCACCTCGGCCCGACGGAGTTCCGGCTCCTACGACATTTCCTGCAGCATCCGGGCCGCGTGTTCTCGCGCGAGCAGCTCCTCGACCGGGTCTGGGGCGAGGATGCGGAGCTGGAGATGCGCACGGTCGACGTTCATATCCGCCGCCTGCGCAAGGCCATCAATATCGGCGAGGGCAGTGACCTTCTCCGCACGGTCCGCTCGGTCGGCTACGCGCTCGACCGGACCCGCTAGGAACGGCAGAATCCGCCCTTGGGCGCTCGGCCCGCCGTCAGCGTTCACTCCTGCTTAAGCCTGTATCCGCTACCTTGGCGCGAGGAATGACCGCGTTGTAACGCGCTCAGGGCAACGCGGGCAAAGCGCGCTGATGAAGCTTCTCGCCGATGTCGAGCGCCGTTTCGGTTCCGGTCTGCGCCTGTCGCTGGTCGGAACCGTCGTGGTCGCCGGCATCATGCTGGCCGCCGCTGTTGCCATCTGGAACGGCCACGACGAGGCGATCGCGCGGTCGCGCCGCGAGGAGGGCAATCTCGGCATCGTGCTCGCGGCGCAGAGCGCACGCTCGCTGCAGGCCGTCGACCTCGTGATGCAGGAGACCGCGGCGCTGGTCCGCCGCAGCGGCAGCTCGACCCGCGCCGAGTTCCGGGAACGCCTCGGCACCGAGGCCACCCATAACTTCCTCGCCGACAGGGTCCGCGCCCTGCCTCAGGCCTACGCCATCTCGGTGATCGACGATACCGGCAAGGTCAACGCGTCCTCGCGGGTGTGGCCGACACCGGACATCGAAACCGCGGACCGCGATTTCTATGCCTATTTCCGCGAGCACGACGCCCATCGGCTTTATGTCGGCGAACCGGTGGTCAACAAGTTGACCGGCGCCTGGGTCCTCACATTGACCCGCCGGCTCGACGCGCCCGACGGCAGCTTTCTGGGGATCGTGCTCGGCGTTGTCGAGGTTCGGTACTTCGAGGAATTCTACCGCACGATCGCGATCAACCCTGGCGAGTCGATGGCGCTGTTCCGCCGCGACGGGACGATGCTGGTCCGCTATCCGCTCCGTGAGAACGCCATCGACCGCCGCCTGCCGCCGCAGTCGGAATGGTTCAAGCGCATCACCGAGGAGAATGGCGCGACCTATCGCTCGCTGAGCTATCTCGACGGGATCCCGCGGATCGTCTCGATCCATCCGGTCGGCGATTTCCCGATCGTCTCGGCGGTCGCGATGGAAGAGAGCACCGTCCTTAGCGATTGGCGCCGGCAATCGGCCTGGATGCTGCTCGGCGCCCTCGCGGCGGCGATCGGCTTTGCGCTGCTGTTCCGGGCCCTGGCCCGGCAATCGTGGCGGCTCGAGCGGCAGGCCAAGGATCTGGAACGGGCAGCCGCGGCGCTCGGCAACAGCGAAGCGCGGTTCCGCGATTTCGCGACCACCTCATCGGATTGGCTGTGGGAGACCGATGCCGGGCACCGGTTCACCTATCACTCCGACAATATCCGCGCCTTCGGCCAAAACCCGTCGAAGCGGCTCGGCCGCACCCGCATGGAGTTGGCCGCCGATCTTGCGACCGAGGCCGAGAAGTGGGCCGAGCACCGCGCGGTCCTCGACCGTCATGAGCCGTTCCGCGATTTCGTCTACAAGCGCAAGGTCGGCAACGACCCCGAGGCCTTTATCTCCGTCAGCGGCAAGCCGATTTTCGGCGCCGACGGCCACTTCCTCGGTTATCGCGGCACCGTCCGCGACATCACTCGCGAGATGGCCAACGAGCGCACGCTGGTCGCCGCGAAATCGGCGGCCGAGGCGGCCAACCTCGCCAAGTCCCAGTTCCTCGCCAACATGAGCCATGAGCTGCGCACGCCGCTCAATGCCGTCATCGGGTTCTCGGAGATGATGCTGCACGGGTTGGCCGGCGTGCTCGTGCCGCAGCAGCAGGAATATTCCCGGCTGATCCGGCAGAGCGGTCAGCATCTGCTCAACGTCATCAACGAGATTCTCGACCTGGCCCGGGTCGATGCCGGGAAGCTGGAATTGCGCGAGGAGGCGCATGTAGACCCGCGCCAGGTGATCGATTCCTGCATTCGCCTCGTCAATGCCCGCGCGAATTGTGAAATGCCGTGCCTCGCCGTCGATATCGAGGACCCGGTGCCGGAGCTGACCGTCGATCCGACGCGTCTGACGCAGATTCTGCTCAATCTTCTGTCGAACGCGGCCAAGTTCACGCCGCGGGGCGGCATGGTGCGGGTCGCGCTGCGAGGATGCGCGGATGGCGGGGTCGAATTCGAGGTCGCCGACACCGGGATCGGCATGACTGTCGCGGAGGTCCAGACTGCGCTCGAGCCGTTCGGCCAGATCGATTCGACGCACGCGCGTCAGCACGAGGGCACCGGGCTCGGCCTCCCGCTGGCCCGCCGCCTCGCCGAATTGCACGGCGGCACGCTGACCGTCCGCAGCGAAAAGGGCCAAGGCACGACCGTCGCCGTCACCCTTCCGCCGAGCCGGGTGCACGATCCGCTCCCGGCGGAGAGCCTCGCCGTGGCGGATTAGTCTAGAGCGGTTAGCTGACCAGCAACGTGATCGGCAGGACGACGGCGGCGGCCTTGAGCGGCCAGATCCAGCCTTCGGTATAGACGAGCGCGACGAGGGCGACGGCGCACAGCACCAGCGCCGCCTCGAAGGCGTGGATTTCGACCCGACGTCTCATGCGACCGATGTTATCGCGAAGCCCGGGCTCCCGACAGGCCGGGCTGCGCGCCGATTTGCCGCGCGTCAGTCCTCGGCGAGAATGTCCGCGAAGACCGCACGGTCGACATTGCCGCCGGACTGGATCACGGCAACGCGCTTTCCGGCGAGCCGGCCGCGCTCCTGCAAAGCCGCCGCGAGCGCTGCCGCGCCGGCCCCCTCCGCAACATTGTGCGTGTCAATGTAGAGGATGCGCATCGCGGCGCGGATCTCGGCCTCGCTGACCGTCACGATCCGCGCGGCGCCGCGGCGGATGATGTCGAAGGCTTCAGGGTGCGGCACGCGGCAGGCAAGACCGTCCGCAATGGTGTCGGCGCTGTTGGTGCTGACCGTCCGGCCGGCCGAGAAAGACAGTGCATAGGCCGCCGCGTTGGCCGCGACGGCGCCGACGATTTCGGTCTTGAGGCCGAGCGCGTCGCGCGCCGCGATCATCCCGCAGATGCCGCTGCCGAGGCCGATCGGCACGTAGACGACATCGAGCCCCTCGACCGCCCGCAGCAACTCGAGCGAATAGGTGGCGACGCCGCGCACGAGGGCCGGATCGAACGGCGGCACGAGCGCAAGCCCCTCGCGCTCGGCGAGCGCGAGGGAATGCTCGTAGGCGGCCTGGTAGTCGTGGCCGGCCTCGACGAGGGTCGCGCCGAACGCCTCCATCGCGCGGTTCTTCTCGGTGCTGTTGCCGCGCGGCACGACGATCGTCGCTGCGAGGCCGAGGCGTGCCGCAGCCAGCGCGACGCTCTGTCCGTGATTGCCGCGGGTCGCCGTGAGGACGCCGCGCAACCCCGGCTGCGCGCGCTTCAACGCATCGAGACAGACGAGGCCGCCGCGCACCTTGAACGCGCCGATCGGCGTGTGGTTCTCGTGCTTGACCCAGAGCTCGGTGCCAAGCCGCCGGCAGAGCAGCGGCCAGCGATATTGCGGTGTCGGCGGGACCACGCTGCGCACCAGCGCCGCGGCCGCCTCGATCTGGTCGAGCGTGGCGTCCATCCGCCTGCCTCCAGGAAAAGGAAGGGCGGATTCTGGGGACCGGGGCGGCCGCTGTAAAGCGCGCCGCCGCTGGTCCGGCTTGGCCTAGATTGCCTCGAACTCGCCGGCGGTCGAGTAGTCCTTGGCGTTTTCGTCGTAGCTGCCGAACCGCACCTCATATCCCTTGCCGGCTTTTTTCGCCTCCGCCAGCGCCTCTTCGCGCGTGTCGAAGACGCCGACAAATTTTCGGCGCCAGCCCCTGTCGTTGTAGACGAGCCAGCCACGCACCCATTTCGGACCGCGATCGGTGTTCCCGCGCATTCAACCATCCCCTCACAAGGGCCTCGTCAAGCCGGGGACCGCGGCGGCGATCCGGGCAATCATGGTCAACAAAGGGTTAACTCGCCGGTTCCTACGTCCGCGGGCGGACATAGTGGGCGTCGGGGAGAGGCTCGGCCGCTCTGGTCCCGGCAATGGCCCGCGTGGGGGAATCTCGGCGAGAGGGGCTCGGGGTCGCTCGGGCTGCGGCGGGTCGATAAACGCCAGACGGTCGCGCTTCTGACTTGCCCGTCGTTGGCGACCCGATAAGGTGCGCGGCCATGACCACCCTCGCTACCTCCCTCGATCGGCGCTCCGACGCGTTTCGCGCGAATGACGCGGCGATGCGTGCGGTGGTCGCGGATTTGCGCGAGAAGGCGGCGGCGATCGCGCTCGGCGGCGATGCGGCGTCGCGCGATCGGCATCAGCGGCGCGGGAAGTTGCTGGCACGGGAGCGGGTGCGGCTGCTGCTCGATCCGGGGTCGCCGTTTCTCGAGCTGTCGCAATTCGCCGCGTACGAGATGTACGACGGCGGGGTGCCGGCGGCCGGGATCGTCACCGGCATCGGGCGGATTTCCGGGCGCGAGTGCGTCGTCGTCGCCAACGACGCGACGGTCAAGGGCGGCACCTATTTCCCGCTGACTGTCAAAAAGCACCTGCGTGCGCAGGAGATCGCGAGGGAAAATGGGCTGCCCTGCCTCTACCTCGTCGATTCGGGCGGCGCGTTTCTCCCGGCACAGGACGAGGTATTTCCCGACCGCGACCATTTCGGCCGCATCTTCTACAACCAGGCACAGATGTCGGCCGCCGGGGTGCCGCAGATCGCGATCGTGATGGGAAGCTGCACCGCCGGCGGCGCCTATGTGCCGGCGATGTCGGATGAAAGCATTATCGTCAAGGGCCAGGGGACGATCTTTCTCGGCGGCCCGCCTTTGGTGAAGGCGGCTACCGGCGAGGTGGTCTCGGCTGAGGATCTCGGGGGCGCCGATGTTCACAGCCGCGTCTCCGGCGTCACCGATCACTACGCGCTCGACGACCGCCACGCCCTCGGCATCGCTCGCCGGATCGTGAACAATCTCAACAACGTCAAGCGGATAGGGCTCGATCTTGCGCCGCCGCGCGAGCCGCTCTATGCCGGGGAGGAGTTGTACGGGGTGATCCCGGCCGATACGCGGCGGCCCTACGACGTGCACGAGATCATCGCCCGGCTGGTCGACGGCAGCGAGTTCGACGAGTTCAAGGCGCTCTACGGCCAAACCCTCGTTTGCGGCTTTGCGCGGATCTGGGGCTATCCGGTCGGGATCCTCGCCAACAACGGCATCCTCTTTTCCGAAAGCGCGCTCAAGGGCACGCATTTCATCGAGCTGTGCGCCCAGCGCGGCATCCCGCTGATCTTTTTGCAGAACATCACGGGTTTCATGGTCGGCCGCAAATACGAGAGCGGCGGCATCGCCAAGGACGGGGCCAAGATGGTGACAGCCGTCGCGACCGCGGCGGTGCCGAAATTCACGGTGATCATCGGCGGCAGCTTCGGCGCCGGGAATTACGGGATGTGCGGCCGCGCCTACGGGCCGCGGTTCCTCTGGATGTGGCCCAACGCGCGCATCTCGGTGATGGGCGGCGAGCAGGCGGCGTCGGTGCTGGCCACGGTGCGGCGCGACGGGCTCGCGGCCCGCGGCGAGGATTGGCCGGCCGAAGCCGAGGAGCAATTCAAGGCGCCGATCCGCGCACAATACGAAACCCAGGGTCATCCCTACTACGCGAGCGCCCGCCTCTGGGATGACGGCATCATCGACCCCGCCGACACGCGGCTCGTGCTGGGGCTGTCGATCTCCGCGGCGCTCAACGCGCCGATCGAGAAGACGCGGTTCGGCGTCTTCCGGATGTAATCGACATGGACCATGCGAAGGCTCGAAGCCCCACGCTCCAATGGCCCGTTGTCGTGTGCGTCTCGCTGGCGTTGGGCTCATGCGTGTATGATGTCCCGCGCCATTGGGTACAGGGATGTGCTCCTGGAGCCGGTCTAGGCTACCGCTGCCTATTCGCCGATCCGTTTCAGCTGGCACTGACCGAATGCGTCGGTGAAAACGATCCGGCACATCTGAAAGAGGTCGTTCATGGAGGCGATTACCGGGATCAGCTTTCCGGTTGGTTCGTGTCAAGCGCCTCCGGAAGAGTGGCCGCGTGCATGCGCACCAAGGACTGGATCGCGATGCCGGATTTTCTGCTCGCCCCGTGATCGCCGCGGCGGTTCGGCTCACGGCTTGGGATAACCCGGGTGTTCACAAAGATCCTCATCGCCAATCGTGGCGAGATCGCCTGCCGGGTGATCCGCACGGCGCGGCGCATGGGCGTGGCTACGGTGGCGGTCTATTCCGAGGCCGATGCCGGGGCGTTGCACGTCGCAATGGCCGACGAGGCGCGGCGGATCGGGCCGGCGCCGGCGCGCGAGAGCTATCTGAAGGGCGATGCGATCATCGCAGCGGCGCGTGAGACCGGGGCCGAGGCGGTGCATCCGGGTTACGGGTTCCTGTCGGAGAATGCGGATTTCGCCGAGGCTTGCGCGGCGGCTGGACTAGTCTTTATCGGTCCGCCGGCTGCGGCGATCCGGGCGATGGGGTCGAAATCGGCGGCGAAGGCGATGATGGCGGCGGCCGGCGTGCCGGTCGTGCCGGGATATCACGGCGATGACCCAAGCCCGGAGCGGCTGCTCCAAGAGGCGGAGAAGATCGGCTTCCCGGTCATGCTCAAGGCCTCGGCCGGAGGCGGCGGTCGCGGGATGCGCGAGGTGCATTCTGCTGCGGAATTTCCGCGCGCGCTCGAAGCGGCGAAGCGCGAGGCCAAGGGGGCGTTCGGCGACGATCACATGCTCGTCGAGCGCCTGTTGACCGAGCCGCGCCATATCGAGGTGCAGGTGTTCGCCGACATGCTCGGCAACACGATCCACCTTTACGAGCGCGATTGCTCGATCCAGCGCCGCCACCAGAAAGTCGTCGAGGAGGCGCCCGCGCCGGGTCTGTCACCGGAGCGGCGCGCTGCGATGGGCGAGGCGGCCATCGCCGCAGCGGCCGCGGTAGGTTATGTCGGCGCCGGCACGGTCGAGTTCATCGCCGACAAATCCGGCTTCTATTTCATGGAGATGAACACACGGCTCCAGGTCGAGCATCCGGTGACGGAAATGGTCACCGGCCTCGATCTCGTCGAGTGGCAGCTGCGTGTCGCCGCCGGTGAGACGCTGCCGCTGCGGCAGGATCAGATCACGCTCGACGGACACGCGATCGAGGTTCGCCTCTACGCCGAAAACCCTGCGCGCGGGTTCCTCCCCGCAACCGGCACGCTGCGCGGGCTGCGCCTGCCGGGGCCCGAGGCCGCGCGCGTCGATACCGGGGTGCGCGCGGGCAATACGGTGACGCCGTTCTATGACCCGATGATCGCCAAGGTCGTCGCCTGGGGCTCCGACCGCGATGCGGCACGACGGCGGCTCGCGCAGGCGCTCGGGGGGAGCGCCGTCTATGGCGTCACCAGCAATCTCGGCTTTCTCGCGCGGATTCTCGGCGACCCCGAATTCGCCGCCGGCACGATCGACACCGGGTTTATCGAGCGCCGCCGTGACGTCTTGATCCCGGCCTCCCTCCCGGTGCCGCGAGCGGTGCTGGCGGCCGCGGTCTGGCACCGGCTGCGGCAAGCCGGGACTTCCGGAGATCCCTGGTCGCGGAGTGACGGCTGGCGACCGAACCTTGCCCCGGCATCGTGCGATTTTCGCTTCCAGAGCGGCGACGAAACCCTCGAAGCCACCGTCACAAGCGGCGGCAACGGCTTGGTCATGTCACATGGCGGAGAGATGCTTCCGCTCGTCGGCGAGGCCGTCGCTCCAGATCGCATCGCGGTGACGCTCGACGGGGCGCGCAGCATCGTCACTCTCTTCGAACAGACCGGCGAGATCGCGGTCGCGTCGGGCGGCGACCTCTGGCGCCTCGACATCGTCGACCCGCTCGCTCCGCCGGAATCGGCGCATCTGGCGGGGGGCCGGCTGACCGCGCCGATGCCGGGCCGGGTCGTACAGCTGTTTGTCGCCGCCGGCGAGGCGGTGCGGCGCGGGCAGGCGCTGCTAGTCATCGAGGCGATGAAGATGGAGCACACGATCGCCGCCCCTCATGACGGCACGGTCGCCGCGGTCCCCTACGCGGTCGGCGACCTGGTCGAGGAAGGGGTCGAATTGATCCAGCTTGGCGCGCCCGAGGGAAAGGGCTGATGGCGGCCGACGAAGGCGCGACCGGGCCGCTGCATCTCCTCAAGATGGCGGTTGGTGCGGCGGACCTCGACCACCTTCGCCGCAACCGTGCGCAGCGGACGGCCGAGCGCGGATGGTGCGCGGTCTATACCCGCAACCGGCCGCGACGCGAGGCCGAGGTGCTCGATGGCGGGTCGCTCTATTGGGTGATCCGCGGCCAGATCCGGGCCCGCCAACGCGTCCTCGCCTTCCACGCCGAGCGCGATGACAACGGCCGCGCCTATTGCCTCATAGAGACCGAGCCCGAGGTCGTCGCGACCCTGCTCCGCCCGTTTCGGCCGTTTCAAGGCTGGCGGTATCTGCGCCCGCCCGACGCTCCGCTCGATGCCGGGGGCGCCGGCGAGCTTGGGGTCGAGGCGCCGCCCGAGGCGATGCTCAAGGAACTCCGCGAGTTAGGCCTGATCTGACAGCAGGGCTGACCCAATCGCTCAAAAATTGTTCATCCCGCTCTGGACAGGTCACAAGGCTGTCACTATGTTGCTCCCTCGCCCGCTGTCGTGGGTGAGGTTCCGCGCTGACGAGAACATGGTCGGTCCGCCCCGATGGGCGGTTGATCCATCGTCGGCATCGGGGTTCTGCTGATTGGCATTGTGGAAGTAATGGGAAGGGATGCGCGGGCGGCGGCGTGAGAGCGCTGCGTGGTCTGCGTATCATGCGAGCGTTTGAGGTAAGTTTGCATGTTTGGGTTTGGGGTTTAGGCCTTGGACCTGGGGATGC
>DASXFE010000028.1:0-2516 GCA_036489765.1 Allostellaceae bacterium | reverse complement strand
GTCCGGCCTTGCCAAGGTGATGTCCGGCGGCACCGATCTTTTGGTGCAGCTGCGCTCGGGCCGGCTGAAGCCCGAGCTGATCGTCGACACGAAGCGGATCCCCGGCCTCATCGGCATGCGCCAGGAGGGCGGAAAGTGGATCGTCGGAGCCGCCACCCCCGGCGTCATGGTGAGCGATAACCACGAGTTCGAGCATGATTATCCCGGCATCGTCGAGGGGATGGACCTGATCGGCTCGCAGCAGATCCAGGGCCGGTGCTCGTTCGCCGGCAATCTATGCAACGCCTCGCCGGCGGCCGACAGCGTCCCGGCGGTGATTGCAGCACGGGCGACCTGCATCATCGCCGGGCCCAACGGCGCGCGCCGCGAGGTGCCGGTCGAGGCGATCTGCACCGGCCCGGGCCGCACCTCGCTGCAAAAGGGCGAATTCATCATTGAGTTCCACATTCCGAAACCCAAATCCCATCAGTGCGACGCCTATCTGCGCTTTATCCCGCGCACCGAGATGGACATCGCGGTCGTCGGCTGCGGTATCAACCTGACCCTCGACGGCAGCGGCACCTGCACCGACGCGCGGGTCATTCTGGGCGCGGTCGCGCCGACGGCCGTCATCGTCGACGACGCGGCGAAGGCGTTGATCGGGCACAAGCTCGACGACGACACGCTGGCAAGGCTCGACGCCGCGGCCCAGGCGGCGGCGAAGCCGATCAGCGACAAGCGCGGCACCATCGAGTACCGCACCAAGGTGTCGGGCGTGTTGGCGCGCCGGGTCGCCGCGATCGCCTTCGAGCGCGCCGCCGCGCGCTGACACCAGACAGAATTCCGGGAGAGACCGAATGAGCAAGCATCACGTCACGACAACGATCAACGGCGAGCCGATGGAGTATCTCTGCGAGGCACAGCAGACGATGCTCGACGTGCTGCGCGACGAGCTGGGGCTGACCGGCAGCAAGGAAGGATGCAGCTCCGGCGACTGCGGCGCCTGCACGATCATCGTAGACGGCAACATCACCTGCTCGTGCCTGATGCTCGGCGTCGAGGCCGAGGGCCGCACGGTGACGACGATCGAAGGTGTCGCGCAGGGCGACAAGCTGCACCCGGTGCAGCAGAAATTCCTCGAGCACGCCGCGTTGCAATGCGGTTTCTGCACGCCGGGCTTCATCGTCGCGGCCAAGGCGCTGCTCGACAACAATCCGAACCCCTCCGAGGAAGAGGCCCGGTATTGGCTGGCCGGCAATCTGTGCCGCTGCACCGGCTACGACAAGATCCTCCGCGCCGTGATGGACGCCGCCGAAGTGATGCGGGCCGAAGCCGGACGTTGACCCCTTTAGGAGGTGTTGTGAGATGACGAGCAGTTCAGACGGTCTGAAAGTCGTCGGCACGCGTCCGATCCGCCCCGACGGGATCGAAAAGGTCATCGGCCGGGCGCAGTTCGGCGCCGACATGGTGATGCCCGGCATGCTGTGGGCCAAGGTGAAGCGCAGCCCGCACGCGCATGCCCGGATCAAGTCGATCAATTACGACAAGGCGCTGAAGCTGCCGGGCGTCAAGGCGGTGATCACAGCCGCCGACTTCCCGAACATCGCCTCCGAGGAAGCCTTTGTCGGTGAAGGCCCGATGAACTTCCGCGACCTGTCGCGCAACTGTATCGCCGCCGACAAGGCGCTCTATGACGGGCACGCCGTCGCCGCCGTCGCCGCGACCAGCGCGTCGATCGCCGAGGAGGCGCTCGACCTGATCGACGTCGAATACGAGGTGCTGCCGCACGTCATCGACGTCGAGGACGCGATGGCCGACGGCGCGCCGGTGCTGCACGACGATTTGTTCACCCAGGGCGTCGACCCGAAGCCCACCAAGCCCTCGAACGTCGCCAAGAAGATCGGCTTCAACAAGGGCAACATCGAAGAGGGGTTCAAACAGGCCGAGGTGGTGATCGAGCGGCGCTACACGACGCAGCCGGTCCACCAGGGCTATATCGAGCCGCATGCCTGCGTCGTCTCGATCGCCAATGACGGCCAGGCGACGATCTGGAGCTCGAGCCAGGGCCAGTTCATGGTCCGCGCCTATTGCGCCAAACTGCTCGGCACCGACATCGCCAATATCCGCGCGATCGCGGCCGAGATCGGCGGCGGGTTCGGCGGCAAGACGCTGGTCTACCTCGAGCCGCTGGCCCTCGCGCTGTCGAAGAAGACCGGCCGCCCGGTCAAGATGGTGATGAGCCGCGAAGAGGTGTTCCGCGGCACCGGCCCGACCTCGGGCGGGGTCATCGAGGTAAAGCTCGGCGCCAAGAAGGACGGCAAGATCGTCGCCGCCCAGCTCGTCCTCAAATACCAGGCGGGCGCGTTTCCGGGCTCGCCGGTCGGGCCCGGCTGCATGTGCGCCTTTGCCATGTATGATCTGCCGCACGTCCACATCACCGGCTATGACGTCGTGTCGAACCGGCCCAAAGTGGCTGCCTATCGCGCACCGGGCGCACCCATTTCGTCGTTCGGCGTCGAAAGCTGCCTGAACGAATT
>DASXFE010000026.1:0-99981 GCA_036489765.1 Allostellaceae bacterium | reverse complement strand
GGTTCAGCCCGGGGCCCCCGAGAAAGAGATGATCGAGCTGCCGGGCTGGTTGACCGGCATCATCAAGGCGAAGGGCGTCCCCGTCGGGCACGGGATAACCCTCGTACCCGACGCCAGTTTCGACCTCAAAGCGCTCAAGCTCAAATCGCTGTCCCTCGGTTTGCGCTTCAACTGGGGTTAGCCCGGCTTGCGCTCCGACTTTTTTAAAGCCCCCTACCCAACCTTTGCGACAGGAGTTCGCGATGATCAAACGGCTCGCGACCGCGCTTTCAGCGCTTATCCTTGGCGTGACTCCGGCCCTCGCCGATCCCTTCAATATCAACATCAGCAACGGCGAAAGCGCGATGCTGCTGCTCACCGTCAATGACATGAATTACCCCAGCCCAAAGGTCGCCTACAGCGGCAGCATCAACTCGGGCCAGATGATTTCGGTCTATATCAACGGCGAGAACGGCTCGGGCGGCCACATCCAATGGTCGGCCACGTCGGCCGACCGCACCAAGTGCGGGTCCGGCGATGTCGGCAGTCTGGGTTCGGGAAACAACCTGACCGTCAATACCCCCTCGTCGTGCTGATGGGGTGAAGGCATCGCGTCCACCAGGCGTCGATCTCCAGACATCGGGAGGTAGATATGCGGGCTCTCCTTCTGGCGGCGGCCATCTTCGCGGTGCTCGTCGGCCCGCCGGCGCGAGCGGATGACGGCGCGGGCGGGGCCGAGCCCGCCGGCCTCCACCATCGCAGCCTCGCCATGCTGTATGCGGAGCTCGCCGCCCGTCGTCCGCACGCGCCCTCGCCGATCCTTTCGGTTCAGGCGTCCGGGCCGGTGAGCTGCACGCAGGCGCCCGCGACCTGCTGCTGCAAACATGGGCCGGTAACGCAGAAGAGTTGGTTCTGCACGAGCGAAAGCGACTGCGAGGGTACGTGGAGCGGTGTCTGCGTCCAGCGTTTCGAGCCGGATACGATGAGCGAAGCGAACAACAACCACTGCAACCAGTGATCGGTCAGGGCGAAGGGCGGCAACGATGATGAGGCTGCCAGGCGTGGGCATGCACGGCAGGCATCGCATTTTCGGCACACCCGGTCCGACCGGGTGGAACGACCATGGCGATCCCTGTCACCCAGGTCGGGCAGGCCCGACCCCGGGTTCCCTCGGCGTGAACGATCATGGAACACCGTTGCCCGAACCTGCGGCGCTGCTGTTGGCCGAGCGCCGGCGAGACGTCGAAGCCCACATAAACCACATCATCGAAGGGGCCGACTCCACCACCCATACGCGGACAGAACAGAAGCTGCAGGCTTGCCTCGACGCCGTGAGGAACCACGGCAACGCAGACCAGTCGCAAGGCGACGCGGCGCGATGCGCGGAAGCGTATTTCCATGCCCGTCTGCACGCGTTGCAGGGAAAAAGCGCGGTGGCCGGGGGGAATCACGACCAGGCCCCCTGGCGCCAGGCCCTTCAGATCGGCGGTGTTGAATACCGCGCGCCGGGCACCTTCTTTCAGCCCCTCGGAAGCCAGCAATCGGCGGGCGCATCACCCGGCCTGAGCTATCAACGGATCGGGCAAGCCCTACCCGGACGCAGCGCCGGACTGGCCGCCCCGGACAGCACCGCGGAGTGGATCGAGAAAGGAATGAAGGACGGGCTGCGCGACCGATCCGGCGGTCCAGGCGAACTCGGGCGACACGCCTCGGTATCGTGACGCCCCGTTGTCTCGCGGCTGTCAGTTGCCGGCCTGCTCGATCTTTTGCCGGCACTCGAAATAAGCAATCACCCGAGACTGCCGCTGCACCTCGACCAGTGCCGGACCGCCGAGCTTTTCGGCGATCTGCCGGGCCTCGTCGAGACGCTGCTTCAGATTGGTGAGGGCCCTTGACGTCACCCCGCCAAATCCTTGGTCAAGGAAGGCTTGCGGCGTGAACTGGGTGCCGCCGATACGAAAATCCTCGGGGTTGTAGGCGCAGCTCGCGAAGCGGTCCGGCGGGGGCGGCACGGGTTTCGCCGGGGTCGTGTCCGCCGGCGCAGGAGGGGGAAGCGCCGCAGTCTTCGGCTGCTCGGGGGGCGGCGCGGCAGCCGCGGGCTGTTCCGGGGGCTTGGCGCCGTTCTTGAGCAGATTCTGCGCCACCTCGCCGCGCAGCTTGGCAAGAAAATCCGCCGGAACCGGGCGTCCGTTCACCAGGTCCACCTGCGGCAGACCGTTGCGCTCCTCGAAGACACGCACGGCGCGGTTCGTAAATTGCTGGGCGTTGCCGTCGATCGGACCGGGATCGATCGAGACGCTGAGCAGCATGAATTGAATTTCGCGAATGAGCTGCGGGGTCGCCAAGACAGCCTGCTCGCTATCGGCGGCGCCTGCACTCGCGGGCGTCTGGCTGTGCGCGATCGGAACCCAGCACCACAGGACCAGCAGGAAAAACAACGCCCGGGTGATTGTCTTCATCGATTTCCCCCGTTTCCCAGGCCCTGCCGCGAATTGAGAAAGTTGTCGCGATCATGCTCATCGGGAATGTAGGTCGCGAGATCGCGGTACAAATCCGCGACCGACGACGATTTGGACAGCAGCCGCCGCAACACGATCGGGGCGATCGGTCCGATATACGTGGTCAGGTCGGCCTCGATCTGTCTCAGCGCGTCTGGGGCGAGGGCCAGCGACAGGCTATTTTGTCCGGTCACGCCTGTTTGCGTGAGTGGCCGCCGGGACCCGCCATCGGTTGCTGGGCCGCCGATGGTTGCACTGCGCCGCAGCCCATTCCTGATGAACGTATCGCGGTCGCCTTGCGCGTCGATGTAGCTGGCAAGCGATTGGTATAGCCCGACCAGATCGACGGTGGTCTTCGCGGCGCGGCGGACGGCGATTTTCGCCATCGGCCCAATAAAGGTCGTCAGATCGCGCTCGACCTCGGAAAGCAATTCGATCGCCAGCGGCGTGGCGTCGGCGGATTGCTCCGCCGGATCCGGTCTTGGAGCGGCCATCGAGGCCGGCGGCGGCGGTGGCGCGACCGCGGGCATCGCCATCGGCGCCGACGAACTTGAAGTCCAGGGCGCCAGCGATGGCTCGGCCTGTCCTTCCGCGGGTCTGGGCGGCGGGCTGATCGGAAGTTTCGGCGCGAAGACGGTTTCGTCGGGTGCCGGTGCCGCAGCGGCGGGCGTTGCCGCCGTTGTCGCAACCTCGGCTATCGCCCGCGCGAATTCTACGGTCGTTGGATACCGGTCGCCGCAATCGTAGGAGAGCGCCCTGTTGATCACCTGCCTCAGGGCCGGCGAGACGTCTTCGTTCAAGGCGCAGACGTCGGCTGGTCCGCGCCTCTCCATATTCAGCATGCTCTCGGCGAGGCTCTTGCCCTGGAATGGCTTTTGGCCGGTCAAGAGCTCGAAGAAGACCGCGGCGGCAGAAAACTGATCCGAACGGTGATCGACCACTCGGCCGAGGAGCTGTTCGGGCGACATGTAGGAGGGCGTGCCGAGAACATCCCCTTCGGTCGTCAGATCCGAGGCCTCGATATGAGCGATGCCAAAGTCGGCGACCTTTACGAGGCCGGTCTTGGTCAGCAGGATGTTCGAAGGTTTCACGTCACGGTGGATGACCTGGTTGGCGTGCGCGAACTCCAAGGCATTCAGCACCTGCGCGATCAGCGTGATCGCCGCCGGGCGGCTGAGGTGGCCATCCCGCCGCAGCCGTATATCCAAGCCCTCGCCCTCGACGAGCTCCATCGCAAGAAAGGGCAACCCGCCCTCCTCGCCGTAATCCAGGAGGGTGACGATATTAGGGTGAAGAAGCCGTCCGGCGGCGCGCGCCTCGTGCCGAAACCGTTGCAGCCACCCCTCGGCGTCGCCTCGCTCGAGAAGTTCGCGCCGGAGTATTTTCAGGGCGATCGGGCGTTCGATCAGCGGATCGTGAGCCTCGTATATGTCGCCCATCGCGCCCGAGGTCATCCAGCGCGTGATTTTATAGCGTCCGACTGAAGAAGGCCGGTCCATCGCCGATGCCTAGTCAGGGCCTTTCTTCAAGCATCCTCATCGCGTTCTGCAAGCTGCGGCGCATCCGGTTGAACGAGCTGGCCAGCGAGCCGATTTCATCATGGGTTTTCACGGTAAATTCGGGCTCGTCCAGTTTACCCATGCTGACTTCGCTGGCCATCTCGGAGATCCCGATGACCGGCTTGACCACCAGGGCCCGCAACAGTGTATCGACGATCAGCAGAATCACGATGAAGACCACGGCCAAGGCACCCAACAGCCAGCCGAGGCTCGTGTAGGCACGGTGCAGCGGCACGGAGAGCGGGATCGAAACCACCTGGGCACCGATGATATCGTTCAGCTTCCAGCCAAAGCCGTTTTGCGAGCCATACAAGGCGACCATCGTCGGCGGCGCGTTCTCGGGCGTGCTGTGGCACGACAGGCAGGCTTCCGAGCTGACCTTCAGCGGCCGCGAAAGCGTAAGATAATTTCCGGTCGGCGTGTCCCGGATCGACATCATTTCGGTCTTGCTTGGGTTCTGCTTGAAATCGTTGATGATGTCGCTTTCCCAGTCGACCGCTTTGTCATTCAAGTTAGAGGGATTGAGCGTCGGCTCGCGATAATTGTATTCGGGCAATTTCTTCTGGACGATGTGGAAATTCGTCTGCGCGGCGAACGCCGAGACGACGGTCGGCAAAAACTGGATCTTTAGCTGAGGTTGAAGCTGCGGAAAGATGTACTGGGCGGTATAGGTCCGAACCGCCGAGGCCTCTTCCATCATGATGCGCGCGTCTCGCGTGCTGTTTTCGATGGCCTCGTCGGTAAGTACCTTGTAGGCGCCCGCTCCCGCCAGGGCGAGGCCGACGACAAAGGCACCGCATAGCGTCAGATTCACTTTTGCCCTGAGCTTCATAGCGTTGTCCCGCCAATTATCGACGTCGCCGCCACATTCGAAGAGCGATCGCGCCAGCCTGAATTGATAATTAAGCGATACATGGACGATTCGGATCGCTTCAGGCGCGAGCTTACGGCATATGGTCCACGGGCGACAAGCAAATCGCCGTGATATATGGGTGCCGCAATACTCGGCTCAATGTTCGACTGAGAGCCGGGCATTCCGAACTGCCTCGTCCATTATCGACCCAGAGGTCCGGTGGTCGGCGGAGCCGAAATCCCGCCGATCTTTACCGTGATGACCGACACGTTGTCCGGTCCGCCGCGCTCCAGCGCCGTGTGGATCAGGCGGTGAACCGCCTCCTCGGCGGGCAACGATCCCAGGATCGCGCCGATCTCCCAGTCTTCCACGACCTTGGTCAGCCCATCGCTGCACAGGAGGAAGGCGTCGCCGGGTTGGATCGTGCCGCCGACGACATCGAGCACCAATGAGTCTTCGGCGCCCACGGCGCGGGTAATGACATTGGCGTTGGGGTGCTGGCGAGCCTCGTCGGCCGTGATCAGCCCCGCGTCCAACAGCGACTGAACCTCGGAGTGGTCACGCGTCATGGGCTCGAACCGATCGCTCCGGAGCCGGTAGATGCGGCTGTCGCCGGCCCAGATGCAGCAATAGCGGCCCTCGGCGAAAAGCAGACAGACGACGGTGCTGGCGATGATGCGATCGGTGCCGTGCGCGGTCGCCTCCTCGCGGAGCCGTCGGTTTACTCCCTCCAAGATCGCCAGCACCTCCTGCTGATAACTCTGCGCATCGGGGAACCCGGATACGCCGCTCAGCGAGTTGACGATGAGCTGGCTCGCGAAATCGCCGGCGTCGGCGCCCCCGACGCCGTCGGCCACCACCCACAAACCCAATTCCGGCAAGTCGAGGATCGAGTCCTCATTGATCTTGCGGACCCCGCCCACATGCGTCTCGGCGTAAGCGGAGACTGCGAGGCCCGACTGGTGCCCGATCGTGGGCCTCTTCGAAACAGGCTCGTCCGGGAGCGTCACTTCACGGACTCCGACCAGTTAAAGGGTCGCGGGGCATTTGAATTTCGCCAGCTCGTTCGAGCTCAGCGGATTGACCACGCTGCCGGCATGGATCTCGTAAGTCGCGGCGTGCCCGTCGGCGGAAAAGCTCACACGAAACCGGTCCGTGCCGCCGAGCTTTGTGAGCGAGCCTGAATCGAGCAGCCGGAAGAACGACCAGGGGCCGGTCTTCGTGATGGCCGGGGGCGGCGGGGGTGCCGGCGTCGTCGGCGCGGGGGTCGAGGCCGCGGCAGTCTGCGTCGCGTTTGCCGGCTGCGCCGTTGCAGGTGCCGGCGGCGGCGGCTTTTCCGCAAAGGTTACCGTCGATTGCCGCTCGCCGCCCGGACCCGGCCACTGGACAGAGATGGTGTGACGGGAAACCCCATCGAAAGCGACCTCCTGCCCGTCGATGCTCAGGATCGCTTTCGATGCGTTCGAGTCGATCGAGACGGGAGTGATCTCAAACTTGAGCACAGGTGCTGTGCCGGTGCCAAAGAACATGTCGCGTATGCGCGCCGCGCGTTGAAACTCGGCAAGGGAATCCGCCGAGACTGCGACGTCGCGCGTGTTCCGGAGGGTCCACGGATCCCGGGTCGTGTCGACGAACGGGCGCAGCGAGGTATTGAAGAAGGCGTCGATCAGCCCGTTGGGGGCGAACAGCCGCGCAAAATCATCGATCGTGATATCGGCGGCGGCACCCTTTTGCACCGGGTAGCGCCCGTCCAATGCCTGTTTGCAAAACGGCAGCACCTTCGAATCCCATTGGCGATCGAGATCTCCCCGCGCCTGGCCCTTGATCAAGGCGTTGATGCTTCGCGTGATGCTTTTCGGGACGTCGGCCAGCGCCGGCGGAAACCGCTCGGACCAGTTCTCGATCTTGTGAACCGCATCCGCCGCGTCGGCGACGATCGCGGCCGGCTCCGAGCCACCTGACGCCGTGGCCGCAAGCCTGGCCGTATCCTTCGACAACTCGGCGAGGTCCTGCAGGAACAGGTCGATGATGGCCGGCCCGCCGCCGATCGACGCCACCGTGTCGTGAAAGCGGTGAAACCGTTCTTCCACCGGCTGCCCGTAAGTGGGCTGCGCGTTGCCGGCGGCGCTCAGGGCTGAGGCCAGCCGCTTTTGCGCCGCGGGGTCCGGCGGCGCCGTTGCCGCTGCTGCTGCCCCCGGTTCGGCGGGCGCGTGCGCGAGCTGGGTTTCGCGGTCTATCGCTTGCCAGATCATCTTCAACGGCGAGGTCGGGCCCGCGGCGAAGTTGAGGATGTCGGACGCCTCGCCGACATTTCGCGCCGGTTGAAGAGAGATATCGGTGACGAGCCCTTCCCATTGCTTGATGTAATCGTCGTAGTAGAGGGCGAGGACGTCGCTCGTCAGCGTCGCGCTGGGATTGGCGGCGTTTGGATCGGCGGTGTCGCTCAGGATCCACGCGTCGCCCTGCACCGATGCAACGAGATCGGCCAGTCGCGGCAGGACGTCGTGATAGAAGACCGGGCGGGTGTAAAATCCGGAAATGCCCTCCGACAACGGCTTGCCCGACAGTCGCACCAGCACATGATCGGCGGCCGGGCCGGCATGATCGACGACGCTCCAGTCCGGCGGCTGGGCCGCCAACACGCGATCCTTGAGCATCAGATAGGCGCGGCCGGCGATCGGGAATTGGCGCAGCGTGCGGCGCGCTTCGTCCACCACATTGGCGTCGAGCGGGTATTCCTCCAGCCGCCCGTCCAACAGCGCGTCGAGATGGGTCAGCAGAGCGGCGCGCGCGGCCGCATGCTCCGGCCCGGGCAGCAGGGACTGCCAATCCAGGGTCATCCACTCCTTGACGATCTTGCGGTCGACCGGGTGACGGCCGCCGAGCATCAAGTAGATCCGCAGCCCGTCATAGAGGAACTCCGGCTTTTTCAGATTGGCCGCAAGCTGCTTTTGCAGGCGCGCCACCAGGCGGGGCAACAGCAGCCGGTTGAGCCCGCGCTGGTAGGCAGCGACCGCCTCGGAGTGAAGCGGCGCGCCCTGGTAGAGGCCGAATTTCATCGACAGCGGGATTGCCGCGGGGGCGGCGTCGTAGCCCTGAGGCAGGTGGCGCAGTTTGTCCAATGCGGGCAGCACCCGCGATGGGTCCTCGTCCTTCAGCACCGGCGTATTGAGCGCCGACGCCTCCTTCATCGCGCCATCGATCGCGGCGCTGACATCCGCCTCCATCTGCCGGTTCTGGACATAGCTGTACGCCCAGGCACCACAGGCGGCGAGGAACACGAGGCCCAAAACGCCATAGCTCGACCATCGCAGGATCGAGCGGCGGCGCTCGGCGCGTGGGTTGGTGCTGACGAGGCTGGCCTCGTGAAAGATCACCTCGCGCAAGAGCCGGGTGATGAAATAGCTCCGGCCCGAGCCGCTGAAGGCGACGAGGTTCGACGGCTCCAGGCCGAACCGCTGGGCGATGGCGCCCATCAGCCGGTCGATCGGCGTGCCTTCCTGCGTGCCGCTCGTGAAATAGACACCCCGCAACAGCGGCCGCGTCTCGTAGCGGCTTGCGAGAAACACCTCCTCCAGGAACTCGCGCATGGTATCGCGGAGCGAGGCCATTTGCGTCGGCAGCCCGAAGATCAGACCGCGCCGCCGCGGATCGGCCTCCTCCTGCACCCGGTCTATCATCCGTTCGTCGAGGCGATCGAGGAGCTGTTGAAACTCTTCGTCCCACTGCAGCACCGCCGGATCGGCATCGCCGCCGCGATCGAGCGGCAAGGTGGCGCCCCAAACCTGCTCGCGCCCCTCCCGCGTCAATGGCTCGAATGTTTCGACAAAGCCGGCAATGAGATCGGCCTTGGTGAACAGGACGTAGACGGGGAAACGCACCCCGAAGTGATCGAGCAATTCGGCGAGGCGAGACCGGACCGCTTGCGCATGGGCGGTGCGCCCGGCCGCCGGAAGCAGCACGAGGTCGCTCAGGCTGATCGCGATGAGCACCCCGTTGATGGGCTGGCGCGACCGGGTCTCCTTGAGCAGCTTGAGGAAGCCGAGCCAGGCCGCCTGATCCTCGTGCTGATCGCCCGCCTGCGTCGTGTAGCGGCCCGCGGTGTCGATGAGCACAGCCTCGTCGGTCAGGAACCAGTCGCAGTTGCGCGTTCCGGCGGCGCCGCGCACGGGCTCTTTGCCATAACGCTCGGCGAGCGGGAATCGGAGGCCGCTGTTGACGAGCGCCGTGGTCTTTCCGGCGCCGGGCGGCCCGATCATGATGTACCAGGGGAGTTCGTACAGATACTTCTTGCCGCGGCGGTCGGCGCCTCGCAGCCGCTTCAATTGCTGCTGCGCTTCCTCGAGGCGCTGCTTGAGGATGTGAATTTGCGCGCTGGCCGGGTCGGCGGCCGGTGCGTCGCCTCCACTGGCCCCAGCGATCACCTTCTTGTTTGCGGCAGCCTCGCGGGCGTGCATGAGCCACGTGCCGACAGCCCAGAGCAGGAGGATCACCACCACTGCGATGAGCTGGGCGGTGGTGCTCGCCAACGGGCGGAACGTCCCAAAGCCCAGGGTCGGCCCCAGGAACCAAACCAGGGTCCCCAGCGCCAGCGTGCCGGCCAGCGTCGCCACCCAGCGCGGCGGCAGCGGCATGTATCTGAGGAGCTCGTTCACGTCTTACCCGCCGCGCGCAGCAGGATGAATTCGATCCGCCGGTTGGCCTCGCGCCCCTCGGCCGTGTTGTTGTCGGCGACCGGGTCCTTCTCGCCTCTGCCGTCGACCTTGATCTGGTCGGCCGGGACGCCGTCCTTGACCAAACGGTCGCGCACGCTTTGCGCCCGGGCGAGCGAGAGCTCGAAGTTGGAGGGGAAGCGCAGGTTGTGGATCGGCTGGTTGTCGGTATAGCCCACCACCGTGAGCGTCCCGGGCACCGTCTTCAGCGCCTTCGCGATGTCGTCGACGGTCGATTCGAAGCGATCTTCCAGGGCCGCGCTGCCGGCCGCGAAGAGACCGTTGCAATGGAGCCGCACGGTGATGGTTTGAACGGCCTCGCTGACCGCGACGCAGGAGGATTGGATATCGAGCGAGAGCTGCGGCGCGACCTTGGGCGGCGGCGGCGGCGGCGGCGGAAGCGGCTTGCTCCAGCCCTCGATCTGCGGCTTGTCGAGGTTCGGCAACCCGGCGAGCTTGGCGTAGAGGTCGCCGGTCGTGCGCCCCAACATCGTATGCAGGACGATGAAGATCGCCAGCAGCACCAGCGCGACGCCGGCCCCGATCGCCCACAGCGGCACAAACGCGGTCAATGGGCGGTGCGGCGCCTCGATCCCGCGCCAGTGCGGCGACAGCTCGGCGGCTGCGTCGCCGCGGCGTCGCCGGATGATCCGGTGCAGACGCGCCCGCGTCGTGGCCAGATCCGACGCGCCCTGCGACAACAGGCGGAAGCGCCCCTGGAACCCGAGCGACAGGCAGAAATAGAAGAGCTCGAGAACTTCGAAATTCGTCTCGGGATCGCGCTCGAAATGCTGCAGCAGGTCGAAGAACCGCTCGCCGCCCGAGGTGTCGTTGTGAAAGACGCGGGCCATGCTCTGATCGGCCCAGACGTTCCGCGAACCCCACGGCATGTTGGCGGCGACATCGTCGACGGTGGCGCACAGCGCGTAATGGCAAGCCCCGAGAATTTCCGGCCGCAGGCCGGTCGCCGCAGCGCGCTTCTCGAATTCCCCGAACGAATCCCTGACTCGCCGGCGCAGGCCTTCGACATCTTGCTGCGAAATCGTCGTCGCTATCCGGGAGACGAGGCTGAGGATCGGGGATGCCGCGTCGATGAGGGCGCCCAGCCCCGCGCTGGTGTTGAGCAGAGCCGGATTGGAGGGGGCGTACGCAACGACGGCAGGGGCGGGACCGGCGGCGGCATCGGCAGCAGGCGCGGCGGGTCTCAGCCTTCCGCCGGGATTGGGCCGAATGATCGTTGCGTCGTTGAACGGATTGTCTTCTTCCATCCGATCAACCCTTGATGGCCCACAATTCGAGCTCGATCTCGGGGAGCTCGCGTCCTACGTGGATGGCGATGCCGCCTGTCCCGCCCGGCCGCTGCAACTCCTTCCAGAAGGGGCTCGTTCGATCCAGTTCGAAATAGAACGTGCTGGCTTTGTAAGGCAGCTGCCGCGGAACCACGGGCAACGCCCGCACGGGCACCCCCGGCAATGCCGAATTCACAAGCTGGGCGATCTGCTCGACCGGGCCGATCTTTACGTGCTGCGGAAAGGTCCGTTCCAGATTGGGCGTCTGGGTTTGCGCCCGCGCGGCCAGCACAAAGCTGGCGAAGGCGATGAGATCGCGATCCTGGATGACCGCCACGCGGATGCCGTAAGGCCGCTGCTGCAGCGGGATCGGCACCGCGGTCTGCTCGAGCACCGCGCTCAGCAACTGGCGCAGATCGGCGATCACGGGGGCGAAGCTGCGCTCCAGATCATCGTGCCGGTAGGGCGGAAACTGGGTGGCGCGTTTTGTCCGGCTGGCGAAGGTGGCGATCTCGCCGGCGATCTCGAGGAGGCGCGAATAGAACGTCTCGGGGTGAAGCTGTCCAGAGTCGGCGGTGAAATGCGCGAGCAGCGGCTCGTAGCGGTTCACCACCTGCAGCAGCACGAAGTCGGCAAAATCGGCGACGCCTCGCTCTCCCGGCTGCACCAGACGGGCGGCGAGCGCCTCGCCTCGCGCGTGCAGCAAACCTTCGAGCTCCTCACTGAACCCCTTGAGCGGCGCCTGGCACTCGCAGTTGAGGCAGGGCGAGATGTAGTCGTCGTCGAGCTGGATGCTCCGGTCCGGACGCACCTCGACGATCCGGGCGAGGCCAATTGAGAGATATCCCGACCGGTCGTCGTCTTCGAGGGCGTAGCGCAGGCGCAGCTTACCGACACGCAACTGCGCGCGGGTTTCGCTGCCCGACACCGCGTCGGACGACTCGTAGTCGCTCGCCTCATACCGGGTTATTGCCCCGCCGGGCCCCTTGTCGCTGAATTCGCGGGCGCCCGGCTGGCGGATGGGCAGCGTCAAATAGACGATCGCGTTGTGCGTGTTGCCCGGTATCTCGAGAGGCGGCGGATGATCCGCGTCGTCGGGGATCGAGAACGGCGTGCCGTCGGGAAAGACCCCGCTCGCCTCGGCGAGCGCGAACCGGCCGGTCGTCAAGAGGCTGCGGTCGATCGCCTGCTTTGACAGGCCCCACGGGTGGGGGCGCAGGTTCTCGGTACGGCCGCGAAGCAGACGCTCGACGTAGCGGTCCTGTTGTTGGAAGTGCTGTGTTCGGAGGAACATCCCCTCCGACCAGACGATCTTGCTATCCCAGGACATGCGAAAGAGCACCCCGAACGTTCACGCTTACTCGGCCGAACCCGCCCCCTGCCTACTAATCAAAGCTTTTTGACCTGGTCAAAGTAGGCTTCTGCGAAGGCTTGGCGGAAGCCGCTCTGCACGTCTTCGTGAAATTCGTCGGCAACCTCGCCGTAGACCGTCTCGTAAGCCTCCCAGCATCTCGCCTTGCGTGCCGCCGGAAGCAGGCTCGCTAGCAGGCCGGCCGCCTCGATGCGCCGCTCGACCTGATCCGGCGACAGCGACTCAAGCAGTTTCGCGACCGATTTCTGCATTCCCGCGATGACGGACAGCTCGTGCGACTTGAGGTCGGCGATGGCTTCCCGGGTGGCGGGAAGCGGTTCGCCAAAGCCGGACCGCTGCGGCAACAGCAGCGCCGCCAGCGCCTGCTCCAAATCGACGCTGAATTTCAATGGATTGTTGTCGTTCGGGCGAATGACCGTCTGCTCGATATGGAACTCGGATTTCGTCAAGGTGCGCACCGCCAGGAGCTCGCGGATACCCGAGACCAACTCGCGGAAAATCCGGCCGTAACCACGGAGCCGCTCGGCGGCGTCCCGCGCGTTGAGCTGGACTGGCGAGAGGCCTGCGCCCTCCAGGAAAGCACGCATCAGCTCGAGCGCGGCAGCGTCGGCGCTAGCGCCCTGTCGCGGCGCCTCCGGAATGTCCCGAGGCGGCGGCGCAACCGGGGTAGCCGGCTCGATGGGCATTCGAAATGGTGCCGGTTCGGGCGCTGCTGCAGGGGGCGCCTCCACAGCATCCGGTGCCAGCGGATTCCAGTCGGGCGGGATGAGCGGAGCCTGGGGTTCCGGCGCCCGAAAAAAGGTGTCCATCGCCGAGACGTGATTGGGATCGGGCTCGCCGGGACGCCGCTGGGGAGCCTCGTAAGGCGCCGGCTGCATATTCGGCAGCGGGAAGCGGCCGAGCCCCGGCGCGGCCGGAGCCGGCGGAAGCGACGCGTCGCTGGCCGAGAGCAGCGGAAGTCCCGATACCGGCGGACGCTGAACGGCGAAGGGGTTTCCGAAACGCTCGTAGTCGGGTTCGGGCGGAAACCCGATAAGGCCGCCAGACCCTGCGGCTGCAACGACTTGCGATCTTGGATCAGCCTCGATTTCGGCTTGGAGCTGATAATCGCCGATCAGGATGAGGTCGCCGTCGGCAAGATCCGCGAAAGAACCGTTGCCGAGTGCGTACTCGCCGTTATTGAGAAACACGCCGTTCTTGCTGACGTCGATGATGACGTAGCGATTGTCGCGCTGCTCGATGATGCAGTGGCGGCTCGAGAGGTGCTTTTCCGGGTCGGGAAGCGTCCAATCGTTGTCGGTGCCGCGGCCGACAGTCGCCCGGCTGACGTCGAAGCGCTTCGACATCCCCTGTCGAGGCTCGCCCGCATAGCTCACGACTGTCAGCTTTAATGTCGACGTCATCAGACCGCCATGTGCCGCTCACGTCATTTCAGTCGGACCGATGAACAAGAGAGCGACTACCCGATTGTGCTGGCACGGTTCTGCCCTGTCAATTGATGGGCGGCGTGGCGAGCGACAAGGATATGGTGATTGCCGCCGCGGCGCTCATCCCAGCAACCGGGCGAATTCTTCGGGGGGCGGCAGGCCGTGAAATGCGCGGCAGCACGCAGCTATTGAGGGTGAACCCGAGGTCCACCACAGGCTGTATCTGACGCCGCTCCGCTCAAGCAGCCGGCCCAGCAAAAGCGACATGTCACCCAGACCGGCCTCGTCCGCGAGGGGGACCTCGAGCGATGTCACGACGTTGGGGCCGAGCGCCGGAAATACCTCGCGGGCAAGATCCCGCTCAAAACCGGCAAATTCGAAATCATCGGCTAGACACGACAAGGCCGCGGCCTCGATCCGCTCGAACCATGCCGCCCCGCCGAGCGCGATCTCGGCCGCCGTGTGCTGGGGTGAGACGGGCGCCAGGATCGACAACGGGAAATACCGGCCGATCCGATCGACGCTCGGGATCATGACCCCGGCAAAAGCCTGTCCGCCGCAACACCCGGATGCGACCGCGAAATTCCACACCGGGCTCGACAAATAGATTTCGAGCCATTTGTCGCCGAGCATTTGCCGACTGCGCTCGAGTCCGGCATCGAGCCAGGCCTCCCAGCCGACGCGCAATGCCGGCGGCAGATTGCGGGCGACAAAGTCGCCATGGCTGGGCAGCTTGCCGAAGAGGCCTGGCGCGTTCGGGTCCTGTTCGGCTTCGGGCGGGGCCGGCGGCTCCAGCGGCTGGCTGTCGCCGGCCTCAGAGGCGGAAGGAGGCATCGCAGGGGTCCTCGGTCATTCGCTCGTGATGCAGCCAGGTATTCCAACCGAGCTGCGGGGGGGCTCCGTCGCCGCCGAGTTGCGGCGCGGGAACCTCGTCACGCTTCAAGCAAACCTGCACGCGGACGCCCATTTCCGGACTGACGTAGAGTTTAGTCAGGGCGGCGAGCCGCCGGAGATGCGGGGCATTCGGCAGAAAGCTCAGGAAATCGGCGTACCCGACCGGTCCGATGTGGATGGCGAAAGTGCTCTCGACGTCCCAATAGCTCTCCCCTACGACCGCATCGACGGAAAGGCTGGCAAAGCTGTTAGGACCGCCATCCCCACTCGAAAGGCGCGTGCGCTGATCGGCCGGCAACGCCAGCCATCGCCCGTCGAAGGGCGCGACCTCGATCGGCAGCCGGAAATAGTCGCGAAGCATGTCTTCGAGGCCCGTCGCATTGCGCGGGGAATGGCTCAACATCCCGGAGTAGTGGAGCAGCGCGTGTTCGTCGACATCGATCCGCCCGGACAGGTGGTCGGTGCCGAACCCGATAAAGCTCCGCAGCGCCTCGCTGACCCCGTCCTGTCCTGCCGGCGAGCTGCGTTCGACCGAGATCGGGACCCGGTATTTCGCCCAGGCCCGATAAAAGAACGCGATCAACCGATCGCTGAACAGGTCGAAAAAGTCGCGCAGAGCCGTGTTGTGATTGCGGAACTCGCGCCAGACATCGACGCTGTAATGCAGCGGCAGGACCGAGGACGGGCCGCTGAGCCCCATGAACGTCACGGTCATGGCGGGCAGTTCGCCGCCTTCCCCGTCGGAAACCGCCTCTATCTCAGACGCCGGAAACGACAGCCGCATCGCCGAGCGAAAGCGCAAGGTCCGTTGGCGCGGATCGGCTTCCTCCCCGACCAAAGGGACGGCCTTTGCCCGGCCCGATGCTTCCTGGCGCGCGCGCCGACGCTCGAGAATGCGGACGGCCTGGAAAAACCCGAATTTCCAGGGCGCGTCGCGCAGTCGTGCGATCAGAGAAGGGTGCGAGAGCCGGCGCGAGGAGGCCATGTGCGCAACGCGTCGGTGCGGCCGCGTACCCGCGCGGTCGTCCGTGAGAATGAATTTATCGAGACGTAAAGGGCGAGAAAGCGCTCGATCACGGAAGCCAGCAGAAAACCCTGACCGTTTTCGAAAGGGGCGGGCTCGAATGTGATCAAGACATCCAGGCCGCGGCAAAGACTGGAAATTCCCGCGCTGGGCACCCGGGCGATCCCGGGTTGCGCGGTCACGCTGTTCACGCTGTCGATCAGCGCTCGCGTCTGCGCCGAATCGTGGAAATCATAAAGCTTGAGGATCGCCCGCAACGCGTCTGCGCCATCCTCGCCACCCGTGATCGACAGGTGATTGAGCACGAGATGCGAAATGAGCCGACTGCGTGTCCCGCGCCCAAGCGGCGGCCGCAACGTCGGCGTGGGGGCGGTGGCGCAAAGCACCTGCGCTACCGCGGAGGACGCCTGCACCAGTTCCAGCCGGGGATTGCCGCCGCCAAATGGCAATCGGGACGGCAGGTCCCGGTTGAGGCACACCGTCTCGACCGAAAGGGTGTAGTTGCTGTCGGCGGTCGGGTCGAAATCGCCGTCGACGAACGACAGGAACACTTCGGTGCCGCCGTCGCCGTTAGCCGACGGCTGCCGCGACGCGTGCCAGTACGCAGGTGCCTCGTCGCCGGCCGTATGGTGGATGGCGAAGAACGGCTCGAACGCCCGGCTCCGGCCGTCGGGGGCCGAGCCCGTGACACTCTCGATGGCGTAAACCTCGGTGGCACCCACGCGCCGGGCGTCGGGCACGACGCGGTATTCGGCCGAGCGGTTGTCGAGCCGGATCGGCTCGGCCCTCTGGCGGAACAGGTTGACGATCGGCGTGCAGCCCAGGGCCAAATTCTCTTTCGACACGCCGCGCTCGAGCTCGACGCTCGTGCGATTGAGATAGATGAACACTTCGAGCACGTTCTTGTCGGACACGAGCGTCTTTGCCGACAGGCCTTTCAGGTCGAAGAACAGGAACTTCTCAGGAAAGGCGAAATACTCGGTCAGCAGCCGATAGCCCGTAAACGACCGCGCCGGATAGGGAAGCAGTGACTCGCCGGCGTCGAACCCGACCGCGCAGATGTTGTCGGGCGAGCAGACGACCGGCGCCGGATCGTTGGCGTGGTCGGCCAGTGCGATCGAAACCGCATGGTTGAGCAGGGTCTCGTAAAGCCTGTAGGCGTGCGGCGACTGCGGGCGCAGAAAAAAGCGCAGCCTGTCCGGCGCGAGATCGGACCATTTCAGGTTCTCGTTGGCGCACCGCAGCGTCAGCCTCAGCACGCCCGCGGCGCCCGTCGCCTTGGGATTGGCGGGCGCGACGATGGGCCGGCCGGTCAACGAGACCGCTTCGATCACGATCGGCCAAAGGGTGACCGGGTATCCGGTGCGAAAGCGGCAGCTGTCGCCGTGGACCGGCCCGCTATCCAGCAACGTGCCGGCCGCGATCTCGATCGGCGACGACAAATCCGGCTTGGAGGCAAGCTCGACGATCGCCATCGACGGGATGGGCGCGAGGTAGTGCGGATAGAGGACCTCGAGAAGCCCTTGCGTCAGCTCGGGAAAATCGTCGTCGAGCTTGCGGTGGATCCGGGCCGCGATAAACGCAAAACCCTGCAGCAGCCGCTCGACATGGGGATCGTCGGTGACTTCGCCCGAAAGGCGAAGCCTACCGGCGATTTTCGGATGCTGTTCGGCAAAATCGGCGGCGAGCCGGCGGAGATAGGCAAGCTCGCGGTTGTAGTAGGCGTGGAGCTCGTCAAACATGGCGAGGCGACAGAACAGTGATGCCCTGGGTCGACGGATCGACGATCGAGTCGAAAACCAGGGGCTCCGGTGTCGGCTCGGCCCGGACGAGCGCCTCGATCCGAAAGCGCAGCGTGCGATCGATGCGGTCCGTATCCTCGATCAGGGCAACGCTGACCTTGAGAAAGCGCGGCTCGAACCGCCGTATCGCCCGCTCTACCGCGCCGCGCAGCCGCTCGCGGTTCTCGTTGGCGCTCAGCTCGGCGTTGGTGACGGTGGCGACGCCGTAGTTGAGGACCGAATCGTCGAGCTCGGTAAGCGGCTTTTCCCAGGTCGTGGAGCAGGGCCGGGTGTTCAGCAGGGCCTCCAGATCGCGCCGCAGCGCATCGCGAAGTTCCGCAAGAGCGGTGCTCCGCGTTTTGCGCAGATCGTCGCCGCGGGTGGGGTCGTCGTCGAGCAGCCGGTCGAAGACCGACATCTTGACGGAACCGTCATCCTCGCCGCGTGCCATTACCTAGCCACCGAGGCCAGCGCCGAATTCGATCCGGCGCAACTCATGGATCGGGATGTCGTCATCGCCCACCAGAAAGGTGCGCTGCCCCACCCCGCGGACAGGGCCGCCTTGCGTCTCGTGCCAGTCGGTGCCTCGGCCCAAACGGATCGCGTCGTCGATCTCCGCGCGGTCAGTGACGTAGAGCGCCGGCAGATAGACCTCGCCCGCCGGACCGTCCCGCACCTCTAGCCGAGATGGCCGCCAGATCAAGTCTCGCGGACGCTGCAAGGGCTGCACCTCGAGCAGCGAGATGTCGACGACCGCTACCCAGTGATAATCGCCCCCCTCGGTGATGAATTCGACGAAGGGCGCGCAAACGTCGTCGATGTCCCGAAAGGTATCGATGCTCTGCGTCCCGTCGTACGTGCCGGCGACGGGTGGGGCCTGGGCGGCGGCCTCGGCGAGCTTGCCCGCGGCGGTCGCCGGATCACCCTCACGGAGACTGAGCAGGGCCTCGGCCACGGGCTGCAACAGCGGAGCCGATTGGCCGATCATCTGCGGCGCACGCCCCTCCCGCATCACCTGCCGGCGCGTCTGCTCTCCGCGCAGCAGGCCGCGGAAGCGCAACACCGCGGCGGCCATGGCCTCCGCCTGGGTCGAGATGACGTCGAGCAGTTGATCGCCGCGATCCCATTCCTCGGCGAAACACAGCAGCTCAACCAGAAACCAGCGCCGGTTGACCTCGCCGGGCGCCGCTCGCACCGCCGCGGTCTGGGCGGCGATAGCCTCGCGCAGCTTGCCGTCGCGGAACAATTCTTCAGAGGTAGCCGGCACCGCGGCCTCCATGATCAGGCCGGCACCAGCTCGGTCACAAGCCTGAAGCTGGTCTCGACCCGCTCAAGTTGAAAGTGGGGTTGCAGATGGGCTGTACAGTAGTATGCGCCAGGCTTTCCCGGCAGTTCCTTAACCTCGATCCGGGCTTCCCGCAACGGATACCGTGCGAGCGTATCGAGCGAAGCATAGTCGTCGACGCTGACGTAATCGATGATCCAGCGCTGCAGTTTGGCCTCGATCTCGCTGGGCGATTTGGTCGAGCCGACCGTGTCGCGCCCGATAATCTTCAGATAATGGGCGAAGCGCGAGATGCACAAAACGTATTGCAGCATCGACGAGAGGCGGGCATTGACGCTGGCGAGCAGCCGGTCGTAGGTGCGCGCGCGTTGCACCGAGGCGTTTCCGCAGAAGACGCCGAGGCTGGTGCCGTTGGCCCGCACCATCGGAATAAAACCGAGCTCGGACAGCGTGCTCTCGTCGACGTCTCGGATGATCGTTTCGGCTGGGAAAATCGTCGCGACGTTCTCGGCGTCGGTTTCGAACCACGGTATGTCGAGATCCTCGACGAGACCGCCCTCTTCGATGCCGAGCACGCCGCCGCGGATATGGGTGAACCAGCCCGACGTGTCGAAGGCGCGGATGACGACGCCGGCGAACGCGTACGCGGCGTTACCCCACAGGACCGCGTCATGCGAATGGGAGCGTTCGGCAAAGCGAAACCCGTCGATGCGCGTGTCGTCGTCGCGATAGGCCTGGCGCGCGAGGATGCGGGGCAGCGCGATGCCGATGAACCGGGCGTCGTCCGTGTCCTGGAATCTGGACCATCGCTGGAATTCGGGCAGGCGAAAGTTCGCCGGCAAATCCCGCGGCAAAAAAAATTCGGCGAAACTGTCCAATCCGAAGAGCTCGGGTGCCGCGCTGACGACAATCGGCGCGAAAGCGGCCGCGCCGATCCGCGAGAGCTCCTGCAGCGCGGCGATATCGTCCGTGTTGCTCCCCGAAAGCCGGCGATGTGCGACCTGGTAATCGCCGACCAGGAGCCCGTAGGGCTCGCCGCCCGGCATGCCGAACTCGTCTTCATAAACCTTTCGGAACAACTGGGTATGGTCGAACTCGATGGCCCGCTGGAGGTCGCGGCACACTTCGGCCCAGCTGATGTCGAGAACCTTTACCTTGATTCGCGGGTTTTGACCCGCGGTCTCCATAAGACGGTGGACGCTGCGCCACGACGCTTCCAGCGCCTGGAACCGAGCATGGTGAATGACGGCATTGACCTGCTCGGTGACCAGATCGTCAATCGCCGCGATAAGCCGGTCGATCTCCAGCTTGACCGCGGCTTCCGACTGCGATCCCTCGCGCATCCGCGACCCCGCGGTATCGCAGCCGTCCGCCTGCCTCGCTACCGCGGCGGCGCCGGGATGCTGGCGACCATCCGCAGCGACGTCGTGAGTTCCTCCATCTGGAGCCATGGGCGCATATGCGCAACCGCGTTGTAGGAACCCGGACGGCCCGGGATTTCCTCGACGCGGATGCGCGCCTCACGCAGCGGGTAGCGTGCCTTCGCCTCTTCGCTCGGGCTGGGGTTCGAGTTGGTGTAGTTCTCGATCCACCGCTTCAGCCACGCCTCGACATCAGACGCTTCCTTGAACGAGCCGATCTTGTCGCGTGCGATGACCTTGAGGTAGTGGGCGATCCGGGAGCTCGCCATCATGTACGGCAGGCGAGCCGAGATCGCGGCATTGGCCGTCGCCTCGGGCCGATCATACTTCTTTGCCTTCTGCGTCGTCTGGGCACCGAAGAACACGGCGTAGTCGGTGCCCTTGTAATGACTGACCGCAAGAAAGCCGAGCTTTGACAATTCGGCTTCGCGGCGGTCGGTGATGCCAAGTTCGGTCGGGCACTGCAGGTCGACATCGCCGTCATCGCTCGTAAAGACGTGACAGGGAAGGTTCTCGACCTTTCCGCCGTTCTCCGCGCCGCGAATGGCCGTGCACCAGCCCGTGCGTGCGAACGCATCGGTGAGGCGCGTGCCCATCGCGTACGAGGCGTTCATCCAGCAGTAGTCGTCGTGCCCCATGCGCCGCGCGACGCCGTCGCTGTCGATGGGCGCCTCCTCAAAGTCGAATTCGTCGACTTTGTTCGTGCGCTCGCCGTAAGGCAGCCTCGCCAGCACCCGCGGCAGCACGAGGTTGACGAAGCGCGAGTCCTCGGTCTCCCGGTAGGCATTCCATTTGGTGTACTCGAGCGAGTCGAAGATCTTTTCGAGATCGCGCGGCGCGGCCAGCTCTTTGTATGAATCGAGACCCAGGAGCTTGGGGCTTGCCGCCGAGATGAACGGGGCAAATGCGGCGGCTGCGACGTTCGACACGAGGCGCAGCGTGTCGACGTCCTCCGGATGGTTGGTGAACTCATAGTCACCGATCAAGGC
This sequence comes from Allostellaceae bacterium, assembly GCA_036489765.1. Classification (GTDB taxonomy): domain Bacteria; phylum Pseudomonadota; class Alphaproteobacteria; order ATCC43930; family CGMCC-115725; genus DATARH01. The sequence goes on along the minus strand of DASXFE010000026.1, from coordinate 78,898 downwards.
TCCATACGGCTGACCGCCCGGCGTGCCGAACTCGTTCTCGTAAATCTTCTTGAACAGTTGGCTCTGATCGAATTCCGTCGCGCGCGTCAGGTCCCGATGGAGTTCGCGCTTGCTCCAGTTCATGACACGGAGCTTGAGGGACGCGCTCGTTTCGGTGTTCATCGTCAGGTAGTGGAGACCGCGCCAGCTCCCCTCCAGTTGCTGGAACTTGGGGTGGTGCATGACCGCGGCGAGCTGCGTCGAGATCTTGGCGTCGATCTGCTTGATCGCCTCGCTGATCGTCAGACTCAGGTTCTTCGAATAGGTGACCGTGCCTTCCAGCGCCTGCTCGGTAAGCGTTCGCAACAGCTGCTCGGCGCGCTGCGGTTCGGTCTGCTTTGTTGCGCTGATCGCCTGGTCGAGCAGGCCGGCGCCGGCTAGGGGTGCCGCTTGGGCCTCGGCCCGCGCGGTTTCGGGAAGCTGAGCGGTGGCCGCCATCAGGGCTTCTCCTCTTGATCTGCATTACCCGCGGCATCTGCCTGCTCGAGGCCGAGCGATGCGGAAAACGCCTTCAATTCGTCGCTGTTTTGCAGGACCCGGTCGAGGATCGATTCCAGGTCCTCCGAGCGATCCACCTTGGTCAGCAGATCGCGGAGCTCGTTGCGCGTTTGCAAGAGCTTGCGGAGCGGTTCGATCTGCCGCGCCACGTTAGCCGGTTCGAAATCCTCGATCGAATTGAACGCGAGATTGACCGGGATTTCGGTTCCGTCGCCCGTCAGCGTGTTTTCTACCCGGAAATTGAGGCCGGGGTTCATGCTCGCCATGACTTCGTTGAAGTTGTCACGGTCGATCTGCGTGAACTTGCGGTCCCGCAGCTGACGCAACGGCTGAGTGGGATCTCCGGAAAAATCGCCCATCACGCCGACGACGAATGGCAGCTCCTTCACTTCCTGCGCGTCGCCGATCTCGACTTCATAGGTAATGTGGACGCGCGGCTTGCGCACCCGCTCCAGCCTTTTATGAACGCTTTCCATGGTTCTCGACCCCGGTTTATGAGGTGAAACTGCGTCGCCTATCCGCCGGTGCCCTCAGGGGGCGGCTGAATACCGGCGTTCACAAAATAGCTCCTGCGAACGGAACCATCGTCTATCAGTTCTTGAACCAAGTCGAGGAACGACATCCGCCCCCGCCGCACAAGGTTTTCTATGGCATACGCCGTCGGCGAATGCGGCTCGGTACGGCGGAAGAACCTCGCGAGCTCTTCAAGCTGGCGAAACGCCGCCTCCCGGTCCAGCTCGCCGTTGGCAGCCCGCTGGGCGGCAGCCGCCGCCGGCGTCGAAACCTCGATCGCCTCGGCGGGCTCCGCGAAGGCCGCTTCCGCGTCGGGCGGCTGGATTGTTGACGGGACACGCCGTTTGACGGAATCGAAAATCCGCGAAAGCGCATCACGAAGGCGCGAGAACGACGGCGTCTCGTCAGCGCAGTGGGGCCTCAGACCCGCCTCGAGCTGATCGGCGGCGGCCATACAGTCTCGCGCATCCTGCGCCAACGATTGAACGAAAGCATCCGGGCTGCGGTCCATTGCCGCCGCGATCACGTCCAGCGTCGCAGTGCCCGCGGCATTGCCCGCAGCGGCCCGCTCGTATTGCCAAAACAAGAACGGCGTGTCGCTGCTGTCGGTCAGCTTTAGTCTGCGGAGCGCGGCGATGAGCCGGCCCTCGGCCTCGCCCCCCGTCAAGCCGACGATCGGGATCAGGCGCGTCTCCAAACCGTCCTCATCGGGCAGGGGAAAGGCCCCCTCCCAATAGCGTTCGACCAGGCCGCCCAGCAGCTTGAGACCGTCCCGCAGCCCGGTGAGCTGATGGCGCCGCAGCAGTGCCTCGGTCAGCCAGCACGCGATCTCGAGGTCTTTTGCGGTCGTGGCGATGAGCGCGGGGCCCTCCACGGCGATCAGTTCCCAGCTTTTCCGAGCAGCCTCTTCCGCGCCCTGCGCGTCGCTCTCTTCGGCAAAGCCGCGCTCGATGTTGCGTTCGGCGTCGGACGCCGCGAGACGGGCGTCCTTCAAAGCCTGGTACATTGAGGTCGGAGACGAATCCAATCGCGGGTCGTTTCCGCACGGCAATGCGTTGTCAATCGGGGCCAGCAGCCCCTCAATGTCCAAAATAGCCTGTGCGCTCACGGCCGACCGTAAAGTAGATCAGGCAAACCAATGGTAATAAACTCTGTGATAAATCAATCGCCAGTGCAACCCCTCATTCGGGGTTGGCGATAATATCTATCGTCAAGTTTTTCATTCAAATAACAGGCAGAGTACGGCGTACGGTGGGGTTTTCAAAGTAGAATTTCGCAACTTTAATCTGTAAATGACCCATCACCGGCTGGTTCAACGCGCAGCGAAAATAACTCGCACGGCTCGATATTGAATAATTTAACGATCCTGGGGCGATCCAGCCGACCCGCACGGCACCGGAACGTTTGATTTTTTAGGCGGCGCTGGCAATAGTTTATCACCCGTTGCTGCGGACATAACCAGCCATTCCGCGCGTTTTGGGCGTTGCGAGGAGACAGGACATGGTCGCGGTCGATCTTCGCTCACTCGTAGGCAAAATGAACGAACCGTGCCGCCGGGCGCTTGAGGCGGCTGCCGGATACACGCTCTCGCGCACCCATTACAACGTCGAGATCGAGCATTGGCTGCTCAAGCTGCTCGACATCCCGAACAGCGATCTCTCGCTGATCTTGCGGCGTTTCGAAGTCGAGCCGGGGCGTCTCGCGACCGACCTCATCCGCAGCGTGGACAAGCTGAAGACCGGCAACGCGCGGGCGCCGTCGCTGTCGCCGGAACTCGTCGCGCTCGCCCGCGAAGCCTGGCTTGTGGCCTCGCTCGACGGCGGCGCCGGCGCGATCCGCTCCGGTCATGTCCTGACCGCGCTGCTCGCGGATGACAGCCTGGCGCGCAATGTGCGCGACGGGCTGCCCCAGTTGCGTCAGATCTCGGCGGAAAGCCTGAGGAAGGACCTGATCGCAATCTGCCGGGAATCGAGCGAGCAGGCCGTCGCGGAGAGCAGCGCAGCCGGCCAGCCGGCGACCGTAGGCCTGGCGCCCGGCGCAACGCAGGGGCTCGACCAGTTCACGATCGACCTGACCGACCGGGCCCGCAAGGGCGCGATCGACCCTGTGCTCGGCCGGGATGCCGAAATCCGTCAGGTCATCGACATCCTGATGCGCCGGCGCCAGAACAACCCGATTCTCACCGGCGAGGCCGGCGTCGGAAAGACCGCCATCGTCGAGGGCCTCGCTCTCGCGATCATCCACGATCAGGTTCCGCCGCCCCTGAAAAACGTGATCCTGAGGACGCTCGACCTGGGGCTGCTTCAGGCGGGGGCCGGCATCAAGGGCGAGTTCGAGAACCGGCTCAAATCGGTGATCGAGGCAGTCCAAGCGTCGCCGCAACCGATCGTTCTGTTTATCGACGAGGCGCATACGCTGATCGGCGCGGGCGGGCAAGCCGGCCAAGGCGACGCCGCCAACCTGTTGAAGCCGGCCCTGGCGCGAGGCGATCTGCGCACGGTCGCCGCGACCACCTGGGCGGAATACAAGAAATATTTCGAGCGCGATGCGGCCTTGACCCGCCGATTCCAGGTGGTTCGCGTCGAAGAGCCGTCGGAACAGGCGGCCATCGACATGCTGGGCGGCCTGCTGCCGACGCTCGAAGCGCATCACAAAGTCGGCATCATGCGAGAGGCGCTGGTCGACGCCGTGCGTCTGTCGCGGCGCTATATTCCGGCTCGCCAATTGCCCGACAAGGCGGTCAGCGTGCTCGACACGGCCTGCGCGCGCGTCGCGATCAGCCGGAGTGCCATTCCCCCGGCGATCGCGGACCTGCAGCGGCGGATCGAGATCCTCGCCGGCGACGCGCATGTTCTGGAGCGCGAACAGCAGACCGGCACGGACCACGGGTCCGACCTCGATGCTCTGGCCGCCGACAAGGCGGAAGCCGAGGTCCGGCTCAAGGAGCTCGACGGCCGCTGGCAGCGCGAGCGGGAGCTTGCCGATCAAATCGACGCGCTGCGGGAGAAATTGACCGCTGCGCCTCCGCCCGATGCCTCCGACGCCGCGGAAATCGAGCAGTCCCGGGCGCGGCTCGTCGCGACCGAGAAGGAGCTGCGTCAGACACAGGGGGAATCCCCGCTACTCTTCACCCGCGTCGACAGCCAGGCGGTAGCCGAGGTCATCTCCGGCTGGACGGGCATTCCGCTCGGTCGGATGCTCGGCGACGAGATCCGCTCGGTGCTGTCGCTGGGCGACCGCATGAGCGAACGGGTGATCGGGCAGCCGCAGGCTCTCCAGGCGGTGGCCGAGGCGATCCGGACCTCGCGGGCCCAGCTGACCGACCCGCGCAAGCCGATCGGCGTCTTTCTGATGGTCGGCACCAGCGGCGTCGGCAAGACCGAGACCGCCCTGACGCTCACCGAGCTTCTCTATGGCGGCGAGCAGAACCTTACTGTGATCAACATGTCCGAGTTCAAGGAGGAGCATAAGGTCTCGATGCTGCTCGGCGCCCCGCCCGGGTATGTCGGCTATGGCGAGGGCGGCGTGCTGACCGAGGCGGTGCGGCAGCGGCCGTACAGCGTCGTGCTCCTCGACGAGATGGAAAAGGCGCATCCCGGCGTTCAGGACGTATTCTACCAGATCTTCGACAAAGGCAGCGCCCGCGACGGCGAAGGCCGCGATATCGACTTCAAGAACGCCGTCATCATCATGACGTCGAACGCCGGCAGCGATCTGATCGCGAAGCTGTGCGCGGATCCGGAAACCGCCCCCGATGCGGCCGGCCTCGCCGACGCGCTGCGACCCGAATTGCTCAAGATCTTCAAGCCGGCCTTTCTCGGCCGGGTGACGCTGGTTCCCTACTTCCCGCTCTCGGACGAGATCATTCGCTCGATCGTCGAGCTGCAGCTTGGCCGCATCGCCAGGCGGATCAGCGACAATTACCGGGCCGGGTTCGAGTACCCGCCGGCGCTTGTCGACCTCATCGCGAGTCGCTGCCACGAGGCCGAGAGCGGCGCCCGCAATGTCGAGCAGATTCTTGCGCACGGCTTGCTGCCCGATCTGTCGGCGCGCTTTCTCGAGCGAATGGCCGCCGGGCAACCGATCGATACGGTTCGCGTCGTGATCGGCGAGGGCGATGCGCTGTCTTTCGAGTTCGGCTAAAGTTCCGCTATCCGTAGCAGCCGCCATGCCGGAAATCCCCGACACCGCTGCGCCATCGCCATGCAAAAACGGCATGCTTGTCTTAAGGCCGGTGCGTCCCATTTGAAGCGGTGGTTGAATTGCCGGCGACCTAGCAGCCTCAACGGCCTCGCCAGATTGCGAAAACCGTTGGCTCCCGACAGGAGGTATCGGTGACAGCCTATATGAAGTTCGGTGATACCATAAAAGGCGACGCCACGCTGAAGGCGGTCGAAGACTGGATCAATATCAGTCATCTCGACTGGACGATCAGTTGGGCGGTCACGACCCGGGCCGGCACAAACGGCCCGCGCGACGCCAAAACTCCCACAATGAACGAAGTAACCATAAAAAAGGAAACCGACAATTCTTCGAGATATTTGCTCGATGCTATTACCCGAAATCTATTCAGTAGTGCGAAAGGGGAAACCTGCATCATTCGATTTTTGTCCACCGGACAGGGGGACGATATTGATCAGATGATCTATCAGGAATTCACACTCTTCGAGACATTGATAACTCAAATACAATTCACCTCTGACGGGGATCGCCCCATAGAGGAAATAAAGCTGAATTTTACCGGCATCGAAATGAAAGTCTGGCCGCACGGTCGTGGTAACATGTCGCGCGATAACCCGGACGCACCGGCAGTACCATTGACCTTTGATCGCTACAACAAGGTTTCTGCGAGCAAGTAATACGCCGCTCGGTATCCTCGACCGCACGTCGGAATAGGCCGCTGAGCCATAACGTTAAAGGCGTCATATGGACAAATTACGGGAGAACGCTTACGCCTATGGAAACAAAGCGGAACATACCCAACGGGCTGGAACACATCCAGCGGCCCTCGGCTGATCTAGCCGTTCGATAAGGCGGAGGAATCATGGGCATCTACATGAAGTACGGTGAGATCCAGGGCGACGCAACCCAAAAGGATTACGAAGGCTGGATCAACCTGGACCACTTCGAATGGAGCCTCGAGCGGAAGTTCGCTCTCGACCAGGTTGGGCGGGCGTTCAACCGCGAGGCGGCACAAGCGCAAATGCACCACTGCCTCGTGAAAAAGGCGGCCGATGCAAGCTCGGGCAAGCTGTTGCAGACGGCGACCACCGAGTTCAAGGGCCAGACGTGCCACATCGCGTTCGTCCGCACCGGCAACCCCGGTGATTGGTATCTGAAGTTCAAACTGACTGACGCGCTGATCGCCAACCTCGATGTCGGTACCCAGGGAAACGAGCGCCCGATCGAGTCGATCACGATCAACTTCACTGAAATCGAAATCCACACCAAGACCCTCAACGAAACCAATAACGGCGAAGACCCCCTGACGATCACTTACGACTCTGCGACCGGCATCGGGGGTTAATCGACCGGCGCCATCGGGGTCGCGACAGTCTCGGATGGCAGGTCATCCTGCTCTGAAGATCGGCGCAGGGTAAAACGATCGGAGGTAAGGCACATGGGCATCTACATGAAGTACGGCGAGATCAAGGGCGACGCGACGCAGGAGGGTTTCCAGCACTGGATCAACATCACCGGCTTCCAGTGGAGCGGCGCCGTGAGCCGGAAGATCGAGACCCACACTGGCAAGGGCCGCAATCGCGAGCAGGCGCAGCCGCACGTCAGCCAGATCACGATCACCAAAGAGGTCGATCACTCCAGCGGTCCGCTCTACAAATCCCTGGTCTCGGTTCCCCAGGCCAAGGACTGCAGGATCGCGTTCGTGCGTACCGACGAAGGCGGTGAGACCTATCTCGAGTATAACCTCACCGACGCTTTGCTTGCGAACCTGAAGCTCAATGGCGACGGCGACCGGGCGTCGGAGATATGGACGCTCGACTTCACCAAGATAAAGATCTCGGTGAAGCAGCTCAGCGAGGCCAACGAATCATCGAACGCCTTTCACTTCGAATACGACCTTGCGACCGGCAAGGGTCACTAGACCAAGTTTAGTCACTCGGGGCCTCGCCGCCATTGTGATGCAGCGATGTACGGTCACCGTCCGTCGCTGCATCGCTCGCCCCCCACCTAGCGGCCGCCGGGCCGATCGCGGTCGCGACGCCCGTTCGCCGCAAACGCCCCTTCTCCCCGAACATGCGGATGACAGATGGACGCCCGGTTCTCTCTGACAACGCCGCTTGGCAAGGACGTGTTGATCCTTCAAGAGTTCGAGGGCACCGAAAGCCTCTCGCAGCTCTTCCGCTTTCGCCTCGACATGGTCTCCGAGCAGCAGTCGATCGCGCCGAGTTCGATGCTGGGCAAAGCGGTGACGTGGTCGGTGGCGGGCCCGGCGGACGACAAACGCCATTTTTCGGGTCTCGTAAGGGAATTCGTTCCGGCCGAGACCTGGGGCCGTGGCTACCGCCTCTACCATGCCGAGGTCGTTCCTTGGTTCTGGCTGTCGTCGCGCACTGCCGACTGCAAGATTTTCCAGAACAAGTCGGTGAAGGACATCCTGCAGACCGTCCTCGGCGATAACGATCAGGCAGATTTCGATCTTTCGGGGATAAAGGGTAGTCACCCGAATCGCGAATACTGCGTTCAATACCGTGAGACAGACCTGAATTTTCTGTCACGGTTGATGGAAGAAGAGGGTATTTTCTACTTCTTCCGTCACACGGAGGGTTCGCACAAAATGATCATCGCCGATGACTCGTCGGCGTTTTACACCTCAGATGACAAAGAAGTCGAATACGGCCCCAATACCGAGGTCCTCAGCCGGCTGACCGCATGGAAGCCGCGCCACGAGTTTCGCCCCGGGGTGTGGGCGCAGCGCGACTACGATTTCGAAACGCCGACAAAGAACCTGCAGACGACGAAGAACACGCTCCTCGACGTTCCCGCAAACCGGCCCTACGAGATTTTCGATTATCCCGGCGGCTATCTCGACAAGGAGCCGGGCGACAACCTGACAAAGCTGCGGATGGAGGAAGAGGAAGCCCCCTACGGCGAAGTGGATGCGCAGGGCAATTGCCGGCATTTCTCTCCCGGGGCGAAATTCTCGTTGACTCGGCACGACATCACCAGTGAGCAGGGGGATTATACGATCTCGACGACCCAGCATCGGGCGGCGGATTACAGCGGATTCGTCGGAGCGGAGACCCCGTCCTATTACGCCAACAGCTTTTCCTGCCTGCCGAGCGCCGCGACGTTCCGGGCTCCTCGCCTGACCCCGAAACCGGTCGTTCATGGACCTCAGACCGCCATCGTCGTCGGGCCTTCGGGAGAAGAGATCTATTGTGACAAATACGGCCGGGTGAAGGTTCAGTTTCACTGGGACCGATACGGCACGAAGGACGACAAGAGCTCGTGCTTCATCCGTGTCGCACAGTGGCTCGCCGGACCGCAATGGGGGGCGATCTTCACTCCGCGCATCGGGATGGAAGTGATCGTCGAGTTTCTGGAAGGTGACCCGGATCGGCCAATCATCGTCGGGACGGTCTATAACGGCGACAACATGCCGCCCTACGCCTTGCCCGACAACAAGACGCAAAGCGGCTTCAAGAGCCGCAGCTCGCTCAAAGGCGGCTCCTCGAACTTCAACGAGCTGCGTTTCGAGGACAAGAAGGGCGACGAGGATATCGTCGTTCACGCCGAGAAAGACTACCACCGCTCCGTCGAGCACAACGACGATCTGCAGGTCGGCAACGACCAGACGATCACCATCAAGAACGACCGTACCGAGACGGTGCAGCAAGGCAACGACTCGGTGACCATTCAGACCGGGAACCGGTCGATCGAGGTCAGCCTCGGCAGCAGCACGCTCGAGGCCATGCAATCGATCACCCTCAAGGTCGGCATGAGCAGCATTGTGATCGACCAGACGTCGATCACGCTCTCGGCGATGAACATCAACATCCTCGGCCAACTGGCCGTCACCATCAATGGCGTGGAAACTACGGTCACCGGCTCGGCGGTGTTGACGCTCTCCGGCGGCCTCCTGGTCATCGGCTAGGCGGGATACGATGGCGAACGCTGCGAATACGACACCCGGAGCCCTCGCGAGCGGCCCTCCGCTGGTCAAGATCACGCGCCAGGTGCCGGAGATTTGCGGGCTGTTCCCGCTGTCGGAGGAAGCCCGAGGCTTGCTCGTCGAAGGGCAATCGCCGGGCGAGTTCCTCGATCGGGCCTGCGCCGCGCAGTGCCACATCGACGCCATACGGTTTCTGGCGCATGCGCTGCCGGTGCGCGAGGTGGCGTGGTGGGCGTGCCTCGTGGCGCGAGGCGTCAGCGCAGACGGGCCGCCCGCTCATCTGAAGGCCCTGGAGGCGGCGGAGGCCTGGGTTTATCACCCGGATGAAGACCACCGCCGCGTCGCCATGTCGGCCGCGGCTGAGGTCGAAAATGAGGCTCCGGCGCATTGGGCGGCGCTTGCCGCGGCGTGGAGCGGCGGAAGCCTGGCGCCGCCCGAGGCTCCGGTCGTGCCCCCGGGCGAGACCATGCCGGCCCAGGCCGCGGCCGGCGCGGTGTTGCTGGCCGCGGTCAGGACCGAGCCCGACCGCGCTGCCGAGCATCATCGGCACGCGATAGCCCAGGCCATCGACATTGCCCGCGGCGGGACCGGCCGCTCTCCCGAACCGCTAGCCGGGTAGAGGCCGTCTCATGGGAATGCCGGCCGCCCGTATCAGCGATATGCATGTCTGCCCCATGGTCGACGTCGTGGTGCCGCATGTCGGGGGACCGATCGTCGGGCCGTGTGCGCCGACCGTGTTGATCGGGGGGATGCCCGCCGCGCGGATTGGCGACATGCTCGTCTGCGTCGGGCCGCCCGACGTCATCGTCACCGGCAGCACGCACGTCCTGATCTGCGGCAGTCCCGCCGCCCGCATCGGCGATATGACCGCGCACGGCGGCGTCATCGTGGTGGGCTTTCCGACGGTGCTGATTTCCTGACGCCGCGGTTACGGCTTGTCGAGCAGTTCCCTGATCTTGGTTGCGAGGGCGGCCGCGGTGAAGGGCTTGCTGAGCAGGTCGACGCCGGGGTCGAGCCGCCCGTGATGAACGATGGCGCTTTGCGCGTACCCCGTGGTGAAGAGCACGCGAAGATCGGGGCGCAGCGTGAGCGCCCGCTCGGCGAGCCGGCGGCCGTTCATTCCGCCGGGCAGCCCGACATCGGTAAACAGCATGCGGATATTCGGCACGATTTCGAGGATCTGTAGCGCTTTCGGCCCGTCTTCCGCCTCGATCACGGCGTAATTCAGTTCGCGCAAGGTGCTCGCGTTGATCTCGCGCACCGCGTCGTCGTCCTCGACCAGAAGGATGATTTCGCTGCCGTCTCCCGACGGCGTCGAGGTCACCGCGGCCTCTTCGTCGAGGGCGGCGTCCCCGGTCAGGCGGGGCAGGTAGATGCGGACGGTCGTGCCCTCGCCAAGTTCGCTGTAGATCTTCACATGGCCGTTCGACTGCTTGACGAACCCATACACCTGGCTGAGCCCGAGCCCCGTACCCTGCCCAATATCCTTGGTGGTGAAGAACGGGTCGAACGCCGATGCGATCACCTCCTGGCTCATCCCGGTGCCGGTGTCGCTGAGCGCCAGCATGACGTACTGGCCAGGCTGCACATCCTGCTGTTCCGCGGCATAAATCTCGTCGAGATGGGTGTTGGCGCTTTCGATTGTCAGCTTGCCGCCATTGGGCATTGCGTCGCGCGCATTTACGGCGAGGTTGAGGATCGAGCTTTCGAGCTGGTTCGGGTCGGCGTAGACCCGCCACAGGCCACCAAGCACCGTCTTGACGGCGATGCTTTCGCCGAGCGTCCGGCGCAAAAGGTCCGACATTCCCACGACGAGACGATTGACATCGACCGGTCGCGGCTCCAGCGGCTGCCGCCGGGAGAAGGCCAGAAGGCGCTGGGTCAGGCTCGCCGCCCGTTCCGCCCCGCGTATGGCGTTTTCCACCGAGCGGATGATTTCGCTCCGGGGCGGCACTGAGACCGCGTTGACGCGGCGGCGCAGCGTGTCGAGATTGCCCAGCACCACCTGCAGCAGATTGTTGAAATCGTGGGCGACGCCGCCGGTCAGGTGGCCGATCGCTTCCATCTTTTGCGCCTGCCGCAGCGCCTCTTCGGCCTTCATACGCTGGGCCACCTCGGCCTCGACGCGCTGTTCCAGGGTCTCGTTGAGCTGGCGCAGGCTGGCGGCGGCGTCGCGGCTTTCCTGATAGAGCCGGGCCTTCTCGAAGGCGACCGCAGCCTGGCTGGCGATCCCGGTGACGATCAATTCGTGGTGCGGGGTAAAGCGGTCGGGCTCGGGATGCCCAAAGAACAATCCCCCGAGCACGCCACCTCCGGGCGCGACGACGGGTACGGCGAGATAGCTGACGACCGGCAGGTGACCTTCGGGAAGACCGTGATACGGGGCGCTGCGGCCGTAGCGCGGATCTTTGTGGATGTCGCCGGAGCGGACGATGCCCTCGCCGCTAAAGGTCGGCCCGAAGACCGCGGTGTTGCGTGGCTGCGGGAAGCGCTCGAAGTCTGTCCGCGAGGCACCGGAGAGCGTGTAAAGCAGATACGATTCCCCGGCCTCGTCCGTCACGTTGTAGAAGAACGCCCCGAATTCGGCGCCAGTGAGCTCGGTCGCGGCATCGGTGACCGTTTGCACCAGGCATTCGAGCTCCAGGTCGGCGGCGAGCGTCGTCGCGGTGCGGTTGAGCACTTCCAGCCGATGCGCTTCTTCGCGAAGCATGGCCGAGGCGCCTTGGCGCAACTGTGCGAGGCTCAGGTTCGAGCTGACGCGGGCGAGCAGTTCGCGTGCGCTGAACGGCTTGGTCAGATAGTCGTCCGCGCCGGATTCGAGGCCCTCGACCTGCGCCTCTTCGCCCGCCCGGGCCGACAGCAGAACCACGGGCAGCTCGGCCAGCGCGGGATCGGCGCGCAGTTGCTGCAGCAACGCGAAACCGTCGAGCCGCGGCATCATCACGTCGCTGAGGATTAGGTCCGGCCGCCGCAGCCGTGCGGCGAGCAGCGCCGCCTCGCCGTCGCCGACGGCTTCGACCTCGTATAGCCGCTCAAGCAACCGGCGGACGTAGTCGCGCATGTCGGCGTTGTCATCGGCCAGCAAGATCCGCGCGCGCGGGCCCGGCGTGATCCCGGGCACCACGGTGACAAGGATCTCCTTTTCGATGTCGTCGTCGGGGAGCGAGGTATCGGGCAGCCAGCGCAGCGCCTCCCCGACAAAAGCGTTCGCCCGCGGCGCGGCGGGCCGGCCCCCGTCGCCGCGGCCGATGCGCTCGCGCGGCAGATGGGCGGTGCCGATCGGGATGGAGATTTCGAAGACGGTGCCGTTGCCCGGGCGGCTCGACACGTCGATCAGCCCGCCATGCAGCTTGACCAGCTCGTGCACGAGAGCGAGACCAATCCCGGTGCCTTCCTGGCTGCGGCCGACCTGGCCCTCGATGCGGTGGAAGCGCTCGAACAGGCGCGGAATTTCGTTTTCGGGAATGCCGACGCCGGTGTCGCGCACGGTGAGAAGCGCACGCTCGCCGCGATCGTCGAGCGCGGTGCCGATTGCGATTTCGCCGTCGAGCGTGAACTTGAACGCATTGGACAGCAGGTTGAGGACAATGTTTTCCCACATGCCGCGATCGACATGGATCGGCACGGGCAGGGGCGAACACTCCACGATCAACCGCAACCCGGCGCGCTCCACCGCAGAGCGGAACGAGCTTGCCAGCTCGGCGGTATACGTGCCGAGGTCGGTCGGCGAGTAGACGGCCTCGAACCGTCCGGCCTCGATCCGCGAAAAGTCGAGCAGCGTGTTGACGAGCTTCAGGAGCCGCAGCCCGTTGCGGTGAACGAGCTCGATGTCCTGATGGGCGACCGTCACCTTCTGCCCCTCGCCACCGCGCCCGAGCATCTCCTCGAGCGGGCTCAGCATCAGCGTCAGCGGCGTACGGAATTCGTGGCTCGCGTTCGAAAAGAACGCCGTCTTCGCCCGGTCGAGCTCGGCCAGGGATTCGGCCCGCCGCCGCTCGGCCTCGTAGGCCTCGGCATTGGCGATCGCCGCGCCGATCTGCTGCGCGACCAGGTCGAGGAACCCGGAATACGACTCGTCAAGCAGGCGGAACGGGTTCAACCCGGCGATCAGCACCCCGCGGGTGCCGGCATCGCCCGTCGAGTGAAACGGCATCACGATCGCTTGCGCCGACGGCCGATCCCAGGCACCGACTGGGATCTCGCCCACGAAAACACGGCGCAAATCGGCTACGAGCTGCGGTTCCCGACGGTCCAAGGCGGCCGAAGCCGGCCACCCGTCCTGGTCGGCAAGCGGCAGGGCCGCCGGGGCTGACGGATGGCCCGGTTCGATCCCGGTCAATCCGGCGAGGGACAGGGAACTCTCGCCGGGCTCGACCACATAGATCATCGCAAACGGCAGGTCGCGGACATTGGTGGCCAGCGCTTCCGCGGCGCACTCGCAAGCCTGTGCCGCGTTCCGCGCCTCCGCCGTCCCCGCCGCAAGCTCGCGCAGCAAGGCGATCTGGCGTTCGCCGATCACGCGGAGCGTATCGTCGGTGTTGGCGCAGATGATCCCTTCGGCGCGCCCGTTCTCCGAGATGATGGGGCTGTAGGAGTAGGTGTAGTAAGTCTCTTCCGGATAGCCGCTGCGCTCCATGATCAGGAGCTGGGCCTCTACGTAGGTCCCTTCTTCTCCGCCCATCGCGGTCGCGAGCATCGGCCCGATCTGCTTCCAGATCTCGCGCCACACCACTGAGGTCGGTTGCCCCAGCGCGCTCGGGTGCTTGCCGCCGATGATCGACTTGTAGGGATCGTTGTAGAAACAGATCAGCTCCTCGCCCCAGCCGATCCAGAACGGCTGGCGGGAGGTCAGGATGATGCGAACGGCGGTCTTGAGGCTCTCCGGCCAATGATCGGGAGAGCCGATCGAGGTGCTCTCCCAATCGAACCGCCGCATTAGCCGGGACAGCTCGCTGTGGCCGAGGAATAGGCCTGGAAACGCCTCCGGCGCGCCCGGCGCTGCGGTTTCGCCAATTTTCTTCACGTCCGGTGCCCGTCTGGTCAAATCCGCGTTCCGCCAATTTGGGGCGTTCATATGGCAATAGGTAAATGCTCCGCCCCGCTTTCCGATCCATCCGGCGGTGCGATATGCAAGGAGGAAATTCGACCGAGGGGCGAGGCGTACCCGGACGACGCACACCAACCGGATTGTCGCGGTGCCTCGCCCGGTGGTGGAACGGGTCTCGGCGTCATGACGTTTGCGTGCCGATGGTGCCGCGAGCGACTTATCGCCTTCAGTTCAACCGGGATTTCACGCTCCGCGATGCCCTGAGGCTCATCCCCTATCTGGCCGGGCTGGGCGTGAGCCACGTCTACGCCTCGCCGCTCACCGAGGCGCGGCCGGGCTCGACCCACGGCTACGATATCGTCGATCACAACCGGCTCAACCCGGAGATCGGCAGCGACGAGGATTTCGCGGCGCTGGTCGCCGCTCTGCATGAGCGCGGCATGGGGCTCATCGTCGACATCGTGCCGAACCACATGGGCGTCGGCGGACACGACAACGCCTGGTGGCTCGATGTCCTCGAATGGGGCCAGGCTTCGCCCTACGCTGCGTATTTCGACATCAACTGGGAGGCCGCGCGCCCCGATCTCCGCGGCCGGGTACTATTGCCGGTATTGGGCGACCAATACGGCGTCGTCCTCGAATCCGGTGAAATCAAGCTGCGCTTCGATCCGGACGAGGGCAGTTTCAGCTGCTGGTACTACGAGCATCGCTTTCCGATATCGCCGGCCAGCTACCCGGCGATCCTCGGGGCCGGCGGCGACATTCTTGCGCCGCTTGCGCAGGCCTTTGCCGGCCGCAACGGTTCGGCGGCCCGGGGGCGGGTCGCGGCGGCGAAGGAGCAGCTGCGCGACGCCGCCAAAACACCGGAGATTGCTGCCGCGATCGACCAGGCCGCGCGCTTCTTCGCCGGCGAGCCCGGTCGCCCGTTCACGTTTCGCCGCCTGCACCGGCTTCTCGACACGCAATTCTATCGCGTCGCCTATTGGCGCGTGGCGGCCGACGAGATCAACTACCGCCGTTTCTTCAACATCAACGATCTCGCCGGCCTCCGCATGGAGATCCCGGCGCTGTTCGCCGCGACGCACCGGCTGATCCTCGACTGGGCTCGGCGCGGTGATATCGACGGGATCCGCATCGACCATATCGACGGTCTGTTCGACCCCCGCGGCTACCTCGACGCGCTGCGCAAGGCGCTGCCGGAGGGGTTCTACATCGTCGCCGAAAAGATCATGGCGCGGTACGAGCCCCTGCCCGATTGGCCGATCGACGGCACCACCGGATACGATTTCGTCAACCAGGTGCTCGGCCTCTTTGTCGATCCCGACGGCGAGACCGCGATGACCCGGCTGTACCAGCGTCTCACCGGCCGCATGGAGGATTTCGACACGATCCTCTACGCCGCCAAAGAGCGGATCATGCGGGTCAACCTGTCGAGCGAGATGAATGTGCTGGCGCGTCGCTTCCACCGCCTGTCGATGCGGCGCTGGCACACCCGCGACTTCACCCGCAACGGAATGCTGGCGGCGCTCGAGGAGGTGGTCGCAGCGTTCCCGGTCTATCGCACTTATCTCGATGTGCACGGCGCGGGGGAGGCGGACCGCCGCTATGTCGACTGGGCTTTCGCGCAGGCGAAAAAGCGATGGCTCGTCAACGACACCACCATCTTCGATTTCCTTCACGAGGTCTTGACCGGTGCCGCGACGCAGCGCGGCGCGCGCCAGGCGGCGATGCAGTTCCAGCAGGTGACCGGCCCGGTCATGGCCAAGGCGGCGGAGGACACTGCGTTCTACCGCTATTTCCGCCTCATCGCGCTAAACGAGGTCGGCGGCGACCCGCGACGTTTCGGGATTTCGGTCGCCGGGTTCCACCATCTGATGCGCGAGCGGGCGCAGAACTGGCCGCAGGCGATGCTGTCGACGGCGACACACGACACCAAGCGGGGTGAAGACGCCCGCATCCGTCTCGCATTGATCTCAGAGATGCCGCGGCGTTGGGGGCAGTGCGTCACCCGCTGGCTGCGTTTCAACCGCTCGCGCCGCAGCGAGATCGACGGCCGCGGCGTCCCCGGCCGCAATATCGAGTACCTGTTCTACCAGGCCCTGCTCGGCGCGTGGCCTGGCGGGCTCGACCCGACCGACACGGGCGCGGTGAAGGACCTTGCCGACCGCCTTTCCGCCTACATGACCAAGGCCGTGCGCGAGGGCAAGGAAGAGTCGGGCTGGAGCAATCCGAACGACGAGTACGAGGCCGCGGTCGCCCGTTTCGTCACGGCGACGCTCGACGCCACGCGGCCGAATGCCTTCCTCAAGGACTTCGCCGAGTTCGTTGCCTCCCTGGCGCCGCTCGCCGCCGTTTCCTCCCTGGCTCAGCTCGCCTTGAAGCTCACCGTACCCGGCGTGCCGGACATCTATCGGGGCTGCGAGTTCTGGGATTTCAGCCTGGTCGACCCGGACAATCGCCGGCCCGTCGATTGGGCGGCCCGCGCGGAGATGCTGCGCCGCCTCGACGACGCCGGCCCGGGCGAGTGCCGGAAACTGTATCTGACCCAGCGCTTGCTGGGTCTGCGCGCCAAGCACCCGGCGCTTTTCAGCAAAGGCGACTATGTGCCGCTCACCGTAGAAGGCGGCCGTGCCGACGATCATGTTTGTGCCTTCACCCGCGAGCACGATGGTGCGGCGATCGCGGTCGTCGTGCCGCGCTTAGTGGGGCGCCTCTACCACGGGGGTGAGACCTCCGATTGGGGCGACACCAGCGTCGCGTTGCCGAACGGGGGCGATTGGGAGGATGTGCTCGGCGGCGACCGTCACGCCGGGGGACGCGTGCGTGCGGCCGAATTGTTCTCGGCGTTCCCGGTCGCGGTGCTGCTCCGCCGATAATTGATCACCTGGCCAACTGCGGCGACCACCAGGATCAGGCTGTTGGTGACGACGAACACCCAGCTTTTGACTGCGTAGCTGTAGATGATGAATCCGGTCGATGAGACGAGCTGGCCGACGAAGAGCCAACGCGACACGCCGCGCGCGCTTTCGTCGCGCCACTGGTGATAGACCTGCCGGCTCAGCGTCACGAGCAGGATCACCGCGGCGAGCCAGCCGATCCAATCTGCATTCATGGGGAAAAGCTCGGAGAAAAGCTCGGGCGTGCCAGACCCTATGTCCGGCACGCCGCGATAAAGTCTGCTGCTAGTGGCCGGCCTGGTTGGTCGGGTTGGTGTGGCCGTTCTGGTCCTTCGGCTCGAGCTGGAAGGACGGCGCAGCCTTGAGCTGATCCTTGGTCTGGGCCAGGGTCAGACGATCGTTGCTGGTCTTGAGGTCGTTCAGCGACACGGCGACGTACTTGCCGCCCATGCCAAGGAAGCTGCCGACGTCGAGCACGACGGCCGACACCTCGCCGCCTTTCGTCAGGATCAGGTCCTTGACGCTGCCGATATCCTGGTTCTGCACGTCATAGACGCTGGTGCCGATCAGCTTGCTTGCACGCATCTGATCCGGCTGCACGGTCAGCGCCGCCGGGGTCGCGGTCATGTGGCGCGCCTCCGGCATCGGTTTCGTCTGCGCCAGCGCCGCCGGGCCGGTCAGCGCCATCAGCACCGCGACGCTCGCGGCTATCCCTGTCTTCGTCATGGTGATTATCTCCCGTTATCTTAAGTAATCTTCAAACGGCATCTTTCTCATTCGGTTCCTCTAAGAAAAACTAATTGAAACGGTCTTCACTCGGTGCGCGAGTGAAAGGTAATCATCGAAAACATTCGTGTGGAGATTGAGTGTTATTCTGTACGCGAGGGCGTCCCCTGTTCGCGACGCGCGAGCTCGCCGTTCAGCTCGGCTCCGGCGAGGACGATGTAGGCGCTCACGTAAAGCCAGACGAGCAGGATCGCGACCGCGCCGAGCGACCCGTAGGTGCGGTCGTAAGAACCGAAATGCGCGACGTAGAAGGAAAACGCCGCCGAGCCGCTCAGCCACAAAAGGCTCGCCCCTATCGTCCCTGCGCGCAGAAAATCCCATCCTGGCGGGTTCCGGTTCGGGGCGGCGCGGTAGAGCGTCCCGAGCCCCAACAGCGCCAGAACCTCCAGCATCGGCCAGCGCAGCAAGGGCAGCAGTTGGCGCCAGAGCTCCGGCATCGGCAGTTCCGCCGCCGCAGCCGGCACGCCGGCGATCAGGACTAGAGCGGCCAGTCCGAACAGCACGGTCCCGACCGTCAGTCCCACCGCCAACCCGTAGAAACGGAGGACGCCACGATCCTCGCGGCCCTCGTACGCGACGGTCAGCGCCGTCATGAGCGCAACCGTGCTGTTCATTGCGCTCCACAGCGCTATGACGACGCTGACCACGAGGCCGATGCCGAGGCCCGTTCGGGGCACGCTGACGAGCGTATGAAGCTGATCGGAGAGGAGCCTGAGCGCCTCGCCCGGCATCACGCCCGCAAGTGCGCCGACGTGTTGCTCGATCGCGACCGGATCGGCGACAAGGCCGTAGCTCAGCACCAGCGCCGTCATCGCCGGAACGATCGAAAGAATGAGGTAGTAGGCGGTGCCCGCCGCCATGATCGAGATATTGTCGTCGCCGAGCGCCCGCCACACCCCCGCGAGCATTCGCCAAGACACAGTGCCGTGCACGCGCCGCGCTTTCATTGAAAGAGCAGCATCATGGCGAAATGGAAAGACCGACATGCCCGGATAACAGCGGCGCGGCGACCCCGTTCCTGCATGTCTGGCCCGGATCGAACGCCCCCGAGCCGGTGTTTCCAGCAACACGCGCATGACCCCGAAACCTCCGCAATCCACACCCCGCCTCCTGCCGATCGGTGCTGAGCTCCAGCCCGGCGGCGTCCACTTTCGCGTCTGGGCCCCGGCCGCCCGCGACTCATCGCCGCCGCAGCGGCCTAAGCCGGTTCCATCTCGCGGGGTTCCGATCGGTTGGACTCGGTCGCGGCATCGGCGATGAAATTGGCGATCAGCCGAAACTTGACCCGGGTGTTGGTGACGTCGCGGAAAAAGTTGACGAGGTCCTGCCAGGGGTCGTTGACCTTGGCGAGACCCGAGATGAAGGCGACGACGGTCCCCGCCTCGATGCTGCCCTGCATCACCAGCGAGCCGCCGACGAACAGGATCCCGACGATCCCGAAATGATAGAGCAGGTTCATCAGGAAGTTCATCGTGAATTTGCGCCGGTAGATCTGCATGTTGAGGTCGTAAACCCGGTCTACCCGGTCGCGGAACACATCGGCGTCGCGTTCCTCGACCCTCTCCGCGGTCTCGTTGACGATGTCGACCGACAGTTCCCGCACGAGCTTGATGCGCGAGGCCGTGCGCTCGTTGACCGCGTTCTGCATCGCCGGCACGAAAAAGAATTGCGGTATGAACAGCGCCAGCGCGACCGCCGCCATCCACGGCTGCAAGTAGATCAGATAGGTGAAGACGCTGATCAGTACGCCACCGTGCAAGACCGGCTCGGAAACGCTGGTGGCGATGAACAGGCCGGTGTCGTCCGCCTCGCTGACGATGATCGAGATGCCGACGCCTTCCTTGCCGTCGGCCGCCGGCTCGGGATGGTGCAGCGCGGCGGCGTAGGTGTCGAGCCGCAGCCGCCGCGTCGCCGCTTCGCCGACCGAATTCTTGAAGATGTTGGTGCCGACCTTGCTGACGCCCTGCAGCAAAGCCACCACGGCGTAGATGCCGCAGAGCAGGACCAGCATGTCGAACGAATGATCGTGGATCGCCTCGTTGACGATGCGCCGCTGCAGTTCGAGCGGTATGAGATCGAGCAGGAAGATGACCGTCGACAAGGCCGCGAGCCCGATCTGCTCGCGGCCGCACGTCCGCCAGATATAGTGATAGAGCCCGGTGTCTCGGCTCGGCGCATCCGGGCTAATCGCCGGCCACTCTGGCGATCGCGTCAAGCGCTTCGCCGGTGTTGTTGCGCGGGCCTAACGCGAGGCGGGCCGCGTTTGATCCGTCAATCCTCGCCGATCAGCCGATTGAAGCGGGAGGTTGTCGACCGGTTGTTTTCGAGAGCCCCGGCCTCGCGTTCGAGATCCTCGGCGGCGCGGATGCGTGCATGCCAGATCGCCGGTTCTCCCGCGCGTTCGGCGAACTCGCGATACCAACTGGCAAGTTCGCGCAGCTTCCTGGCCTGGTCCATCGGACGATCTCTCCGCGTCACAATTCAACCGGCCAACGGGAGATCGAACCGATTGTTCCGGGCGATCCCGCCGCAATTTTGCGAACGGTTGAAATAATCGGTCATGCCGATACCGGGAATTGGCCTGTGATAGGAAGGAATCAAGCGAGTGGAACAACTATGTGTGCGTTAGCGTACATTTGCTCCCGCTGAAGATACGTCCGACGAGTATTGACGCTCGTAAGTCGCGCTTGGTCCATCATGGCCAAAAAGTTGAACGTGGTTCGGGGAACCAGTCGTGTGGGATACCTGTTACCCAACCGAACAAGCGACTGACTTCGGAGATAATCTATGAAGGCTAGCACCCTGTTGGCGGGTCTGATCGTCGTCGGATACGTCGTTCCGGCAGCGGCCCAGACCACCTATTACATCGTGCAGAACCCGTCGACTCGCCATTGCGAGATCGTCGACCAGCGGCCGGTCGGGCACACTGAGACGGTCGTGAGCCCCGACGGCATGATGTACAAGACCCACGTCGAGGCCGAGAGCGCGATGAAGACCGTCAAGATCTGCCACGACGAATAGGCTTTGCCGCGATACCAACTGAAGAAGGGGTCCGGCTCAGGTCGGACCCCTTCTTTTTTTGACCTAGGGCCTCGTATAGCGGCGCAGCAATTTCGTCAGTTCTCCGACATCCTTCCAATCCGCGATATGGTCGATTGCCGCTTCGACGGCTCCAACCCCTTCGGTGTTCAGCGCCACCGCGGCAAGCTCGCGGAACTTGCCGCGCATCTCCGCGTCGGTGAACGGGTCGTTGAAATCGCCCCGATGGGTCTCGAGCGAGTGCGTGGCGCTGCGCCCGTCGGTCAGCGACACCGTGACCGCAGCGGGACGCAGCACCGGCGCGCGGGCGCTCATCGCCGGGTCCTCTTCGATGTGCACCTTGTGACGGAGCGCGGCGATGGCCGGGTCGGCGAGTGCGCCGTCGTCGAGTTGCGAAAATCCGGCGCCGCCGCGCACGACCATCGTCGCCGCGGCATGCGGCAGCGAATATTTCGACGCGAAGTAATTGGGCGGGTGGGGATTCTTCATGACCGATGCAAAGCGATAGGTCGCGAAATCGATGCGGGCGACCTCCTCCGGCTTCGGCTTCAGCTCGCCGAGTGCCGCGGCGAGACAGTCGAGGGCCGGGTGGATCGGATTGCAGCAGGCGTAGAGGCGGAAGTAGTTGCGCGTGATGTGCCACGTCTCGCCAAGCCCGTCGGCGAGACCCTCGGGCTTGAACCCGCCGCCGACCAGCTCGCCAAGCGCCTCCTCGATCGCGTCGGGCTGCGCGGCGAAACCGGCCAGCGCGAGGTCGGGGGCGAGCGCGCCGACATACCCGCTCATCCCGCCGGCGACGTTGAGTGTCGTCGCGCCGGCCACGGCATTCGTATAGCTCGGCGTCAGCACGAGCGTGGTCGCGATCCGCATCGAGAGGCTCACTCCCGTCGCGTCGAGCCCCCTGACACGCGCGCCGGCCGCTGCGGCGGCAAGCAGCGACACCTGCCCATTCTGATGCGCCAGCGGCCGCGGCGTGAACCCGGCGGCCAGCCGCGCCGCCGCCTCGTATCCGAGCACCAGCGCGGCCATGATCTCCTTGCCCGCCGCACCGGCCTGCTCGCCGGCGGCGAGGACGCCCGGCAGGACCTGCATCGCCGCCTGGCCCGAGACGAGGCGCAACCCCTCGCACAATTCGATCGCGCGCCCGGAGATGCCGTTGAGGAGAGCGGCGGTGCGCGGGTCGGCGCCGGGGCAGCCCCTTGCATAGACCGTCGCGCCGCTGCCGGCGCAGGGCGCGAGCCGTTCGCGCATCGCCCGCACTTCGGGCCGCTCCGATCCGGCGAGGATCACGCCGAGCGTATCGCGCAACACCGTGCGGGCATGGTTCTGCACCGCCGCGGGGATGTCATCCCACCGCGTCTCGGCCACGAACCGCGCCAGTTCCTCGATTTGCCGGCCCATGTTCTGTCTCCGCGCGATACACTCGTCGCATGACCGTACCAGAAACGGGCCGCGTGTCTCTGGCCGGCGATATGCCGGTCTGCCGCATTCTCAACGGCATGTGGCAGGTGTCGGGTGGGCATGGGCGGATCGACCCGGCGAGGGCGGTTGCGGCGATGGGAGCCTATCATGCGGCGGGGTTCACGACTTGGGACCTCGCCGACCACTATGGCCCGGCGGAGGACCTGATCGGCGCCTTTCGTCGCGCGCTGGGCGATCGCGCCGGCGGCATCGAGGCCTTTACCAAATGGGTCCCGCCGCCCGGTCCGATGACCCGCCCGATCGTCGAAGCGGCGGTCGATGTGTCGCGCCGACGCATGGAAACGGATCGGCTCGACCTGCTGCAATTCCACTGGTGGGATTATCGCGACAATCGCTATCTCGACGCGCTGAGCCACCTCGCCGACCTCCGCGACGCCGGCAAGATCCGCCACCTCGCGCTGACCAATTTCGACACCGAGCGGCTCGGGGTCATCACCGATCGCGGCATCCGCGTCGTCTCGAACCAGGTGCAATATTCGCTCGTCGATCAGCGCCCGGCGGCGCGGATGGCGGCGTTCTGCCAAGTCCACGGGATCGGCCTGTTGACCTACGGCACCTTGCTCGGCGGCTTGTTGTCCGAGGCCTGGCTCGGGCGCGCAGAGCCCTTCCGCGGCGACCTTCCGACGATCTCGCAGCAGAAATACAAACAGATGATCGACGCTTGGGGCGGCTGGGCGCTGTTCCAGGATCTGCTCGCTGCGCTGAAGGCGAT
This sequence comes from Allostellaceae bacterium, assembly GCA_036489765.1. Classification (GTDB taxonomy): domain Bacteria; phylum Pseudomonadota; class Alphaproteobacteria; order ATCC43930; family CGMCC-115725; genus DATARH01. The sequence continues at coordinate 55,751 of DASXFE010000026.1, read as the reverse complement.
CGCCGATAAGCAGGGCGCGAGCATCGCCGCGATCGGCACCCGCCTGATCCTCGACCGGCCCGCGGTCGCCGGAGTGATCATCGGCGCCCGCCTCGGCATCGCCGAGCACATCGCCGACAATGCGCGGATCTTCGATCTCGCCCTCGACGCCGAGGATAGGGCGAGCCTCGATCCGATAGCCTCCCGCGCACACGATCTGATGCGCGTCATCGGCGATTGCGGCGACGAATATCGATGACCGAGGCCGAGCGCCGCCGTCGCCTCGTCGAGGTTGTCCACGCCGCTCCCGCCCTGATGCAGGTGCTCGAAACCGTGCGCGCCCTCGATCTGCCCGATTGGCTGGTTTTTTCCGGCGCCGTCTATCAGCGCGTGCTCAATCACCTGACCGGCCGCCCTGCCGATCACGGGGTTCGGGATTACGATGTCGGCTATTTCGACCCTTCGGACATCTCTTACGAGGCCGAGGACATCGTCATCCGCCGCGTCGCTGCGGCCTTCGCCGAGCCGCTCCGCAGCCGGGTCGAGGTGCGCAACCAGGCGCGGGTGCATCTGTGGTTTGAGGCTCATTTCGGCGAGCCTTACACCGCGCCCTCCTCGGCCGCCGAGGCGCTGGAACGCTTCGTTTCGCCGATGTTCGCCGTCGGTGTCAGTCTCGACCGGGCCGGTGACTGGCGCATCGCGGCCCCGTTCGGCCTGGCCGACCTCTTCGATCTGCGCCTGCGCCCCAACCCGAGCCGTCCGAGCGGAGGCTTCGCCCGCACCGCCGCCGGTGTCGTCACGCGGTGGCCGGAGGTGCGGGTCGAAATCCCCGTGCCCTAGTTCTTCGCCTCGGTGTAAGGGTAAAGCGCCTTGCCGTCGGCATATTTCGCCGGCCACAGGACGACCGGCTGCTTTCCGGTATTGAACTGGTCGAGCGAGTTGCCGGTCAGATGCTGGTACTGGACCATCAGATCGTGCGGTTCGGAGAGTTCGCCGTCGGGGCCGAAGGCGATGTCGCCCATGATGGTCTTGAAGGTGGTCTTGCGCAGCTCGTCGGCGAGCTTGTCCTGGTCGAGCCCGCCCGCGGCGGTCACCGCATCGGACAGCACCTGCATGTAGGCATAGGCCCAGGGGGCCAGGTAGTAGCCGAGCGGGTCGACGCCCGACCCCTTGGCCTTTTCCTGGTACTTGGCCAGGAACTCGTCGACGCCGGGGAATTTCATCGTCGGTGCCGGGATCCAGAAATCGTAATTGACGATCCCGTTCATCAGCGGCCCTAGCTCCTGTTTTACCGAGGTCGTCTGGAGCCCGACCATGCCGCCGCCGAAGAGATTGGTCTTGAGCCCGACCTCGTTCGCCGCATGGATGATGCCGACCGAATCGAGCGGGTACGACGCGACGAAGACCGCGTCCGGGCTGGTCGCCTGGATCGCGCGGACGACCGGGGTGTAATCGGTCGTCGTCGGTGGATAGGTCTTGTTGTAGACGATCTTCCAGCCGAACTTCTTTGCGTTGATGACGACGCCGTCGGCCGCGGTGCGTGGGTACTCGGCGTCTGCCGCGACGATCGCCAGCGTTTTCGGCTTCGGGCTCTGCATCTCGCCGACCTCGAAAAACCCGATGGTCGAGGAGATCGCCGCGTCAGGCCCGGTCGGGGTGATCGTGAAATATCTCGAGTAGTGGAAGTTGTGGTTCACCGCCAGCCCGAACAGCGAGAGGAAGGTGCGGTTGTGCTGCATGATCACCGGCATCGCCGGGGCGATCATGTTGGTGGCATAGCCGGAGACGACGAGGTCGACCTTGTCGACATCGAGCAGCTTTGTATAAATCCCCGGCACCACCGAGGGCTGGCTCTGGTCGTCGTAAGTGACGAACTCGACCGGGCGGCCGAGCACTCCGCCCTTGGCGTTGATGTCGTCCTTCCAGATGTTCATCGCGAGGAGGGCGGATTTGCCGTTGGCGGCGAGCGGCCCCGTCTGCGCCATGCCGAAGCCGATGCGGATCGGTTTGCCGGCCGCCCGGGCCATGCCCGGCAGAAGCGGTGCGGCGGCGGCGCCGAGAATCCCGGCGGTGAAGGTGCGGCGATCCATCTTTCTCTCCCCCAATGGCGCGCGGTGCCGAAAACGTGAAGCATCGGCGACGCTCGCGGCGTTATTTTGGCGATGAGTAAACAGGCTGGCGTATAGCGATGAAAGCGCTTTTGTCGTTGCTGTTGATGCTGTGCGCCTCTGCCGCAAGTGCCGGAGAGACGCGGCCCATCGTGGTCGAGCTCTTCACCTCGCAAGGCTGCTCGTCATGCCCACCGGCCGACGCGCTCCTCGACCAGCTCTCGCACCGCGACGGTGTCGTCGCGCTCGGCTACCACATCGATTACTGGGACAATCTCGGCTGGAAAGACCCCTTCTCCAGCCCGGAAGCGACCGCGCGCCAGCACGCCTATGCCCTTCGCTTCGACAACGGCCAGCAATTCACGCCGCAGATCGTCGTCGACGGGCGGGAGGATATGGTCGGCTCCGACCGCGATAAGGTGATGGCCGCGCTGAAGACGCAGCCGCAGGCCATCGCGCCGGTCAATTTCGCCCCCGACCGTTCGGCGGTGACGATCGGGGCCGGGACCGGCAAGGGCTGGGTGCTGCTGCTTCGCTTCGCCCAGCACCGTACGACGAAGATCGGCGCCGGCGAAAACGCGCACCGCACCGCCGAGGACACGAACGCCGTCTTGTCGATCGAGACGCGCGGGGAATGGGACGGCGAGCCGCGCAGGCTCCCGCTCCCGCCGCTCGGCCCCGGCGAAGGCTATGCCGTGCTGGTCCAGGCCGCAGATGGCACGATCCTCGGTGCCGGCTCGATGCTCGGGTCGAGGGCGACGTTACTCCAGCAGACCGACGCTACATCACCGCGCCCAGTACCCAGGGGGTGAACTCGTCTTCGCCGAAGCCGAGGATTTCGCTTTTGGTCTTGGCGCCCGAGGCGGTGTCGAGGAGGAATTGGAAGATGCGCTCGCCGATCTCGGGGACGCTCGCCTCGCCATCGGCGATCGGGCCGCAATCGATGTCCATGTCGTCTTCCATGCGGCGGTAGAGCGGCGTGTTGGTCGCGAGCTTCAGTGAAGGCGCCGGCTTGCAGCCGAACACCGAGCCGCGTCCGGTCGTGAAGCAGATGATGTTGGCGCCGCCGGCGACCTGGCCCGTCGCCGACACCGGGTCGTAGCCCGGCGTATCCATAAAGACGAAGCCCTTCTTCATAATCGGCTCGGCATAGCGGTAGACGTCGACGAGATTGGTGCTGCCGCCCTTGGCCACCGCGCCCAACGACTTTTCGAGGATCGTCGTCAGCCCGCCGGCCTTGTTGCCGGGCGACGGGTTGTTGTTCATCTCGCCGCCGGTGCGGGACGTGTAATCCTCCCACCAGCGGATGCGCTCGACGAGCTTTTCGCCGACCTCGCGGCTTTGCGCGCGGCGGGTCAGGAGATGCTCGGCGCCGTAGATCTCCGGCGTCTCGGAGAGGACCGCGGTGCCGCCGTGCCGCACCAAAAGATCGACGCAGGCGCCGAGCGCGGGGTTTGCGGTGATGCCGGAATACCCGTCCGAGCCGCCGCATTGCAGCGCCAGCGTCAGATGGCTCGCCGGCACCGGCTCGCGCCGCACGTTGTTGGCGGCCGGCAGCATCGCGCTGAGCCGGGCGACGCCTTCCTTGACCGTCTTGGTCGTGCCGCCGGTGTCCTGGATCGTCATCGTCGTCAGCATATCGCCTTCCTCGAGCCCCTCGGCGGTGAGGAGGCCGGAGATCTGGTTGGTCTCGCACCCGAGCCCGAGCACCAGGACGCCGGCAAAGTTCGGATGGCGGGCATAGCCGCCGATCGTGCGGCGCAACAGGTTCATCGGCTCGCCGTCGATCCCCATGCCGCAGCCGGTGCCGTGGCCGAGCGCGATGACGCCGTCGATGTTGGGATAATCGCGGAGGATGCCGGTACGGAATTGCTCGGCGATAAACCGCGCGGTGCTGGCCGAGCAGTTGACGGTGGTGAGGACGCCGAGATAGTTCCGCGTCGCCACCCTGCCGTCGGCGCGGACGATGCCTTGGAATGTCGCCGGGTTGGCGACCGGCTCGGTCGGCCTTGCGTCCTGGGAAAAGGCGTAATCGCGAGCGAAATCGCCCATCGCCATGTTGTGCGTGTGGACGTGATCGCCAGGGCTGATCGCCTCGGTCGCAAAGCCGAGGATCTGGCCGTATTTGCGCACCGCCTCGCCCTTGGCGACGGGTGCCGTCGCGATCTTGTGCCCGGCCGGTACGTGGCCGCGGGCGCGGATGCCCTCGATGTCGGTCCCCGGCAGCAGATCGGCCCGAGCGACGACGACATTGTCGGCCGGGTTGAGGCGGATGGTCAGCGGCGGCATGGCGGGTCCCCTTTCGCGAGGCATCGGAATTTACAGATGCGCTGGGAGCATGGCAATTTGCGGCCCGCAGGCTGCCGGGTGACGGCATGTGCGTGGACGCACGGCGGTCCGGCGCAGCCTGCGGGCGTTAGGGAGGGTTCATGGCGGGACGGCTCGACGGCAAGCGTGCGCTGGTGACGGCGGCGGGGCAGGGGATCGGGCGGGCGGCGGCGCTCGCCTTTGCCCGCGAGGGCGCGAATGTGCTGGCGACCGACCTCGCCCCCGAAAAGCTCAAGGGGCTCGAGGATGCGCTGATCGCGACGCGGGCGCTCGATGCGCGCGACGAGAAGGCGATCGGGGCGCTGGCCGCTGAACTCCCGCCGCTCGACATCCTCTTTAACTGCGCCGGCTTTGTGCATCACGGAACGGTGCTGACGACGAGCCCCGAGGAGTGGGACTTTTCGTTCAGCCTCAACGTCCGCTCGATGTTCCTGATGATCCGCGCCTTCCTGCCCAAGATGGTCGAGGCCGGCGGCGGGTCGGTCATCAACATGTCGTCGGGCGCCTCCTCGATCAAAGGCGTGCCGAACCGTTTTGCCTATGGCGCGACCAAGGCGGCGGTGATCGGGCTCACCAAATCGGTCGCCGCCGATTTTGTCGCCAACGGCATCCGCTGCAACGCGATCTGCCCGGGCACCGTCCAGACCCCCTCGCTCGACGACCGCATCGCCGCCGCCGGCGCGCTGGCGCCGGGCGGAGTCGAAGGCGCGCGGCAGGCCTTTATCGACCGCCAGCCGCTCGGCCGGCTCGGCACCGCCGAGGAGGTCGCCGCGCTCGCGGTCTATCTCGCCTCCGACGATGCGAAGTTCACGACCGGCGCGACCCATGTGATCGATGGCGGCTGGAGCCTTTAACCCCTACCAGGAGGACACGTCATGAAGCTTCTGCGCTACGGCCCGACGGGCCAGGAAAAGCCCGGCCTTCTCGACAAGGACGGCAAGATTCGCGACCTCTCCGGCGTCGTGAAGGACATCGACGGCAGCACGCTGTCGCCCGCTTCGCTGGCGCGGCTCAAGGGGATGGACCCGGCGAGCCTGCCGCTGGTCAATGGCACCCCGCGCATCGGCCCCTGTGTCGGCAATCCGTCGAAGATCCTGGCGATCGGCCTCAACTACCGCCTCCACGCGCAGGAAGCCGGCATGCCGATCCCGACCGAGCCGATCTTCTTTCTCAAGGCGTTGAGCAGCATCAGCGGTCCGGATGACAACGTGATCATCCCCAAGGGCTCGCAGAAGATGGATTACGAGGTCGAGTTGGCGATCGTCATCGGGCAGACCGCGAAATACGTCTCCGAGAAAGACGCAAAGAACTACATCGCCGGCTATTGCGTCGTGAACGACGTCTCCGAGCGCGAATACCAGATCGAGCGCGGCGGCACGTGGACCAAGGGCAAGAGCTGCGACACGTTCTGCCCGATGGGCCCCTGGATGGTCACCGCCGACGAGGTCGGCGACGCCGGCAAGCTCCAGGTCTGGACCGAGGTCAACGGCGAGCGGCGCCAGAACAGCAACACCGCCGACCTCATCTTCGGGATCGAAAAGATCGTCAGCTATTGCAGCGAGTTCATGACCCTCAACCCGGGTGACGTGATCCCGACCGGCACTCCCTCGGGCGTCGCGATGGGGTTCAAGCCACCCAAATTCCTCAAGGTCGGCGACGTCATGCGCATCGGCGTCGAGGGCCTCGGCGTCCAACAGCAAAAGCTCGTCGCCTATCCGGGATAAGCACGGGCGCCCCCTCCCATGCCATACGGCCGGAGGGGGCACGCTTTGATTCCGTAAACCCGCCTCTATCCCGCTCCGGGCGAGCGCCGCCGCTTTCAGGTTGCGGCGTGTCGAGAGGCCAGCGCCTCTAACTATCTATAAGTACAAAGAAGTATTGTTGACGCCTCATTCAGCCGCGGGTTGGATGAGGGTACTAGCGTCGTGCGACACTTTTACGCTATGGTAAGGGTTCCCCGAGCGCTAGCCGCAGGACATTTGGTTTAGAGGCACCATGTACGAGCGCCGCCCCGGCTTCTTTCGCGAAGACACCCCTCCTGGTCGCGTCTGCGAAGCCAAAGTAAAATGGTTCAATGCCAGCAAGGGGTTCGGCTTCGTCACGCCGGATGACGGGTCGCAGGACGCATTCCTGCCGATGGCGGTGCTGCGCCGTGCCGGGTTCGAGGAGATCCGCGAAGGCACCTCGGTGACCTGCGAGGTCGGCGACGGTGCCAAGGGACCGCTCGTCCTCAACGTGCTCAACATCGATCCGAGCACCGCGGTGGCGTCTCGTGATTCGGGTTTCGACCGGCGCGAGCCGCGCCCGTCGCAGACGCTCGAAGGTGCGGTCAAGTGGTTCGAGCCCGACAAGGGCTACGGCTTCATCTCGCCCGATGGCGGCGGGAAGGATGTTTTCATCCACATCACGGCGTTGCGCCGCAGCGGCGTCGACTCGCTGGATCCCGGCCAGCGCGTCAGGATGGAGGTCGTCGAAGGCAAAAAGGGCCAGGAAGCGGATCACGTCGCGCTGCTCTGACCCGACGTCTTCCGGCGGCTGCATAGCCGCCTTCTGCACCGAAATGTTTACAAGCGCGTTTCCGCTTGGCACTTTCCCGTGTGCCGGTCCGTTGGCTTGTCTGACGGGCGCGGCGCGGTCTCGTCGATCAGGTTGAGAACGATCCGATGGACTTGCGCGATACGGTTCGTACCTACCGTTGGGTTTCGCATTCATACGACTTTGTGTTCGGGCCGATATTTCATCCCGGGCGCAAGGATGCGGTACGCATTGCCAATGACCGGCCCGGCCAGCGCATCCTCGAGGTGGGCGTCGGGACCGGCCTGTCGCTGCCGCATTTCCGGACCGATTCGCATGTCACCGGCATCGACATCTCCGAGGAGATGCTCGCGAAGGCGCGCCGGCGAGTCGAGACCGAAAAGCTCGGCCATGTCGACGAGCTCCGCGTCATGGACGCCGAGCACATGGATTTCGCCGACAACTCGTTCGACGCTGTCCTGGCGCTCTACGTCGCGCCGGTCGTGCCGAGCCCGGCCCAATTCGCCGCCGAGATGAAGCGCGTGTGCATCCCCGGCGGCACGATCGTGCTGGTCAACCACTTCATGAGCGAGAACTGGGCGGTGCGCTTTTTCGAGAAGCGTCTCGCGCACCTCGCCCGGCATATCGGGTTCCACCCCGATTTCGACTTCGACAAATTCATGGACGACAGCAAGCTTACCGTCCGCGAAATCCGCCCGAGCAACCTCTTCGGCTACTGGCGCCTGTTGCGCTGCGTCAACGAGAAGCCGGCCTCGGTGATCTAGGAATGCGGGAGAGACGCCCGCGCTCCTTCATTTCTTGAACAGGGCGATTTCCTGCAGCAGCGCGTCGATCGCCGCGGTGGCAAAACCGATGCAGGTTTCGTCGACCAGGCGGCCGTCCGAGATTCGGGTTTCCGCCGCGGTGATGATGACCTCGCGCGCCAGCGCCACGCGGCAGAGGCACGAATCGAGCGCGACCTTCATGTGTTCGAGGCACCGCGCCCCGCCGAGCGGCCCACGCGAGGTCGCCATGATCGCGACCGGCTTGTACGCGAGCACCGACTGGAAGGCCGGACGCGAGGCCCAGTCGATCGCGTTCTTGAGGACGCCGGGGATCGAGTGGTTGAATTCGGGCGCGCACAGCACAAGCCCGTCCGCCGCCTCGATGTCGGCGAGCATCTGCTTGACCGTCGGCGGCCGCTTGTCGCCCTCGAAATCCTGGTTGTAGAGGGGGAGCGGCGCGAGGTCGTAAACCTCCAGATCGGCCCGATCGGCAAAATGCTCGCGCATCGTGCGCAGGATCGCGTTCGAGAACGAACCGGCGCGCAGGCTGCCGGACATGCCGATCAGGCGGTACTGGGCCATTGTGCTGCTTCCCTGTCAAAACGTGCAAAGCGCGCCCTCATACAGACATGGACGGGGTGCTGGCAAGAATGGGGTGCGTCCTTCGAGACGCCCGCCGCGCGGGCTCCTCGGGATAAGGAAGAACGGTATGGGGCAGAACCTTAGCTCCTCATCGTGAGGAGCGCTCGCAGAGCGCGTCTCGAAGGACGCACCATGCCTGGCCGGGATTTTGTGCGAGGATAGGCGATGACATTAGGCCCTTCCCGCCGCGGGCTGGTCCCGCCGTTTATCGCGATGGACGTGCTGCGCGCCGCGAATGCGCGCGAGGCCGAAGGGCACTGCGTCATCCATCTCGAAGTGGGCCAGCCCGGCACCCCGGCCCCCGCCGTCGTGCGCGACGCGGCACGGGCCGCGCTCGACCGCGACAAGATCGGCTATACCGACGCCGAGGGCATCGGGAAGCTGCGCGAGGCGATCGCCGGGCACTACCGCGCGCAATACGGCATCGGAGTCGACCCGGCCGAGGTGGCGGTGACCACCGGCTCGTCGGCGGCCTTCCAGCTCGCCTTCATCGCCGCGTTCGAGGCCGGCGATCACGTCGCGCTGGCGGCGCCGGGCTACCCGGCCTATCGCAACATCCTGTCGGCGCTGGGCCTTGAAACCGTGCTGATCGAGGTCGGCGAGAACGCCCACTACCAGCCGAACCCCGAGCTGCTGTCCGACATCCCGGACCTGGCCGGCCTGATCATCGCCAGTCCCGCCAACCCGACCGGAACGATGATCGCACCCGGTGATCTAAAACGGCTCTACGATTACTGCCGCGACCGTGGCATCCGCCTGATCTCCGACGAGATCTATCACGGCATCACCTACGAGGCGGCCGCGCAATCGGCGCGCGCCTTCGGCCGGGACGCGATCGTCGTCAACTCGTTCTCGAAGTACTACAGCATGACCGGGTGGCGGCTCGGCTGGATGCTGGTGCCGCCGGACCTTGCCCGTTCCGTCGAGTGCCTGGCGCAGAATTTCTACATCTCGCCGCCGGGCCTGTCGCAGCTCGCAGCGATCGCCGCGTTCGAGTGCCGCGCCGAGCTCGACGCGCACGTCGGCCGCTACCGCGCCAACCGCGACCTGTTGATCGCGACCTTGTCGAAAGCCGGCCTCACCCGCGTCGCCCCGGCCGAAGGCGCGTTCTACCTCTATGTCGACGTGTCGCGCCTGACCGCCGACAGCGGCGATTTCTGCCGCCGGATGCTCGCCGAGATCAGCGTCGCCGCAACCCCCGGCGCCGATTTCGACCCGATCCACGGCAACGCCTGGGTGCGCTTCAGCTTCGCCGGGTCGAGCGACGACATCGCCGAGGCGGCGAAGCGGCTGGCGGGGTGGTTGGTGAGATAGCAAACGCAGGATTGGCTGAGCGTCGCGAAGCCCATCAGCCGTTGGTTGCGAGCATTGACGGGCTTCGCTGCGATCACCCCATCCTGCGGGTTCCTACGCCGTCTTTCGTGCGGCGGCGCGGTCGGCGGACCACGCTTCGGGGTCGGCGAGGAAGGCCCTGATCTTGTCGTACTGCCCAGCCTCGAAGCGGCCGAGCAGCTCGGCCATCGCGGCGACGTCCCACCAGTTCGCGAGTGCGTGGAGGGTGATGCCCTCGGCTTTGAGGCTCGTGTCGATGTGCGGGAAGATGCCGTAGTTGAAGATGACGAAGGTATGGCTGATCTCGCCGCCGGCCTGGCGGATCGCGCGGACGAAATTGAGTTTTGACGTGCCCTCGCTGGCGAGATCCTCGACGAGCAGCACGCGGGCGCCGTCGGAGAGCCGACCTTCGATCTGCGCGTTGCGGCCGAACCCTTTGGGCTGTTTGCGGACGTAAAGCATCGGCAGCGACAGCCGGTCGGCGATCCAGGCGGCGAACGGGATGCCCGCGGTTTCCCCGCCGGCGATCGCGTCCAGGGCCTCGAATCCGACCTTGCGCTGGATCAGCTCGGCGCCGAGATCCATCAGGCGTTTCCGCGCGCGGGGAAACGAAATCAGCCGCCGGCAGTCGATATAGACCGGCGACAGCCGTCCCGACGTAAACGTGAACGGATCGTCGGGCCGGAACAAGACGGCCTCGGTTTCGAGAAGGATGCGGGCGGTGGTTTCCGCCGCATCGGCTTCGCCCGCCGTGCGGGCCACATGCGCGGCATCGGTCATGCGTCATTCTAACGGCAAAGCGAGCGGGCTTGACAATCGAAGATGATATGAACAAAAAGGGAACATGAAGGGTCGCGGGTGTTTCTTATGTCCAGTACGGTTCCCCTGGCCGTGTTGCGTTCCCGCATCCGGCGAATTGAGCGCCCGTCGGCCGCCGCGTTCGGCGTCTTGCCGTTCGGCGTGGCGGCATTCGACCGGGCCTTGCCGGGAGGCGGTCTCCAGCTCGGCGCGGTGCACGAGATCATGGGTGTGGGCGGCGATGAGGAGGACGGTGCGGCCGTCGCCGGGTTCACCGCCGGCATACTCGCGCGAATCGGCCTCCATGGCGACAAGACCGGCGCGGTGCTGTGGTGCCTGAAGCGGCCGGACCTCTACGGGCCGGGGCTGGCCGCACACGGGCTCGACCCGGCGCGGCTCGTGCTGGTGTCGACGCCGCGCGACGACCGCATCCTCTGGGCGCTCGAGGAGGGGCTGCGCGCCGGCCGAAGGGCCGGGCTTGCCGCGGTGGTCGGCGAAATCGGGCGATTGCCAATGGTGGCGAGCCGGCGCCTGCAGCTCGCCGCCGAGCGGGCCGGCGTTACCGTGCTCCTGCTGCGGCGCTGGCGTACCGCCGGCGAGGCGGCCGCCGAGCGCGACCGGCCGAGCGCGGCGACGACGCGCTGGCGGGTGGCGTCGGTTCCGTCGGCGGCGATCGAGGGAGAACCGGGGATCGGACGCCCGCGCTGGCGGGTCGAATTGCTGCGCTGCCGCGGCGGCCGGCCGGCGCAATGCGAGGTGGAGGTGGCGGATGCGACGGGTTCTGTATCTCTTCCTGCCGAACTGGCCGATCGACCGGCTGCGGCGCCTCGGATGCATCCCGCGACCCTCCGACGCGCCGGCTGATCCTGCACCTTTCGCTACGGTAACCGCCGCTGCCGGGCGGCTTTTGCTCGCCGCGGTCGACGCGGCAGCGGCGGTTGCCGGCCTTGTCCCGGGGATGCCGCTCGCCGACGCGCTGTCCTTCGTGCCCGGTCTCGCGACCCGCCCGGCCGAGCCCGAGGCGGACCGCGCCGCGCTCCTCCGCCTCGCCGAATGGTGCGGCCGCTACAGCCCGTGGACCGCGCCCGATGGGGAGGCCGGGGTCAAGATCGACATTTCCGGCTGCGCCCATCTTTGGGGCGGCGAGGCCGAATTGGCCGCCGACCTCGCGCGCCGGCTGGCGCGGCAGGGGATCGCGCATCGTCTCGCGATCGCCGACACGCTCGGTGCCGCCTGGGCCCTCGCGCGTTTCGGTGCGGGCGATGGCGCGCCGCTGATCCCCGCGCGGATCCGTGAGGCGCTGGCGCCGCTGCCGGTCGAGGCGCTGCGGCTCGACCCCGCGACCGTCCAGGGCCTGCGCCGGGTCGGCCTGCGCCATATCGGCGAGTTGTTCCCGGTACCGCGCGCCGCGCTCGCCCGGCGCTTCGGCGAGGCGGTCGCCCGCCGGCTCGACCAGCTCGACGGCGCGTTGCCCGAGCCATTGTCGCCGCTCGGGGAGGCGCCGACCCGGCGCGTCCGCCTCAGCTTCCCCGAGCCGATCGCCGACCCCGACAGCCTTGCCGCGGCAACCGAGCGCCTCGCCGGCGACCTCACGGCCTGGCTCGCGCGCGAAGGCGTTGGCGCTCGCCGCCTCGATCTCGGTTTCCACCGCATCGATGGCCGCGTCGAGCACATCCGCCTCGGCACCGCCCGCCCGAGCCGTGACCCCGCCCACCTGGCCAAACTCCTGACCGCCCGCCTCGAGACGATCGACCCCGGCCTCGGCGTCGAAGACATGATCCTCGCGGCGTATTCGGTGGAGGAGTTAGGGGCGGAGCAGGTCGGATTTGCCGGTGACGGCGCCGCGGGCGACGGTATCGCCCCCTTGGTGGACCAACTCGCTGCCCAGCTCAAGCCCGAGGCTCTTGCCCGCCTCGAACCGCGCGAAAGCCATTTGCCCGAACGCGCATCGGTGGCGGTGCCGCTCGTCGGGGAAGGCAGTGGCAAACCTGTTGTCATTCCGGGGCGACCCGCAGGGTCGAACCCGGAACCCATGAACACGACCTCCGCGGGGGATGCTCCGGCGACAGCATCTAAATCTCGCGGGTCCGTGGTCATGGGTTCCGGGTCTCGCCCGATGGGCGATCCCGGAATGACAGGTAAAAGTGCCGAGCTGCCTCTCAAACCGCCTCGCCCGGTGCGGCTGTTCCAGCCGCCGGAGCCGGTCGAAGCGTTCTGGATGGTGCCGGACGATCCGCCGTTTCATTTTTCGTGGCGTCGGCGGCGGCATCGCGTCACCCAGGCCGACGGGCCCGAACGGGTGGCCGAGGAATGGTGGCAGCCGGGTGAGGAGGTCGATCGCGATGATACCATCCGCGACTATTACCGGGTCGAGGACGAGGAGGGCCGGCGTTTCTGGTTGTTCCGTGCCGGTCTCCCCGGTTTCGACCGCCCGCCGCGCTGGTACGTGCATGGCGTGTTCGCGTGACGCATGCCCGCCTATGCCGAGCTCCAGGTCACGACCAATTTCTCGTTCCTGCGCGGCGGTTCGCATCCGCATGAGCTGGCCGAGCGGGCGGCGGCGCTGGGGCTGGCGGCAATCGCGGTCACCGACCGCAACAGCTTTGCCGGCATCGTGCGCGCCTGGCAGGCGGCGAGGCGGGCGGGAATCCGGCTCGTCGTCGGGGTGCGGCTCGATCTGCGCGACGGCACGAGCCTTCTCGCCTTCCCCGAGGACCGGGCCGCCTATGGTCGCCTGACGACGCTCCTGACCCTCGGCAAGCGCCGCGCGCCGAAGGGCGAATGCCATATCGATTACGCCGATGTCGTCGCCCACGGCGAAGGGCAGGTCGTCGTCGCCCTCGACGAGACGCTGGCCCCTCGCCTGGGCGCCGATTTTCCCGGCCGGGCCTATCTCGCCGCTCAGCATCTCTACCGTGGGGATGATGCCCGTCGTCTCGTCCATCTCGTCCGGGTCGCGGCGGCCGCCGGCATCCCGCTCGTCGCCACTAATGACGTGCTCTATCACGAGCCGGCGCGGCGCCCGTTGCAGGATGTCCTGACCTGCATCCGCCGGCATTGCACGATCGTCACGGCCGGGTTCCGCCTCGAGGCCAATGCCGAGCGCCACCTGAAGCCGGCCGGGGAGATGGCGCGGCTGTTCCGCGGCCACGAGGATGCGCTCGCCCGCACGGTCGAGATCGCCGAGCGCTGCCGATTCGACCTCGAGGAACTGCAATACGAATACCCGGAAGTACCGGTCCCGCCCGGGATGACCCCTCAGGAGCGCCTCGCCCAGCTCGCGTGGGAGGGCGCTGCGCGTAAGTATGCGGAAAACCCCTCTCCGCCCAATGAGGGGAGAGGGAGGCGGGGCCCGTCGCCTGGGCGATGGGAAGGTGAGGCGGGCGAGGTCGGCGCGTGCCCACCTCACCCCGGCCCTCTCTCCCCACTGGGCGGAGAGGGAGAAAAAGAGCCTGATCTATCCTGCGTCCCACCCGACATCCGCGAGCGGATCGAGCATGAGCTGGCGCTGATCGAGCGGCTCGATTACGCGCGGTACTTCCTGACCGTCCACGACATCGTGTGTTTTGCCGGGTCGCGCGAGATCCTGTGCCAGGGGCGGGGGTCGGCCGCGAATTCGGTGGTCTGCTACTGCCTTGGCATCACCGCGGTCAACCCGTCCGAGATCGATGTCTTGTTCGAGCGCTTTATCAGCGCCGCGCGCGGCGAGCCGCCCGATATCGATGTCGATTTCGAGCATGAGCGGCGCGAGGAGGTGATCCAGTTCGTCTATCAGCGCTACGGCCGCGACCGCGCCGGGCTGGCGGCGACGCTGATCACCTATCGCTCGCGCAGCGCGATCCGCGAGGTCGGCAAGGTGATGGGGTTGTCGGGCGATGTCGTCGCGGCGCTGTCGGGCATGGTGTGGGGCTGGTCGAACGACCCGATCGCCGACAAGCGCATCCGCGAGGCCGGGCTCGACCCGCGCGACCGCAACCTGCGCCTGGCGATCGACCTCGCCGGCGCGCTGATCGGGTTTCCGCGGCATCTGTCGCAGCATGTCGGCGGGTTTGTCATCACCCGCGGGCCCTTGTCGGGGCTGGTGCCGATCGAGAACGCGGCGATGGAAGACCGCACCGTCATCGAATGGGACAAGGACGATCTCGACACGCTGAACATCCTCAAGATCGACATCCTCGCGCTCGGCATGCTGACCTGCATCCGCAAGGCCTTTGCCCTGATCGAGCGGCATCATGGCAGGGCCTGCACGCTTCCGACGATCCCACGCGAGGTGCCGGCGGTCTACAAGATGTTGAGCCGGGCCGATTCGATCGGCGTGTTCCAGGTCGAAAGCCGCGCCCAGATGTCGATGCTGCCGCGGCTCAAGCCGAATAAATTCTACGACCTCGTGATCGAGGTTGCGATCGTGCGGCCGGGGCCGATCCAGGGCGACATGGTCCACCCCTACCTGCGCCGGCGAAATAAGATCGAGGACACGACATATCCATCGCCCGAGCTGCGGCGAGTGCTCGAAAAGACCCTCGGCGTGCCGCTGTTCCAGGAACAGGCGATGCAGATCGCGATGGTCGGCGCCGGGTTTTCAGCCGACGAGGCCGACAAATTGCGCCGTTCGATGGCGAGCTTTCGCCGCAACGGCGAAATCCACCTGTTCCGCGACAAATTCATCGACGGCATGGTCGCGAACGGCTACCCGCGCGGCTTCGCCGAACGCTGCTTCAGCCAGATCGAAGGGTTCGGCACCTACGGTTTCCCGGAAAGCCACGCCGCCAGCTTTTCGCTGCTCGTCTATGCTTCGGCATGGATCAAATGCCTCTATCCCGCGGCCTTCGCCTGCGCCCTCCTCAACAGCCAGCCGATGGGCTTCTACGCCCCGGCCCAGATCGTCCGCGACGCCCGCGAGCACGGCGTTTCGGTATTGCCGGCCGACGTCAATTTCAGCGCATGGGATTGCACGCTCGACGGCAGCATCCCGGACGGTGCGTCCTGCATGACGGCTGCCGCGCAGCCTCCTCAGAATGAGGAGAAAACCGCCTACGGCCTCATAGGCTCCCCCCATCCTGAGGAGCGTCCGGAGGGCGCGTCTCGAAGGACGCACGGCGCTCCGCCAACCCTTGCCCTTCGCCTGGGCTTCCGCCAGATCAAGGGGTTTTCCGAGGAGGATGCGAAACGCCTCGCCGCCGCGGCGCCGTATCGGGATGCCGACGATCTGTGGCGCCGCAGCGAACTCGGGCGTCGCGCGCTCGAACGCCTCGCCGAGGCCGATGCCCTGCGCTCGCTCGGGCTCGATCGCCGGCGCGGCCTCTGGGCCTTGAAAGCGCTCGGCGAGGCACCGCTGCCGCTGTTCGCGGCAGTAGAAGGGCCAGCATTGGTGCCGGTCCGGCACGATCCTTTGCCCTCGACCGAAATCCGTGCCGCCGCGCTTCTTCCCGAGATGACCCTCGGCGAGCATGTCGTCGAGGATTATGCGACGACCAGCCTCACGCTGAAGCGCCACCCGATGGCGTTTCTGCGGGCCGAATTGACGCGCGAGGGGCTGGTCACGGCGCGCGAACTCAAGACATTGCCGCTCGAGCGGCAGTTGTCGATCGCCGGGCTCGTCCTGATCCGACAGCGGCCGGGCAGCGCCAATGGCGTCGTCTTCGTCACCATCGAGGACGAGACCGGGATCGCCAATCTGATCCTCTGGCCCAATGTGCTCGAACGGTTCCGCCGCACTGCCCTCGGCGCCACGCTCCTTTATTGCCGCGGCCGGCTGCAGCGCGAGGAAAGCGTCATTCACATCGTTGCTGAGGAATTGCGGGACCTGACCCCGCGCCTCAATACCCTGCGCGCCCGCACCGGCGACGAGGTCGCCCCGAACAAGAAGCCGCCTTTCGCTTCGCCTGAAAAGCCGCCCGGCTACGATTCGCATGACATCGTCGTTCCCAGCCGCAACTTCCGGTAATCGCTCACGTTATGACGCCAAGCCGCGGATCGCGCAGTAACGCCCTGGTACAGGGACCCCTCGTTTCTTGCGCGCTACGTTAGTTGTTGCCGATTTGCTGCGTTAAAACGGCGCAATTTGACTTGAGTTGTGGGCAAACTGTTGCGGGAATGTCGCGGTTGATCCCAATTTTGCACTGCGGTGCCCTTTGCCGGTCAGGGCGAAACAGAAAGCGTTTGCCATCGTTAGGCGCGATGTTAAGTAATGCGCAACGGCGGCCGCCCAGGCTGCCAGGGAGTCTTTGGGGAAATCGGAGGTTTGGGATGAGGTACCGCTATCTGCTAGGCGCCCTCGTGGGGGTTGCCGTGGCGTTAGGCTGGGCAGACGCGCGGGCGCAACTGTTTAGTGGCCCGGGCGCATGGTACATTGGCGGAGAGGGCGGCTGGACCTCCCTCGAGGACGCTAAGGGCACTACTGCCGGCGCAAGCGCCACAACGAAATACGACAGCGGCTGGAACGCCGGCGCACGCTTCGGTTATCAAATGGGGCCGTGGCGGTTTGAGGGCGAGTATCGCCATCAGGAAAACGGCATCAACACGATTGGCGGGTTCAAGGCCTCGGGCACGACGACCGCCGACGCGGTGATGGCCAACGCGATCTACGACTTCAGCCTGAACTCGCAGTTCTCGCCGCATATCGGCGGCGGCATCGGCGCGGTCGACCTGAACACCGGCGCCAAGCTGGGCGGTTTCGGCTCCCTGCTGAAAGCCAACGACGACTGGGAATTTGGCTATCAGGCGATCGCCGGCATCCGCTACAGCTTCAATCCGAACTGGGCGCTTGATGTCGACTACCGCTATCTCGGCACCGCCGACGCGAATGCCAAGCTGTCGCCGGCGCTGGGTGGCGGCAACGTCAAGTACAGCTACAACAGCCACAACCTGGTCGCCAGCCTGAGCTACGTGTTCTCGCCGCCGCCGCCTCCGCCGCCGATGGCAGCGCCTGCCGCCGTTCCGGCGCCGCCGCCGCCGCCGTCGCGCCGGGTGTTCCTGGTCTTCTTTGACTGGGATCGCGACACGATCACGCCGCAGGGCCATGCGATCCTGCAGCAGGCCGCGGCGGCTTACAGGTCGGGCGCGCCGGTGCAGATCCAGGTCACCGGCTACACCGACCGGTCGGGCTCGCCTGGGTATAACCAGCGGCTCTCCGAACGGCGCGCGAACAACGTCGCCAACACGCTGGGCAGGCTGGGCGTCCCGCGGAACCAGATGGCCGTCAGCGGCCGCGGCGAAAACGACAACCGCGTCCCGACCGCCGATGGCGTTCGCGAGCCGCAGAACCGCCGCGTCGAGATCGTCCTGCCGTAAGGCTGGCGCCTCGCTACTCGGTTATATCGAGAAAACCGCCGCGCTTGCCGCGGCGGTTTTTCTTTTGCGCACACCCCGGGGGTGCCGGCCTGTCGAAAACCGCGTTAGGATCGGCGCTCGTCCTCACGGAGTGACCTTGTCCATGCCCGATCGTCCGTCCGGCCCGCTCGCCCGCTTTACCGTGCTTGATCTGACCCGCGTCCGGGCCGGTCCGACCTGCGTGCGCCAGCTTGCGGACTGGGGCGCCAAGGTCACCAAGATCGAGGCGCCGCCGTCGCCGGGCGAAGGGCTTGGCGGCCCGCGGATGGGCCCCGATTTCCAGAACCTCCACCGCAACAAGCGCAGCCTGACGCTCGACCTCAAATCGCCCGAGGGGATCGAGATCTTTCGCAAGCTGGTGCGAGAGGCGGATGTCGTCGTCGAGAATTTCCGCCCCGACGTCAAGGAGCGGCTCGGCATCGACTACGACGCGCTGAAGGGGCTCAACCCGCGCCTCGTCTATGCCAGCATCTCCGGTTTCGGGCAAAGCGGTCCCTATCGCGATCGCCCCGGCTTCGACCAGATCGCCCAGGGGATGGGCGGGCTGATGTCGATCACCGGCCTGCCGGGCCAGGGGCCGGTGCGGGTCGGCATTCCGGTGGCCGATCTGACGGCCGGCATCTTCACCGCGATGGGCATCCTGATCGCGCTCCTCGAACGCGAGGTGTCGGGCGAGGGGCAATGGGTCGAAAGCTCGCTTTTGGCGGCCCAGATCGCGATGCTCGACTTCCAGGGCGCGCGCTGGACGATCGCCCATGAGGTGCCCGAGCAGGCCGGCAACGACCACCCGACGAGCATTCCGACCGGCGTCTTCAAGACGAGGGACGGCTACATCAACATCGCCTCGGCCGGCGACGAGATTTTCGGCCGCTTCTGCCGTTCCGTCGATCGGCCGGATCTCGCCGAGCATCCCGATTATAAGACCGGCCGCGCCCGCTCGGACAATCGCAAGGCGCTCAACGCGGAGATCGAGGCGATTACCCAAACCCGCACCAGCGTCGATTGGATAGAGCGGCTCAACAAGGCTGGCGTGCCGTCGGGCCCGATCTATAAGATGGACGAGGTCTTCGCCGACCCGCAGGTCAGGCATCTCGGCATCGCGCAGACGGTGCACCACCCGAAACTCGGCGATATCGACCTGGTCGGCCAAGCGGTGACCTTGAGCCGCACGCCGAGCCGTCTCGTCACCGCCAGCCCCGATGCCGGCGAGCACACCGAGGCGATCCTCGGCGAGCTCGGGTACAGCGCCGGCGACATCGCGGGGCTGAGAGAAAAGGGCGTCGTGTGATGCCGATCGTCAACCGCATCGCCGATTTTCACGCCGACATGACGGCGTGGCGGCACGACATCCACGCCCATCCCGAAACGGCGTTCGAGGAGACACGCACGGCCGCGCGCGTCGCAGAGCTCCTCGAATCATTCGGCATCGCCGTCGAGCGCGGAGTGGCCAAGACCGGCGTCATCGGCACGCTGACGGGTAACGCGCCGGGCCATCGCGCAATCGCGCTGCGTGCCGATATGGATGCTCTCCATGTGCACGAGAAGACCGACGCCGCCTATGCCTCGCAGCATGAGGGGCGGATGCATGCCTGCGGCCATGACGGGCACACGACGATGCTGCTCGGCGCCGCGCGCTATCTCGCGGAAACGCGGAACTTCGCGGGCACGATCCACTTCATCTTCCAGCCTGCCGAGGAGAACGAGGGTGGTGCCCGGGTGATGGTCGACGAAGGGGTGCTGTCGCGCTACCCGGTCGAGGCGATCTACGGCATGCATAACTGGCCGGGGCTCGCCGCCGGCCAGTTCGCGATCCGCCCGGGTCCGATGATGGCCGCATTCGACATCTTCGAGATCACCGTTACCGGGCGCGGCGCCCATGCGGCGATGCCGCATCTCGGTATCGATCCGATCGTCGTCGCGGCGCAGATCGTCACCGGATTGCAGACGATCGCCAGCCGCAACACGCATCCGCTCGAAGGTGCCGTCGTCTCGGTCACGCAAATCCACGGCGGCGACACCTGGAACGTGATCCCGGACACGGTGGTGCTCCGCGGCACGACCCGGGCTTTCGAGCCCGCCGTGCGCGACGCGATCGAGCCGGCGATGCGCCGCGTCGCCGAGGGCACCGCCGCGTCACTCGGTGCCGAGGTCGCGATGCGATACGAGCGGCGCTATCCGCCGACCGTCAACAGCATGGCCGAGACCGAGATCGCCGCCGGCATCGCGGCCGACATCGTCGGTGCCGACAAGGTCAGGCGAGACCTCCTGCCGAGCATGGGTGCCGAGGATTTCGCCTGGTTCCTCCAGGAAAAGCCCGGCGCCTATATCTGGATCGGCAACGGCGAGGAGGCCGCCAACCTCCATAACCCGCACTACGATTTCAACGACGACATCCTGCTGCTCGGCGCGAGTTACTGGGTGCGGCTGGCGGAGAGCGTGCTGGCCAAATAGGCGCCGGCGAGCACCCTCAACCTACCTTTGCCGATCGAGCCGCCGCTGGAGCCCGTCGCCGAGCAGGTTGCAGGCGATCACGGTGAGGAAAATCATCGCGCCCGGGTAGATCGCGAGCTGCGACCCGGTCTCGATCAGGTCCTGGGCGTTGCTCAGCATGCTGCCCCAACTCGCCAGCGGCGGCTGCACGCCGAGGCCGAGAAAGCTCAGTACCGATTCGAGGAGGATCACGTCGCCGACGCTGAGGCTCGTGGCGACGATCAACGGACCCATGACATTGGGCAGGATGTGACGCAGCAGGATGTGCGGCGTTCCGGCGCCCAGGCTGCGGGCGGCACGGACGAAATCGCGGTTCTTGGTCACGAGGGTAGCCCCGCGCACGAGCCGCGCTGCCGTCGTCCAGCCGATCAGTGCCGCCAGGATGATGATGCGGACGAGGCTGACATCGTCGGATTGCGCGATCCGGGCGGGCACCCCGAGCTTGCCCAGGTCGAGCGCGGCCAGAACGATCAGCAGCGGCAACAGCGGCAGTGCGATGATCGCATCGGTGAGGCGCATCAAGAGGCGGTCGGTCCAAGCGCCGAGATAGCCGGCGACAAGCCCGATCGTCGTGCCGATCACCGCCGCCGCCAGGGCCGCCGCGATGCCGATCGCGAGCGAGATCCGTCCACCTTCCATCAGCCGCAACAGCACGTCGCGGCCGAGCTCGTCGGTGCCGAGCAAGTGCGCCGGCGAGGGACCGGCGAGGCGGCTCGTCAGATCCACCGCCGTCGGATCGATGCCGAGGGCGGTGCCGATCAGCGGGCCGGCAAACGCCGCCGCCGCGATCACCGCCAGCATCGCCACCGCGATCCTCATCGAGACTAGACCAATTTCATCAATAGGAAACCCTGGGGTCGAGCCAGGCATAGGCGAGGTCGGCGGCGAAATTCCCGGCGAGCGTCGTCGCCGTCGCCAGCAACAGCGCGGCGAGCGCGAGGTTGTAATCGTTGCCCATCACCGCATCGAAGATCAGCTTGCCCATCCCGGGATAGGCGAACATCGTCTCGGTCACGAGCGCGCCCGAAACGAGGCTGCCGAACGACAGCGCCAGCACCGTCACCACCGGCACCAGCGCTGAGCGCAGTGCGTGATGCCAGACGACGCGCCGCTCGCTCGCCCCCTTGGCCCGTGCCGTGCGGATATGGTCCTGCCCCAGCGCCTCGCGCATCGCCGCCCGCACATAGCGCGTGTAGCTGCCGACCGAGGCGAGCGTCAGCGTCAGCACCGGCAGCGCGAGGTGCCAGACCCGGTCGTCGAGTCCGCCATTCCCCGGGGTCGCGATCCCGCTGGCCGGGAACCAGCCGAGCCGCGCGGCGAAGATCAGGATCAGCACCAGAGCCAGCCAGAAGGTCGGTACCGAGACGCCGGCAAAGCACAGCAGGTTCAGCGTCCGGTCGAACACCGAGCCCGGCCGCCGCGCCGCCGCGATGCCGAGCCCGAGCGCGGCGGCAAAGGCGAGGACAAAACTCGTCCCCATCAGCGCGAGCGAGTTGGCGAGGCGGGGGAGGAGCGCGGTCAGCACCGGCTCGGCGAACAGGCGGGAATAGCCGAGATTGCCGATGACGGCCTGCCGCGCCCACGCCAGATAGCGCCCGAAGAGCGGCTGACCGACCCCGTACAATTCCTTGAGCCGGGCGATGTCGGCCGAGCTCAGATGCGGATCGGTGCCGCGCATCAGGTCGATCGGGTCGCCGGGCATCAGCCCGATCAGCGCGTAGATCAGGAACGACATCAGAATGAGGACGCCGGCGATCTCGACGAGGCGAAGGGTGACGAACCGGGTCATCGGTCCAGCCCATCCCTCACTTCTTCACCGTCCAATCCGTCACCCATAGCGAGGTCGGGTACTGGTTTCCGGTCGGCTCTACGCCGCCCAGCCATTTCGGCAGGATGAACGTGTCGGTGCGCAGATAGAGCGGCAGGAACGGCAGGTCGGCGGCAAAGATCTTCTGTGCCTCGGCCCACATCGCCTTGCGCTTCTGCGGGTCGAGCTCAAGCTCCAGCGCCTTGAGCAGCTCGTCCATCTTGGGGTTCTTGTATCCGGCCAGATTTTCGCCGCTATAGCCGTTGCCGGCGCTCGGTATCTCGCCGGAATCGAAGATCTCGCGCGGTACATTCTCCGGCGAGCTGATCCAGGCGTACATCGCAAGCTGGAATTGCCGGTGCAGCAGCGTCTCGCCAAAGAGTACGCGGGGCGGCTCGTTCTTGAGCTTGATGTCGATCCCGACCTTTTTCCATTCGCTCTGCAGCACCTGCTCGACGAGCTCGCGAGAATGGTTGCCGGCAGTCGTCATCAGCGTGAACGACAGCGCCTCGCCGGCGGCGTTGCGGCGGGTGCCGCCTGGACCCATATGCCAGCCGGCCTCGTCGAGCAGCGCCGCCGCCCGCGCCGGATCGTAGGGATAATGCGGAACGTCGTCCGTGTAGCCGACATCGAGCGGGCTGAGAAACGTATCGGCCGGCTGCTGCTTGCCGGAGAACAGTGATTTGCACAGCCCCTCGCGATCGATCGCGCGCAGCATCGCCTCGCGCAGCCGCCGGTCCTGGAACGCCGGGACCTCGAGGTTGAAGTCGACATGCTCGAAGATGAGCCCCGGTTTGAAGACCACGTCGTAGGCGGCGCCATGACGCTTTTCGAAGGCGAGCCCTTCGTCGAGCGGCAGCCCGACCTCGCCCGCCGCCATATCGACCGTGCCGGAGAGAAGGTTGGCTTCGAGCGCGGCGGTATTTTCGATCGCCCGGATCGTGATCCGGTCGAACGGACCCGGCTTTCCGGCCCAATGCGGGTTGCGCTCGAGCACTATGTACGACCCCCCCGATGCCTCGCCGACCCGATAGGGGCCGTTGTAAAGACCGGGGTTCGTCGGGTCGGTCACATAGAGCGTCTTTTGCCGATACTGCGCCGGGTCGGCGAAAGCGGCCTTTTCGAGGTGTTCCGGCAGCAGGGTGAAATCGTTGATCGCGGCATAGGTAAAATCGAGCTTGTCGTCGTGGATCGTAAACGTCTTGTCGTCCTTGATGGTGATCCCGGTCATGTGCCGATACATCTCGGCGTTGCTGACCGGGCTCTTCGGATCGCGGCCGACCTTCCAGGTGAATTCAACGTCCTTCGTCGTCACCGGCACGCCGTCGCCCCACATCGCGTCGGGGCGGATCGTATAAGTCACGTCCACGCCGCGCTTGCCGTTGGGCAGGTCGACCGGCACGGCGAGCCCGTTGTCGAAGCTGGGTACCGTCGTGCACAAAAGGCACACAAGCTTCCACTCGGGGTCGAAGACGGTGAACGGCCGCAGCGTGAAGCCGAGGACGTAGCCCTTCGCCGCCAGCGGATCGATGTTGGGGTTTAGCGTTCCTGGATACTGGGTCACTCCGATCGTTAGCGATGTGTGCTCGGCCGCGCCGGACGGCATTGCGGCAGCCATCAACCCGGCGGTGAAAATGAGGCGGAATAAGCGGTTGAGGCGATCGGTCATCATCTAAATACGCTCGCGGGAAACGTTAGCGGGATGCGAATCAAAACCGACCCAAGCGCTTGAAACCCGGTTCGTACAATCATATTATCCGCCTCCGGCGGGGTCGGGTATGCGACACCGAAAGTTGCGCGCCCGAGGGAACGAAACGGCGGCTCCGCCGTTTCAACCCATGCGCCCGCAAGGGTAATCCCAAAGGTTGTGCGAGAATCTGCAGCGTATCGTCCAAACCCGAACTGCAATAAAGGGACACCTGGTATGAAGCATCTCTTCACTAGCGTCGCGATCGCCGCGGCTCTCGCGATTTCCGCTCCTGCGTGGGCCCAGAATATGCCCGGCCCGAAGGCGAGCGGCGGCGGCAGCCAGACCCAGACCCAGCCGATGAAGCCGGCCGCGCCGGCCCCGGCCGCCCCGAAGGCGATGGCGAGGCCAGCGTCGGCCCATCACGTTATGCGTCATCACCATTATCGTCATCACATGATGGCGCGTGAAGATGCGACGACCGAGCAACTCAACCAGCAAGAGCTGGCGCGGATCCAGGGCGGCGGCGGCGGCATGGCCCCCGGCGGTCCGGGCTCGCCGCGGCTGCCTGGCCCGAAGGCCAGCCCCAACTAAGTCGCGCTGTAGCAAAGCCGGCAAGGGGGCCTAGGTCCCCTTGTTCGCGCCACGCCCCGTGCATGCTACTCATGAACCAGGCGTAGCCCTCTGGCTGCGCCTGGTTCTTTGTGTCTGAAAGAATTGTCGTTTTCGCTGGCCACGGGGCAATTCCCGAAATTGCATTCATTATTTAACTATAATCAAACAACCTCGCGCACGGCACCAATATTTGCCCGGTCGGGATATTCTATGCTTCACCATTCTTTAATCGGCGCACGAATAATCTGGCGCCGTGACAAAGCATCCCTCATCCACCCCCGTTGCCACCTTAGAGCGTGGCGTTGAGGCGCCAGGCCCCTGGGTCTCGACCTTTATGGCCGATTTCCCGTCCGCCGCCGCGCTCTTCGACCATCAGCTTCACTATGTGGCCGCCAACGGTCCGTGGCTCGATGTGTTCGGCCTGGACGGCAAGCAGATCGTCGGCCGCCGCCACCACGAGCTCGACCCGCTCAGCGGCCCGGTGATCGCCGAGCTGTTGCGTCGCGCGCTCGATGGCGAACACATCGAATCGTGTGAGCTCGGCGAGCCGGACCCCGCGCGTCAGTCGCGCCGGTTCGTGCTGAGCGCACGGCGCCGAAGCGGCGACGGACCGGGCGGTGTCGTTGCCACCGTCCACGAAGTCTCCGGCGTCAGCGGCGACGGCGGGCTCCCCGATGTTACGGACCAGTTGACCGGGCTCCCGGGCCGGCACCGGTTTATGGCGCATGTCCGATCGATCGTGGCGCCGCAGAGCAACTGGCGCCCGACCGCGATGTTTTTGCTCGACATCGACAATTTCAAGGGCGTCAACGACCTCTACGGCGCCGGGATCGGCGACGGCGTCCTGAAGATCATCGCCAACCGTCTCCTGGCGGGAACGCGGTCGCGGCCGGTTCCGGAAAAGGCGGGCTGGCGGCTTGGCGGGCGCACGCAGGACATCGTTGCCCGCATCGGCGCCGACGAGTTCGCCATCGTTCTCGGCAACCCGTCGCCGACCCTCGCCGATTCGGAAGCTTTCGCGCGGCGTCTTCTGCAGCTTGTCGCCAATCCGGTGATGATCGGCGAGGAGTGCGTCCGGCTCAGCGCCAGCATCGGCTACATCCTGACGAGCCCGACCCATCGCAACGAAGACGACGCGCTGCGCGACCTCGACGTTGCGCTGCAGGAAGCGAAGGCGCGTGGACCCAACGGCGCCAAGGCGTGGGAGCCGTCGCTGACCAGCACGGTCGGCCGCCGGCTGGCGCTGCTCGACCAGCTTCGCCGTGCGCTCGACGAGGGCGAGTTCGTGCTGCACTACCAGCCCATCCTCCGTCTCAGCGACAACAAGGTCGTCGGTGCCGAGGCGCTCATCCGCTGGAACCATCCGCAAGACGGCCTGGTGCCGCCGGCGGCGTTCCTGCCGGTGCTGGAGGAGAGCGGGCTTATCGTGCCGGTCGGTTGCTGGGTCATCCGCGAAGCGGTGCGTCAGATGCAGGTCTGGCAGATGCTCTACGGCCGCGACATCCTCGACTGGATCAGCATCAACGTCTCGGCGCGCCAGTTCAACGACCCGTCGCTGCTGCTGGCGACGCTGAAGGGCGTCAACGACAGCGGCTTTCCGCTCGACCGCATCAAGCTCGAGATCACCGAGTCGGCGGTCATGCGCAATCCGGACGTTACCCGCAGCGTCCTCAACGAGTTGCAGGAGATCGGGATCCGCCTGGCGATCGACGATTTCGGCACCGGCTATTCGGCGTTGGGTGTCCTCCGGCACTATGCGGTCGACACGATCAAGATCGACGGCGGCTTCACCAACCGGCTCGATACCGCCGACGGCAAGGAGCTGGTGCTGGCGCTGCTCAAGATCGCCCGCATCTACGGCGCCGATGTCGTCGCCGAAGGGGTCGAGACCATGTCGCAGGCCGACATCCTGCGGCAGGCGGGTTGCGGCTTCGTCCAGGGCTATCTCTACGCCAAGCCGATGGACGGCAGCTTCTTCGGCGCCTACGCGCTGACCCACCTGGTCGAAAGCAGCGCGGCCGAGTAGGGGGGCGCGGGCGTTCTGCCCGCATCTACATTTCAGGAATTGCGGGCGAGACGCCCGCGCTCCTGCCGGTTACGGCTCGTTCGCGTCCGCCGTGCGGCGGGCGAGGCGGCCCATTTCGTCCAGAAGATCGCTCAGCGCCTTGTCGGCGACATAGGCGGTCTTGGCAAAAGCGCGCAGGAAGCTGTCGGTGCGCGGGAGCTGGAACAGCGTTTCGTCGCCGTCGCGCTGCGTCGCGGCGCTGATCACCACGATGTTATCGAACGGCTGCAGGATCAATTCCTTCAGCGGCTTCCCCGGCCCGGTCACGTACTCGACGACGCGGCAGCGACCGCCGTCGCGGGTCTCCTGTGGGATGGTCATGCGGAACGAGCCGCGCGTCGTCGCCGCCTCGACGAGGGCGCGGGCGAACGGGCGCAGGAACGCCTCGTCAAACCCCAGCATCGCGGCCGGGCGGTCGCCGCTGACCGACGAGCGGATCTCCATCGTCGTCCATACCGAGGCACGGCCCTGGAAGTAATCGGCCGAGGCGAGGTCGAGATTCAGGGAATCGATCGGCACCGGCGATGAGGTCGATTTCGGTGACAGAAATGCAAAGCACGCCGGCTCTCGCTTCAGCGAAATATGCGTCGTCGCTTCGAGATTGCGATCGCTGATCGCAGGTACATCGGTCATGGCAAAGCCTGTGTCGCGTCCCCCAAGGCCGGTTGGGTCGACTATTGCACAAACCGCGCGCGATGAGCGGATCAAAGCCGGCTGCGTCCTTCTGCCGCTGGAACTAACCAGGAATCCGTAACACACGCGACGCTAGGAAATGGCGGCACTCTCGATCGCCTCTTCAGCCGCGAGCCAGGCGGCCTCGGCTTCTTCGATGAGGCGCGTGAGCTCGGCGCGACGGCGATAGGCGTCGGCCAGCGCGGTGCTCGCCGTCCCCTGTGAATTGGGCGCGGTGAGGCGCCGGTCGAGGGCCTGGCGCTCGGCCGAAAGGCGCTGGGCGGTTTCCTCGGCGCGGCGCGCCTCGCGGCGCAGCGGCTCGATGGCGAGGCGGCGCTCGGCGGCCTCGCGACGCTGGTTGCGGCGATCGTTCACCGCCGGCTCGCGCCCGCCCTCGCCCTGCGTCTCGGGGGCGAGCAGCAGACGCCGGTATTCCTCGAGGTCGCCATCGAA
The DNA here is from genome assembly GCA_036489765.1 of Allostellaceae bacterium. Lineage (GTDB taxonomy): Bacteria > Pseudomonadota > Alphaproteobacteria > ATCC43930 > CGMCC-115725 > DATARH01. The sequence continues at coordinate 28,147 of DASXFE010000026.1, read as the reverse complement.
CGGGCGCACCGTCCCGTCGGCGACAAGCCACAGGCGCTCGGCCACCAGCTCGACGAGATGCCAGTCGTGGCTCACCAGCACCACCGCACCGGCGTAGTCGTTCAGCGCTTCGACCAGGGCCTCTCGGGTCTCGATGTCGAGGTGGTTGGTCGGCTCGTCGAGGATCAACAGCGACGGCGCGTCATAGGTGACGAGGGCCAGGTTGAGCCGCGCCCGCTCGCCGCCCGACAGGTCGCCGACCGACACCAGCGCCTTTTGCTGGCCAAACCCGAACGCCCCGAGCCGCGTGCGCACCTGCTCCGGCGTCAGGCGCGGCGCCACCGCGGCGAGGTGGTCGACCGCGGTCTCGTCCGGCCGCATCTCCTCGATCTGATGCTGGGTGAAAAATCCGACCGACAGTTTCGGCGACCGCGTCAAGGTGCCGGAAAACGGTGCGAGCCGGCCGGCAAGCAGACGGGCAAAGGTGGTCTTGCCGTTGCCGTTCGCGCCGAGCAGCGCGATGCGGTCGTCCGGATCGAGGCGGAGGTCCAGCTTCGACAGGATCGGCCGGTCCGCCGTGTATCCGGTGGTGACGCGGTCGAGCGTGATGATCGGCGGCGCCAGTTCGGGCGGCTGCGGCAGGTCGAGCTGCGGCGGCGCCGTGGCGACCATCTGCGCGACCGGTTCGAGCTTCGCGAGCGCCTTGAGCCGGCTCTGCGCCTGCCGAGCCTTCGACGCCTTGTAGCGGAACCGGTCGACAAAGGCCTGCATGTGCGCCCGCTGCGCCTCCTGGCGCTTCGCGACGGCCGCCTGCCGCGCGATCGCCTCGCGCCGCGCCCTGAGGTAGGAGTCGAAATTACCGGAATACAGCGTCAGCTTGCCGCCCTCGAGGTGCAGGATCGTTTCCGGCGCGGCGTTCAATAGCTGCCGGTCGTGGCTGACCAGGATGAAGCTGTGGCGATAGCGCTTCAAAAACCGTTCGAGCCACAGCGAGGCTTCGAGGTCGAGGTGGTTGGTCGGCTCGTCGAGCAGCAGCAGGTCGGGCTCGGCGAAGAGGACCGCGGCGAGCGCGACGCGCATCCGCCAGCCGCCCGACAGATCGTCGAGCGGCGCTTCCTGCATCGCCGGGTCGAAGCCGAGCCCGGCGAGGATGCGCGCCGCCCGAGCCGGGGCGCTGCGGGCGCCGATCTCGTGGAGCCGGGCCTCGATTTCGCCGATCCTGAGCGGCGCCGCGCCGCGGTCGAGCTCGCGCAGCATCGCCGCCCTCTCCTTGTCGGCGGCGAGCACGGTGGCGATGGGCGTGCCCGACCCCGCCGGCGCCTCCTGTGCCAGGAAGCCGATCCGGTGGTCCTTCGGCAGGATCACGTCGCCGCGCTCGGGCAACAGCGCGCCGCGGATCAGGTCGATCAGCGTCGACTTGCCGGCGCCGTTGCGGCCGACGAGCCCGACCCGGGCGCCGAACGGGATCTGCACCGACGCATTGTCGAGCAGCGCCGGTCCGAGCCGGCCGCCGACCCGGTAGGTCAGTTCCTGAAGGACGATCATGCGGCGGCGGGCATCCGGCGGCCTGCCGGCGGGCGGAATGTGGCCGCGATCGCGATGGCCCCGGCTCCGACCGCGCACGAAGCGACGTAAAGCGGCGGGCGCTGCACGAGCACCCCGGCCGCGACGATCGGCACACAGGCGAGAAGCCCCGGAACGGCGAGCGCGGTCCGCCAGTCATAGGCGCCGAGCAGCAGCCCGCCGGCGACGACGATCCCGGCGTCGACGATCACCCAGCCGTACGTAAATTTCATCTTCGCGAGCCTTGCGCCGCCTTCCGTCGCCACAGTACCAGGAAATCGCGGCGCCGTGAGCCGAGGAGGCAGAATGAAACCCGTTGCCGACTATGCCCATTTCGAAGCGCTCGACCTCCGCGTCGGCCGCGTCCTCAAGGTCGAGGATGCGCGCTCGCGCAAGCCGACCTATCGCCTGACGATCGATCTCGGTGCCGAGATCGGGATCAAGGTGTCGTGCGGCGCCTACCGCAACTACGCCCCGGAAGCCCTTGTCGGCAAGACGGTGGTCGCCGTCGTCAACTTCCCCGAAAAGCGCATGGGGCCGGAGGTGTCGCAGGTGCTCGTCCTCGGCGTCACCAGCACGAAGGGTGAGACGATCTATTTGACGCCCGAAAGCGAGGTCCCGCCCGGCGGCGTGGTGTTCTAGGCACCCGCAGCGGCGCGAGGACGCTTGCGCGGCAGGTTGTCGCACGCGACAGTGCTCGAAATCAACCTACGGAAGGGACGCCGCGATGACCCATCACCTTTCTCGCCGCGCGATGCTGGCCGGCACCGCCGGGCTCGTCGCCGCACCCGCGCTGGCGCAAACGCCGGCCCCCGCGCCCAACGCGCAGCTCGGTACGCCGCCGAGCACGATCACCCAGCCGCCGCGCGACTGGTCGACCGGCCATCCGGCGATCCTTCCCGACCCCGACATCATCGTCGTCGACCCGGCGTTCCGGCAGGCCTTTATCGGCAATGCCGGGCTGCACCGGCTGTGGACCGGCGCATTCTGGGCCGAGGGGCCGGCCTGGTGCAGCCAGGGCCGCTATCTCGTGTTCAGCGATGTCCAGGCCAACATCCAGTACCGCTATCTCTGGGACGACGGGCGGGTGACCCGGTTCCGCGACCCCTCGTGGAACAGCAACGGCAACTCCTTCGATTTCCAGGGCCGCCAGCTTTCGTGTGAGGATTTCCACCGCCGCGTCGTGCGCTGGGAGCATGACGGCAGCATGACCGTCATCGCCGACAATTTCGAAGGCAAGCCGCTCAACTCGCCGAACGACATCGTGCCGCACCCCGACGGCAGCATCTGGTTCACCGACCCGCCCTATGGCGACCGGCTCAGCGAGGGGCATCCCGACGAGGCCGGCGGCCCCGCCAACACCCAGGGGTATTTGAAGCCGGCGATCGGCGAGCCCGATTACGGCGCGATCGGCGGTAAGAAGCGCGAATTGCCGACCGCCGTCTATCGCTGGGACCCGAGCGGGCGGCTCGACGCCGTGGTGCAGGAATCGGAAATCCCCGACCCGAACGGGCTCTGCTTTTCGCCCGACTACAAGACCCTCTACGTGATAAGCACCGGTGCCGGGCCGGGCGACACCGGGTCGGGCGGCAAGCGCGACATCCATGCCTTCGACGTGCAGGGGCAAAAGCTCGCCAACATGCGGCTATTCTCCGACATGATGATCGACGGCGTCAAATGCGGTCCCGACGGCATGCGCGCCGACACGGCCGGCAATCTGTGGATCGGCTCGAATGCGCCGCTCGGCTATGCCGGGGTGATTTGCATGGATGCAAAGGCCAAGCTGCTCGGCCGCATCCGCCTCCCCGAAGTCTGCGCCAACCTCACCTTCGGCGGCCCGAAACGCGACCGCATCTTCATGTGCGCGAGCCAATCGCTCTACGTGCTGCAGGTGGGGGTCCAGGGCGCCGCGCCGGGCTAAGGGGATTCTTCCCGCGCGGGCGGTTCTGTCAGGTCCGAGAACCGCCCTGGTGCGCGTTAACTGCTCTATTACGAAGAGCCACGATTATTTGAATTACGAAAAGGTGTTTTGCGACGATTGGTTAGCGGGCAAGAGGAAGCAGCCATGAGCGGTAATAGTAAGTCGGTCCTGGCTGTGCTTGATCGTGAGGACCAGGATAACGTAAAGGCAGATCTCAGTGTCTTCTTTGGTCCTCGGGCCCACATATTTTTGGAAATATACAACCAGATGCTCACCCGTAAAGGAAGCAAGAGGTTGTACGTCACGAGCTGGAGCTGGGTTGTCCTGTTGACCGGCTTTCCCTGGTTTTTCTATCGCAAGATGTATGGCTTCGGCGCGGCCCTGGTCCTGATCCCATTCCTCATCCACTACGTCATCGGTGGGATTGGTATGGTCGCCCTCGCCGCCACTTTTGCGATCTCCGCGAAAGGCGGCTATGTGCGGGCCGGGCTCCGCCGCCTCCTCAAGGCAGACGAACTGGCTCTCGCCGGTGAGGAACGTCAGCGCTACCTCGCTCGCGCCGGCGGCGTATCGGTCGTCGCAGGCACGATCGCCGGGGTTACGGTCGCGGCCGCGACGGTGGTGGTGTTCGCGGGGCATGGCATCGCGCACCGGCCGATCTGAACTGCACCGTCCTGATCACGGCGTTCGATTCGAGCGACCGGACGGACTGGGCGCTGCTGCGTTCGGCAGTCTGTGGACCAGATCGAACACGCTGCTCCGACGCTCCCGGGAGTTCCCGCTCGTGGGACCGTGCGCATCGGCATTTCGGGTTGGAAATATGCGGGTTGGCGCGGCGCGTTCTATCCGAAGGGGCTGCGTCAGGCCGATGAGCTCGGCTATGCGGCGACCCGCTTCGATACGATCGAAATCAACGGCACCCACTACTCTTTGAAGCGCCCGGAGGCGTTCGGGGCATGGCGAGATGCGGTGCCTGAGGATTTCGTTTTCGCGGTCAAAGGCAGCCGCTTTATCACCCATATGCTGAAACTGCGCGGTGCAGAGACCGCGCTGGCCAATTTCTTCGCCTCGGGCGTCCTGGCATTGGGGGCGAAACTGGGCCCGTTCTTGTGGCAACTGCCGGCGCGCAGCGTCTTTAAACCCGACCGGATCGAAGACTTCCTGAACCTCCTACCGCGAGACACCGAGGCGGCAGCAAGCCTCGCCCGGCATCATGACCATCGCGTCGCCGGCCGAGCGCTCACCGAAACCGATCGCCGGTGCCCGCTGCGGCATGCGATCGAAATCCGCCATCCGAGCTTTCTCGACCCGGCGTTCCTCCGGCTGTTGCGCCGGCACGGGGTCGCGTTGGTCTTCGCCGACACCGTCGACTGGCCCTATGCCGAAGATCTGACGGCGGATTTCGTCTACATCCGCCTGCACGGCTCCGAGGAGCTCTATACCAGCGGCTACGACGGGCCGGCGCTCGACCGCTGGGCGGCCCGCGTCAGGGCTTGGGCGGCCGGCACGGGGCCCGACGACGCGATTCTGATCGACCGTCCCGCGCCGCTGCGGAGAAGGGGCCGCGACGTCTACGTCTATTTCGACAATGACGCCAAGGTGCGCGCGCCGCTCGATGCACGGGAACTTGCTCGAAGGGTGGCGCTACCGCGTGCCGCCTCTTAGCACCCGTTGGGCGATGGACCAGCGGTGGACTTCGCTCGGGCCGTCGTAGATGCGGAAGGGGCGGACCTCGCGGAAGAGGCGGGCGACGATCGTGTCGTCGGTGATGCCCATCCCGCCTAGGACCTGCATCGAGCGGTCGACGACGCGCCAGATCGCCTCGGAGCAGATGACCTTGGCCATGCTCGATTCGTGGCGCCCGCGCTCGCCTTGGTCGAGCAGCCAGGCGCAATGCCAGATCGTCATCCGGCAGGTGTGGAGGTCCATCTCGCTGTCGGCGAGCATGAACCCGACCCCCTCGTGTTCGCCGAGCGGTTTGCCGAACGCGGTGCGGGTGCGGGCGTAGTCGGTGGCGATGTCGTGTGCCCGGCGGGCGGCGCCGAGCCAGCGCATGCAATGCGTGAGGCGCGCCGGGGCGAGCCGCGCCTGGGCATAGCGGAACCCCTCGCCGACGCGGCCCAGCACGGCGGTCTCCGGCACCCGCACGCCTTCGAGGCTGACGACGCCGTGGCCACCCGCCATGTACTGGTCGAGCGTGTCGAGCACGCGTTCGACTTTGATGCCCGGCGTGTCCATCGGCGCGAGGAACATCGTCGCGCCGGCCGGGCCGAGCGGGTCGCTGTCGTTTTTCGCCATGATGATCGCAAACCCGGCGCCGACCGCGCCGGTGATCAGCCATTTCGTGCCGTCGATGATGAAGTCGCCGGAGTTGCCTGCCCGGCGCGCCGTCGTCAGCAGCATCGACGGATCCGAGCCCGAACCCGGCGCCGGCTCGGTCATCATAAAGCACGAGCGGATGTCGCCGGCGGCGAGCGGGCGCAGGTACTGCTCCTTCTGCCCTTCGTCGGCGACCTGCTCGAGAAGGTGCATATTGGCTTCGTCGGGGGCGAAGCAATTCATCGCGATCGGTCCGAGCGGCGAATACCCGGCCGCCTCGAAGACGATCGCCTTGCCGCGATGGTCGAGCCCGAGGCCGCCCCAATCGGTGCCGACATGCGGCGAGGTCAGTCCGGCACGCCGCCCGAGCGCGACGAGTTCGCGGCGGAATTCCTCGCTGGGGCCGTGATGACCGAGACGCGGGTCGCCTTCGCGGGGGATCATCTCGCCGCGCACAAAGGCCTCCGTCTGCTCGCGGAGGTCGACGAGGTCTTGCGGGATCGAAAAGTCCATGGCGGTTTCCCTGGAGGAGCGCGGGCGTCTCGCCCGCATCGAACCAAGAATTGCGGGCGAGACGCCCGCGCTCCTTTGCTGTCTTAGTGCGCAAATCCCTCCCGTGGCGGCTCTCGCGCCTCGCGGTCGGCGAGCACGGTTTCGCCGGCGATCATGCGCTGACCGAGCGCGACGAGCGGCACGTAAGGCGGCGGACAATAGATGTCGATGCGCGAGCCGAAGCGGATGATGCCGACGCGCTGCCCGGCGGCGACGCGCTCGCCGCCGCCGACACCGCAGACGATGCGGCGCGCGACGAGGCCGGCGATCAGGACGAATGCGATGTCCGGCGCCTCGTCGGGGGCGACGCGGATGGCTAGCCGCTCGTTGTGCTCGCTCGCCTTGTCGAGGCTCGCGTTGATGAAGCGGCCCTTCGTGTAGTGCGTCTTGGCGATCCGCCCGCCGACCGGGGCGCGGGCGACGTGGACATCCAAAAGATCGAGGAAGATGCCGATCCGCGTCACCGGCACCGCACCCATATCGAGCTCCGGCGGCGGCGGCGCAGGTCCGAGCGCAACGACCGTACCGTCGGCCGGGCTGACGATCAGCCCGGCTCGCGTCGGCGTCACCCGCCACGGGTCGCGGAAGAAATAGGCGACCCACAGCGTCACGATCACCCCGATCCACCCGAGCGGCCGCCAGATCAGAAACAGGATCAGCGTCGCGATGGCCGCGATGATGACGAACTTCCAGCCATCGGGATGAAGGGGTGTGAGGGTCTTGCGGATCATCGGCTGGTCGTGGCTGGCGCTCGCTGTGCGTCCTTCGAGACGTGCCCTGACGGGCGTTCCTCGGGATGAGGATCATGGTGCGTGTGGCATCACAGGCTTACCTCATCCTGAGGAGGCTGCGAAGCGGCCGTCTCGAAGGACGCACAGCGCCTCGTCCGAGACCCTACCGCCCCTCGCGGCGCCACGCCCCGAGGAGGGCGGCGATCGTCAACAGCAGCGCGGCGATGCCGGGCAACAGGGGCGTTTCGCTGAACCCTGTCACGACATAGTCGCCGTTTTCGCGGAAGCCCATCCAGCCGTAGCCGGCAGCGGAGCGGCCCGCGCCGACGCGGCGGATATCGGGCATGCCGTTCTCGGCGACCCAGAACGTGCCGCCGCCGGTCGCCTTGACCACCGGGTCGAGCTTGTCGGCGGTCGTCCGCACATCGGCGTATTCGATCGGGTTGAGCGGCCCGGCGGCCGCGAGGGCGGTGCGGGTGCCGTCGCTGACGCGGTAGAGTCCCATCTGCTTGATGTCGACCGAGCCGATGCTGCGCCCGCCCTTGTCCGGGGTCAGGGTCAGGGTTCGCGTCGCGCCGTCCGGCGCGGTCACCGTCACCGGGCTGTCGTCGGGTTTCAGCGATTGGCGGGTAATCTCGAGCCGCCCGCCTTCGATGCGGGCACGCAGGTCGTTTTCCTCGAGGTCGGGTTCCTTCATCAGCCAATAGGCTAGCCGGCGCAGTAGTTCCGCCTGCGGCCCGCCGCCTTCGAACCCCCGCGCCCACAGCCACATCTGATCCGAAAGAAGCTGCGCGACCCGTCCCTTGCCGACGCGATCGAGCACCAACAGCGGTTCGCCGTGGTCGCCGCTCATGACCGTCGTGCCATGCTCGACCCGCGCGTCGATCTGGCGGAACCAGCGGCCCCAGCTCGGCTGCTCGCTGGGCTTTCCGGCGCCGGGCAGGTCATCGGTAACCGGATGCCGCCGGCCGGCGTCGGTCAGCTCAGGCTTGAACCCTTCTTCCTCGACATTCCCGGTCGGCTCGGTCGGCAGGATCTGGCCGAGCGGTGTCCGCGACAGGCTCATCGGCGTGCCGAAGCTCGGTCCCGCGGCTTCGAGAAAGGCGCCGCCGTTGCGGACATAGCGCACGACGTTGTCGAGATAGGCCTGGGGAATGATGCCGCGGCGCGAGTAGCGGTCGAAGATGATAAGGTCGAACTCGTTGAGCTTGACGTCGAACAGCTCCCGGATCGGAAACGCGATCAGCGACAATTCCTTGATCGGCGTGCCGTCCTGCTTTTCCGGTGGCCGCAGGATCGTGAAATGGACGAGGTCGACCGACGGGTCCGACTTCAGGATGTTCCGCCAGACGCGCTCTCCGGCATGCGGCTCCCCCGACACCAGCAGCACTTTGAGCCGGTCGCGGACGCCGTTGATGACGATCGCGGCCCGGTTGTTGACGAGGGTCAGCTCGTGTTGACCCGGCTCGACCGACAGCTCGACGATGTTCGATCCGCCATGGTCGATCGGGATCGACAAGGTCGTGTTCTGCCCGACCGTCGCGGTCAGCGCATGCGGCGGGCCGCCATCCTTGCGCCAGGTGACCTGCGCCGTGCCCGGCGCGCTTGAAGCGGGCTTCGGCAGGTCCTCGACCCGCACCGTCACGGCTGCATCCTTGCCGACGAGGCCAAAGCTCGGCGCCTGGGCGACCAGAAGGCGGCGGTCGGCCTCGTCCTTGCGCCCGGAGAGCAGCACGTGCAACGGCGCGCCCACCCGTTGCGCCAGCGCCGCGGCGGTCCCGGTCGGCACGTCATGCACCTCGCCGTCGGTAATCATGACGACCGCCGACAGCCGCTTTTTCGGGACGTCCGCCATCGCCCGGTTGAGCGCCGCGAAGAGCCTGGTGCCGTCATCGGCCGCGCCCGGCTCGGCCTCGCCGGCGTGGACGACGCGGACATCGAGGTCGGGTTCCTGCTTCAGCCGCTTCATCACGCCGTCCAGCGCCTCGGCGGTGACCTTGGTCCGGTCGCCGATCTGCTGGCTCGGGGAATCGTCCACGACGACGATCGCGACGTCGCGCAGCGGCGCGCGCTGCTCGATGACCAGCGACGGGTTGACGAGGATGCCGAAGATCAGCGCGACCGCGGCGATTCGCCAGAACAGCCCGCGGGCCCGCCGCCAGGCGCCGATGGCGAGCACGGCGATCGCGGCCGCACCCAATATCGCGATCGCGAGCCACGGCAACAACGGCGCCAGCGCGATCGTATAGGCGCCGATATTCATCGCCGGCCCATATCCGTCATTGCCCGAGCCGCTCGAGGATCGCCGGCACGTGCACCTGGTCGCTCTTGTAGTTGCCGGTCAACACGTACATGACGAGGTTGACGCCGAACCGCATCGCCATCTCGCGCTGCTGCTCGCCGCCGGGAACGCACGGATAGGCCGCGCGGCCTTGTGCGTCGACGGCCCAGGCGCCGGCATAGTCGTTGCTGCCGACGATGACCGCGGCGACCCCGTCATTGACATGGTCTTCGGCCGGCTCGACCCAGAGCTGCCCGCCGCTCTCGCGGCCGGGGAAGTCGTGGAGAAGATAGAACGATTTGGTCAGCACGTGGTCGGGCGGGATCGGCACCAGGGGCGGGATCTTGACCCCGGCGACCAGCCGTTTCAGCCGCTCGCGCGACCCCGCGCCGGTGCCGTAGGGACCGGGAACCTCGTCGCCGGCATCGCGTGTGTCGAAAAGGATGGTGCCGCCGGTCTCGATATAGCGGTTGATGCGCTCGGCTGCCTCCGGCGACGGCGGCGGCTGGTCGGCGGTGACCGGCCAATAGATCAGCGGAAAGAAGATCAGTTCGTCGGTCTCGATGTTGACCCCGATCGGGGCGGCCGTCTCGACCGCGGTGCGGTGGTCGAGCGTGTCGGCGAGCCCGATGAGCCCGGCGCGGCTCACGGCGTCGACCGAATCGTCGCCGGTCTTGACGTAGGCGAGGTGGAGCTGCGAAGTCGCCTTGGCCGTAAACGCGTCGTCGGCCCGCGCCGGCCCGACCAGTATCGCCAGCAGGACCGCCGCCGCGATTGCCGGCGCCCGCCTCCGCAACAGCCCGCGCAGCGCGTAGGCGATCAAGAGGTCGGCGAGTGCCAGGATCACCGCCGCGGTCAGTAAGGGGGCGCGGAAATCGCGCTCGCCGCTGCGGGCGAACCCGGTGCGGACCGTGCCGGCGGGTAGATCGACGATCGGCTTCAGCGCGCCGACCCCATTTGCGAGATTGAGGGCTCGCTTCGTGTCTGGGGTCCCGTAAAAGCCCGGCGGGTGCGATGGCGAGGCGACGGCCGTGGCGATGTCCTTGCCGGCGATCGGGCGGGCGGTTGGCGGGGCGTGTTCGAGTTGGCCGAAACCGTTGAGGGTTTCGAGCGGCGGCAGCGCCTCTTCGCCCGCTGCGACGACACCCTGGCTCATCGCCACGATCCGCCGCAGCATCTCGACGAACAACCCGGACAGCGCCAGGTTCGACCATTCGGCATTGGCGGTCGTGTGGACCAGCACGATCCAGCCCTTGCCGCGCTTTTCGCCGGTGACGAGCGGGGTGCCGTCGGCGAGCCGCGCCCAGATCTTGCCGCTGAGGTCGAGATCGGGCTCGGCCAGCACCTGCCGCGACACGGTCACGTCACTGGGGAGCGCGAGGCCGGCGAACGGGCTCGTATCGAGGAACGGCGCCAGATGGGCGGGCTTCTCCCACGACAGCGCGCCACCGATCGTCCGCCCCCCGCGCCGGAGCCGTACCGGCAGCAGATGGTCGCTCTGCTCGGCGAGCCGAGGGCCGGCAAAGCGCAACAGCAGCCCGCCGGCGTCGATCCACTTCTCGATCGCCTGCTCCTCGGGCGGGGAGTCGGGACCGGCATCGGCATAGATCAGCACCGCGAGCTGGCGCTTCAGCAAATCCGCGGCGGGGCCGCGGCGGATCTCGGTGAACGGCTCCAGCGCCTTTTCGAGATAGTAGTTCTCGCTCAACAGCGGCTGGGCGCTCGGGTTTGCCGGAGCGGCGATGCCGACCGGGCGGCGGCGCCAGCGCTCGTCGGTCAGGAGGACTCCGCCGGCGCTGTTCTCGCCTTCGATCTCGACGCGGGTCACGCGATTGCGCAACTCGCCGGGCATCTTGAGCCGCACCGAAACCTGGTCGGCATTTGCCGGCAGCGTCGCCGGTTCGCGCGCCATTACCGCGCCGTCGTCGGCGGTGGCGCGCACGGTCAGCGGCCGCGGCTCCGTCGTGGGCAACGAACGCACGGCGACGACAAGGTCGCGCTCGGCAAGATCGGTGGTGCCTGCGCCGGCGGCGATCAGGCGCGGCTGGTCGGCTTTATCTGCGCTCAGATAGCGAAGCCCGGCGCCGTCGGCGAGATGGGCGGCAAGCGCCGTGGCGCCGGCGTCCTCGATCCCGTCGCTGAGCCAGATGGCCGCGGTCGCGCCGGTCGTCGGGATCGCCTTCAGGCGGTCGAGCGCGGCCTTGCGGTCGTCGGGCCACGGCTTCGGCTTCATCGCCTCGATCGCGGCGCTCGCGTCGGCGGCGCGAATCGGCGCGAGCGGCGCCCCCGGCTCGCCGGTCGCGGACGGGGCGGTCGTCAGGAGGAAAATCTGCCGATCCTCGCGTCGCGCCTCGGCGAGGAGGTCGGTGGCGGCGGCCTGGCGCTTCTGCCAGTCATGCGCCGCCGCCCAGCCGTCATCGATGACGAGGATCAGCGGGCCGCTGCCGGGCAATGTCGAGCGAGGGTTGAGCAGCGGGTGTGCGAGCGCGACGATGATGAGGGCTGCCAGCACCGTGCGCAGCAGGATCAGCCACCATGGCGTCCGCGCCGGCGTCTCTTCGCGCGGCACGAGGCCGAGCAACAGCCTTATCGCCGGGAACGGCATCCGCCGCGGCGCCGGCGGCGTCACCCGCAACAGCCACCACACGATCGGCAGTCCCGCCAGCGCCAGCAGCAGCCAGGGCGACGCGAAAGCGAGAGTGCCGAGGGTCAGCATCAGAGGATCACCGCTGCCGATCCGGCGACAGCGCCGCGTGGAGCGCGAGGAGGGCCAGGTGTGGCGGACGATCGGTGCGGTGGGTGCCGAATTGCCATCCGACCGCACGGGTCAGCGCGGCAAGACCGTCGCGGTGGCGGCGGAAGCGCTCGCCGTAATCGCCGCGAATGGTCTCGACCCGGCCGATCACGATCTCTTCCCGCTCTTCGACCCCTTCGAAACGCACCCGGCCGTTGAACGGCAAATCCTCTTCGGCCGGGTCGCAGACCTGCAGCAGATAGCCTTTGAGCCCCGCGCCGGCAAAGCGCATGACGGTCTCGTTGACCGCATCGAGCGGGGCGAGGAAATCGCCGATCAAGACAAGCTGTGCGGAGCGGGGCAGGGGCTCGAAGTCGGGCAGTCCCGTGGTCGCGGCGCGGTCGAGCGACTGCACCAGCCGGTTCAGCGCGAGACGGCCGCTGAGTGGCGCCATGCCGCTGCCGAGCAGCGTCAGGCGCTCGCCGCCCCGCACGAGAAGGCTCGCCAGCGCCACCAGTAGCAGGTCGGCGCGCTCGCGCTTCTCCGGCCAATCGCCGCCGAGATACCCGGCCGAGCTGTAATCCATCGACGGAGAGGCGTCGCGCCACAGCCACACGCTCTGCGCCGCCTCCCATTCGTGCTCGCGCACGTAGAGCCGTTCCGATTTCGCGCTTTCGCGCCAGTCGACGTGGCTGGCCGCGTCACCGGGTTGATATTGGCGGAATTGCCAGAATGTCTCGCCCTGGCCGACGCGGCGGCGGCCGTGGACGCCCTGCGCGACCGTCGCCGCCACGCGCTCTGCCGCGACCATCAGCGGGGGCAGCGCGGCGGCGGCTTGCTCGGCGCGGTCCCGAAGAGACGGCCAGACGCTATTCACCTGAGCGGCGCCATCATCTGCTCGATGACCTCGGCGACGCCGACCCCCTCCGCCCGCCCGGCAAAGCTCACTGCCATGCGGTGGCGCAGCACCGGCGGCGCCAGCGCCAGCACGTCGTCGACCGAGGGGGCGTAGCGGCCGTCGATGAGGGCGCGGGCGCGGCAGGCGAGCATCAGCGCCTGGCTCGCGCGCGGCCCCGGGCCCCAGGCGACAAAGCGGCGTGCGCCGGTCGCGTGCGGGTCCGGCCTGCCGGAACGGACAAGCTGCAGGATCGCATCGACGACGCTGTCGCCGACCGGGATGCGCCTCACAAGCTGCTGCGCCGCCATCAATTCCTCGCCGGTCATTGCCGGCGACGGCGCCGCCTCGCCGAGCCCCGTCGTCGCGATCAGCATCGACCGCTCCGAGTCCTGGTCGGGATAGTCGACGTCGATCTGCAGGAGGAACCGGTCGAGCTGCGCCTCGGGCAGCGGATAGGTGCCTTCCTGCTCGAGCGGGTTTTGCGTCGCCAGCACATGAAACGGCCGCGGCAGCGGGTGATATTGCCCGGCGATCGACACGCGCCCTTCCTGCATTGCCTGCAAGAGGGCGGATTGCGTGCGCGGGCTGGCGCGGTTGATCTCGTCGGCCATTAGGAGCTGGCAGAACACCGGGCCGGGGATGAAGCGGAACGAGCGGCGCCCGCTTTCGCCCTCTTCGAGCACCTCGGAGCCGAGGATGTCGGCCGGCATCAGGTCGGGGGTGCACTGGATGCGCTTGTCGTCGAGGCCGAGGATCGTACCCAGTGTCTCGACGAGCCGCGTCTTGGCGAGGCCCGGCACGCCGATCAAGAGCGCATGCCCGCCCGAGAGTAGCGTGATCAAGGCTTGCTCGATCACCTCGCGCTGGCCGAAAATGACTGCGCCGATCCGGTCGCGCACGAGGTCGAAGCGTTCGCCGAGCGCGTCGATCTCGGCGACGAAATCCGCCGACGAGGCGTTTATGGGTGTCATGGACCTCACGCTGTTTAATCGTTCTCAGCCGCGACCACGCCGGCGAGAGACTCCGGAAGACTGATGGAAAACCCCGCCCCGGGCAATTCTCCCGCGAATCGCGGCCCAACCGACCTCACGGCCGAGGGTTGCGGCGAGTTCGACATTCGCATTGCCCGCGACGGCACCTGGTTTTATCAAGGGTCGCCGATCCGGCGGCTGCCGCTGGTCAAGCTCTTCGCCTCCGTGCTTCGCCGCGAGGGCGGCGACTATCTCCTGGTCACTCCGGTCGAGCGAGGCCGGATCGTCGTCGAGGATGTTCCCTTCATCGCCGTGGCGCTCGACGCCGAGGGTGCGGGAAGAGCGCGTACCCTCAGTTTTACGACCAATCTGGACGAAATTGTGCCCGCCGGGCCGGATCATCCGCTCCGCGTCGAAACTGCTCCCGATGGCGAGCCATCGCCGTATATTCTCGTGCGCCCCGGCCTCGAGGCCCGTCTCGCGCGGCCGGTCTTTTACGAGCTCGTCGATCTCGCCGCCGAGGAGGAGATCGACGGCGAAACCCAATTCGGCGTGTGGAGCGGGGGCATGTTTTTCTGTCTCGGCGATCCCGGCGACGAGGAATAGGCCGGTGGATCGTCAAATGGATCGCGAAGAAGTGATCGCCCGGCTGCGGCGTTTCGAGCCGGGCCGGCGCGGTTTCGGCGGCACCAGCGACCCCGAGGAAGCCGCCGAGGTGCGCGCCTCGGTCCGCGGCGACACGGCCGTCACCCCCGACATGACCCGCCCCAGCGCCGCGTTGAGGCCGGCCTCGGTGTTGGTGCCCCTGGTCGACCGGCCCGGCGGACTGACGATCCTGCTGACCCAGCGCACCGCGCATCTGCAATCCCATGCCGGCCAGATCTCGTTCCCCGGGGGCCGCAGGGAGCCCGATGACGCCGATGCCGTAGCCACGGCGCTGCGCGAGACCGAGGAAGAGGTCGGCCTGCCGCGCCAGCACATCACGGTGATCGGGCGGCTCGACGATTACGTGACCGGCACCGGCTTCGAGGTGACGCCGGTCGTCGGCGTCGTCACTCCGCCCTTCCCGATCGTGATCGACCCGTTCGAGGTCGCCGAAGCGTTCGAGGTGCCGCTCAGCTATGTGCTCGACCGCGCCAACCATCATCGGGTCGAGCGGGAATCGGCGGGGCGCCGGCGGGTTTTCTACGTGCTGCCTTACGAGGGCCGGAACATTTGGGGGGCGACGGCGGGGATGCTCGTCAACCTGGCCGAGGTGCTGGCGGGATGAGGCGCCGTCGATGCGCGAATTCCTGACCATTTTCCTGCCCCTGGCCCTGCCGACCGTGCTTTACCTGATTTGGCTGCGCCTTGCGCAGGGCGGCGTCGCCTGGCGCCTCGTGCCGCTTTTGTGGGCGGCCGGTGCGGGGGCGGCGCTGCTGGCGGTGGTGCTGTTCACGGTGACCGTGCATTTCGGTTCGGCGACGAACGGCACCTACGTGCCGCCGCAATGGCGCAACGGGCTGATCGTGCCGGGCCATATCGAGCAGGCCCCGTGACGCCGGGGCGCTGGCCGCCCGCCTGGGCCAAATCGCGCGAGACGCGGGTTCTGGTTGCGGCGCTGGCGGCGGCTGGGATCGAGTTGCGCTTTGTCGGCGGGGCCGTCCGCGATTCGCTGCTCGGGCATCCGGCGACCCGGATCGTCGATATCGACGCCGCCACGCCGGCGCGCCCCCAAGCGGTACTTGCGGCGCTCGAAGAGGCTCGCATCCGCGCCGTCGCGACCGGCCTCGCCCACGGCACGGTGACGGCGGTTTTCCCGAAACGGCATTACGAGATCACGACGCTCCGCCGCGATGTCGCAACCGACGGCCGGCACGCGGTCGTCGCGTACGACGTCGATTGGGGCGCCGACGCTGCGCGCCGCGACTTCACGATCAACGCGATCTACCTGTCGCCCGACGGGACCCTCTTCGATCCCGTCGGCGGCCAGGCCGACCTCGCCGCCGGCTGCGTCCGCTTTGTCGGCGACCCCGCGCGCCGGCTCGAGGAGGATGTCCTCCGTCTCCTGCGCTACTACCGTTTCGAGGCCCGTTTCGGCCACGGCGAAGGCGATTCCGCGGCCCGCGCCGCCTGCCGCGCCGCTATCCCGCAACTCCCCACCCTCTCGGCCGAACGCGTCGCCCGCGAACTCCTCGGCCTCCTCGCTGTTTTTGAGCCGGTCCGCACCCTCGGACTGATGCAGGAAGACGGCGTCCTCCCCGCGATCCTCCCCGAGGCACGCCATATCGACCGCGTCAGCCGCCTCCGCTCGCGCGACCCGATCCTGCGCCTCGCCGCCCTGATCGAAATCGACAAAGCCGGCGCCTGGCGTCTCGGGGAACGCCTGCGCCTTTCCCGCTCCGACCGCGACCGCCTGGCCGGGCTGGCGCCGCCGCTTGCACTCGGTCCCGATGATGACGACTACTCGCGACGCCGCGCCGTCTATCGCCTGGGTGCTCAGCGCTACCGCGACACGGCGCTGCTGCTAGCCGCCGAGGGCAAGATGTCGGCGCCACGGCTTCGCGAGTTGCTTGCCGATAAGTGGGCCCCTCCGCCATTTCCGATCGGCGGCGACGACGTCGGCGCGCTCGGCGTACCCGAGGGGCCGGAAGTCGGAAGTCTCCTGACCGCCGTTCGAAATTGGTGGGAGGACGGCGATTTCCGCGCCGACCGGGCCGCCTGCCTCGCCAGGCTCGCCGAGCTCTGGCGGCGCTGAGCGGGCCGCTATTTCCGCTGCGCCCCGAACGCCCGCAGAAACGTGTCGACCGCCATTCGGGCGGCGGCGTCGAGCGCGGCCGAGCCGATGTCCTTTTCGCGGCCGAAAAGGTGGCGCTGGTGGATTTCGCCGCGGGCCAGCGTCGCGAACTGGTCGGCGGCGCGTTGCGGGTCGGTGATGTCGAGCGAGCCCGCGGCGGTGGCGCGACGCAGAAAGGTGGCGATCTGTGCGCGCGTCCTCTCGGGACCAGCTTGCCAGAAGACTTCGCCCAGCGCCGGAAACCGCGTCACCTCGGCGATGATGATGCGATTGAGGGCGATTGCATCGGGCGATAGCAGCAATTCGAGGAATTGCCGGGCCAGGGTCATCAGCGACGCGGCCGCATCGACGGGGTCCAACTCGGTGGCCGAGAACCCACCGAAATACCGCTCGGACATCTCGGAGATGACGGCGCCGAACAGCTCCTCCTTGCCGGTGAAATGGGCGTAGACGGTGGCCTTCGACACGCCGGCCCCGCGCGCGATCGCGTCCATGCTGACGGCGCCGAAACCGCTTTTCAGAAACTCCCGCCGGGCCGCGCCGAGGATGTCGGCGGCCTTACCGGTTCTGCCACGCACATCATACATGGCTGGAGCGGAAGTCGGGCATGCTTGACAGCGATGTAGCCGCGCTAGCATGTTCACGCAAGATTAAACTGAACGGTTCAGTTTAGTCGGCGCAGGGTAGGAACGGTTCGGCCCGGAAGATGCGAAGGATTTTGCTGGTAGTCGTGCCGGTGCTGGCCCTGGCCGTCATCGCCTATGGCGGCTGGTACTGGTGGACCGAGTGGCGGTTTTTCCAGACCACCGACGACGCCTATATCCAGGCCGACACGATCGTGATCGCCCCGGAAATCGAAGGTACGCTCAACGGCATCAAGGTCGCCGACAATGAGCGGGTCAAGGCAAACCAGGTCCTGTTCACGATCGACGACACCGACTACGTGACCCGGGTCAACCAGGCCAAGGCGATGGTCGCCACCAGCGAGGCGACGCTCGGCACCTATGACAGCCGGGTTGCCTTGCAGCAGTCGATGATTGACCAGGCCGTCGCGAACCAGTCGATGGCCGAGACGGACGTCACCCGGACGCAGCTCGACCTGAAGCGCTACACCGCGCTTATCTCGAGCTCGGTTGCCAGCAAGCAGCAATTCGACACGGCGACCGCCGATGCGCAGAAGGCGGCGGCCGAGCTGATCCGGGCCAAGGCGGCGATCGCCGCGGCGCGGAACCAGCTCGCGGTGTTCAAGTCGCAACGGGCCGAGGAGGCGGCGCGGCTGGAGCAGTCGAAGGGCGCGCTGGCGCTGGCGCTGAGCCAGCTCGACGACACGATCATCCGCGCCCCTGTCGACGGCGTCGCCGGGAACCGCGCCGGCCAGATGGGTCAATACGTCAAGCCGGGCCAGCAGTTGCTGTCGCTGGTGCCGCTGCCGCACGTCTATGTGACGGCGAATTTCAAGGAAACACAGCTCACCCGCATGCGGCCGGGAGAGACCGCGACGATCGAGGTCGACGCTTATCCCGACCAGCCCATCACCGGCAGGATCGAAAGCTTCGCACCGGCAAGCGGCGCGCAGTTCAGCCTGTTGCCGCCCGACAACGCGACCGGCAACTTCACCAAGATCGTCCAGCGCGTGCCGGTGCGGATCGAATTGCCGGCCGACGGGCCGCTGGCCCATCTGCTGCGGCCGGGGCTGTCGGTAACGGTGTCGGTCGATACGAGAACCGGTTCGACCGAGACCGCCAAGACCGGGATCGTCGGGACCGCCCAGGCGGCGCCGGCGGCGGCGGAATGACCTGGACCCTCGCGGCGCCGCTGCGCCGGGTCTGGGGCACGCAGCCGCGTCCGCGGCCGATCCCCGCCGAGCCGCCGCCCCCGGCAGCGCCGCCGGCGCCGGTTCCCGAAGTCGGCCAGCACCCCCCGCCCAAGCTCAAGGACTGGCTCGGCGTGCTGGCGATGGTTTGCGGCCAGTTCATGGCGATCATGGACGTGCAGATCGTCACGAGCTCCTTGACCCAGATCCAGGGCGGGCTGTCGGCGAGCCCCGACGAGATCAGCTGGGTTCAGACCGCCTATCTGATCGCCGATGTCGTGATGGTGCCGCTGTCAGGCACCTTGTCGCGGCTGTTCTCGACGCGGGTGGTGTTCGCCTTCGCGGCGGCTGGTTTTACCGGCGCGAGCGTTCTTTGCGCGACCGCGACAAGCCTCGATCAGATGATCTTCTACCGCGCGCTCCAGGGTGCCTCCGGAGGTTCGCTGACGCCGCTGGTCTTTCCGGTCATCTACACCAAGTTCCGCCAGCCCCAGCTCGGCCAGATCATGGTGCTGATCTCGCTGATCCTGAATTTGTCTTCGACCCTCGGCCCGACAGTCGGCGGCTACCTTACGGATACGCTGAACTGGCACTGGCTTTTTCTTGTCAACGTCGCGCCCGGCGTGCTGGTCATCGTGACCGTCTGGTTGATGATCGACATCGATAAGCCCGACCTCTCGCTGCTGCGCAATCTCGACGTCATGGGCCTCGTCTTCATGGCGATCTTTCTCGCGAGCCTCGAATACGCGCTCGAGGAAGGGCCGCGCTGGGATTGGCTCGACGACACGACGATCCGCTATGCCGTCGTCGCGGCCGGGGTTTTTTCGACCCTCTTCTTCTGGCGCGTCTTCACGTATCGCCAGCCGATCGTCGAGTTGCGCACGTTCAAGGACCGCAATTTCGCGCTCGGCACGTTCTATACCTTCGTCATCGGCACCGGGCTTTACGGCGCCACCTATGTGATCCCGCTGTTCCTCGCCGAGGTGCGTGGGTACAGCGCGTTCCAGATCGGCATGATCGTCGTCGTCACCGGCGTGACGCAAATGTGCATGACCCCGTTCACCGCCTATATCTCGCGCAAGCTCGACCTGCGCGTCATGCTCGGGATCGGGATGGGGCTGTTCGCGGTGGCGATGTACTTGACCGCGAGCCTGACCAACCAGGCAGGCTTCAACGAGCTGATGGTGCCGCAGATCGTTCGCGGGATCGCGCTGATGTTCTGCTATCTGCCGGCGAACCTCATCTCGCTGAGCACGCTCGGCCCCGACCGGCTCAAGAACGGCGCCGGGCTCTACAACCTCACCCGCGACCTCGGCGGCGCGATCGCGCTGGCGACGATCGGCACCATCATGAACAGCCGGCTCCATTTCCATTGGAACCGGCTGATCGAGGACGTGAACCCGGCGCGGCCGGCGGTGCAGCATTTCCTCAACGGCGCGACCGAGCGGTTTTCGACCGTCATTCCCGGCGACCCGCACCAAGCCGCACTAAAGCTGCTGGCGATGAAGGTTCAGCGCGAGGCGCTGGTGCTCACCTTCAACGACGTGATCCTGATGATGGGTGTGCTGTTCGCCGTCGGCGTCATCCTGATGCCGCTGGTCCGCAACCGCCGGTCGTTCATGGCGCGCTAATAGCGGCCGTAAAGCCAGTCCTCGACCAGCCTTCGAGCGATTGAATCGCGGCGCGGCAGACGAAAGCTGTCGTCGTCGACGTGATCCCGAATCCATTGCCGCTCGAACCAGCGCGCGTCTTCGAGCTCGCCGTAATCGACCGCGATCTCGGTCGTCTCCGCCTCGGCGTAAAAGCCGAGCATGATGTTGGCCGGAAATGGCCAGGGCTGGGACGAGTGGTAATCGACCCCGCGGACCTTGATCCCGGTCTCTTCGAAAACCTCGCGGGCGACCGCATCTTCGAGGCTCTCGCCCGGTTCGACGAATCCGGCGAGGGTCGAGTACATGCCCGCGACGAAGTTCTTGTTACGGCCCATCAGCGCCCACTCCCCATCGGTCACCAGCATGATCACCGCCGGGTCGGTGCGCGGGAAATGCATCGTGTTGCAGTCGGAGTTCGTGCAGCGCCGCATAAAACCGGCCTCTTCGCTGCGTGTGGCACTGCCGCAGAGGCCGCAAAACCGGTTGCGCGAGTGCCAGAAGCACATTGCCCGCGCAAAGGCGAGCAGCGCCCCCTCATGGTTGTCGAGCCGCCCGGCAAGCTGGCGCAGATCGGCAAAGCGCAGGTTCGCGCCGGCAAGCCCGGCGGCCTCCATGATCGGCGAATGCAGCGCCTCGACCGGTGCGGCCTCGTGATGCGACAGGTCGATCGCGAAATGCGCGCGCTCCCCGATGACCCCGAGAAACACCGCCGCGCCGTGCGCCAGCAACGCCTCGGCGCCCTCTGCCGGCAGCGTCAGCCCGCCGAGGCCATGGCCCGGCATCAGCCCGGCGCGCGGTTCGGCGCCGTCGATCTCGATGACAAGGCTCTGATTGCGCCAGACCGGCACAAAGACCGTGGTCGGATCGCCCACGCGCTCCGCGACCCAGCTCATGTCGCGGCGGCGCAGCCCTTCGCGCTCGAAGCCCGGCGCGGCATAGTAATTCGCGGCTCGCATCGCCCGAGACTGGCATAGACGCGGCCGTTGCGGCAAGGTACGGCTCATGCAGGTCACCTCTACCGATATTCCCGACGTAAAGCTCATTACGCCGGTCCGGCACGGCGACGCGCGCGGATTCTTCGCCGAATTGTTCCGCGCCGATGTGCTGCGTGAGTATGGGATCGAGGTCGACTTCGTGCAGGACAATCAGGCCTTTTCGGCGGCGGCCAACGTCGTGCGCGGCCTCCATTTCCAGACCCCGCCCGCGGCCCAGGCCAAGCTGTTGCGGGTCGCGGCGGGCGCGGTGATCGACGTGGCGGTCGATCTCCGGCGCCGTTCCCCGACCTTTGGCCGGCACATCGCCGTCGAGCTCAGCGCCGAGACCGGCGCGCATATCTTTATCCCCGAGGGATTCGCGCACGGCTACCGCACGCTCGTGCCGAACACCGAGGTCATCTACAAGGTCAACCGTTACTACGCGCCGGCGAGTGACCGTGGCTTGCGCTGGGACGATCCGGCGCTCGGAATCGCCTGGGGTGTCGGCGCCGATGTCGCGGTTCTGTCCGACAAGGACCGGCGCCAGCCGCTCTTCGCCGACTTGCCGGCTTATTTCGACTGATGAGGCTGCTGGTCCTTGGCGCCGGCGGGCAGGTCGGGACCGAATTGCGCCGCGCGACGCTGCCGTCGGGCATGACGCTCGCGGCTCTCGATCGCGCCGCGCTCGACATTACCGACAGCGCCGGGATCCGCGCCGCGATCCGCCGCGAGCGGCCCGGCGTCGTGGTCAATGCCGCCGCCTACACCGCGGTCGACAGGGCCGAGAGCGAGACGGAAGCGGCGTTTGCCGCGAACGCAACAGCCCCGGGGGAGATCGCTACCGCCTGTGCCGAAGTCCGCGTTCCGCTGATCCACATTTCGACCGACTATGCCTATGACGGGTCGAAGCCCGGCCCCTATGTGGAGAACGATCCGGTCAACCCGCTCGGCGCTTACGGGCGCGGCAAGGTGGCGGGAGATGCCGCCGTGCAGGCCGCGCTGGCAGAGCATGTGATCTTGCGCACGGCCTGGGTTTACAGCGCGCACGGCAACAACTTCGTCAAGACGATGCTGAGGCTGGCGAGCGAGCGCCCGGGCTTGCGCGTGGTTGCCGATCAGCACGGCTCGCCAACCGCCGCGGCCGACATCGCCGCCGCGATCGTGTCGATCGCGGCCAGAATCGGGGCAGGCGAGGGGCGGTGGGGAGTCTTTCACTTCACCGGCGCCGGCGCGACCACATGGCACGGCTTCGCCGAAGCGATCGTCGCCCTGGCCGGCAAGACTGTTCCGGTTGCGGCGATCACGACGGCGGAGTTTCCCACCCCGGCGCGGCGGCCGGCGAATTCGGTGCTCGACTGCTCGAAGATTGCCGCCGCGTACGGCGTTGCGGCCCGGCCGTGGCGCGAGGCGCTGGCCGAGGTTGTTGCCGAGCTGTCGGCCGGGGACCAAACTCGGCCGACCTGAAGTTCCGGAAGGAAGCCGCGATGGCCTATGTCGATCCTCGTCTCGTCGGAAAGCCCGTTCCCTCAATTTCGGTCGCGCAGATGGAGCAGGAGCGTGTCGCGCGGCTCGATGCCGTCAAGGGCTCGGATCTCGCCTTCCTCGACCAGCGCGTGCCGGGCTTCCAGCGCGAGATCATCAACATGATCGGCATGGGCGTGACCGAGAACGTCAAGGAGCCGAGCCTTGCGCCAAAGATCAAGGCCGGCGCGCACGGCTTTGCCGTGACCTATGTCCGCAACACGCCGAAGGGCAATGGCGCGGCGCTGCACCGCCATCCGACCGAGGAGGTGTTCATCGCCGCGAAGGGCCCGTGGGAGGTGTTCTGGCTCGAAAATGATGCGGAACGCGTGGTCACCCTCCAGCCGGGCGACATCGTCAATGTGCCGATCGGCGTCTATCGCGGCTTCCGCAACGCCAGCGACGACATGGATGCCGTGTTGATCGCCGTCGTCGGCGGCCCCGACACCGGCAAGGTCGACTGGCACCCGAGCGTTATCGACATGGCCCGCAAGACCGGTCTCGCCGTCGATGACGACGGCAAGCTGATCGAGGTCAAGGACGCCGCGGAGTAACCCTCATCCCTCTCCGGACAATGCTTTTCCCTCTCCCGCACCGCGGGAGAGGGGGGACGCGAAGGGTGGCTGAGGGGCAACTACGCCGGCGCGAACAGCCGCTCGCTGCCCGCGAGCTTCGCCGGCAGCGCCGGAGCGGCCGGCGTGGCGAAGGCCGGGTCGCGCTGCAAGGTCGGCAGGCACTTGTCGGCGAAGAGGCGCATGTTGAGTTCGGCCTCGTCGTGGGGCACGTGCCCCCAGGCGAACTCGGTCACCAGGTGTTCGAGCCCGGTCAGGCGCTGCAACTCGCCGATCTGTTCGATGCAGTCGTCGGGGGTGCCGACGATCTGGATCGACACGTAAAAATCGGTCGCCTTCCGCTTCGATTCGTCGCTTTCGTTGATCTTGGCATAAGTGCGCGCCATCTTGCCGTAGCTCTCGTAGCCTTTGACGGTCGACAGGTGGCCGTCGGAGAAATGGTAGTGGTCGTCGATCGACTGCCACTTCTCGCCGAGATGCTTGAACGCGCGGTCATGCGCCTCGCTGCGGCTTTCGGCGCAGCAGATATTGGTCAGGATGATCGGGGGGCGCGGCGTGTGGCCGGCCTCGGTGGCGATCTCGCGATAGCGCTGGATGTCTTCGGACGCCTTCGGCCATTCGTTCTGCATCACCATCAGGAGGCCGAAGCCGAGCTTGGCCATGATCTCGGCCGAGTCGGGGCTGACCGCCGAGGCGTAGAAGCGGCGCTCGGGATGCGAGATCGGCCGCGGCCGGATCGCCGTGCGCGGGATGTGGAAGAACTCGCCATCGTGCTCGAAGCTGTCGTTCGACAGCGCCTTGACGACGATCTGCGCCGCCTCGACAAAGCGAGGCCGCGCCTCGCCCATCGGAATGCGGAACCCCTCGTACTCGACGCTCGCCGCCCCGCGGCCGAACCCGAACAGGCACCGCCCGCCGCAGAGGATGTCGAGGAGCGCGATCTGCTCGGCGACACGCACCGGGTCGTGCCATGGCAGGACGATGACCGCCGTCCCAAGCTGCACCCGCTTGGTCCGCCCGGCAAAATACGACAGGAGCTGCGTCGGCGCCGGCGACATCGCATAGCCGGTGAAATGATGCTCGAGCGCAAAGATCGAATCGAACCCGAGCGGCTCGGCGAGATCGCCCTGCGCCAGGTGCTCGTGGACCACCGCGGCATCGTTCCGCCCCGGATGGGTCAGCATGTTGAGCGCGATGCCGATCTTCATGGCTCTCTCCCGCTATTCTCCGAGTCGAGGTTCCGCCGATCCGGTTGGGAGGTCAACCGGGTCGACTGCGCGGGCCGGCCTCGACCGCCGCCGCGGCGCCCTGCTCCCGCAGGAAATCGGCGGGTGCCGGGTCGCGTGTGCCCATGACGCTTGTTGCAGGAGGTCCACAGCCATGAGCCCGGGGCGATGATCCTTGCGGCTTTTACGCGGACCAGCGGCTATTTGGTTCTCCCCCCGGCAAGCCAAGTAATCACCCGGATTTCGCAGGCTGACGCGAAACGCTTTTGACCCGAACCGGGCCGTGGCGGCGGAACTCGCTCGCACGATCCGCGTTTTATGCGAGCGCGCCATCGCGTGAGTTGGAGGGAAATATGACGCCGAGGCTAAAGGTTTTCACAATCGCTGCCGCTCTGGCTCTGACGATGTCCGGCGCGGCGTTCGCCGAGTATCCCTGCGCCCCGGGCTTGGCGCCTTACCACGGCGTCTGCCGCCCGATCGGCGTCCATGGCTATGCGAACCCGGTGTCGGGCGCGGTCAGCGGCGAGGCGAACGGAGCGGCCAGCGGGAATGCCGCCGCCGGTCCCGTCGGCGCGGTGGTCGGCGGTGCCGTCGGCGTCGCGACCGGAACTCTCACCGGCACCGCCAACATGTTGAACGGGCGATAAAAGCCGCCGTCAGCCAGTTGCCATTCTGTCGAAGGTCTGCGTTCGGGAGAGCGCGCGGCGAGGTATGGCCGGAAGATGCAGCGACAGGATGGCGGCGCGGCGTCAGATCGGCGGCGCGGGCGGGAAATTGGGGCGGCGTTTTTCGAGGTGGGAGGCTAGGCCTTCTTTGACGTCGGGGCCGCCGAAGCCGAAGAACTCGAGGGCCAGCGAGGCGTCGAAGGTGGGGCCCATCGCGCGGAGCCAGTTGTTGAGCGAGTTCTTGGTCCAGCGGATCGCGCTTTGGGCGCCTTCGGCGAGCTTGGTTGCGACCTCGAGCGATTTGGCTTCGAGCTGGTCGTCGTCGACGGCGAAGGTGACGATTCCGAGGCGCTCAGCCTCGTCGCCGAGGAGCTGGTCGCAGGTCAGGAGATAGTATTTGGCTTTGGCAAGGCCGCAGAGCAGCGGCCAGACGATAGCCGCGTGGTCGCCGGCGGCGACCCCTAGCCGCGTGTGCCCGTCGATGATGCGACAGTCCTTGGTCGCGATCGACACGTCGGCGAGGATGCCGCACACGAGGCCGGCGCCGACCGCGACGCCGCGCATCGCGCTGACCACCGGCTTATTGCAGTTGATGACGCCGTAGACCATCTCGCGCGCTTCTTTCCACTGGCGGGCGCGCGCGTTGAAATCCTCGGTGGCGCTCTTGATCATGTTGAAGTCGCCGCCCGCCGAGAACACCTTGCCGGCGCCGGTGAAGATCGCGACGTTGACGGAGTCGTCACGGTCGACGTCGTGCCAGATCTCGGCGAGTTCTCCGTGCATCGCGTCGTCGGCGGTGTTCATCCGCCCGTTATCCATCGTCACCCGCAACACCTTGGGGTGCGGCCGGTCGAATTTGAGGCGGGTGTAGCGGGCATAGCGGTCGGACATGACGGGAAGCTCCGAGGGTGGTTCGAGGCACGGTGCCGCCAGCCCTCGCCGCTGTCAAACCAGTCGATCCGCCAGGAGCGGCCGAGCCCTACGACTCTCCCGGCCTGACCCCGTTCTGGCCCGATCTCCGCCCGCTTCCGCCGGTGCCGCGGGCCTCCGGTGTTGGGCGATCGAGGATGCGGCGTACCTTGGCGGCAAGCTGATCGCGGCCATAGGGTTTGCTCAGCAGCTCGACCCCGGGGTCGAGGCGGCCGTTATGGACGATCGCATTCTCGGTGTAGCCCGAGGTGAACAGCACCTTGAGGCCGGGCTTTACCTTGGCGGCGCGCTCGGCGAGGACCCGGCCGCTGATCTCGCCCGGCATGACGACGTCGGTCAGCAGCAGGTCGATTGCGGCGCCTTGCTCGAGGATCGTGAGCGCTTCGGTCCCGCCCGGCGCCTGGATCACGGTAAAGCCGAAATCCTCGAGCATCGCGGCGACGGTGTCGCGCACGATCTCGTCGTCGTCGACGAGGAGGACTGTCTCCTTGCCGGTGATCGCGGGTACGGCGACGGGGCCGACGTGGACGGTTTCCTGGCCGAGGCTGCGCGGCAGGTAGAGCTTGACCGTCGTGCCCTCGCCGACCTCGCTGTAGATCTTGAGGTGGCCGCCGGTCTGCTTGACGAAGCCGTAGACCTGCGGCAGGCCGAGCCCGGTGCCTTGGCCCGGCGGCTTCGTGGTGAAGAACGGATCGAGCGCGCGCTCGATCGTTGCCGCGTCCATGCCCTTGCCGGTGTCGGTGATCGCGAACATCACGTACTGCCCCGGCTCGACCTCAGCGTGCTGGGCGGCATAGTCGTCGTCGAGCATGGCGTTGGCCAGTTCGAGCGTCAGCTTGCCGCTGTCGGCTATCGCATCGCGGGCGTTGATCGTCAGGTTCAGCAGGGCCGACTGGAATTCAGCCGCATCGACCGCGGTGTTCCATAACCCGGCGCCGATTACGGTCTCGACCGTGATCGCCTCGCCCGCGGCGCGCTGGATCAGCGGCAATATCCCCTGCACGATCGAGCCGGGGTTCACGATCTGCGGCTGCAGCGGTTGGCGCCGGGCAAAGGCGAGAAGCTGTTTGGTCAGCGTCGAGGCGCGCTCGGCCGCGATCGTCATCATGTTGATCCGGGACAGGGCCCGATCGTTGCCGGTGACCGCCCGCCGCAACAGGTCGAGGCTGCCGATGATCACGGTCAACAGGTTGTTGAAATCGTGCGCGACGGCGCCGGTCATCCGCCCCATGGAGTCGAGCCGCTGCGCCTGGCGCAGCCCCTCTTCGGCGCGGCGGCGCTCGCTGATGTCCAGCATCGTGACGACCGCCCCGCCCTCGGCACGGGGGTTGTGAAAGATCTCGACCGTGCTGCCTTGCACGCCCTGGTGCTCGGCCAGCGTCGGCCGCCCGGTCGGGCGTGCGGCGAGCCCGCGGATCTGGCTGCCGAGCGGGGTCTCGTCGGCGTTGCCGGCGGGCAGCGGCGCGCCTTGCTCGATCGCTTCGGGCGGGATGTCGAGCATCTGCGCAAAGAGGCGGTTCCAGGCGCGAAGATGGCCGCGACGGTCGAACGCACCGACCCCCTCGCGCACGCTGTCGAGCGTCGCCTGGAGGATCTGTTCCGACGTCGCGGCGCGGCGGCCGATGCGCGCGAGCAGGAACCCGCCGACGATCAGGGCGATGACCGCGATGGCGCTGCCGGCGACGAAGGTGCGGCTGACGAATTCCTCGGCGATCGCCGCGGCCTCAAGCCGCATCCCGAGCTGGTCGTTGGCCGCATTGGTGATCGCCTGCAGATCGGCGGTGACCGCCTCCATGCTCTTGCGGCCCTGGTCGGTCAGGACGAGGTCTTTCGCCGCGTCGAAGCCCTTTGTCCGCATCAGCCCGATGGTCTCGGCCAGCTCGTTCATCTTGGTCGTGACGTCGGCCTGGAGCGTCAGCACCCGGTGCTGCTGCTCCGGATCGGCGCCGACCGCCCGCTGAAGGCCGACGATGAGGTCCGGCAGCCGCTCTTTCGCCGTCGTGTACGGGGTGAGATAGACGTCCTGGGCGGTTATCAGATACCCGCGCTGCCCGCGCTCGGCGTCCTGG
>DASXFE010000074.1:0-22903 GCA_036489765.1 Allostellaceae bacterium | reverse complement strand
GCCTCAGAACCTCCGACCACCCCCTCGCCGACCCGCATACCGGCGCCGCCCATTCCTGCGGCCACAACGCGCAGATCGCCGGGATGCTCGGCGTCGCGATGGCGCTCTCCGACCCCGCCACGCTCAAGGATCTCGCCGGCGAGATCGTCTTCATGGCGGTCCCGGCCGAGGAGTTCATCGATGTCGAGGAGCGCCTGCGCCGCAAAACCGCCGGCGAGATCGAGTTCCTCCTCGGCAAGCCCGAGCTCGTCGCCAAGGGTCATTTCGACGATATCGACATGGCGATGATGATCCATGTCGGCAGCCACGATCAGATGGCAAAGCGCAGCTACATCGCCGACTCATCCAACGGCGCCCTTGTTAAACAAATCCGCTTTATGGGCCGCGCCAGCCACGCCGGCGGCGCGCCGCAGCTCGGCATCAACGCCCTCTCGGCCGCGATGATCGCCCTCAACGCGATCCACTCCCAGCGCGAGACCTTTTACGACAAGGACACGATCCGCATCCACCCGATCATCACCAAGGGCGGCGACGCCGTCAGCGTCGTCCCGGCCGAGGTGACGATGGAAACCTTCGTCCGCGGCGGCAGCCTGGAGGCGATCATCGACGCCAACATGAAGGTCGACCGGTGCCTGCGTGCCGGCGCGATGGCGATGGGCGCCACCGTCGAGATCAACACGATCCCCGGCTACCTCCCCCAGCGCAACAACCGCAGCATGGGCGAGCTCTTCGGCAACAACGTCAAAAGCATGTTCGGCGAAGACTCCTTCGACATAGGCGGCCACCGAACCGGCTCCACCGACATGGGCGACATCGCCCACCTGATCCCGGTAATCCACCCCTACGTCGCCAGCGCCCGAGGCAAAACCCACGGCGCCGATTTCCGCATCAACGAACCCGAACACGGCTACCTGACCCCCGCCAAACTCCTCGCCATGACCGCCATAGACCTCCTCCACGGCGACGCCACCCCCGCCCGAAACATCATCAAAGACTTCAAGCCGGCCTTTACGAAAGCGAGCTATCTCGAATTCGAGCGGGGGTTGTTCAAGACGGAGAGGTATGGCGCCGCCTAGCCCAATTACCCCCGGAAGCAGCGGCTCCGCGACATGGCCATAGTGGGCGCTCATCCCTCTCTGCCACCGCGTCTCAGGGGAATTTCGCTGTTTTCGGGAGCGGGAGGGTTGGACCTCGGTTTTGAGGCGGCCGGGTTTGAGATAGCGGCCTGTCTCGAAAATGACCCCCACGCGAGGGAGACACTGTCGCTCAACCGGCCAGATTGGCAGTTGACTGGCAATGGCGATGTAACTGTCGCGAAGCCCACGGAGATTCTTAATATTGCTGGCTTACGACCTACCGAACCGGATGTCCTTTTGGCAGGGCCGCCCTGTCAGCCGTTTTCAAAATCGGCGTATTGGTCGTCCGGCGAAACCCGCCGGATGAAGGACCCGCGGGCACAGACCATCGGGTCTCTGATGACCTTTGTTGAGGACCTCCTACCCCGAGCCTTGATTGTCGAGAATGTAAAGGGTATCGCGTATCGGTCGAAGAACGAAGGCGTAGTTACAATAGAAGAGCGATTAGATGAGATAAATAAGAAAAATTGAACAAACTATATTTGCTTCCATGTTAATTTAAATGCAGTTATGTTCGGGGCACCACAAATAAGAGAGCAATTGTTTTTGGTCGCATTTCCGGTATCGTGGCGCAAAGGATCAACGCCGAAACTGGCGGAAATCCTCGACAATCACGATCTAGGGAGAATGACTCCGGAGGACGAGCGCGATTTGTTTCGACGACTGCGCCGTATCGAGCGGCTGGTCTCGATACTGTTGGGCGTCGCGACCCTGGTCGCCGGGATGGCGGCCGTAGCCTATCTTGTTCCGGCAGTTCAACGAAGCTGGGGAATCAGCGAGTTTTGGGCGTTTCTCGTCGTGTTGGCCGGCTTGGTGTTTGCCGCGAGGGCGCTAACTCGCGAATAACGACCCTTTGATCCTTTGCGCCCTAATACCGTAAATGCGGGATGCTCGCCGCTAAATTCGCCACAATGTTCCTGTATTGTTCTTTTCTCAGATCGCGCCGCAACGGGTCGGTGCGGGGAATGATGGAGGACAGGTTGCCTGATAAGACGCTGTTAAAAACAGGGGAAACAGGTGGGGAGCGGGATGAGAATGGGCGGTTTTTGAAGGGGGTGTCGGGGAACCCGGCGGGGCGGCCGAAAGGGCGGTTTCGGGCGGGGTCGCGGGCGGCGGCGATGCTGCTCGACGACAACATGGAAGGGTTGATGGCGCTGGCGATCGAGATGGGGTTCGCGGGCGATGCGGTCATGGTGCGCGATTGCCTGCGCAAGGGGATCGGCACGCGGCGCGGGCAGCCGCTGGTGCTCGACGATGTCGCCGATTTTCCCGAGGTGACGGGGCCGCGCGATGTTCCGGCCGCGCTCGCCACGATCGGCCACTGGATCGCAGAGGGACGGGTGACGCCCGAGGAGGCGGTGCACATGGCGCAGGCGCTGGGCCTGCCGGCGGTCGACGCCGCGGGCACGCAGCCCCCGGCCGAGGAAGAGGACGATCCGCTGCAAGAGATCGAACGCAAACTGGAACGCCTCGCCCAGCAGATCAGGGAAGACGCGGAGAAAGCTGCCGAAGAGGCGGCGAGGGCGGGGGATGCCGAGGCCGCGGCGATGGCGGCGGCCTGGGCCGAGTTGGAGGACGCGGAGTAGGGCGGGGCGCTGCGGCGCCTAGAAGAGCATCGTCGTGTGGGCGAGGATCTCCTCCGAGCCGCCCCAGACCATGCGCAGCGCGACGACGGTGATGATCGCGAGGCCGAGCCAGGCGATCCAGGGCCAGCGGGCGAGGAGGCGGGCGATAAAGTTCGACGCCACCCCCATGAGGGCCACCGACAGCACGAGGCCGACGATCAGCACCCAGGGCTCCGACTGGGTGCGCGCGACACCGGCGACGGCGATGACGTTGTCGAGCGACATCGACAGGTCGGCGACGACGATCTGCGTCAGCGCCCGCGGGACGGTCTTGGCCACCGGTTGCAGGCCCGGCGGCGGCTCGGGCCCGGCGGGGCGTTTCCCGACCGGGCGAAACCCTTTGTGCGACAGCTCGCGGTAAAGCTTCCACGCGACCCAGAGGAGGAGGATCCCGCCCGCCAGCCTGAGCCCGATCACATCGAGAAGCCGCATCGCGAGCAGCGCGAAGCCGATGCGCAACACCGTCGCCGCCGCGACCCCGCCGGCGATCGCCCGCGTCCGCTGCCCGGCCGGCAGCCCCGCCGCCGCCATCCCGATCACGATCGCGTTGTCGCCGGCCAGCACGACGTCGATGACGACGACCGAAAGGAGGGCGCTCGCCTGGTTCAACCATCCCGACATTTCAACGACATGGGGATGCGGCCGCCGCTCGTCGAGCCCACCGCACCGCCAGGGTTGCGCTCTCCCCGCCGCCACTGTTTGATTGGTCGTCGCCAGGCGCCGCGGGAGGGGAAATATGCGGGGTTTCGCCGCCATCTGGTTGTCGCTCGCCGTCGCCTGTGCCGCCGCCCCGGCCTGGGCGCAGGCCTATCCGCCCGACGGGCCGGACATCCCGGTGGTCAAGAACAGCGAGGATGCTTCCGGCGCGTTTGGCTTGGGGATCAAAACTCCCCCTCCGCCAAAGGGGTGGGACCGGGACTCGATCTGGAACATGAAAATCGTCGGCTATACCGACAACCAGGGAAGGCCGATCTATCAGCCGCTCGTCGTCCACTAGGGCAGCCGCGAAATTCTCTACCTCGGCAACCTCGCCGGCGATCTGAAGAACCCGCTGACCGGCAAGGTCGAGTCGAACGGCACCTCGATCATCGATGTGACCGATGTCGCCCACACCAAGTTCCGAATGGCTACGAGGGCAACATGAACCCGCCCTCGGGGGTGCGTGGGCCGGTCTCGACCGAGGTCAAGGCCAACCGGGTCTATATGCCCTATCGTGTCGGCGGAAACGGGGTCATTCAGATTCTCGACCGCGACAAGCTCGTCAATGGCTGCAAGCGCGCCGGCGCCGCGCCCGATTGCCCGACCAACCCGAGCCAGGCCGACAGTCACATCGTCATATCCTTCATCCCCGGCGCCCCCCTTCTTTTCGGGAGATGGGGCGGTTCTGGCGGTTGTCGGGGTAGGGCTATCGTCGGGGGTCGTGGCGATCAGATGGACCTTTCCGCGGTCGTCGAATTCGACATTGATGCGGGTGCCGCCGACGGAATATTCCCAGGTCTCCAACACCTCGTCGGGCATCGCGTCGCCGCAATCGTCGAACTGCACTAGCCGCGCCCCATCCGGTCGAGCGCGGTGAATTCCGTGTCGCTGAGGCGGATCGCGGCGGCGGCGACATTCTCGGCGAGATGCGCCGGTTTGCCGGTGCCGGGGATCGGGATGAGCGCCGGGCTGCGCCGGAGGAGCCAGGCGAGCGCAATCTGGTTCGGCGTGGCCCCGTGCGTCTTGGCGATCTCGGCGAGCGGCGTGCCCTCGGTCGCCCGGCGCACGAGTTTCCCGGAGCCGAGCGGGTAGAACGCGATGAAACCAATCCCTGCCGAGGCGCAGTAATCGAGCACGCCCTCATGGACCCGGTTGAATAGGTTGTACTGGTTTTGGACGGTCGCGACCGGGAAATAGGCCCGCGCCGCCTCGATGTCGGCGATCGATACCTCGCTCAAGCCGACATGGCGGACGACCCCGTCGTCGATCAACCCGCGCATCGCCGCAAATTGCGCCTCGCGCGGCACCTGCGGGTCGATACGGTGAAGCTGCCACAGATCGATCCGCTCGACCCCGAGCCGCTGCCGGCTGTCGAGCGCCTGCCGCCGCAGATGGTCGGGCCGTCCGTCGGTCTCCCACTGCCCCGGCCCAGACCGCGCATACCCGGCCTTGGTCGCGACCATCATCCCCGGATACGGATGCAGCACCTCCCGGATCAGCCGTTCCGATATATTCGGCCCGTAGCAGTCGGCGGTGTCGACGAAATCGACCCCGAGCCCGGGCAGGCTCTCCAGCGTCGCAACGGCGCTCGCCCGATCGGCCGGCTCGCCCCATACCCCGGGCCCGACGATCCGCATTGCGCCGAAGCCGAGCCGGTTGACAGTGATGTCGTCGCCGATCGCGAAGGTGCCGGCAGCCTCGGCGCCGGGCATCAGTATCCGAGCCCTCTGTCGATCTCCTGCAGCAGCCTGCCGCCGGCTTTGACGCTGCGGATATTGGCAACCATCTCGTTCGCCAGCTGTGCGACCGTCGGGCGGCGCGCGACGTGGGGCATGATGGTGATCTTCGGATGATCCCAAAGCGGACTGTCCTGCGGCAGCGGCTCGGGCTTCAGGGCATCGAGCGCGGCGTAGGCGAGCTGCCCGCTGTCGAGCGCGGCGATCAAATCCTCGTACACGACATGCCCGCCGCGCCCGATGTTGATCAGCATCGCCCCCTTCGGCATCATGTTGAAGGTGCGGGTGCAGAAGATGCCATCGGTCTCGCGGGTGAGCGGCAGCAGGCACACGGCTATGTCTGTCTGCTTGAGGAACGGTTCGAGCTGATCGTCGCCGTGGAAGATCGGGATATCCTCCTCGCCGCGAGGATTGCGCACCCAGGCCGAGACCGGGAATCCGAGCGATTTCAATACCAGCGCCGGCGCCTTCGCCATCATGCCGTACCCGAGAAAGCCGACCCGCCGCTGCTCGGGGCGCACGATCGTCGTGCGCCACCATTCGTGCCGCGCCTGTGCCGCCTGATAAGCCGGCATGTTGCGGTGAAAGCGCAGCACGTGCATGACCGCGTATTCGGTCATCATCGGATCACCGCCAGCCGGCTCGATCTTGCCGAGCGGGCATTTCGGCAGGTTCGGGTGGTTGACGAAGGCCTCGACCCCGGCCGACCGGCTGAACATCGCCTTCAGGCTCGGCAATACCGGCATGGTGTCGAAATTCGGATGCATGAAGGCAAGGTACTCGACCTCGTCCAGATCTTCGTTGTCGGGCCAGATGCGCACCTTCAGCTCGGGCATCTGCTCGGCAAAGGTATCCCGCCATGCCTGGGCGTTGCCGATGTACTTGTCGAGATCAACGATAAGCAACGCCATGAGATCCTCCGCGTTCGAGCCCGCTGTTGTAGTCGAAATCGCCCCGCCGCCGCCAGCTTACGATCGCATACCATGAGCCCGCCGGCCGCCCGGCACCGCCTTCAGAAACCGCCCCTGACCATCCCCGATCCACACCTGTTTCCCCTGTTTTTATCAGAAAATTATCAGGCGACCTGTTCTCCATCTTTCTCCGCGCCGCCCCTGTTGCGCTCGGCATGAATAGGAACGATAGGGGAACATTGTGGCGACTTTAGAGGCCGGTCATCGCGTAGACGAAATTTCGGTTCACCGTCCCCTCCGTCGCGCCGCACCGATCATTAGAGGAATTAATGATGCCGGATTTCCCGCTTCAGGCGAGCCGGCCCGGTGCGTAGCACCTTGGCATTTTGCAGGCCGCTCGCGTGTCCTGGCGCACTCCGCACTGTCATTCCGGGGCGCGGCATAGCCACGGAACCGGAATCCTATAACACGGAACCCGCCGATCGACCTGCCGTCGGTTCAGACCTCGATTTGCGGACGGTGTTCCTGGGTTCCGGGCCTCGCCCTCTAGGCGATCCCGGAATGACCTCGTGCGGCGGGTCGCATCCTCTCGAGCCGCGAAAGTGCTATAAAGGTCGGCAAAATTCCGCCGGAGCCCAAGCGATGCCGAAACTGCTTACCGATGCCCAGGTCGAAACCTATCGCCGCGACGGTTATCTCGCGCCGGTCCGGGTCATGGGCGAGGACGAGGCCCGCGGTATCCGCGCCGCACTCGAAACCATCGAGGCTGGGATGGGCGGGCCGCTCAAGGGCGACATCCGGCACAAGCCGCATCTCCTGTTTCCGCTCCTCGCCGACCTCGTGCGCCACCCGCTGATCCTCGATGCGATCGAGGATGTGATTGGCCCCGACATCCTGTGCTGGAGCAGCAATTTCTTTATCAAGGAAGCCGAGACCGCGTCTTTCGTCTCCTGGCATCAGGATTCGACGTACTGGGGTCTCTCGACCCCCGATGTCGCGACGGCGTGGGTCGCGTTGACCCCGAGCACTCTCGAAAACGGGGCGATGGCGGTGATCCCCGGCAGCCATACGATGGATCAGATCCCGCATCAGGACACCTTCGACCGCGACAACATGCTGACCCGCGGTCAGGAGATCATGGTCGATGTCGACGAGGGCGAGGCGGTGCCGCTGATCCTGCGGCCGGGCGAGATCTCGCTGCATCACGTCCGCCTCGTCCACGGCTCGCCGCCGAACCCGAGCGGCGACCGCCGCATCGGCTTTGCGATCCGCTATGTGCCGACGTCGCTGCGCCAGCTCGAAGGCGACGACAGCGCGACGCTCGTTCGCGGCACCGACCGCTATCATCATTTCGAGCACGAGCCGCGTCCGCGCCAGAACCTCGATCCCGAGATTCTCGAACTGCACCAGCAGATCACCCAGCGCAACGCCAAGATCCTCTACCGCGGCACCGGCGTCGGCAGCTACAACGACCCGCGGGCGCTGCGGCAATGAAGCATTACGAAGGGGGCCGCAGCCTCGCCGGGGCCGAGGTCACCGTCGACGGCCACCCGCTCGACCCGCGCTACGATCTGAAGCGACTGTCTCCGACCGGGTTCGAATGGACCTATGAGGGTGCCGGCCCGGCGCAACTCGCCCTCGCGCTCCTCGCCGACCATCTCGGCGACGACGTCAAGGCGCTCGCCCTCCACGACGCGTTCATGCGCGCGCTCATCGCCGATCTCGACAATTCGTGGGAGCTGACCTCCGACGAGATCGATGCCGCGCTTAAAGGCATCGCTGGGTAGCGCCCCCGTTCTTGGCGCAACCCCTTCGCCGGGTTTATGATTATGGCGTAAGGAGAGACGCCCGATGATGACGCCGCGCCAAGCCGCCTTTCGCGCCGGTTACCGCCCCCGCATCTCGCCCTGGTACAGCGGAACGGTGCATGTGCTGCTGATCGCGGCGCTCGGCCTCGCGACGATCATCTATTGCGCCCGGCATGTACAGAACCCGGTCTGGACCGACTGGCTGGTGCTGCCGCTGACCCTTTTCGGCACCAATGTCTTCGAATGGGCCATGCACCGCTTTCTGATGCACCGGCCGGTCAAGGGATTTATGGGCATCTACAAGCGGCACACGCTGGCGCATCATCAGTTCTTCACCGACCACGAGGTCAGTTTCGACGACACCCGTGATTTCCGGATCACGTTCTTCCCGCCCTATGCGCTGAGCCTCTTCATCTGCATGTCGGCGGCGGGGGCGTATCTGCTCCATTTCGTGTGGAGCACCAATGCGGCCTGGCTCCTCGTCTGCTCGACCTCGTTCATGTACCTCAATTACGAGTTCTTCCACTGGGGCTGCCACGTCAAGAACGACGGCATCATCCGGCGCATCCCGCTGATGAACACGATCCGGCGCCATCACATCGCGCACCACAACCAGTCGATCATGATGAACGTCAACATGAACCTGACGTACCCGATCGCCGACTGGCTGTTCCGCACGACCGATCTCGACCGCGGCCTTCTGGGCCATGTCTTCAACGGCTGCGACACACGCTACGTCAGACGCGATCTCAAGAAGGCGCGCAATTCCGCCCCTGACTCCCGTCTCGCCAAGGTGTGAGGCATGGCCATGACCGACCGCGTCAAGGTCAAGCGGTCGATGCCGTCGCTGATCGGCGGCATCTTCACCGGCCTTGTCGTCATCGCGCTGTGGATGCTCCTCGTCGGCACCGGATTTCCGCTGATCGTCGTCGGTGTTTTGCTCGCGATCGCAGTCGGCGGCTGGATCAGGCTGGCCGATCTTTAAATCTGCCCTTTCCCCGAACCCAATGGTGATGCGATGAAGGTAACCGGCATTCGCTCTGGCATCGTCAACCTGCCCGCCGACGAGCCGCTCGCCGGCGCCGCGGCGAACCCCAACGGCAAGCGCCCGATCGTCTGGGTGCGGGTCGCGAGCGATGCTGGGGAAGGGATCGGCGTCGCCTATTTCGGCGGCGCGCTGACCGGGACACTGCGCCACGCGATCGACGAATTGGGCGCCCTCGCGGTCGGCGAGGACGCACACCGGGTCGAGGGCATTCACGCCAAGTGGAAGAATGCGGCCGGCGGATCGGCCGGACCGGGCGGGGTCTATAACCTCGCGATCTCGGCCCTCGACATGGCGCTGTGGGACATTCGCGGCAAGGACCTGAGCCAGCCGTTGTGGCGGCTGCTCGGCGGCGGGCGCGACCGGGTGCCCACCTATGCCTCGGGCGCGCTGATGCGCGAGTTGTCGCTCGACCGCGTCGTCAAGGCGGCGGCGACGCTCAAGGACAAGGGCTGGAAGGAGATGAAGACCCAGCTCGCTCTCCCCGGCGAGACGACGTCGGCGATCGAGGTCGAGCGCATGGTGAAGATCCGCGAGGCGATCGGTCCCGACATCAAGCTGATGTGCGACATCAACCAGCGCTGGCGCCCGGAGCAGGCGATGGATATCGGCCGCCGCGTCGAGGATGCCGGGGTCGGGCTCTTCTGGCTCGAGGACGTGACCACGGCCGACGACTACGCGGGCCTTGCCCGCATCGCCGACCACCTGTCGACCCCGGTCGCCGGCGGCGAGTACGTCTGGGGCATCGTGCCGTTCCGCCACATGATGGAGGCGCGCTCAATCGACATCCCGATGGTCGACCTCGTCCGCGTCGGCGGCATCACCCAATGGCTCAAGGTCGCCGGCATGGCCGAGGCGTTCAACCTGCCCGTCGTCAGCCACCTGATCCCGGAGGTCCACGTCCACCTGATCGGCGCGACGCCGAACGGCCTCACCGTCGAATACATGCCCTGGCTCGGCCATCTCTTCAAAGAGGTGCCGGAACAGCAGGGCGGCGAGCTGGCGATGCCGACAAAGCCCGGCCTAAGCCTGGAATTCGACGACGCCGTGCTGGAGCGCTACAAGGCCTGATCACCTGACGCGGCGTCGTTCCGGAGATCGCCCGCAGGGCGAGACCCGGAACCCATGGACGCGGACCCGCGAATAATTCGCTCGACTGCCCCGATGCGCTTGGGAAGATTCCGTGTTCTTGGGTTCCGGGCTCGCGGCTGCGCCGCGCCCCGGAATGACCTGGCTGGGTGGAGGCCATCATGAAGCTCACTTCGTTCCGCTCGCAGATTCTCACCGTGCCGGAGGACGAGCCGCTCGCGGGCGCGCTCGAAACGGCCGACAGTTTTCGCCCGATCGTGATCCTGACGCTCGGCACCGATAACGGGATAGAGGGGATCGGGGTCAGTTTCTACGGCGGCGCGCTGACCAAGACCCTCAAAAGCGCGATCGACCAGCTTTGCGAGCTGTGCGTCGGCGAGGACCCGCACCGGGTCGAGGCGATCATCAAGAAATTGCGCGACGCGGCGGTCGGCGCAGGTCCTGGCGGCGTGTTCACGCTGGCATTGGCGGCGATCGACATGGCGCTTTGGGACATCCGCGGCAAGGCGCTGGAGCAGCCGTTGTGGAAGCTTCTCGGCGGCGCGCGCAATCGCATCGCAACCTACGCCTCGGGCGCGCTCCGCCGTGGGCTGCCGCTCGATACGGTGGTGAAGGCGGCGGCGACGCTGAAGGACAAGGGCTTCCGCGAGATGAAGACCCAGCTCGCGCTGCCCGGCGTCACCTCACCGGCGATCGAGGTCGAGCGCATGGTCAAGGTGCGCGAGGCGATCGGCCCGGACATCGCGCTGATGTGCGACATCAACCAGCGCTGGCGCCCCGAGCAGGCGATCGACATCGGCAAGCGGGTCGAGGATGCCGGGGTCGGGCTCTTCTGGCTCGAAGACGTAACGACGCATGACGATTACGCGGGCATCGCTCGGGTCAACGCGGCGCTGTCGACGCCGATCTGCGGCGGCGAGCTCGTCTACGGCATCGTCCCGTTCCGCCACATGATCGAGGCGCGCTCGGTCGATTTCGTGATGATCGACCTGGTCCGCGCTGGCGGCGTCACCCCGTGGCTGAAAATCGCCGGCATGGCCGAAGCCTTCAACCTGCCGGTCGTCAGCCACGTCATCCCGGAATTCCACGCGCACCTGATCGCCGCGGTGCCGAACGGCCTCACCGTCGAATACATGCCGTGGATGCTGAAGCTGTTCGCTGAGACCCCGGCGCTCGACAAAGGCGCGCTCGTGCTGAGCGACAAGCCCGGATTTGGGCTTGCCTTCGACCAAAACGCGGTGCAGCGGTTCGCGGCATAAGCATCGCTGTCATTGCGAGGAGCGAAGCGACGAAGCAATCTCGATCGGAGGAGCCTACCCGGCCCGAGATTGCTCTGCTCCGCCCCCAATGACGATGGAGGATCCATTGAAAATAGCCTCGCTCGAAACTGACATCGTCCTCCTCCCCAATGACGAGCCGCTCGCCGGGTTTTCCGAGAACCCGAACGCCACGAACCCGATCGTCACATTGCGGCTTCGCACCGATGACGGCATCGAAGGGCTCGGCGTCGCCTATTTCGGCGGCGCGATCACCAAGACGCTGCGGCACGCGATCGACGAGCTCGGCGCGCTGACCATCGGCGACGACCCGCTCCGCCTCGAAGGCATCGCGGCGAAACTGCGCGCCGCTGCGGGCTCGGCCGGGCCCGCCGGCATCCTGACGATGGCGATGTCGGCGATCGATGTCGCGCTGTGGGACATCAAGGGGAAAGCGCTGGGCCAGCCGCTGTGGAAGCTGCTCGGCGGCGGACGGGACAAGATCGCGACCTACGCCTCGGGCGCGCTCCGCCGTGGGCTCAAGCTCGACGAGGCGGTAACCGCCGGCGAGCGCCTGAAGGCCAAGGGGCACCGCCAGACGAAGATGCAACTCGGGCTCCCCGGCGCCACTTCGCCGAAGCGGGAGGTCGAGCAGGCCGTGCTGATCCGCGAGGCGGTGGGGCCCGACATGGATTTGATGTGCGACATCAACCAGCGCTGGCGACCCGAGCAAGCGATCGATATCGGGCGACGCGTCGAGGATGCCGGCGTCGGTCTCTACTGGCTTGAGGATGTCACGACCCACGACGATTACGCCGGTCTCGCCCGCGTCGCCGATGCGTTGTCGACTCCGGTCGCGGGCGGCGAGTACCTCTACGGCATCGTCCCCTTCCGGCACATGCTCGAGCATTGCTCGGTCGACATTGTGATGATCGACCAGGTCCGCTCGGGCGGCATCACCCCGTGGCTCAAGATCGCCGGCATGGCCGAGGCATTCAACCTTCCGGTCGTCAGCCATGGCGTTCCCGAAATCCACGTCCACCTCGTCGGCGCTGTTCCCAACGGGCTCACCGTCGAGTACATGCCGCGCCTGTTCCACCTCTGGGAATCGGTGCCCGAGCCCAAGGACGGCCTCCTCGACCTGCCCACCGCCCCCGGCCTCGCCCTCAAGTTCGACGAGGCCGCGTTCAAGAAGTATCGGGCCTAGCGCGATATCGCCTCAAGGCGGAGGCCGGTCGTCTTCGGGCCCATGATCGCGATGATGAAGAACACCAGCACCATCGCGCCGGCGATAAAGGTGAAGACGCCGATCGTGCCGTAGTTCCGCAGGCAAAAGGCGATCATGAACGGGATGAAAATCGTGCTGAGCCGGCTGAACCCGTAGGTAAACCCGACCGCGCGGGCGCGGACGCGGGTCGGATAAAGCTCCGACTGGTAGGCGTGCAGCGAGTAGGCGAGCACCGTGTTCGAGAACGCGATGATGACGCCGATCACCATGATCCCGGCCGCACTGGTCTGCTGCGAGAAGATGATCCCGAACACCGCGATCGATAGCGCGGCGAAGGCGAGCTGCCATTTCCGTTCGCACTTGTCGGCGAACCAGGTCGCGGCCAGCGCCCCGCACGGGTTTGCCGCCGCGATGATGACCGTATAGAGCAACGACTTCGTGACGTTGATCCCTTGCGCGAGCAACAGCGTCGGGAC
This sequence comes from Allostellaceae bacterium, assembly GCA_036489765.1. Classification (GTDB taxonomy): domain Bacteria; phylum Pseudomonadota; class Alphaproteobacteria; order ATCC43930; family CGMCC-115725; genus DATARH01. The sequence continues at coordinate 9,894 of DASXFE010000074.1, read as the reverse complement.
CCAGCTCGTGAACCCGTAATACCCGACCGTCTGCAACAGCTGGAACACGATCAGCATGACCGTGCGGTCGCGATAGGGCGCGCGGAAGATCTCGGCAAAGCTGCCCGGTTGTTCCTCGATCTCGTCGTGAAGCGCGTGCGGCGGCGGCAGGTCGCGGCCGTGATGCGCGACGACCCGGGCCTCGATCATCCCCATGATCCGCTCGGCATCCGCCGTGCGTCCGTGCTGGGCGAGCCAGCGCGGCGATTCCGGAATGCCGAGCCGCAAGACCCAGGCGATGATGGCACCGCTGGCGCCGATGATCGCCACCCAGCGCCAGCCATCGACGCCCAAGGGCTGATAGGGCACCAGCGCCCAGGCGAGGAACGCGGTGATCGGATAGGCCGTCGTGCCGATCAGCGAGGTAAAGGCAAATGCCGCGCCGCGCCGCTCGACCGGCACCAACTCCGACAAATAGGTGTCGATCGTCACAAACTCGACGCCGATTCCGACCCCGGCGAGAAAGCGCCAGAAGATGAGAGCCGTATCGGTCGTCTGGAAGGCCATGACGAAGGTGGCGATGCAGTACCAGACGAGGGCGGTCGTGAACACCGTCCGCCGCCCGAAATAGTCCGACAGCGGTGCCAGCCCCTGCGTGCCGATCAGCATCCCGGCAAAGGTGGCGGAGATGAGGCTTGCGTAGCCGTGGACGTCGAAGAAGCCCTTCGTCGTCGGCACCATGATCCCCGCCTTGTAGAGGCCGGGGGCGATGAACGAGATCAACCCGTTGTCGAACACATCGAAAAACGCGCCCAGCGCCAGCAGCACGATAAAACGGCGGACATAGGGCGACGGCGGTAGCCGGTCGAGGCGCGCCGCGATCGTCGCGGAGCGGCCGGTACCGTCGGCAATGTTCTCGTTCATGGTGTTCCCCCCGACTGCGTTGTCTCAGCACGGCCGAGCCGCCGCGTCCTTGTTGGGAACAGCCTATCGTGCCCTCTGCCCCAGCGGCAAGGTCAGCGGAACATTCGTCCTTCGGGCGAGGTTATCTGAACATCCGCCCTTCGGGCGGCAGGCCCATCAGCATCTGTCCGACCGTCTCGAAATGGATAGGGCGGCCCTGGCCCTGCTGGGTCCCGGCGTGGATGTCGCGCATTCGCCGTTCGAGCGGATTGCTTTCGAAAATCGCCGAGGCCCCGGCGGCGTGGTAGACCGTCGCGACGACGTCGCGCGCGTTGTGGATCGCCCAGGTCGACGAGAGGCGCAACTCGGGATGGTGCTCGACGCTGATCCGGCCGGTACGCTGAGCCTCGTCCCACATCGCGCCGACGACGTTGCGCAGATAGGCGCGCGACGATTGCAGCCGCGCCCAGCACTGCGACACCTGCGCCTGGATCACATTGTTGGTGCGCAATGTGCCCTTCGACCCGCGCGGAATCTTGTCGCGCGCGATCTCGATGAACGAATCATAGGCTCCGCGGGCGATCCCCAGCGAGACGTGCGAAAAGCTCATCGCGTAGATCATGCCGCTGGTGAACTGATAGAGCGGGCTCTTCTCGCGCCGCTCCTCGGCGTTGTCGCGCATCGCCGTATAGGCTTCGGGCACGAAATGGTTGTCGAGCTTGTAGCTGTCGCTGCCGGTGCCGCGGAGGCCCAGCACCTGCCAGTTGTCGATGACCGTCACGTCCTTTTTGGGCACCAGCATCGTGCGGGTGATCTGCCGCCCGTTGGGGCCGAGGCGCGGGCTGCCGTCTTCCTCGAACACCGGGCAATGGGCGCCGAGCCAGGTCGCGTGGCGGCTGCCGGTCGCAAAGCCCCATTGCCCGGTCGCGCGATACCCGCCCGAGACGGCGGCGCATTTCCCGGCTCCGGGCAGTTCCGGCCCCCAGGCGAGGATGCCGCGGGGCCCGCCAAAGACATCCTTGGCGATCGAATGATCGAGATAGGGCGCCGTCATCGAGCACCCCGAATTCTGCCCGAGGCCCCACGCGCAGCTCGCGTCGCCGGTCGCCAGCCGCTCAAGCACCGCCGTATAGGTCAGCGGGTCGAGCTCATGCCCGCCGATAGACTTCGGCAGCAGCATCTTGAAGATGCCGCGCGCGACCATCGCTTCGACGATTTCGTCGGGCAATTCCCGCCGCCGCTCGATCTCGTCGCCCTGCTCGCGAAGCATCGGCACGATCTCATCCGCGCGGCCGAGCCAGTCCTGCATCACCGTGTCGCCGCGCGTCTCAACCGTATCCATCACCGTCTCCCCCGGCTGTCGCCAGCCTTACACGCCCATTCTGCCGGCATAGCGGCGCGATGTGAAATGCCGAGCCTGCATCGCCGGCCATACAAGCGGGCGATTGCGCAGGGTCACCTGTTCCACCTGTTTTTATCAGCCCTTTAACAGGGAGGCCGGAGCCCCCCGCCCTAAGACGTCGTAGAACATACGAGACGATTGCGGCGATTTTACCGGTCATGCCCCCTTGCGCAGCCGCTCGAGCCCTTGGGCCAGATCGGCCTTGAGGTCGGCCGGGTCTTCAAGGCCGATATGGATGCGGATCAGCGGGCCCTCGGCGGTCCAGGTCGTCGCGGTGCGGGTGCGGTCGGGGTAGGCGGGCTGGATCAGGCTTTCGAAGCCGCCCCAGCTCGCACCGATGCCGAAGAGGTCGAGGGCGTCGATCATCGCGTAGACCTGTTCCTTCGAGGCAGGTTTGAGGACGACGCCGAAAAGGCCGCAGGCGCCGAGGAAGTCGCGCTTCCAGATCTCATGGCCGGGGTCTTCGGGGAGGGCCGGGTAGAGGACGCGGGAGACCTCGGGCCGGGTTTGCAGCCAGGTGGCGACGTCGAGGGCGTTTTTCTGGTGACGTTCGAGCCGGGCCGAGAGGGTGCGCATGCCGCGCAACGCGAAGAACACGTCGTCCGGCGCGGCACAGTGGCCGATCTGCGCGGTCGCCTGGCGGACGGGGAGGAACGTCTCCTCGTTGCAGATGACGGCGCCGAGCATCACGTCGGAATGGCCGCAGATGTATTTGGTGGCGGCGTGGATCGACACGTCGACCCCGTGCTCGAAGCTGCGGAAGAGGTATGGGGTGCCCCAGGTGTTGTCCATCAAGACCTTGGCGCCGCGCCGGTGCGCGACCGCCGCGATCGCGGGGATGTCCTGGATCTCGAAGGTGATCGAGCCTGGCGACTCGCAATAGACGACTTTGGTATTGGGCCGCATCAGATCGGCAATGCCGGCGCCGACGCGCGGGTCGTAATAGGTCGTCTCGACCCCGCATCTCTTCAGGATGCCTTCGCAGAAATTGCGCGCCGGGCCGTAGGCGCTGTCGACCATCAGGCAATGGTCGCCGGCGCCGAGCAGCGCCTGCAGCGGCGCCGTGACCGCGGCGAGGCCCGACGACATCAGCATCGCGCGATACCCGCCCTCGATCTTTGCCAGCAGCTCCTCGAGCGGGAATGTGCCGGGGGTGCCGTGAAGGCCGTAGCGGACGCCGGTAAAGGGCGGCGCCTCGCGCTTCGCCTCCCACTCGGCCATGTTCTTCGAGAGGATCGTCGACGCGTGATAGACCGGCGGATTGACGGCGCCGAAATTGGCCTCCGGGTTGCGCCCGACATGGGTGAGCAGCGTGTCCTTGCGGTAGTCGCGCGGCCGGTCGTTGTTTTTCATCGCTGAGGTTCCTGGGAGCGGTGGTCGCGGACATATTGCCGGGAGGCGAGGTCCGTCCTCAAGTTTCGTCATTCCGGGGCCCGCGCATTGCGCGGGAGCCCGGAATGACCTCGAAGAGGTTTTCGATTAAAATGACCCGACTACCGGCGAGGAGCCAAACCATGACCGACCCGCTGACCGTGATCCGCGAAGACGACCGGCCGGTCGTCGATTTTCCCGGCGGCGCGACGTATCGCGCCCTGATCGGCGACGACAACGGCGAGGGCATTCCGCTGCGCACCGGCATCCAGACATCGGAGCCGGGCTATGCGACGCGGGAGCATTCGCACCCCTATGTCGAGGTCTTGACCGTGATCTCGGGCCGGGGCGAGGCCTGGCTCGACGGCGAGGAGGGCACGGTCGCGATGGAACCGGGAGTGACGATCTCGATCCCGGCCGAAAGGGTGCACGGGTTTCGCGTGCTCGGCGATGCCCCGCTCGTGACCTACGGCATCCACAGCTTCGGCAAGCGGATCGTCAACTTCAAATAGTCCGGTTCAAATAATCCGAGATAACCAGGGGGAACGCCGCCCCGGCATGCGCCGTTTCTTGATGTGCCGCTCGTCATCGAGGAACCCCCGCCCGTGCCGCGAGTCCTGTGCGCTTCCCTGTTTTGCGCGATGCTGGCGGCGGTCGCGGTCACCTGGGCGCGGCCACCCGACAACGCCGATCCCGCGCTGCACGGCTGGTTCGAATCGCTGAGGCAGCCGGGGACCGGCGTGCCGTGCTGTTCGGTCGCCGATTGCCGTCCGACCGATTACCGGCTCGCGACCGATGGGTACGAGGTGTTCCTCGACAATAAATGGGTGCGTGTGCCCGCCCAGCGTATCGTGCACGTCGCGAACCCGGTCGGCCGCGCGATCGTCTGCCGGACGACGGTCAGCGACGCGATCCTATGCTTTGTGCCGGCGAGCGAAACCTAGCCTTCCCTTCCCGCGGTGAGCGGGCCAAACTGCCCTCCGCCTTATTCAAGAAGGGGAGGGGACCTCATGGCCGATATCCGCCGCATCGAAACCACCCAGCCGCCCGGCCCGCGCATGAGCCGCGCCGTCGTTCGCGGCGACAACGTCTATCTCGCCGGCCTGACCGCCTCGGACACCAGCCAGGACGTCGCCGGGCAGACGAAGCAGATCCTCGACAAGATCGACCACTATCTGAAAGAGGCCGGCACCAGCAAATCGAACGTGCTGACCGCCAATCTGTGGATCAAGGACATGGCCTTGTTCTCGCAGATGAACGCGGTGTGGAACGACTGGGTAGACCCTGCCAACCCACCCGCCCGCGCCTGTGTCCGCGCGGACATGGCCCGGCCCGAGGTGCTGGTCGAGATCATGGTGACGGCGGCGAAGTAACGGGTCGTCTTGGGGTGGGTTACGCTTCGCTGACCCCCCTACGGCGATTTGACGACGGTGATGTGAAGGGATCGCCTGTGAGCGATATCAACGCTTGGCCCGGCCCACTTGCCGGCGTCCGGGTCATCGATTTGACGCGCGTTCTGGCCGGACCGTTTGCGACGCAGAATTTGGGCGATCTCGGGGCCGAGGTTTTGAAGATCGAGCCGCCCGGGACTGGTGACGAGACCCGGCGGTTTCCGCCGTTTGTCGATGGCGAAAGCCACTATTTCCTCGGCATCAACCGCAACAAGAAAAGCCTCGTCGTCGATTTGCAGCATGACAAGGGGAAGGAGATCCTGCGCCGGCTCGCCGCGACGTCGGACATCCTTGTCGAGAACTATCGGCCCGGGGTCATGGACCGGCTCGGGCTCGGGTATGAGGCGCTGAGCGCGATCAATCCGGGGCTGATCTACTGCGCGATCAGCGGGTTCGGGCTTTCGGGGCCGTTGCGCGACAAACCGTCTTTCGACATCGTCACGCAGGCGATGACCGGGGCGTTGTCGGTCAACGGCGAGCGCGGGCAGCGCGGGATCAAGCTGGGCATCCCGCTCGGCGACATGGTCGGCGGCGTGTTCGGTCCGATCGCGATCCTCTCCGCGCTCCACGAACGGCACGCGACCGGGAAGGGGCGGCTCATCGACATCAGCCTTTACGACGGGCTGATCGGGATGCTCGGCTATTTCGCGCAGCTTGGCTTCATCACCGGCGCCGACCCGCAGCCGATGGGGTCGAGCCATCCGAACATCGTACCCTATGGCAGCTTCCCGACCTCGGACGGCGCGATCATCATTGCGGTCTTGTCGGAATCGTTCTGGGGCAAGCTCTGCGAATGCCTCGGGCGGCCGGAGCTGACCAACGACCCGCGCTATTCGAGCCCGGCCTTGCGGCGCGAGCGGCGCGACGAGGTCGATGAAGCCATATCCGCCGTCACCCGCACCCGCACGACCGCCGAATGGCAGGCCCGCCTCGCCGAATACGATGTACCGAACGCGCCGGTGCTCGGCGTCACCGCGGCCTTGTCCCACCCGCATGCGATGGCGCGCGAGATGGTGGTCGAGGCCGAGCACGCGACGATCGGCCCGATCAAGGTCGTCGGCCGCCCGGTCAAGTTTCCCGGCAGCGCCCAGCGCCCGGTGACGGCGCCGCCGACCTTTGGCCAGCATACGGCAGAGGTGCTGCGCGATCTCCTCGGCTACAGCGACGCGGAGATCGCCGGGCTGCGCCGCGACGGGGTCATCGACCGCGGATCGCCCGCCAGTTAGCGGCAAGGTAGGCGAGTACCGCGAGCCCGCCCATCGCCGGCGGCACGATGGCAATCGCCTGGGTCGCGTCGGCGAAGAGCGAACATAGCGCGGTGCCCGCGAACCCCATCCCCATCTGCAGGCTACCCATCAGCGCCGAGGCCGAGCCGGCGTTGCGCGGGAAGAGCGCGAGCGCCGCCGTCGTCACCCCCGGCATGATGAACGCGAAGCCCAGCATCCACAGGCACATCGGGGCGATGATCTGAATGATGCCGATGCCGAGAAGCGTCACGCTCAGCGTCAGCGCGATCGCCGCCGCGAGCACCATCAGCGCCCCGGACAGCACCAGCCGCGTCATCGTCACGTAACGCAGAAGCCGGTTGGTCGCGAGCGAGCCGATCAGATACGACACCATCAAGGTCGCGGTGACGCAGCCGAAGACGGGACTGGATAGTCCCAATTTCCCCATCAGCACGAATGGCGTCAGCGTCTGCGATGCATAGAACCCGCCGATCGACAGCGCCGTCAGCACGACCTGGCTGATAAAGCCGCGCGAGGTCAGCAATGTCGCGTAATTGACGACGATCGAGCGCAGCCGGGTGGCGCGGGCGTCACGGTGCAGGTTGGTTTCCGGGAACCACCAGACGAGGGCCAGCAGCACCGCGCCATAGACCGCGAGGATCGCGAACAGGACGCGCCATGTCGTCACCGTGATCAGCGCACCCCCGAGGATCGGCGCCGCCGCCGGGGCGACCGACAGGATGAGGCTCATCAGCGAGATGATCCGGGCCGCGCCGTTGCCGGCAAAGCGGTCGACGACCATCACCCGCGACAACGCGACCCCGCCGCACGCGCTCATTCCCTGCACCAGCCGTCCGCCGATCAGCATCCCGATCGAATTCGCCCCGGCACAGAGACCCGACCCGATCACGTACAGGGCAAGGCACACGAGGAGGACCGGCCGCCGCCCGAGCCGGTCCGATAGCGGGCCGCACAAAAGCTGCGACGTGGCGAAGCCGAACAGGTAGATCGTGATCGTCGCCCGCACCGCACCTTCGCTGGTGTGAAGCGCCTCGATCAGCATCGTCATCGCCGGGGTGTAGAGGCTGATCGACAGCGGTCCGACCGCGATCAACAGCGCGCCGACCAGCGTCATGCGCAGCGGCGTCAACACCCCCGGTACACCGGCCTTAGCCTGCCGCCGCGCCCGTGGCCGATCCCAAGTCAGCAAACTCACGCAACACCCCCAACGAGATCCTCTCGGAGGGATATAGTACGCAAGGCTTATGAATGAGATCGATATTTGTGCAATGCACAAATGCAGGGAGTGCTCTTTACGCCTCTCCGCCCACTGGGGGGAGGGTGAGGTGGGCAGAGCCGGAGCATGCCCACCTCACTCCGGCCTTCTCCCCCGATGGGCCCGATGGGCGGAGAGGGAGATTTATCAGCCCGGCCCAGTTATGACGGATGCTTGAACCGCGTCACCAGGCCGGCCGAACCTTTGACGTGGCTGTTGGGCGTGCCGGCCCCGAGCGCGGTCGCCAGTTCTTCCCGAGTCATCCCGGGCTTGAGCGCCGGGTCTTTCGGGTCGAGGTCGGTGGCGACCAGGGTGAAGGTATAGTGGTGCCAGTCGGTGTTGGGCGGGGTGCCGGGGCCCCAATAGGTGTTCTTTTTCATCGTGCTGGTGCCGCCGATGTACTTGTCCGAGGGCTGGCTCAGCTCGCCTTCCTTGAAGCCGGTGACGTCGGCGGGAATACCGTAGAGCACCATGTGCGAGACGCCGGCCGGGGCGCGGCCTTCCGGGTCGAACAGCAGGAGCGCGAAGCTCTTGGTGCCGGCCGGCACGCCCGACCATTGCAGCGGCGGCGAGACGTTCTCCCCAACGCAATTCGGATTGGACTTGTCGCCGCAGGCGTTCTTCACTGCCAGCTCACCGTTGTCCTTGATCTGCGGCGAGGTCAGCGTCAGGACCTCCGCGCGCGCCGTCCCGAACGACAGCACCAATCCGCCCGCGAGAACCAGAGTAGCGAGGCTTGTCCTCATGACGTTTCTCTCCCTGGATTGGGTGAGGCCCCCACCCTGATCCTCCCCTGCTCGCAGGGGAGGGGATTGCCCTCGTCAGCGATGCAGCGAGCTTGCTCCGCCGCAAGCGGGGGAAGGTTGGGGGTTTGGGGGTTTTCTCGCCGTCATTCCGCCGCGTGCGCCGAAAATGCCGGGAGCTCGGCCCGCTCGACGCGCGTCATCGGTTGCGGCCACCAATGGTCTTCCCATTCCGAATGGATGTGGCTGAGCTTTGGCAGCACCTTTTCGGCGAAGAGCCGGGTGTTGTACTTGGCCAGCTCCTTGTTCATGTTGCCGAATTGCAGGAGCATCATCAGGTGCCCGACATTGAGGTTGGTCGCGACCTCGGTGAGCTGTTCTACAACCTCGTCGGGCGAACCCACGATCACATAGCCGCGATCGACGATGTCATCCATGCTCGTGGTGGCGCGCGCCTTCTGCCGCGCATCGGCGCTGGCGGCGCGGCCGATCTGGCCCTGGACGCCGGCGCGCTGGGTCGCCTCGGTGATGTAGCCCGGCGGATTCGCCCATTTCGCGTCGACGCGCAGGCAGCGGCCATAAAAATACTCGGCCGGCTCGGCATAAAGCTCCATCGCCTGCTTGCGGTTTTCGGCGACGCCGACGAACTGGAGGAAGCCGGCGCGGTACGGATTCAGATCCTTGCCGAGCCGCTTCATCTCCTCCCAGAAGCCCTTCATGGTGGCTTCGCCGTCCTTGTAGCCGAAGTACGACAGGTACGCGTAGACGTAGTCCATCTTTGCGCACCACTGCCACGTCTCGACCGAGCCGCCGCCCGGGATCCAGACCGGCGGATGCGGGCGCTGGATCGGGCGCGGCCAGATGTTGACATAGCGCTGCTGGTTGTACCGGCCGTTGAAGGCGAAGGTGTCCTTCTCCTGCCAAGCCTTCATGACGAGGTCGTGCGCCTCGAGATACCGCTCGCGCAGCATCGACGGGTTCTGGCCGTAGCAGAAACAGGTATCCATCGGCGTGCCGACCGGGAACCCGGCGATGAGGCGGCCGCCCGAGATGCAGTCGATCATCGCGAATTCTTCGGCGACCCGCGTCGGCGGGTTGTAGAGCGCGAGGCTGTTGCCCATCACGCAGATCGCGGTGTCGGTCGTGCGCCGCGCCAGCGACGAGGCGATCAGATTGGGCGACGGCATCAGGCCGTATCCGTTCGAATGGTGCTCGTTGACGCAGACGGCATCGAACCCGCATTCGGCGGCGTATTCGAGCTCGTCCATGAAGTCGTTGTACATGTGATGCGCGCGCCGCGGATCGAACAGCGACGAATGGATGTCGACCCAAACCGAAGGATGCTTCTCGCGAAAATCGTCCGGCAGCTCGGTGTACGGCATCAGGTGGAACCACATCAGCTTCATGGCCGGCTCCCTTAATTTGTTCCGTCGAGCATAAGCCGTGTAAGGCGGAAGAGCGAAGCGTCATCCGCCGTCCCTCGACGCCTCTTGGCGGATTGCGCTGTCCTCGTCGCGCAGCTCCGCCTGCGCCACGGACTGAC